>NZ_CAMCEC010000017.1 GCF_945873775.1 uncultured Treponema sp. | reverse complement strand
TATTGCTCTATTGCTCTATTGCTCTATTGCTCTATTGCTCTATTGCTCTATTGCTCTATTGCTGCAGGCGAAGTATGCGCAAGTTCTAATAGCGAAGAAAATCTAAAAGCATTTACATATAGAAAAAACTCACAATATACGACCCGGTGGGCGCACGTTTTATGTGCGTCCGCCGGGTCGCGCTGTTTTAAATTCAATTCTGCAAACCATATCAGTTGAAAAATAAAATTAAATATAAAAGGAAATGGAGAAGAAAATGAAAAGATTGCTTACAGTTTTGATTGCGGCTTTGCTGCTTGTTCCGGCGTTCGCTCAAACAACAGTAGATGAAGGAAAGCTAGTAAAGACACTGGAAAAGAACAAGGACGAAGACGCGTCCTTTGCGAGCGAGATTGACCTTAGCCGGATGAAAGTGTACAGCGACGGTGAAGTTTCTATTCCGCTTTTTGCAAAAAGCAAGGTCAATATCGTAAGCGACATAGACATGATTGACATAGAAATAAGGATGTCAAATGCAAGAAAAAGCAGGTTTAATGTTTTGTTCAAGGTAAAAGACATCAGAACCAAAACTTATAAAATTACAAGAATTGCAGGAATTGAAACTGCGGCTGAATACAGAAAACGACTTGAGGCGGAAAGAAGGCGGGCGGAAGAAAAGGCTGCGGAGCTTAGAAGGCAGCAAGAAGAAAAAGAAAGGCTTGAAGCCGAAGCTGCGGCAGAGGCTGCAAGAAAAGCAGACCTTAGAAACGCGGTGTTTGTGATTGTAAATCTGGAGCCTGAAAATTTGCCTGGCACAGAAGCTGAATGGATTCCAATCTGTGTAAGAGATAATCTTAGGCTCAATTTGCGAGAGTGCCTTAGAATGAGCCTGATTACTGACACAGAAGTCGAGGCCATGTTTAAAAACGGCAAGGCGCAGGATAAAGCTGAATACGCGCTGTTCACAAAAATTAAAAAGACAGGCGGCGGATATTCTATAAACGCGGAATTCAAAGGGAGCGACGGCACTGTAAACGCAAATGTAAGTTCTGATGAATATCCGTCTGCCGAAGACTTGTTTGCTCCTGGAGGGGCGGCTGATAAAATCTCACTTGCCATTGCTGATTCTCTAAATATTCCTGTGGAAGAGTTTCTGCGCAATATTCTTTTAAACAAAGACTATGAAGGCAATGAGCTTTTTAACACAGGAAACAAGGCGGACTATTTTAACTGGCTGGTTAATGACAGCAGCAACGCTATGGAAAAAATTGGCAGCTCCGGAAAAATAAACGACATTACAGACAGAATCAGAATAAAGAACGACAAGGAGCTGTTCGCTCAAAAGCTCAATGCTGCGGAAAAACAAAAGGCATTGCTTGAAGAGCAGGGCAAGCGCAGGAGCGCAGATGAAGAACTGGATGAAAAGCGCAGCGATGCTCTCAAGGCGCGCAGAGCCAAGATTGAAGAGGCTGTGGCAAAGGCGGCGGCAGGGCGAAAGTCGGATACAGGAATCCGCCTGATTGCAAATATTGAGGCAAAGAAAAAGGCTTTGTCAGAAATCCGGCAGTCCGTGGAAAACGAGTGCATAGAGCTGCATGACAAGATGAAGCTTGACGAGGCGGAGCAGGCCCTTAAGATTCTGGAAGCGGAATGGACTTCTGTAGAAATGAACGACGGACAGCCGACAGAAGCCGCCAAACAGAGAAGAGTGAACAAGGTAAATGCGAACCATACAGCATTGCTTGAGAAATTCTATGCGGACTGCGACGCTGTCTTTCAAAAAACGGCGGCAAGGCAGAACGCGCTTATAAATGACATAAACGCAGACTACAAGAAAATTGCGCAGAGCGGAACATTAAGCAGCGCAGACCATGCGCTTTCAGTGAGCTTTGGCGATTATGACGGCGACAAATACGGCTGGAACGTGGAGCTTTGTGTATACGCTGACGGAATTATGCTGCTTAGCGATACATTTATATTGAAGTATGAAAGCATTGCAGGAAAAAAAGCACCAGACCTTGCGAGCGCGACAGACGCGCAGCTTGCAGAGTATGCTGACAACACAGACTTGTACAGCTCCCTTTTTGCGCGCGGAGTGCCCGTAATAACTGTTGAGGCTGACATAAAAGCCGCGCCTGCTCCAGAGAGCAAGCCGAGTTGCTACACTCTTAATATAGGCGAAGTGCGCGCCATAAATGCCCTAACAGGAAAAGTTGTGCAGAAAGACACTGTTAACAAGCAGGCAGGGCTTGCACTAAAGCCAAGATTTGATATGCGCGGGCTGCACGGCGTTGTTGCGGAAGAAAAGGAAATAGCTCAGAAAGAAGCAGAAAAACAGGCTGTGCTTGAGAAAATAAGACAAGTGCCAGCAGTTTTGCAAAAAGGAATTGCAAAGGCAGATGATTTGATGCTTCCTGTTCCAAATATGCATTATTCAATAATGGCAACAGAAGTTACACAGGAGCTTTATAAGTCTGTTATGGGCGAGAATCCTAGCAACTTCAAGGGAGAAAAGAATCTTCCAGTTGAAAGGGTGAGCTGGTATGACGCTATTGTGTTCTGCAACAGGCTGAGTGTAAAGGAAGGTCTTAAGCCTGTTTATTCAATTGACGGAGTAACCAACGTGTCTATGTGGGGCTATGTTCCGCATAAAGAAAATAGTATTTCTAAGGAAATAAAGTGGGACGAAAAGGCTAACGGCTACCGCCTGCCTACAGTAGAAGAATGGCGGTATGCGGCAAAGGGCGGACAGGAATTCAAGTACAGTGGTAGCGACAACTTGGACGAAGTGGGCTGGTATAGAGAAAACAGCGGAGGAAAAATACATCCTGTGGCGCAGAAAAAGCCTAACGGCTACGGCTTGTATGACATGAACGGCAACGTTTTGGAATGGTGCTGGGATTCCTCCCCAAGCTACAGCTACTCACGCTATTACTGCGGCGGCAGCTGGTTCAACGACGCCGACTACTGCGAGGTGGGCGACAAGGGCTGGGACGACGCCTATAGCACCTACGACCTCATGGGCTTCCGCATTGTCCGCTCTACAGCCAAGTAAAAGGCGAGCTGCGGCGGTGCAGAGCCAGCGTAAAGAGGCGTTAAGCCGAATGGAGCAGGCTCGGAGCAACTGCAGCGAGTTGGGTGCTGTAAAAAAAGATAGATTCCCGCATCGAGTGCGGGAATGACAAATCGTTTTGTCATTATCCAGCTTGACTGGATAATCTTGTGTGGATTTCCTGCATCAAGTGCGGAAATGACACTTGGATATGTGCGGCAGGACACGGAGAGTGAAAATTTATTTTAGGAGTTTATTAAATAAATATACGAGGAGCAAAAAGATGAAAGAAATTAAAATTGAAGGTTCTGCAGTCGCAGGTTTTGTTGACAACATGAAAAACAGCCTTCCAAATGGCTGGAGCTTTTTGGGAATGAAAGATGATGAAACTCATGTAATTTCAGATGACGCAAAATTTTATTACTTTGGTTTGGCTGGTACTGATTTACGTTTTGATTTTGTTTTTAACAGAAGTGAAAATTTACTGCAGCTAACAAATATTGTACATACAGAAACAAAAGAAAAACCGACTTCCAATGAGTACGATGTTCTTGTTGATAAAATTTACAATGAGGTTATTGCTCCGTTGGGAGATTTGAGAATTCATATTATTCAACAGGGAGAGCAGTAATTATGAAATTGAAGTTTATTTTTATCGCTGTAATATCCTCGTTGCTGTCATCTGTGCTATCTGCGGAAGACAGCTTTGAGAAAAGTTTGGAACAGTACAAAAATGTTACATCAGAAAGCCTTTTAGCAGAAAGAGAAAAGAAGCAGATTGCCGTGATATTGAAGGAAAACTTGGACAATACTTTTCTTGATGGCGCACTAGTTGCTGTTCCAGGAAAAAGCTACAGCATACTAAAAACAGAGGTTACACAAGAATTCTATGAATTTGTGATGGGCGAGAATCCTAGTGAATTCAATGGTGAAAAGAATCTTCCTGTGGAATGTGTGAGCTGGTATGACGCTGTTGTATTCTGCAACAAGTTGAGTGTGATGGATGGACTTGTTCCAGTGTATTCCGTTTCAAATAAGACTGATGTGTCTGAATGGGACTATGTTCCACATAAAGGTAATAGCATTTCAAAAGGAGTTGAATGTAATAAGTATGCTAATGGCTACCGCCTGCCTATGCTGGAAGAGTGGCAGTATGCGGCAAAGGGCGGTCAGGAATATGAATTTAGCGGAAGCGATAATCTTAGTGATGTTGGATGGTGGCAATATAATAGTAAATACAAAACTCATCCAGTTGCGCAGAAAAAGCCTAACGGCTATGGCTTGTACGACATGAGTGGCAATGTGTGGGAATGGAGCGATGGAGGTAGTAATTGTGGCGGTGGTTTTAAGATTTTGTACCATGGAGACTATGATGAGCATACCAGTGGCTGTGGAGTGAATAGTAAGCGGAACGATGTCTACAGGAGCAGCGACGTTGGCTTCCGCATTGTCCGCAATATAGATGAGTAAAAAGGACGTACTCTGCACGGTGTTAAACGTAAAATAAATAAACAACATGAAAAATGGAGAAAATTATTTTTATGGAAACAAAATATAAAGACTTATACAAAGTTTATAGTCATTTTTGTAATGAGAAAGGCAAAAGTGATATATCTGGATTTGAGAAAAAAGTTGCGGATGCAGCACTTGAAGACTGGGCGATACTTGCAGACACTAAATTTGCTGTTTCTGCAATTTCACAAGTAAGGCAGATAAAACTTTTCTGCATAATAAAAAACATATTGGGCGGCATTATTCCGTCAGAATATGATGTTGCTCTTATTTTTCATTGTACGGAAAGACAGGCAAAGACAATTATGGAGTCAACTCTTTCAACTTATTCAGAAGAATTGAAAAAAAGCCTTTATGAATCAATAAAAATTTATTTTCAAGATTCTAAGTTAAAAAAAATATCAAAAGATGAAGATGGTTTATATGTGGATATTGATTCTACTTATTTTGTAAAAAAGATTAATGAAGAGCTAAGGCTTAACAAGCCTGATTTTCCTTTAATAAAGAAGCTGAATGATTCAACAAGTTTCTACAAAGTTTCGGCAGAAGTTGTTGCGTACTTTAATGGAGAGGAGAACTAAGAATGGATTCAAAGACAATTGAAATGCTTTCGGTCGTTATAGGTATTTTGACATTTTTTTATGGCTATAAAGATTCTTCTTTTAAGGAACTGATTTCTAAGAAAAACAGTGATATTGCAGGTAATGAAAAAGAAACAAAAGACTTTAAGTCTAAATTGCGGCTGCATATTTTTGATTTTTCTTTATCTGTTTTTATACCTGTCGCTGTGATTTTTATAAGCCTTGTAATCAATTTTTGTAATTCAGACTTTTTGGCGTTGCTAAAATCCGTATTTTCAAATTTAGAAAATACTGTGGTTTTATGTAATTTCATAATTCTTGTTGTGCTAATACTTAATTGCGCCGGCAAATTTTATAAGCTGATAAAAAAATATAGGAGCATAGTAGAAAAATGAAAAGCTTAAAAAAATCTTTTACTTGGGCTGGCGGCCGCAAAAGCGGACTGCCTTTTGCTAGTTCTATTATTTGCGGAATTATACTTCTTGCTGTTCCATTGCAGATTTCATGCTCTGACTCAGGAGACGACAATGGAGATTCAACTATTGAATCAACCTTTGAGGGGGGGCGGATGTTGACAAAAAAAATTCCGGTGAAATAAAACCAAGTGATGGTAAGGATGATTCAAATCCTAGCGAAACAAGGCTGAATATAGACAATTTGATGATTCCTGTTCCAGGGAAGACTTACTCTATCCTGAAAACGGAAGTTACGCAGGAGCTTTATGAGTCTGTTATGGGAGAGAACCCAAGCTATTTCAAGGGAGAAAAGAATCTTCCTGTGGAAGACGTAAACTGGTATGACGCTATTGTGTTCTGCAATGAATTAAGTAAGAAATGCGGTTTGACTCCTGTCTATGCTGTTGATGACAAAACTGAGGCGAAAGAATGGGTGTATGATTCGGAAAATAAAATAATAGGAACTATAAATCAAAATGAAAATGAAAACGGCTACCGCCTGCCAACAGTGGAAGAGTGGCAGTACGCAGCAAAGGGCGGACAGGAATTCAAGTACAGCGGCAGCGATAATATCGATGAAGTGGGCTGGTATAGCGAAAACAGTGAAGGCAAGACACACCCAGTAGCACAGAAAGCTTCTAACGGCTACGGACTGTACGACATGAGCGGCAACGTTTATGAATGGTGCTGGGATTCCGATGGCAATGGGAGCCGCTATGACTGTGGCGGTAGCTGGCGCAACAAGGGCGACCGCTGCGAGGTGAGCAACGGTTACTGGAACGATGTCAACTACACCTACTCCAACTTGGGCTTCCGCGTTGTGCGCAATGCAGGCGAATAATGACAAAAAAACGGCATAAAGCACTGCGGTGTTTTTAATAAATTTAATTTCATTTTAACAAGGAGTAAAAAAATGAAAAGCTTAAAAAAATGTTTTGGTTTTGGTGACGGCCGCAAAAGCGGGCTGTCTTTTGCAATGCTTGCATGCGGAAGCATGATGCTTGTTGCTTCGCTTTGCGCTTCATGTGCCTCTGGCAAGGCTGTTGAGCAGATTGCCATAGAGGACGAGGAGCGGGGAATAAATATGGTTCAGATTCCTGGAGAAAGCTATTGCATAATGGACACAGAAGTTACCCAGGAGATTTACGAGTCTGTTATGGGAGTAAACCCTAGCAACTTCAAGGGCGAAAAAAATCTTCCTGTGGAAAATGTGAGCTGGTATGACGCTGTTAGCTTTTGCAACAAGCTGAGCGAGAAGGAAGGACTTGAGCCTGTGTATTCTTTTGAGGGTGAAACTGATGTAGAAAAATGGTGGAATATGGTTAATAAATGGGACTCTTTCCCAGGAGAAAAAATAAAATGGAATAAAAATGCTAACGGCTACCGCCTGCCTACAGTTGAAGAATGGCAGTATGCGGCAAATGGCGGACAGGCTTTTAAGTACAGCGGCAGTGACAATATCGATGAAGTTGCCTGGAATGGCTTAGTTCGGGACAAAACACATCCAGTTGCACAGAAAAAGGCAAATGGCTACGGCTTGTACGACATGAGCGGCAACGTATGCGAATGGTGCTGGGATTCTGAAGGCTCTAGCTATAATGGCACCTATGGTCGCAGCTACTGTGGCGGTGCCTGGAGTTTTGATTCCAATCGTTGCACGGTGGACTACGAGACTTCCAGTTCTACTGGCCTTAAGGCTGTGTTTTTAGGTTTCCGCGTTGTGCGCAATGCAGATGAGTAAGCTTATTCATTCCCGTGTTAAGCACGGGAATGAAAAGAAAACGGCATAAAACACTGCGGTGTTTTTAATAGATTTAGTTTCATTTTAAAAAGGAGTAAGAAAATGAAGAGCTTGAAAAAATGTTTTAGTTTGGCAGGCGGCCGTAAGAGCGGACTGCCTTTTGCAAGGCTTTTGTGCGCGCTTGTGATGCTTACAGTTCCGCTGACCACTTCGTGTGGGCAGAAAAAGGTTGACGTGCAGAAAGTTCTTGGAAAGGAAAACTACAAGGCTAGCAGTTTGATGATTGCTGTTCCGGGGCAGAATTTTTCTATTCTTGCAACAGAAGTTACACAGGAGCTTTACGAGTCTGTAATGGGCGAGAATCCAAGCGAATTCAAGGGAGAAAAGAATCTTCCTGTAGAAAAAGTGAGCTGGGTTGATGCAGTGTCGTTCTGCAACGAGCTTAGCAAAAAGGAAGGTCTTGACCCTGTCTATTCTATTAATGGAGTAACCAATGTGTATAGGTGGGGCGTAGGAAATGATATTTCTGAGAAAATAGAGTGGGACGAAGAGGCTAATGGTTACCGCCTGCCTACACTGGAGGAATGGCAATATGCAGCAAAAGGCGGACAGGAATTCAAGTACAGCGGAAGCGACAATCTGGACGAAGTGGGCTGGTATGTCGAAAACAGCGATAGAAAGACTCATCCTGTAGCGCAGAAAAAGCCTAACGGCTACGGACTTTACGACATGAGCGGCAATGTTTGGGAATGGTGCTGGGATTCCGACCCATACGGCAGCTACGATCGCTATTTCTGCGGAGGCAGCTGGAACTACGGCGCCAACTACTGCGAGGTGGACAACGGGGGCTGGCTCGACGCCTGTAGCACCTACAACAGCCAGGGCTTCCGCATTGTCCGCTCCACAGGCAAGTAATAGGCGAGCTGTAGCGGTGCAGAGCCAGTGTAATGAGGCGTTAAGCCGAATGGAGCAGGCTCGGAGCAGCTGTAGCGAGCAGGCGCTGTTGTAAAAAAAACAGATTCCCGCATCGAGTGCGGGAATGACAAATTCGCAAGAGTGTGAATGTCATATAAGCAAGCCTTGTAATGTTGTATGTCATTCCCCGGCTTGACCGGGGAATCTATGTGGAGGAGAATTTATGGCTTTATTGACTCAGTTCATGACGTTTTTTGTAAGTCCTTTCAGCGAGCCGTCCAGCCACGCGGAGCTTAACAACTTTCTTAAGTCCCGCCGCATAATAAATGTGGAAAAAAGGCTTATAGACGGCGAGCGGGGCACTGGCTGGGTATTCCTTGTGGAGTATTCGGACAATGAGGGCGCAAAGCAGTCTTACACAATGAGCGCAAAAGTTGACTGGCGCGATGTGTTAAATCCCAGTCAGTTTGCAGTGTATGACCTGCTCCGCAAAAAACGCAAGGAAATCGGCGAAAGAACAAAAATTCCCCTTTACGGAATCTTGAGCAACGAGCAGCTTGCGCTTATGGCGCAGAATCCGCCAAAGAAAAAAGAGGACTTCATAAAGATAAAAGGAGTGAGCGAGCAAAAATACAAGCAGTTCGGAGAAGAGTTTCTAGAAACAATAAAGTCAGCAATGCTTTTAGCGGAACAGGCGGAAAACATTGCTGCGGCGGCTGGGCAGACTGAGTCAGCTTCAGAAAAGTAGGCGGCTGACAGCGTAAAAGCAGATTCCGCTGAAAATAAAAATCAGCTGGATATATTCTAGGAGGTCGAATGCCGAGTGTCATTATCGGGCTTGACCCTGCGATGTTTCTAAAAGAAACTCGTTTGATAATCTATTGCAAATAAAAAAACAGATTGTCGTATCAAGTACGACAATGACAATGAGCTTTAAATATTTAGGAGTAAGCCTCTGGAAAAGTTTTCGGCTGGGATTCCAACCCAAACAACAGCAACAAACGCTATAACTGCGGAGGCAGCTGGAACAACAACGCCAACAACTGCGAGGTGGGCAACAAGGACTGGAACAACGCCTATAACACCAACAACAACCAGGGCTTCCGCATTGTCCGCTCTTCCTCCAGCTCCGCAATAAACATGATTTGTCAATTTTGCGGAACCGGCTTATTCCTGTAAACGCAGTGTTTACGAACAGTTTTTTGCCGTGCTGTGCTGGTAGCGGTAAGAATAGACGCGAACGCTCTGCAGGGCCTCTTTTTATGAAACGTGCTGGAAATTTATTTGAGTGGATTACAGACTTTAACAATCTTAGGGCGGCTTACCTGAAGGCTGTTAAAGGCAAGCGGTTTTCAAATACAGCTTTGATTTTTGACTTAAAGGCTGATGAGAATCTTTGCAGAATAAAAAAGGAGCTTGAAAGTGGAACATACAGAATTGGAAACTACCGCCAGTTCAAAATCTACGACCCCAAGGAGCGGACTATAACTGCCGCAAGCTTTGAGGACAGGATTGTGCACCACGCAATAATGAATGTGCTTGAGCCGGTCTTTGAGAGGCAGTTTATTTTCCATACCTACGCCTGCAGAAAACAAAAGGGCACGCATAGAGCTGTTCAGTATGCGTTTAAAAAGGCAGGAAGCTGCAAGTATTTTCTAAAGCTCGATGTTCGTAAATATTTTGACTCGATTCCGCACAAAAGGCTTAAGGAGCTTCTTTTTAGAATTATAAAGGACAGAAAATGTCTGGCGCTGCTCTTTGAGATTATAGATTCCTACAGCGTTTCAGACGGCCGCGGGCTTCCGATTGGAAACCTTACGAGCCAGTTTTTCGCGAACTATTATCTTTCGCCGCTTGACCATTTTGTGCTGGAAAAGCTAAAGCCAAAAGGATATGCGCGCTACATGGACGACATTGCTGTTTTTTCGGATTCAAAGAGCGCGCTAAAGAATATTCTTGACGAAATGCAGAAGTTCACAGCTCCGTTCTCGCTTTTTTTCAAGCAGCCGGTGATTAACTCATGCAGAAATGGCGTTCCGTTCTTGGGGTATTCAGTTTCAGACAAAAGAATTTCGCTGCTGAACAGAACACGCAGAAGAAAGGAGAGAAAGGCAAGGCGGCTGGTGTATGAGTTCAATCATGGGTTGATTGATGAGGAGAAATTTGCGGACAGGATAAACTGCATGGAAATTGCAGTGGTTTGATAGGAAAAAAACGTGCGGATTTGTTGAATTCCGTATGTTTTTAATAGATTCAATTTCATTTTAAAAAGGAGTAAGAAAATGAAGAATGTAAAAGAGTATTTGAACAAGGCTGGCGGCCTTATAAACAGGCTGCCTTTTGTAAATCTTGCGGAAAAGTATTTGGGCAAGGTTTCTGCCTTAAAAAAGGTTATTCCGTATGCGAATTATATTGCCTGCGGTGCGGCGGTTTTAATTGTTTTTGCGGTTGTCAGCGGCATTGTTGCGCCGGGAATGAAATTCAACAAGTGGATAAAGGGCATTGAGGGTGCTTATGAGGAGCAGACCAGCAATTTTAAGTCTGTTGACTTTATGGGCGAGTACAGCAAGGCTCTTGATGAAGCTGTTTCCCAGATGAATGAATGTTCAGACGACAGAAAAGGCCTTGAAGAGCTAAGAGAGAATAAAAAAGACTATCTTAAGCAGATTTCAGCTGTTTACAGTAAGCTTAATTCAAAGACAGATGACTTCACGGAAAGCTTTTCCGCAAAAATGAATGCGGTGGGCAACCCGAACTTTAAGATGTCGAACAAGATGATAAAAGAGTACCAAGACAAGCTTGCAAAGCTTGTTCCTGCCTCTTCTGACTTGATGGAAAATTATTTCACAATAAACTCAGAAATATATGACGACTTCTGCGGCAAGTTTGAAGAAAAGTATGCTGAAAAGCTCAATAAAATATGCGATGCAATAAAGGAAGCCGACAGGCAGGCATATTTTAGCTACCTAAAAAGAACGCTGCCTGGAAAATGGAGATTTGACGACAGCAAGGACGACAGAAAAGGCTTTGCGGAGCTTGTCTTCAAAGGCGACGGAGCGTCCGGAGAGTTTTCTTATTACTATCATAAAGATTTCGGCACAGAAATAGATTTAAATCCTATGGATCTTTTTAGCTATCATATAAACGAATTTGGACAGCCGCGGGTCGGAAAACTGATAGAACTGCCAGAGGAAGAGTTTAAATATTCCGGCACATATACAATGCCTGAAAATACTGCATATCTAAAGATTAACTCTGCTTCTAGCAAAAATACGCCAGAAAAGAAAGCAGGAGAGTCATTGCAGTCCCGTGTAAGCTTTGAAGATTCAAACACCCTTTATTTTGACGGAAAAATGTTCAAGCGCGCTAGAAGATAGAAACTGATCCGTGCAAAAAGAAATTCCTGTGCCGCAGCACAGGAAAAAACTAGGCTAATCATTGCAGTTGCAATATTAACTTTTTTCCAAGCACATTTGCAGCTTTTGTCAAAGTTGCAAGGGTTACAGAATCATTATATGGATTCAAGAGCCGGTCCAATGCGGCACGAGAAGTAGACATTTTTTTTGCCATTTCTGTTTTGTTTATATTCTGTTTTTGCATTTCTTCAAGCAAATTATATGAAATAAGTCTTTTTATTGCCTCATTTTTTACTTCTGTAGCAATTCCTTCTTCTTCGAGAAAATCATCAAAAGAACTTCCTGCATATGTATTATTCATTTTTGGCCTCCTAAAACTAAGTTCCTTCGTTTCTTGCCCAATTCCATATCATCTTTTGGAGTTTTTTGGGTTTTCTTTATAAACGCATGAAGCAATATCATTTTGCTTCCGTTTATTGTGAACATCACTCGGCAAATTCTTTTGTCAGAAATATCTGAGCGAACCTCCCATAAATTAGTATCAAGTTTCCTTACTGCTGGATATCCAACCGGCCAAGACATTTCCACAGCCATAATATCCGCCCCCACAGATTTTTTATCTTCTAGAGACAGTCCTTTTAGGAAATCCCGCACAGGCTCATTGTTTTGTTCTGTTTTGAAAAATTCTGCTTTTATTTTCTTCTGGATTTCCATATTTTGAATGTATCATAATTGATACGCTTCGTCAAATAAAAAAGACGGTTTTGGTTCCCTGTGGCAAATGATTAGTTACTGGTTAACACTGCATTACCATGCTGTTTTATGATTGTGCAGTCCCGTGTAAGCTTTGAAGATTCAAGCACCCTCTATTTTGACGGAAAAATGTTCAAGCGCGCTAGAAGATAGAAACTGATTTGTGCAAAAAGAAATTCCCGTGCCGCTTGCACGGGAAAAAACTAGGCTAATCAATAAATATTATAATATTTTTCGATTAGGCAGCAATTATCTAGCTTGTCTGGATAATCTTATAGCAGGCAATGACACTGCGGCTTTAGCTTTGCGGAGATTATATTGATATTCTCGTTTTTCTTGGAATTGAATAATAACAAAATAAACGGTATATTATAAAAACAATTTTTTTAAGGAACGGAATCATGGCGGAAAAATTTGACTACAAGAAAGCTGGCGTTGATGTTAATGAGGGCTACAAGGCTGTTGACAAATACAAGAAGCAGTCTGAGCGTGCAAGAATCCCTGGTCAGCTGACCGAGCTTGGCGCATTCAATGGAATGTTTGCAGTTCCAAAGAATATGAAGAATCCTGTTATGGTTTCTGGAACAGATGGAGTTGGAACAAAGCTGGACATTGCTTTTCAGATGGGAATCTATGATACAGTTGGAATTGACTGTGTTGCAATGAGCGTTAACGACATTCTTTGCAGCGGCGTAAAGACTTCATTTTTCCTTGATTATATTGCCTGCGGAAAGCTTGATTCAAAGGTTGCCGGCGAGCTTGTAAAAGGCGTAACTGACGGCTGCGTAGATGCGGGCTGCGCTCTTCTTGGCGGCGAAACTGCTGAAATGCCAGGTTTTTACGATGACGGAAAATATGATCTGGCTGGCTTTGGAGTTGGCGTTGCAGATAAAGCTGACATTATTAATGGAAGCAAAATAAAAGAGGGCGATGTTTTAATCGGTCTTTCTTCTACTGGTCCTCATTCAAACGGATACTCTTTAATAAGAAAGCTTGTTACAGATTTTGAAGAGAAAATTACAATCGGCGGAAAAGAAAGAAAAATCGGAGAAGTTCTTCTTACTCCTACACGCATTTATGTGCGCCCGGTTATGGATGTTTTGAGCAAATTCCGTTCTAGTGTTCATGGAATGGTTCACGTTACAGGCGGCGGATTTTATGAGAATGTTCCGCGTATGTTCCCTCATGCAAAAGAAGGCAAAAAGCAGCTCATTGCAATGATAAAAAAAGATTCTTGGGAAGTTCCAGAGATTTTTGATGAGCTTATAAAGCGCGGCGCGGATCCGGAAAATGTTTTCTCAACTTTCAATATGGGAATTGGATTTGTTCTTGCGGTAAGCAAAAAGGACGCTGCGGAAATCCTAAAGAGGTTCAATGCAAACGCAAAGAAATTCGCTGTAAAAGGCGCTCCTGTTATGAAAGCCTATGAAATTGGATACGTTGGCCACACTGACAAAGTTATCAAGGGCGAATTCAAGGGCAGCAAGGAAATGACACAGTTCTATGTTTAAGACTGCTGTTTTAGTTTCTGGCGGAGGAACAAACCTTCAATCTCTTATAGACTATCAGAAGTCTCATGCGGACTGTCCTTACAAGATTGACGTTGTTATTTCAAGCACAAAAAATGCCTATGCGCTTGAGCGTGCAAAAACTGCCGGAATTGACTGCGTTGTAAAAAGTCCGTTTTCCGTGATGGGAAAAGAAGCTGCGCAAAAAGCTTCACGTGAAGAAAAAAATGCTGCGGTTTCTGATGCTATTCTTGAAGAGTGCAAGCTCCGCGGAATTGACGGAATTGTTCTTGCAGGCTACTTGAGCGTTTTGCAGGGAAATATAATTCAGGAATATAAGAATAAAATTATAAACCTTCATCCGGCTCTTTTGCCTAAGTTCGGCGGAGTGGGGATGTGGGGGCATAATGTCCACGAGGCTGTTATTGACGCAAAGGAAAAAGAAAGCGGCTGCACTGTTCATCTTGTGGATGGCGGCTGCGATACAGGAAAAATTCTTGTGCAGAAAAAAGTTCCTGTAATGCCCGGCGACACTCCAGATTCCTTGTATGAAAGAATTGCTCCGAATGAACATAAGGCCATTATTGAAGGTCTTCTTATGCTTTGCTTCGGCAAGCTCTAGGACTTTACTAAGTCTTTTATTACTTCTCCTGCTATAATCAAGCCGGCTGCGGACGGCACAAATGATGTGCTTCCGGGAGCTGGTCTGCCTGCTGTTCCTTTTGTTTCCGCGGAACTGTCATATATTATTTTTACAGGCTCTTCTTTTGAATACACAACTTTAAGCTTTTTAATTCCGCGTTCTTTTAAGGCTTTTCGCATTGCCCGGGCAAGAGGACAGACGCTGGTTTTGTAAATATCCGAAACTTCAAGCTGTGTGGGATCGATTTTGTTTCCGGCTCCCATGCAGCTGATTATTTTTGTTCCGCATTTTTGTGCTTCTTCTGCAAGCGCGATTTTTCCTGCGACTGTGTCAATTGCATCTATTATATAGTCGTAGCTTGAAAAGTCGAATGTGTCTTTTGTTTCCTGCGTGAAAAAAACTTTGTGGGTTTTAACTTCTGCCTGCGGGTTTATTTCAAGGATTCGCTCCTTTGCAACGTCAACTTTGTAAAGTCCTATTGTTTTATGCGTGGCTATAATCTGGCGGTTTATGTTTGTAAGGCTTACAGTGTCGCTGTCAATTAAATCAAAGCTGCCGATTCCGCTTCTTGCCAAGGCTTCAACTGCGTAGCCGCCCACTCCGCCTATTCCGAACACTGCGACTTTTGAGCGGTTCAGTTTTTCAATTCCTGCCTTGCCGAAAATAAGTTCTGAGCGTGAAAACTGGTTCATGCTATTCTCTTAAAATGTAGCTGCCTTTTGGCATGATTATGATTTCTACACGGCGGTTCAAGGCTCTTCCCTGCGGAGTGCTGTTGTCTGCGACTGGCTTTGTTCCGCCGAATCCTCTGTATGTAAAAAGATTTTTGTCTATTCCGTTTGAGACAAGCTCTTTGATTATTTCCTGCGCGCGCTGAATGCTCAATGTCATTTGTCCGTTTGGCTTGTTTACGTCTGCGGTGTGGCCTTCAATCAGAATTGTGTATTCGCCGGAAGCTGTGGCTTTTTTGAGTGATTCTGCAATCTGGGCTATGCGCGGTTTTTCCTGCGGAAGAAGCTCATAGGAATCAGCAATAAAACGTAAGTTCTGCATTGTGATTTGGATTCCTGTTAGGACTTCGTTCAGGTCAACATCTGGAATTTTGCGTTCAAAGAAATATTTTTTTATCTGGTGATATGCGATGTAATAATTTTTATCTTTTTGCGGCACGGAAACTTTATGCTCAAGCTGCTCCTTGTCCAAAAGAATTACAACTTTCCCTTTTTTTAAAAGCTCCACATTTTTTTCAACGGAAGCAATCTTTAAGTAGTCTTCTTTTGAAATCACAGGGTCGCATCTGTTTATTCCGTATACTTTTTTTACGGTAATCCAAAGCGGATCTTTTCCGGCTCTTCCGTCATAGTCTTCTATAAAATCCGAGCTTGAATATTTTACAATTCCTGTTTTTTTTGCGGTTTCAGGCTGAACCATGTTTCGCTCGTACAAAAGCTCCATGTCTTCTGTCCAGACTTTTGGGAACAGGCAAGGATAAACTTCGCTTTCTATGAATTCTCCGTGGACTGGCAGAGAGCCGCGTGCGTCAAGAACAATTCCTGTGTATTCTCTGGATGCGACTTGGTCAATCGGCTGCATTTTTTTGTATGGCGTGTGGTGCTTTACAAGGCTTGAAGAAATATCGTTCAAGTCGATTGTGTGCTTTGTTAAAAGAAGTCCGTCTTTTGTAAATACCGCCGGAGTTTTTTTGCTGTTGTCTACAATTCTTGTGAGGCTTTCAAGTGTAACAGTTCCGTCCAGAACAAGATCGCCGAGAGTTTTTGCGTCATCAACGTAAAGTGAAAGCAGCGGATTTTTTACAAGAATTGGAAGCTTCATTTCAATTTCTTTTACTGAAGTTGATTTTCCGCTTGGAAGAGGAATTCCCGCTTTTTCAACATTGAAAGCTACGTCCGAAGCGAATGTGTTTTTTGTCCAGTTTACAAAACTTGAGGATGTCATTACGGCAGCTTTTTCTGAAACGTGTCCTTGGGCTTGTGCAGCCATGATTGATTCACGCTCAATTTCTATGTCTGAATATGGAACATAGACAGATGGAACTGGCTCCGCTGTTTCCGTGGAAAAATCGAATTGCTCTATATAGCTCTGGCCAAAAATGCAGGCGCATGAGATTAATGCAGCTGTGGATAAAATAAAGTTCTTTGTATTCATAAAAAAGTCCGCTGCTAAATTTTCGGCATATTAATAGAAAAAATCAAGTTGATAATGGCAATTTTTATGGTTGCATATTTTTTTAGTTATGCTATACTTGCGCATTATAAAAAGTTGAGGTTTGCGCTGTATAGGCGGGGGGGGTAGATAATTATATGGGGGTACTATGAAAAAAAGATTTTCAATTTCGGCGGTTCTTATGCTGTCGAATATTATTGGGCTTGCGGTTTATGCCGCGGCTCTTTCTGTTATTGTTTATTCCAGAATAAAAACCGATTTCTCTGATTATTTTAACAAGTCATTAAAGAGCAGCGTTTCAATTGTTTATGAGGAAATTGATATTTTTAAGAAAACCTGCAAAGATTCGACATTGTATACTTTAAAAACACTTGAAGACATTTACTCAATTTTTGGACTTTCTAAGCCAGAAGTAATACGTGATACTTTCAGCAATGCAATTGCCGCTTCTATGTTTGATGCCTGCACTTTTGTGGGAACTGACGGAACTGCAATAAACATAGGAGTTATGCATGGAATAGACGATCAGAATAAAAGAAATATCCTTGAGGGAAAGCAGTTTTCAGATTTTGTGCAGGCTGACGGTGTTGTTTCATATATCTGCGGCTATCCTTTGGAGTCAGACGGAAAAGTTGTGGGTGCGTTCTTTACTAAAAAGGAAATACTGAACAATTCATTTGTTGAGCGCATTTCAAAATCAACAGACTGCAACTTTACAATTTTTGAGGGAACAAAAAGGGCCTTTACCTCGCTGGAGGGAATGCTTGGAACGGAAATTGCTGACAAGACTCCGATAGAAAGGGCTTCTTCCGGTAAAGAGACTTTGTACAATGCTAAAATTAATGGTGATGATTACTTTACATACTATTTTCCTCTAAAATATGACGACGGCCGGTTTTTGACAACTCTTTTCCTTGGCAAGAAAGTTTCGCTTGTGAATGAAATAATTTATTCCATATTCTTGCGGATTCTTATTGCTACAGTTTTGTGCGCGGCTGTTATTATTCTGATTCTTGTGGCTATTCTGATTGCAAAAATTATAAATCCGCTTAAGGCCGTCGGAGAGGCAATCAGCAATCTTTCTTCTGGAGATGCGGATCTTACGGCGCGCTTGCCTATAAAATGGAACAATGAATTTGATGATATTTCACTTGACATAAATAAATTTATTGAAATGATTCAGAAGATTATCGTTGAACTGAACGAAGCTCAGAATTCCCTTGATTCAATCGGCCAGAATTTGGGAACAAACGCATCTGAATCTGCCAGCGCGACTGCCCAGATTATGGCGAATATTACCGGCGTAAAAAAGCAGTCCGAAAATCTTTCGCTTTCTGTTTCAAATACAACTGGAATCCTTGGAAAATCTGCCGGCAGCGTAAAAGATTTGTCTGGTCTTGTTGAAGCTCAGGCGCAGGGAATTTCTGAATCTTCTGCCGCAATTGAAGAAATGCTCGGAAATATTTCTTCTGTTACAGCGAACGTCCATAAAATGTCCGACAGCTTTAAAGAACTTGGCGGAACTGTTGACGAAGGAAAAACAAAGCTAGCGAATGTAGACGGAAAAGTCAACGAAATTGCCGCCCAGTCAAAAATGCTTATTAAGGCGAACCATATTATTTCGCAGATTGCCTCTGAAACAAACTTGCTTGCAATGAACGCTGCGATTGAAGCCGCCCATGCAGGAAAAGCGGGCGAAGGATTTTCTGTTGTTGCAAATGAAATCAGAAAACTTGCGGAAACTTCAAGCCAGCAGTCAAAAAATATCAATACAGAGCTAAAGCAAATTTCTTCTTCTATTAAAGATGTTGTTTCCCTTTCAAAGGATTCGCAGACAGCATTTGGCGAAATTGTTACGCACTTGAATTCAACGGATACAATTATCCGGGAAATTGACAATGCCATGAACGAGCAGGAAAACGCTTCAAGGCAGATTTTCAGCGCGCTTAGCGACATGAGAAGCCAGTCTTCCGAAGTAAACGAAAAGTTCAAGGATGTAAACAGCGGAATTCTTGAAGTTTCCAAGGAAATGGATTCTGTTCAGCATGTTTCTTCTACGATTCTTGGAAGCATGGACGAAATGGCGGCCGGAGCAAGACAAATCAGTTCCGCAGCCCAGAATGTTTCGGACTTGGCGCAGTCTACAAAGGAAAATATTTCTGTAATGGACAGCCGTCTTGGTCAGTTCAGGGTTTAGCCTAAAGCTTTAAATTGAAAATTCCGCTTGGAATATTTGAACGCGCTTCATTTATTCTGGGCGGATTTTTTTTGCTTTGTGCGTAACTGTTGTTCATTTGATGAATAAATTCTTTCTATTCTAATTGTAAAGTTTTAAAAATTTCTCTATATTATTAATGGTATCTTTTTGCTAAAATGCGGAAAGATTCGGTTTAAAAAAATTCTTTTCCTATAAAATCTTTATTCTTGGGAGGAACTATGACAGTTCTTGAAATGTTCAGTCAAAGTGGAATTCTTACTTTGCTGGGAATGGGTGTGGTTTTCTTTTTTCTGATTATCATGATTTTGGCGATGATTGCGCTCCATGCTGTTGTTCATGCCTTAAAATGGGACGCCGAGCCTGCCGCCGAACAGCCAGTTGCCGCTCCTTCTGTTCCTGCCGAGGACAATGGCGCTGTTGTTGCCGCTATTGCCGCTGTATTAAAAGATAAAAAAGCTTTGTAATCATAGATTTTTATTAAGAGGTTGATTTATGTCTAAGAAAATTGGAATTTCTGAACTTGTTTTGCGTGATGCCCATCAGTCTTTGCATGCCACACGCATGACAACTGCTGATATGCTTCCTGCCTGCGGAATGATTGATAAAATCGGCTATTGGGCTGTTGAAGGCTGGGGTGGAGCAACTTATGACTCTTGTATCCGCTTTTTGAATGAAGATCCTTGGGAGCGTCTTCGCAAGCTTCATGCGGCTCTTCCAAACAATAAGATTATGATGCTTTTGCGCGGACAGAACCTTTTGGGCTACCGCCATTACGCTGATGATGTTGTTGACAAGTTTGTTGAAACTGCCGCAAAGAACGGAATTGATGTTTTCCGCATTTTTGATGCCTGCAATGACCCTCGCAACCTTGAGCGCGCCACAAAAGCTGCAAAAAAGACAGGAAAGCATGTTCAGATGGCAATTTCCTATGCAGTTACTCCTTTCCATACAAATCAGGTTTACGCTGACCTTGCTAAAACTTACGCTGAATTCGGCGCAGATTCAATCTGTATAAAAGATATGTCTGGACTTCTAAAGCCTTATGAAGCCTATGACTTGGTTCTTGCTATTAAAAAAGCCTGCGATCTTCCTATTGAAATCCACTCTCATGCGACAACTGGTCTTTCTGTTGCTACAGAACTTAAGGCGGTTGAAGCCGGCGCGGATGTCCTTGACACAGCAATTTCTTCAATGTCTATGGGAACAAGCCACTCTCCAACTGAAACTGTTGTAGAGATGCTCAAGGGAACTGAATATGACACAGGCCTTGATACAAAGGCGCTTCTTGAAATTGCCGCTTATTTCCGCGAAGTACGCAAGCATTATTCTTCACTTGAATCTTCTTTCCTTGGAGCTGATACACGCATTCTTCTTTCTCAGGTTCCAGGCGGAATGCTTTCAAATCTTGAGAGCCAGCTTAAGCAGCAAGGCGCATCTAATAAAATGGACGATGTTCTAAAAGAACTTCCGATTGTTCAGAAAGATGTTGGCTATGTTCCTCTTGTAACTCCGACTTCACAGATTGTTGGAACTCAGGCTGTTTTCAATGTTCTCTTTGGACGCTATGAAAGAATGACTGGCGAATTCCGTGATCTTTTGGTTGGAAAATACGGAAAACTTCCTGCTGAGCCGAATGCGGATCTCGTAAAGAAAGCTCTTGCCCAGAACAATATGGAAGAAGTTGTTACTTGCCGTCCTGCTGACAAAATTGAGCCTGAATGGGACAAAATGGTTAAGGAAGCAAAAGAAAACGGCGGCGACGGAAGCGACGAGGATACACTTACTTATGCAATGTTCCCGAAGGTTGCTCCAAAATTCTTCAAGGAAAGAGCAAACGGACCTGTTGACGCTGCGACTGCATTTGCAAAGAAAGAAGCTCCTGCTGCTGAACCTGCTTCAAAAGGCGGTTCTTACACAATCACAGTTAACGGCTCTGCATACAATGTAACTTCAGATGGAAACGGCTCTGTTACAGTAAACGGAACTCCTTATTTAGTTTCAGTTGGAACTGGAACTGCGGCTCCAGCAGCAGCTGTTTCTGCTCCAGTTGCTACAGGCGGAGTTGATGTAAAAGCTCCTGTTGCTGGAACTTTGCTCAAGCAGTGCTTTGCAAACGGAACAAAAGTTTCTAAAGGTCAGACTATAATAATAATTGAATCAATGAAGATGGAGCTTGAAGTTAAGGCTACAGATGACGGAACAATCACTTATTCTGTTGCTCCGGGCTCACAGATTCAGAGCGGACAGGTTCTTGCTACTATTGGCGGTGTTGTTGTTCAGCCTGCTCCAGTTGCAAAGCCTGTTGCTTCTCCTGCAGCTTCGGCTCCAGCTGCTCCTGTTTCATCTGGCAATGGAACAAAAGTAAATGCTCCAGTTGCTGGTGTGTTCCTTAGAACAGCAGTTGCTGAAGGCGCTTCTGTAAAGAAAGGCGACAATGTTGTTATTATTGAGTCAATGAAGATGGAACTTGAAATAAAAGCTCCTGTTGACGGAAAAGTTCACTTCCTTGCAAGTGCTGGAACTCAGCTTACAAATGGACAGCCTGTAGCTGAAATTTGCTAAGATTATCTGCCGTTTCTTTTTAGGAGCGGCGGAAGCTTTTTTAAGGAAATAATATGCCTGATACAAAGAAAATTAAGAATACAAAAATTGCATTTATTATGCTTTCGATTATGGCAGTTGCTGGAGTTCTTTCATTTACAACAAGAACTTTTGCGCAAGACAAGCCAGCTCCAGCTTCTGGAATGGAACGCGTGATAAAGGGAACTGAAAACTGGAATGGAAAGTACGACATTTCTATTTCAAAGTTCCTAAAGAATATTGGAAAGTCAACTGGAATCTATAAAATGATTCATCAGCCTACAGCTGAAGAACTTGCGTTGGAAAAAGTTCAGGCAGAAGCTCAGCTTGCCGCGGAAGAAAACAATCCGTTTGATGAAGCTCCAAAAGCTCCGGGCTGGCAGTCTTTGATTATGCTTGCAATTGGCTTCCTTATTATTTATCTTGCAGTTGGCAAGGGATTTGAGCCGCTTCTTCTTATTCCGATTGGATTTGGAACTGTTCTTGTGAATATTCCGGGCGCGGCAATGGGAGACGCTCCGCATGGAATGCTGCATATAATTTACAGCGCAGGCGTTGGAAATGAATTTTTCCCGATGCTTATTTTCATGGGAATTGGCGCAATGACTGACTTTGGTCCTCTTATTGCAAATCCAAAAACTGCATTGCTTGGCGGTGCTGCCCAGTTTGGCGTTTTCTTTACACTTTTTGGTGTTGCATTTATGAACGCTTTCCTTGGAACTGACTATACAATGCTTCAGGCTAGCGCGATTTCAATTATCGGCGGCGCGGACGGTCCTACTTCAATTTATGTTTCTGGAAAACTTGCTCCTGAAATGATGGCTGTTATTGCGGTTGCGGCTTATTCTTATATGGCTCTTGTTCCAATGATTCAGCCTCCAATTATGAAGCTTCTTACAACAAAAAAAGAGCGCCTGATAAAAATGGATCAGCTTAGGCCTGTTTCAAAAACAGAAAAAGTTTTGTTCCCGATTTTGCTTCTTGTGCTTGCAATTCTTCTTTTGCCGCCAGCTTGTCCTTTGATTGGAATGCTTGCGTTCGGAAACTTTGTAAAAGAAAGCCATGCGGCAGAACGTCTTTCTAAAACTATGGAAAATGAGCTTATGAACATTGTTTCAATTCTTCTTTCTCTTGGTGTTGGAAGCCAGATGACTCCAGAAAAAATCATTAAGAAAGAATCTCTTGGAATTATTGTTCTTGGTCTTTTTGCATTTGCAGTTGCCACAATAGGCGGTCTTGTAATGGCAAAAATCATGAATCTTTTCCTCAAAAAGAAAATCAATCCGCTTATTGGTTCTGCTGGAGTTTCCGCAGTTCCTATGGCTGCCCGTGTTGCAAATAAAGTCGGACTCGAATACGATCCTTCGAACTTCCTTTTGATGAATGCGATGGGACCGAATGTTGCTGGTGTAATTGGAACTGCGATTGCGGCTGGCGTTTTCATTGCGACTTACGGTGCTTAGTTTTGTACGGCAGGACTGCATTTTTATAAAGTGCGGTTCTGTTGTTTTTTGTGCCTGAATTAAGGTTTTATGCAGAAAAAATTTTTATATACTATTTTAATTATCTTTTCAATTTTTCTGTGGATTTTATATCCTGCGTTCAGGCATGAACTTAAAATTTCCAATAAATGCGCCCTTGAATTTGAAAACGATTCAGGCGCAGTTATCCTGTCTTTTTTTGACAATTCCACTGTTGAAGCATTTGTGCATGAAGAAAAGAAGTTTGAAATTTCTTTTGCAATTTTCTTTGCATTTTTTGCTCTTCTTGTTCTTGTAGTTGAAAAGAACATTGATTTTTCATTATATGCGCTGAATGTTCCTGTCAGGCATAAATATATTGATTTTGTAATAAAGCAAACTTCTGTTTTGTAAAGTTCCCCGTAATTTTTCACCTTTTATTTTTTTACACTTTCTCATTGTTTTTTATGGAGGAATTCTTATGTTGTCTTTTTACTCTGCTGGAAATATTAAAAATGCTGAAAAAAATTCAATTCTTTGCTCTTTAGTTGATGCGGTTGATTCAAACTGTGTTATGGACAGGCAGCTTGTAATCAGTGATTTGCAGAAGCATGACGAGGCAGCTGGCGAAGAGTCAAAGTTTGGAAATGTGTCTGTTCATGTTGCCATGTCTGTTGGCGTAAAATCTTTTTGCATTGCAGCTGGAATTTTGAATGACCGTGCAGAACTTATAATTTTATGGAATGAAATGTCTGAGCATAATCTTGACTTAATGTCAAAAGTTGCCCAGATTCTTGAATATGCAGACAAAAAAGGAATGGACGCAATTCAAGCATTAGACTTTTTAAAGAACAGCATTTGCCTTTGTTCAAAGTAAAATATTAAGCCACTGTATCTTTGTTTTTTCAAAATCCAGTGGCTTAATTTACTGCAAAATTATTTTCTGCCTTAAAACGCTTATTTCTTTGTCGGAAAAAGAGTTTTTAGCTGCCATTTCTTTAATTTCAGTATTTGAATATTTGTATTCAGGGTAAAGTATAACAATACTTTCGTCTTCGTCTTTTAAGAAATTTGTTTCACCGAATTCTGTATAGCGTGTAGCTCCTATGGAAACCATTAGTTGTTCAGGCGAGCCGATTGATGCAAGATACTTCCCGACATTTTCCGCAGTTCCTTCGTCTTTTTGTTCGTTGAATTTTTCTATAAGCCAGTTTGTGAGTTTTTCAAAAATGTAACTGTAGCCTTTTACCGGGCTGTCCTCTCCGTATTCAAATATTTTTCCGTCTCTAAAAAGAAAGCAGGCGATTCTGTATTTTGAAATATTTCCAGTTTCCGAAAATTCGTCAATGCTGATTAAATTTTCAGAAAGTCCTTTGCTGCATTTGCCCCAGTTTTTTTTCATGCTGATTTTTTTTGCGCCGGGTTTGCGGATCGAGCAGTCGTTTGATGCTCCGAATTTTACGGGAACAAGCGATTTTAATTTTCCGTCGCTCCATTCAGCGTTTAAAATCAATGCGCATTCCGGCTCAATCTGAAGCTTTTCTTCTCCGTGTGGAAAAATTATTTTGCCTGAATCAAATGGAAATATTCCAAGAAATTCCGGCACAGTATTTTTTGCATTCGGTATATATGTTGGAAAAATTGCTTTTGGCGCATTTTTTTCTTTTGTCTTTACATTCTGAAACTCAACGGCTTCTCCAGCCTGTTCCAGATGTCCTGTAAAATTTCCTGCAACTCCAAAGCACGGGAGCTTTTTCAAATCAAATTTCATGTTTTTATTCTATATTAAGTCTTTGAAAATTTCAATTTTTAGAAATGATTTTGAAATGCAATGAAAATTAAAAGTCTGAATTTTTTATTTATCGGCAGAAATTCGCTTGACCTTAGTTTATGAAATTTGTTAAAATGTCTTACTAATTATTGAAATGCTTTCAAGGAACCCGTTACTCCTTGGGGTAAAAAAAATTTAGAGGTTTATAAAATGTACGCAATTGTTGAATTCAAAGGCAATCAGTACAAGGCAGAAAAAGACGCTGTTCTTGAAGTGTCAAAGCTTGATGCAAAAGATGGCGATGTAATCACAATCGATACAGTTCTTCTTGTAAGTGATGGCGATAAGGTTTCTGTCGGTTCTCCTTATGTAAAGGGCGCTAAAGTTACTGTAAAAGTTGGAGAAACTTTCAAAGACAAGAAAGTTCTCGTATTCAAATACAAGTCAAAGAAAGACTATCATCGTCTTATTGGACACCGCGAGCAGTATACAAAAGTTACTGTTCAGGATGTTGTTCTGGCATAAGTGACGGAAGTTCTTTTGGTTTGCGGCAAAGACGGAGCGTTAAAAAGTCTGAAGGCTTTTGGCCATGCTTCGTTTGCTAAAAAAGGCAAGGACATTGTTTGTGCTGCTGAATCCATAATTCTTAGCACATCAGTTGAAATGCTTCAAAATACAAAAGAGCTTGTTTTTAATGCTGACACTTCTACCCGTGGCTTTTTGGAGTTTCGGGTTGAAAAATCCGCAGCCGCTGCTGTGGAACGCTTGAAATGCATTGGGGATTTTATAAGATTTGCTTTTATAAAACTTTCTGCTGAATATCCTGAAAATGTGCGGTTTCAAGAAATAATTGAATAATAGTCCGGTTTATGCCGGCGGAGGATTAAAATGGGACGTACTAAAGGCGGTAGCGGTGCTAAAAATGGCCGCGATTCAAACCCTAAACATTTGGGCGTTAAAAAATTTGGTGGAGAAAAAGTTACTGCCGGTTCTATTCTTGTAAGACAGCGTGGAACTCGTATTCATCCTGGCAGCAATGTAAAACGTGGAACAGATGACACTTTGTATTCAGTTGTTGACGGTGTAGTAAAATACACAGAACGCATGAATCGCAAGCTTGTTTCAGTTGAACCTGTTTCTGCCAACTAATAAAGAAAGTTTTTATCTTTAGGATTTGAAATTTTCTAAAATAATTAAAATGCCCGGCGTGGAATAATTATCCTTGCTGGGCTTTTTTTATGGGAGCAATGATGATTCAATTTGCTGATGAGGCTATTATTACTGTCCGTTCTGGAAAGGGCGGAAACGGCTGTGTTTCATTTAGGCGTGAAAAATATATTCCAAACGGCGGACCGAATGGCGGTGATGGCGGACGTGGCGGAGATGTGGTTTTTTGTTTAAAGAAAAATCTTAGAACTCTTGCGCATTTAAGGTATCATCCTATTTTGAAGGCGAAAAATGGCGGCGATGGACAGGGCTGGAACCGTTATGGAAAAGACGGCGAAGATGTTGTAATTCCTGTTCCGCCCGGAACTACAATCCGCGACAATGAAACTGGCGAGCTTATTCATGACTTTACTGTTGAAAGTGAAGAAGAGCAGTTTGTTTTCTTAAAAGGCGGAAACGGCGGCTGGGGAAATGTGCATTTTAAGTCAAGCACAAACCAAGCTCCGCGTATTGCAAACAAAGGCGCGCCCGGCCAGGAAAGAATTCTTCGTGTTGAGCTTTCTGTCATGGCGGATATTGGACTTGTTGGTTTTCCGAATGCGGGAAAGTCAAGCTTGCTGGATCTTTTTACAAATGCGCGCCCGAAAATTGCTCCGTATCCATTTACAACAAAAATTCCGAATCTTGGCGTGCTTCATGCTGGCGATGACAAGGATTTTATTATTGCGGATATTCCAGGAATAATAGAAGGTGCTTCTGAAGGCGCTGGTCTTGGAATAAGATTTTTAAAGCACATTTCAAGAACTGCAGGGCTTTTGTTTATGATTGACTGCAGTGATGAAAATTTCCTTGAGGCTTATGACTTGCTTTTAAAGGAGCTTGACGGATTTGGCAGGGAACTTACAAAGAAGCCAAGAATTGTTCTTTGCAATAAAATCGACATTGAGGGTGCGCTTGAAAATGCGATGAAAGTAAAGGAAAAGATTCAGAGCAAAGAGCCGGATGTAAAAGTGCTTGCAGTTTCTGTTGCAGAAAGAACAAACATGAACGAAGCCCGGCTTGAAATAATTTCGCTTATTGAAAAAATGGAAGCTCTTAACAAGCCTGCTGCTGAAGAAAATTCCGTACCTGCAAAAAGCTCGTTTTTGTCTAGCCGTTCTGTTGACGATTCAATGGAAGTTCAGTTTCCGGGAAGCGAAAGCTGAAAATGAAAGTCGCAGTTTTAGGCGGAAGTTTCAATCCGGTTCACATTGGGCATCTTGCCTTGGCGGACGAAATTTGCGTTTCGCTTGGATATGACAAGGTTCTTTTTGTGCCGGTTTTTTCTCCGCCGCATAAAACAATGAACGAAGCTTTGCCGCCTGAAAAACGGACAGAAATGGTTGAGCTTGCCTGCCAAGATGATCCGCGCTTTAAAATGGAGCCTTGCGAAATTCAGCGTGGCGGAGTTTCGTACACTTATGACACAATCTGTTTTATTGAAGAAAAATACAAGCCTGAAAAAATAGGACTTGTGATTGGCAGGGATTTGTTTTCAACTTTTCATCTTTGGAAAAATGCGGCTTTGCTTGCTAAAAAATGCGAGCTGATTTTGGCGGAGCGACCTTTTCAGGCTGAAGATAAAAATTTTAAAAACAAGGCGACTGGAAAATATTCAAAAGCAATTGATTCCGCAGAAAAAGAATTTCGGATAGAAGATGAGCCGCTTTTTAAAAATGCAGTTTTCTTGAAAAATGAGCCGCTCGCTGTAAGTTCAACCAGCATAAGATTTAGAGCGGCAAATAAAATGGCTTTTCAATATCTTGTGCCTTCAAAAGTTTTCAAGTATATTATTGAAGGAAATTTGTATGGAAGCAAAAACTGAACAGCTTATAGAAAAAATCAGAAAATACGCAAAGTCAGCATTGAAAGAAAAACGCTTTGAGCATTCTGTCCGTGTCGCGGAAACTGCGGCTTTTATGTGCGGCTTGTTTGGCTACGACAAAGACATTGGCTATCTTGCAGGACTTGCCCATGATATTTGCAAAAATATGGAAGATTCTGAAATTCTTTCTCTTGCCTCTGAAGATGGGGCTTCTATTTCTGAAATTGAAAAAAACAAGCCTTCACTTTTGCATGGAAGAGCGGCTGCTGTTTTGCTTCAAAAAAAATTTTCTGTAAAAAATCTTGATGTTATCCAGGCAGTTGCAAACCATACTCTTGGCGGTGCAGGATTGTGTCCGCTTGCAAAAATTATTTATGTTGCTGACAAAGTTGAGCCCGGACGTCCGCAGTCAACAGAAGAATATAGAAAAAAGCTTTTTTCTTTGCCGTTGAATAGCATGACGCTTTTTGTTGTTCAGGAGAATATGGAATATTTAAAGAACAGGCAGAAAAAAATTGCGGATTCAAGCTATGAATTTGAAGCGGATTTAAAAAATCAGATTGCCGCGGAAAATTCTCTGCGTGCCAGTTAAATTTTAAGGATGGTAAAAATGAATATTTCAAAAGAAAAAAGAAATGGAATTTTTCTTCTTGCTATTCTTGTGATTATTATTGCCGTTGTTGGATTTGTTGCTTTTTCGCTTCGTGTAGATCCTATTGAGGAAAATCTTAAACTGAATCCTGTTATAAACAGCCTTTGGATTTTAAAGGATGATGAAGGAAACGCGCTTTCAACTGATGTTCTTGTTTTTTATCCGCAGACAGGGCAAGCCGCCGCTTTTGATATTTTAGGAAATACTGGCGCGATTTATAAAAGTCTTGGACGTGTTGATAGAATTGATTCGGTTTACAAGGAAAAAGGTCTTGCTTCTTATAATGAAGAAATTGAAAAACTTATCGGAAAGAAAATTCCTTTTACAATTGAAATAAAACTTTCAGACTTGGAGCTCCTTACAGATTATCTTGGCGGACTGAATGTTTTTATTTCATTTCCTGTTGACGAAACTGATGAAAACGGAATGCGTTGTCTTTTTCCTAGTGGCGCGGTTGTTTTGGACGGAGATAAAATCCATGACTATGTTATGTATAAAAGTCCGTCTGAAAATGCAAGCGATGTTGAGGAAAGGCGACAGGCTGTTTTTGTTTCCCTGATTTACGCTTTAAAGGAAAACCGCAATATTATTTTTGCAAAGAACAATTTTTCAGTTTATGAGGAAAAAATCAAGACAAACATAGACAAGAAGAATTTCTATAACTTGATGAAAAATTTTTCATTGATTGACACCGAACGCTTTTCAATTCAGACTATAACAGGAAGCTTGAGAACTGTTGACGGCCAGACTCTTTTGTTTCCGTATTATGACGGTCAGCTCATAAAGGATGTTATAAATCAGGCTATAAGTTCTCTTGTTTCGGGTGATCTTGGAAATCAAAACCGTGTTTATGTTCTTGTAATTCAAAATGGAACAACGGAGCAGGGACTTGCGCGCAATACTTCTTTCCTTTTGCAGAGCGCGGGATATGAAGTCCTTGAAACAAAAAATGCCGACCGTAATGACTATGAAAAAACTGAAATTATAAATCATATTGGAAACTCTGAAGCTGCAAAAACTTTAGGAAATTTTATTCATTGCACAAATATAATTGATGAGGAAGTTATGCCGGAAAATGCTGATTCCACCAGTGCTGCTCAAGCTGACTTTACAATTATTTTGGGCAAAGATTTCAATGGACGCTTTGTAAAAGGAAATTATTCTGCTAAATCGTCCGAGTGAGGAAAAATGGAAAAAACTGTAAAAGAAATGGCGTTGGAAATTGCCAAGCTAATGGAAGATGGAAAAGGCGCGGATGTTTGTGTTATCGATGTTTCTGAGCTTAACAGCTGGACTGACTATTTTGTAATAGCAACAGTTTCAAGCGGTCCGCACTGGCAAGGTCTTTACAAGGAAATAAAAGACTACATAAAAGACACAGATCTTGAAATCCACAAGATTCATAACAAGTCTTCTCAAGGAAACGACTGGAATCTGATTGACTTAGGTCCGATTGTTGTGCATCTTATGAGCCAGGAAGCAAGAGATTTTTATGAACTTGAAAAACTTTGGCACGCAGGTAAAAAAATAAAGTAAACTTTTAACGCAGGTTTTCTGCGGCGACTTTTGCTTTGCCTGCAGGAAGCCTTAGTCTGTAAGTTGTTCCAGGCGGCGTGATTTCCTTTAGAAGCTCAATGTTAAGCATTTTTACAGTTTCTAGTGGAAGTTCTGCTGCCTTTGCCACGGTTGAAAGTTTTATGCTGCCTTTTATTGTAAGGTAGCTGAATTTTTCCGGCGAAACACCTTCAATTCTTTTGTCCGCAACTCCGATTTCAATAGCTCCATAGAAATCCGCATTTTCAACAATGTCTGCAATTGCTATAAGTTTTGGAATATATTCAGAAGCCTGCTTGCTTAAAAGTCCTTTTTCTGCCAAAGACCAGTAATCTTTTCCAGGATTTGCCTTTACAATTCGTCCTACAGCTCCAGCTCCCATGTTGTACGCAGCGATTGCCAAATGCCAGTCGTTAAACATTTTGAAATTTTCCGCTAGTTTTGATAGTGCGGCATCAGTTTCTTTCCAAGGATCGCGCCGCTCGTCAAAATACTCATTCTTTTTTAAATAAGGATGCATGCTGTTTGCCATAAACTGCCAAAGCCCTGTTGCGCCCGAGCCAGATACCGCTGTTGGCTTGTAGTTTGACTCAACAATCGGAAGATATTGCAGATAAAGCGGCATTTTTCTTTCTTTGAGTTTCGCCCTTATGTATGGTCTATACGGAATTGAATCGTAAAGAATGTCAGCAAGCCATTGCCTGTTTGAAGCTGTAAGGTAACGTTCCCGGTACTTTAAAGTCGGCTCTTTGAAAACTCCAGAAATGCCGATGTCTTTGCGCTTTGGCTCTGGAATTATATAGTTTTTTTGAGCAGAAGTTTTCTTTTCGTTTTCTGAAGAAATGCTTTTTGTTTTTGCGTGGCTTTCAGTTTTTAAGGCTGAAAAGTCAATTTCAAAGTCAGCAACAGGCTCTTCCGCAAAGATAAACGAGGCTAGCAATACTGAAAATATAGAAACTGCAAATTTTTTCTTCATTACAATTTTTCACCAAAGTAAATTCCAGCCCATTCCCAGCGTCCGTGGATTTCCGGGTCAGCTGGAAAATTTACTTTTCTAAAGTAAAGATACCAGACATTCACGTAATTGCTCCAGCCTGTTGTGCGCAAATACGCTTCAGTTGGAGAAGATGACGGGTCTAGTTCCGCGCTGTAACGGATTCTGTTGCCGCGCATAAACGAGCGCATCGAAAAACTTTCTTGTGCGTTCACGTCGGTTTCAACTTGCCGCCATGACATTGCAAAAAAGTTGACTTTTGATTTGTAGCGGTCCAAGGCTCTGTAGTTGTATGATGAAATTCCAGACTTTACAGCCGCAACAAGAGCGTCAAGAGTTTCAAATGTCCAGTCTTTTGCTGAATTGCTGAAATCTATGAGCTGCTTTGCATTTAAATATGCGTTAGGGTAGCCTGAAATTTGCAGAGTGGACGCATCGTCTTGGTCAAGAAACTGCGTGTATGAGCGGATTGCCTGGTTCCATTCGCCTTCTTTTTCGTATTCAAGAGCGAGCCTGTAGAAAAGTTCCGTTGTGCTTACGTTATTTGGAAATCTGCTTATAAGCTGGTTGAAATATGAAATTCTATTTGCTGGACTTGAGCTGATTTGAATTAAATGCTGAAGGCAGATAAAGTGAATTGATTTTCCTTGAACAATAAGGTCGTTGTAGTTGTTTATAATCCGCTCAAAATAATATTCCGCTATCGGTTCAGCTTCGTTTTCAAGATAAGCATAAGCTGTCATCAAAAGCCAGTATGCGTTGTAGGAATCGTCTTCGTGCAGTTCAACCCAGTTTGTAAGAAAATGCACAAGCGACGGATAGTCTTTTACGGAAAGCATATTGTTTGCGATTCTGTTTACAACCGCGTACCTTGTTTCGCCCTTTGTTTCTTTTTTTTCAAGAAGCGAAATCAGAAGATTCTGTGTGTTCTTGTATTGCTTGGAAAATGCTTCTGGCAGAATTGCGCCCTTTCTGTCTTTTGCGCATGACATGATAATTATGGAAAAAAAAGCCGCCGCTGCAAATTTAAAAACTTTCCGAATCATTCTTTTATTCTACCATATTATAGAAATTATTTTCAATTAAAAAGTTTGGCGCGCAAAGTTGTTCCTGTAAGTTTTTAAAAGCCGTTGTCAAGAATTGAAATTTATCTTATTATTTACTGAAACTATGGAAAATCTTGAGCAGACAAAAAAAGTTTCTCCTGCAGGACTAAGAAAACGCAGCCTTTACATTGCATTGGGATTTATGCTTGTTTTTGACAGCATTTTTTTTGCCTTGCTGAACATAGAATTATTACATTTAAATTTAAAAGAACTTTGGCCGGTTATTGTTATTAATGCCGGACTTGCTTTTCTTGTTTCAGATTTATTCATTTATAAAAAAATCAGGGCGGTTTTTCTTTTTCCGTCTGTCGCGCTTTTTGTTCTGGGAATTATTTTCCTGCTTTTTTCGCTTCATGTGTTTCATATTTCGTTTGCAAAATTTATTTCGGTTTTCTGGCCAATAGTCCTTTTTGTTCTGGGAATTCTTCTTATTCTTGTTTATGGAGTTCAAAGAATAAACAGCGAGGAATTTCCGTATATAAAGGATGATTCTTCAGATGACAGCTTTTAGAAAATTTGCTTTAAGGAAAACTGTGGCCGGGTTTTTTAGAGATGCCACAATTTCAGAAAGAATTTCTTTACGGAAAATGCGTGGAACTTTTTATCTTGTTTTTGCTACATTGCCATTTATTTTCTCTTGTGCAAGTTCGCCTTCTCCTGCGCCGAAATCCGAAGAAAAGTTGCCGGCAGTCGCGGTTCAAGTTTCTCCTTCAAAAAACAGGTCTTTTTTTTCTTCTATCGACAAAGAAACAATGCGCCTTGTGGAAATCGGTTCTCCACAAAGTTTAAGGCAGGCCGCAGCTTCAATTCATAAAAGTTCTCCCGATGACTATTCCGACGCTGAAAAAAGCATTCTTTATATTTCCGCGGAAATTATGAAACTTGCCTGGCCGTCAGAAGCCGTTACTTGGAGTGTTCCGCCTATTGCAAGGACAAATCAGTACATTGGTGCCGTTGAAAGCGCAAAGAAGGGAATTTATGATTTAAGCATGAACCGCTCTGACTTTCTTTCCATTATGCTTCCGTCGCTGGTTCTTTTGACTTCATCGGGAGTAACAATAGAAGATTATTATGAGCTTTCAGAAAATTCTTTAAATTTTGCTCTTGAGCTTTGTCCTGATTCAGTTCTTGCAAATTATCTTATGGGAATTCTGTGTCTAAAGCAGAACAACAATGAAAAGGCTCTGGAATATTTTAAGCTTAGCAACGGAAAGTATTCTGGCGGAAACAAGGAAATTCTTGAGTCTGTTTCAAAGGCTTGTTTTTTGACGGGACAGTATGAGCTTGCGCTTTCATTTGGCGAAGAGCTTTTGTCGCGATTCCCGCAGGACACAGAGCTTTTAAAGACTTGCGCGCTTTCGGCTTTTCATCTTGGGGACTTTGACAAGACAGAAGGCTTTGTTGTGCGTGTTCTTTTGCTTGAGCCGGATAACACAAGCTATGTTTTGCTGCGTGCAAAAATCCTAATGGAAAAACAGGACTATATCCGGGCTTCTTCTTTGCTTGATGCTGTTGAAAAGAAAAACGCCGCTTCCAAGGAATATTATCTTTTGCGCACACAGCTTTTGCGTGACTGGAGCAAGAACAATGCCGCCGCCATAGAAACTGCCGGAACTGCGCTTAACTTGTATCCTGATGATTCTGAAACTTTGCTGGTTGCCGCTGAAACCGCTTCTATTGCGGGGCTTTCTGTAAATGGAATGACAGCTCTTGAGCTTGCTGAAAAAGTTCTTGAAAAAGATTCAGAAAATGTTCAGGCAATGGAAATTCTTTTGGATGAATATATAAAAAAATCTGATTATGTAAAGGCGTATTCCCTAAGCTCACGGCTTATGCAGATTCCTTCAGCGCAAAAAACTTCGCTTTTTAGCCATATTGATATTTGCCTTGCGCTAAAAAAGAACACAGAAGCGATGAATCTTGCGCTAAAAGCTTATGAGGAAAATCCTGCTGACGAAAATTCGTGCATGGCTTACGTTAAAGTTCTTTCTGCTTCCGGACAAAAAAATTCAGCGATGCAGCTTATTTCAAGCCTTTTGCCTTCCGCCAGCCAAAGAATGAAAAGCTTTCTGTATTTTGAACGCAGCCAGATTCAGGGAACAGAAGATTCATCTCTTGCAGATTTAAGGGCAAGCCTGACTGCAAACCCGCGCAACAAGGATTCACTTTATAGGCTTTACGAAATTTACTATGCAAAAAAAGACTGGAGACGGGCGCAGTATTATTTGAAGCAAGTTGTTGCCCTTGATCCGTCAAATTCTTTGTATCTAAGCAAAAATTCCGAGCTTGAAAAATTGCTTGGAAGATAATTTCCTTTTTTTTGAAAAAATTATCTCAATTAGCGCAAGAAAGTTTGGAGTTTATGAAATGAATTGCTCTAAATAATTCTCTTGTAAATTTATGCGAATAATGCTATCCTTTTATACCATTTTAAATTAATTACGAAGGAAGGAATTTAATATGTTGTTTAATTCACTTTTGTTACAGGCAGCTGATCCTGCGGCTATGGGCGGCGGATTTGGAATGTTTTTGCCTCTCATTCTTATCATAGGAATTATGTACTTTTTTATGATTCGTCCGCAGAACAAAAAGCAGAAAGAGCTTCAGAAAATGCTTGATGCGCTTCAGAAGGGCGACAAAGTAATTACAATCGGAGGAATCCACGGAACTGTCAGCTCTGTAAAAAAAGATTCAAATGTCGTTACAGTAAGAGTTGATGAAAATACAAAAATAGAATTCAACCGCTCTGCAATTGCAACTGTTGTTTCTGACAAGCCTGCTGCAAAAACTGAAGAAAAGAAATCAGGAAAAAAGCAGAAAGAAGAGCCAAAACCTAGCGAGGAAAACAAAGAGCCAGCTGCTTCAGAGGAAAAGAAAGATGAGTAAGAAAAGCCGGCTTTTTATGATTATTGCAGTGCTGGCTGTTTGCTTTGCCTTTTTGTGGCCGTCAATCAGCTGGTATGTACGTACTCCAAAAGAGGACAAGGTTCTTGCCTTGAGTTCTTTGGAAAATATAAAAAATTATTCAAGCTTCAGGGCTAATTCTGAAGTTAGAAAATTAGTTGATGCTGTAAAAGCAAATTCAGAAGCTCCAATTCCAGAAGACAGCCAGTGGCTTTTAAAACAGGCAAAGAAGAATTTCAAATCTGCCGGAGAAAAAGCTCCTTCTGCAATTCTTTTAAAAGATGCATTGAATTCTTTTGATTCAAAATCAGAGCTTGCTTCTTTTATTGAAGGAATTTATAGAAAAAAGATTCTTAAGACAAAAGACTATTACAAGAATTCCGTAAAACTTGGTCTTGACCTTTCAGGCGGAATGAACGTAATTGTAAAGGCTGACCTTGACTCTGTTATTGCAAAGCAGGGCGATGCTGTTTTGGACACAGGAACTTTAAAGGCTGACATAATGGCTCAGGCCGTTGAGACTTTGACAAGCCGCATTGACCGCTTTGGCTTGAGTTCTCCAACAATCAGGCAGCAGGGCGAAGACAGAATTTATATTGAGCTTCCAGGTTCTGCAGAAGCCGATCAGATTAACTCGATAATTCAGGGCCGCGGAATTTTGAATTTCCGCCTTGTTGATAATGAGGCTACTTCAAATTTCAATGCTTATTATTACAACAATCCTGACACAACTTTTGACATAAGAGGAAATCTTGTTGATCCTTCAATCATCCCTGACGACTGCGAAGTTTTGGGTTACTACACAACAGACGCTTACGGACTTGACCAGCGTGAAGGCTATCTTGTTGTAAAGAAAGAAGTTGCTCTTGACGGAAAGCACATAAAGTCAGCTGATGTCGGTGCAGAGGAACTTACAGGACGTCCGGCGGTTACATTTTCTCTTGATGCTGAAGGCGCTGAAATCTTTGGAAAATTCACAGGCGAGCACGTTGGCGAAAATCTCTGCATTATCAGCGACAATAAAATCAAGTCAAATGCTACTATAAATACTGCCATTACAGGCGGAAACGTTCAGATTACAGGATTTGGACAGCGCGAAGCCCAGAACTTACGCAAGGTTTTACAGACAGCTTGGCTTGATGTTCCTCTTAGCGTTGAAAGCCAGCAGGTAATTGGAGCTTCTTTGGGAGAACAGGCAATCCGCCAGGGACTTTTGGCAGTTGCAGTTGGTCTTCTTTCAATTATGATTTTCATGCTTATATGGTACAAAGGTTCTGGAATAAATGCCTGTGTTTCTCAGGTTTTGAATCTCTATATCATGTTCAGTATTTTGAGCGCATTTAATCTTACAATTACTTTGCCGACTGTTGCCGGTATGATTCTTACAATCGGAATGGCAACTGATGCGAACGTTATTATCTTTGAGCGCATAAAGGAAGAACGCCGCCTTGGAAAAGACAGAGCTTCTAGTGTAAGCGCAGGATTTGACAACGCATTCTGGGCAATCATGGACTCAAATATCACAACATTTATCGCCGCAATCTTTATGACACAGCTTGGAAGCGGTGCCGTTCAGGGATTTGCAGTGAGCCTTGCGATTGGTGTAGTTTCGACAGTATTTACAGCTTTGGTTGTTTCTCGCCTTATATTTGATTTCCAGACAGAAGTTTTGAAAGTAAAGAATATCAGCATTGGCTGGGGGATTAAATAATGAAAACAGTAAAAAAATTCAGTAAAGCATTTCCTGCCTGTGCTGTTTTAAGTTCAGTTTTGATTCTTTTTGGAATCGCAGGATTTTTTATCCGCGGAATAAACTTTGGCATTGACTTTGTGCCTGGTCTTTTGGAAGAGGTTCGCATTGGTCCGGCTGCCATTGAAATTTCCTACAACGGCGCTGCAAATATAAGCCTTGGAACTTCAAGCACTGCTTTGGAACTTGTTATAACAGGAACTAGCGCAGAAAACGAAACTAAAGTTTTTTCTTATGCGCAGAATCCTTCTATAAAAGATATTGCGGCTTCTCTTTCTGAAGTTGAGGGACTTTCTGTTTCTGTAAAAGGTGCTGAAAATGTAAGTTCTTATGGAATTTATTTGGACAGCTCTTCAACATCTCGTCTTTCCGCAGATGTTCCTGTTTTGCTTTATGTTTCAGATGCGTCAAAAAATGTTTCTATTGATGATGTCCGCTCGGCACTTGCTTCTGAAAACGTTGAAGTAAAGGAACTTGGAGATGATTCAAACAGAAGTTTCCAGATTCGTGCGGCAATTTCAAAAGATGATGCTTCTTCTGATTCTCTTCAGGCAGGAATTATCGGTTCTCTCAAGGAAAAATTCGGCGAAAGCAATGTTGCGATTATTAAAACCGACTTTGTAGGCTCTGGATTTTCTAGCAGCAATGCAATCAAGTCTGTTATTCTTGCAGTTGTTACTTTGCTTGCAATCTGGATTTACTGCGCTATAAGATTCCACTGGGATTTTGCGGCTGGCGCGATAATTGGACTTGTTCACGACTGCCTTATAATGTTCTCGTTTATTTCCTGGACACAGGTTGAATTTTCTGCGACAAGCTTTGCGGCGGTTCTTACGATTTTTGGTTACTCAATCAATGCTACAATCGTTATTTTGGATCGTGTGCGCGAAAATATCAGCTTGATTCAGACAAAGAACTTTAATGATATTTTGAATGCTTCGATTTCTGAAACATTGATGCGTTCAATTATCACAACTGTAACAACAATGTTCGCTTCTGTTGCGCTTCTTATTTTTACTTCAGGAAGCATAAAGGACTTTGCGATTATTCTTACAGTTGGTCTTGTTTCTGGATGTTATTCTTCTATGCTCATTGTTCCGGGGTTTGTGTCTTTGATGCGCCGCAACTGGGAGCCGGGAGAATTTGCAAATCACGTAAGGCCGCATAACAACAAAAATGTTCTTTCGTTTAAGTCTGCACAGAATGTTTAAAAATTGCTTTGGGCGGAATTTTTATTCCGTCTGATAAGAAGTTATTTTAAGGCCGTAACTTTTTTAGTTGCGGCTTTTTTCTTTTATAAACTGTTTTTGGAGCTGCCGTTGAAAGTTGTTCGTGCCAAAGTTCTGGGATTTTGCATGGGAGTTAGGCGTGCTGTTGAAACTGCTTCCGCTGCTCTTGAAAATTCAGAGAAAAATGGACAGAAGAAAGTTTTTACTCTTGGACCTTTGATTCATAATCCTCTTGTTATGGATTCTCTTGAAAAAAAGGGCGCGCGGATTCTTGAGCCTTCTTCACTTGAAAAAGCGAAAAGTGATTCAGTTGTTGTAATTCGTGCTCATGGAACTATGCCGCAAGTTGTTTCTGCTCTTGAAAATCAGGGGGCGGAAATTCTTGATGCGACTTGTCCAAGAGTTCACCTTAGCCAGAAAAGAGCGGCTGAATGGGCAAAGAAAGGTTTTCTCGTTGTGATTGCGGGCGACAAAAATCATGGCGAAGTTGTAAGCATTTCAGGCTATGCGGAAAATCATGCACTTGTTGTGGAAAGCGCAGCGGAAGCTTTAAAAATTGAAATTCCTGAAAAAACAGTTTTGATTGCGCAGACAACATTCAGCCCTGTTGAGTTTGAAAAAATCGCTTCGGTGCTGAAAAAGAAAAATTCTTCAGTTCAAATTTTCAATTCTATATGCTCGGCGACAATGGAGCGGCAAAACGCATTGAAAGAACTTGAAGGAAAAGTGGATGCAATTCTTGTCATTGGCGGAAAGAATTCTGCAAACACACGCAGGCTTTTTGAAACGGCATCTTTAATCTGCGGAAAAACTGCGCTCATAGAAGACGCTTCAGAAATCCCTGATGAAATTTATTCTTTGAAAACTGTCGGGCTTACTGCTGGAGCGAGCACTCCTGATTTTGTCATAGATGAAGTTGAGCGCGCTTTGCTTTGTGGCAAATAAAAATTTTATTCCATTTGAAATAGTTTTATTTTTCATTATAATTTGAATCTGGAGGTTTACTTTATGAAAAAAGTAATTTTGGCTGCGGCTTTTTTAGCAGGCATGGCAGAACTGTTTGCTTACAATCCACCTTATGGTGGCGAGGATCTTTATAGGCTTGCAAATCCTGAGCTTATGTCTGGCGCGGCGTCTGCTGCTGGCGGTCCGAATTTTACGATTGTTCCTGCGTCCATAACTTATAATCCTGCTCTTACGGCTGGCGAGCAGCGTGCTGATATTAATTTTAGCGGAACTGTTTTTTACAACTTTGACAAAGTGAAAATTGAAGGCGAAAGCAGCGATAAAACTGTTGGCGGCGGATTTCAGGCTGGAATGATAGTTCCTACAAAGTGGTCTGTTTTTTCACTTACTGCAAATGCTCTTTTTGCTGATTTTTACGGAATGGATTTAAGAAAGACTTTAGTTTTTCACGCCGGATTATCAAAAGAAGTCAATGAAAAACTTTCCGTAGGCGCGAATGCATATTCTGGACTTTATATGGGCAGCGGTTCTGACTTTTCTATTGGAATAGATTTGGGCGCGCTTTATAAAATGGACAGCTTCAGCATTTTTACAAATCCAAGGTTTGGGATTTCACTTTTAAATATTGGAAAGCCTGTTGACTATGAAACTCTTGGAATTGATGACAAGAAAGAATCTTCATCTTATCCTTCGGCACTTACTCCAAGAGTTTCTTTTGCTTCAACAGTTTTTGAAGTAAAAAAGTGGGCAGGTTCATTTAGCACAGATCTTGCTTTTCCGTTTTTTCAGAACTGCGTAATGGATTTAGGAATTGGATTTGAATATAACAAATTTGTCCGCTTGTCTCTTGGCTGGCAGGCTAATGTCCGTGAAATTGCAGAAGGAAAGGCAGACGGCGTGAACAGCGTTTCAGTTGGCGTTTCATTAAAGCTTGGAATCACTTCTAAAAAAATTTCAGAAACTAATGCTGACTGGGAAAAAAGCGAAGTAACACCTTCTGTTGCAACGCAGACGCTTTATTCAGGAATTCAGGCTGTAAGTTTTGGCGCAAGACTTGACTTGGGTTTGAAAGACACTGATGCTCCTGAAATCATTCTTTGGAACGAGGAATAAAAAATGAAAAAAATGACTAGAAAAATTTTTACAGCATTTGCCTTTTGCTCTGCGCTCAGTTTTTCTACTGAGCTTTTTGCCGAGCCTGGCATTGTATACATTTCACCGAACAACGATGGAATTCAGGACACTCTTGAAGTTCCTTTGAAAATCCGCGAAAAACGTTATGTAAAAGAGTGGAGCTTTGTAATTACTGATGAAGCAGGAAATGTTGTGCGCACAATCGGAAACAAAATTTCGCTTCCTTCAAAATTTACTTTTAAAACTTTTTTCAAGACATTAATAACTCCAAAGCGCGGCGTTGATATTCCTTCCACAATTGTCTGGAACGGATTTTTGGATGACGGTTCATTGGCGCAGGACGGAACTTATTATTATCAGTTTACGGCTTCTGATGACAATGGAAATACTGCTACAACTTCAAAGCTGCCTGTTGTAGTTGACAATACTCCGCCGGAAATCAATCTTGCAAATCTTGCAGGCTCTGATAAAATTTTTGGTGAAGGAAACAAGGCTGTTTTAAAAATCAAGCAGTCAGGTTCAGCCGAAAAATTGTGGACTGCAAAAATAACAGATGCCCAGGGAAATCTTGTTCGCTCATATAAGTGGGAAGATTCTTCTCCGCTTGAAATTGAATGGAACGGAACAAACGAAAGCAAGTCCATTGTGCCGGACGGCGTTTACAATTACGAAATCACTTCAACTGATTTGGCTGGAAACACTTCTGAGCAGGCAAGAATTTCAAATATAATTTTCTCTGCTGAAAAACCTGAAACTGCAGTTTCAATAAACGGCTCAAGATATTTTGCTCCGTCTCCAAAAGGAAGCGTGGCAGTTGCAAGAAAAACAATTAATTTTGCAGTTGCAATTCCGTCTCCTTCTGCAAGCGTAAACTCTCTTACTGACTGGCAGATTTCTATTGTAGGAAAAGACGATGACAAAGTTTATTATTCAAAATCAGGAAAAACGAATCCGCCTTCTTCATTTCTATTTGATGGAAAAAATAATTCAGGCGCAGATTTGGCTGATGGCGAGTACCGTGCAAAAATAACCGCAAAGTATTTGAATGGCTATGAGCCTGCTGCTGTTTATTCGCCTGTTTTTGTTCTTGATAATGAAGCTCCGAAAGCCGCTGTTTCTCTTCCTGCAAACACAGTTTTCAATGGAAAAAATAAATTCCAAATTTCTCAGCAGCAAGTTGCAGAGCCGGCCTATACTGGAGAAAAAACTTGGACAGGAAAAATTGTTGATGAGAACAATGCCGCTGTAAAGAATTTTGATTTTGACACAGTTCTTCCTGCTTCTGTTGAATGGGACGGACTTGATGACAACGGACAATTTGTAAAAGACGGAAAATATAAATATGTCCTTGAAGTTTCTGAGCTTGCAGGAAACAGCAATTTAATGGAATCAAAAGAATTTGTTCTTGATACAAGCAAGACTGAACTTGCGCTTTCTGTAAGTCCGGCTGCGTTTTCGCCGAATGGAGATGGAATTCAGGACAAGGTTGTTTTGACTCCAGTTGCAAAAGCTTCAAGTGGAATCGACTCTTATGAACTTAAGATTTTCAATGGAACGGCTGTAAAAACTTTTAAAGGCTCAGGAAAAATTCCTTCTTCATTTATTTGGGACGGACTTGCTGACAACGGAACAAGATGCGCAGATGGAACTTATTCTGCTGTTATAAAAACAGTCGCAAACAGCGGAACAGAAGCAGAAGCTGTAAGCCAAGAATTTATTCTTGACACAGTTGCGCCTTCAATAAAAATTTCTGCGCCTTATACAATTTTTTCTCCAGATGGAATTTCAAGCCGGCAGACTATTCCTGTAAAAATTGAAGACTGCTCTGTTGAAACAAAATGGAATGCTGAAATTCGAAATGCGAAAAATCAGATTGTAAAAACTTTTGCCTGGAATAATTCAAAGGCTTTGGATTTTGCATGGGACGGAACAGACGACAGCGGAAACAAAGCGGCGAATGGAATTTATTCACTTGCGGTTTCTTCAAAGGATGCGGCAGGAAATTCTGGAAGCACAACAATTGCAGGAATTTCTCTGGATGCACGCCCGGTAACAGGATTTGTTACAGCTGAATACAAAGGCATTTCTCCTAATGCAGACGGAATTCTTGATGCCCAGAAATTCGATATAAAGGTTTCTCTTGCTGAAGGAATTTCTTCATGGAAATTTGATATTGTTGATGCTGCCAATTCTGTTGTAAAAACATTCTCTAGCAATGACAGTGAAAATCTTCCGGCTGCAATTACTTGGGTAGGCGACACATCGGATGAAAAAATTGCTGAAGGAACATTTACTGGAAAACTTCATGTTGAGTATGCAAAAGGAAATGTTGTAGACGCGGCTTCTTCAAGCTTTATCTGCACTGCAATTCCGCCTGCGCTTTCTGTTAGAACTGCTCCAAAATATTTCAGCCCGGATAACGATGGCAATGATGACGACTTGTTTATTGAGCTTGGATGCCAGACAATTGCGGGACTTAAAAATTGGAACTTTACAATCAAAGACAGAAACGGAAAATCGTTCTGGAAGACAAGCGGAAAATCTTCAATTACAAAAAGAATCATTTGGGATGGACGCGGAAACAATGGAGAAATTGTTCAGTCTGCGGAAGATTATCCGTTTGAATTTACAGCTTACGATGAACTTGGAATGTCAAGCACTGCGCAAGGCGTTATAAATGTTGATGTTCTTGTTGTCCGTGATGGCGACAAGCTCAAGATGCAAATTCCTTCGATTATCTTTAGAAGCAATGAAGCTGACTTTGGTGTAAGAACTGTTGATGCTAATGGAAAAATTGTCAAGGCTGGAATTACTCAGGCGCAGGCTGACAACAATGCGCGTGTTCTAAAACGTGTTTCTGAAATCCTTAAGAAGTTCAAAGACTACAAAGTTACTATCGTTGGACACGCAAATAGAATTTCTGACAATTCTGCAGAAGAAACAGAGGAAGGCGTTTGGGGCAAGGCTTTGATTTCTCTTTCTGAGCAGCGAGCTGAATTTGTTAAGAACAATCTTGTAAAGTTAGGAATTAATTCTTCTCGTCTTTCTGTTGAAGGAAAGGGTGGAACTGAGCCAGTTGCAGATCGCAAGGATACAAATGTGAACTGGAAAAACCGCCGTGTAGAATTTATTCTTGAAAAATAGGTTATGACTTTGCGTTAAAAACATAAAACAAAAAATGCCAGCTTTGAAAAAAGCTGGCATTTTTTATCTGTGCATTGTTTAATTTTACAGCAGTTCTTCTTCCAGTTGGTCAACAAGTTCTTTGAATGTGTCAAGAGCCGCTTGAACTGGTTCTGTGCTTTCCATGTTTACGCCTGCGACTTTTAGGCTTTCAATTGGGTATCTTGAGCCGCCGGACTTTAAGAATTTAAAGTAGTCGTCATGCTCTTGTTTTCCGCCGTTGACAACTCTTTTTGCGAGCGCAAGGGCTGCGGAAATTCCTGTTGAGTATTTGTAGACATAGAATGCGTTGTAGAAATGCGGAATGCGAAGTCCTTCCATGTCGCTGGATTTTTCAAATTTCATTGCCGGTCCGAAGTACTGTTCCAAAAGTTTTCTGTAAATACTGCGGATTGCTTCTGTGCTTAAAGGTTCGTTGTTTTCTACAGCTTCATGGCATTTCAACTCGAACTCCGCAAACATTGTCTGGCGGTGCAAAGTTGCAAGAATATCGTTTGCTCTCATAGACAAAAGATATTTTTTCATTTCATGGTCTTTTGCGTTTTTAAGAAGATACTCGAACACAAGCTCTTCATTAAATGTAGACGCAACTTCAGCTTCAAAAATTGTATATTCATAAGACATGAACGGATTGTTGCGGACGCTGTACCAGGAATGCATTGAATGTCCGCCTTCATGCGCCATTGTGTAAACATCGCGCAATGAAGTGTCTTTGTAATTTAAAAGGATGTAAGGATAGCCTTCGTAGCAGCCGCTTGAAAATGCTCCGGAATTTTTTCCTTTGTTTTCAAACCGGTCAACCCAGCCTCCTTTTAATCCGCCGCAAAGCGTGTCTGTATATTCGCTTCCCAAAACTGCAAGCGCGTTTCTTACAATTTCAACAGACTCATCGTAAGAAATTTTTGACTTTACAGATTTTACTAGCGGAACATAAACATCGTAGTGCCGAAGTTCTTCAACTCCAAGGACTTTTCTGCGGATTTCATAATATCTATGCAGTGTATTAAGATTTTTGTGGACTGTTTCTATAAGATTTTTGTAAACGCTTACTGGAACTTTGTCGCCGTATAAAGCTGCTTCCAAAGATGAATTGTAGCCGCGTGCCCGTGCATGAAAAATGTCATTTTTTACAGAGCCTGAATATAAAGCTGCGAGTGTGTTTGCGTGGCTTTCAAATACTCCGTAGAATTTTTCATAAGCTTCCTTGCGGATTTTTCTGTCCTGGTTTTCTTCAAAGTCGCTCCAAGTGCTATGGGTGAGCGGAAGCTGTTTTCCTTCAACTTCTACTGTTCCAAAGTTCATGTCAACATCATTTAAAAGTGAAAATACATTTGAAGCTGTCTGTCCAGATTCTGACTGAAGAGCCATTATACGTTCTTCCTTTTCGCTTAAAATATGCGGCTTTGCATGAAGAGCTTTTTGAATGTAAATTTTATAGTCTTTAAACTCTGGAAGTTCAATCCAGGAATTTATTTTTTCATCTGGAATTGCAAGAAGTTCCGGCGTAAAAAAACTTGTTTCAGAGCAGGCTGCTGTGTATGCCATCATTACGCGGCTGTATTTTTCCTGCGCGGAACTGTCTCCTTGGTCGGCTTCATTGTTAAGGCTTGCGTAGTGATAGACTTTTTCAATTTGACGGTCGAGAGCTTCGTCTGCTTTTAAAGCTTCAAGAAAAATGCTGCTGCTTTCCGCCAGTCTTCCTTTAAATGATGCAAATGTTTTTACAAGCGAAGGAATTTTTTTTAGATCCGCTTCCCATTCTTCGTCTGTTTTATAAAGCTGTGTAAGATCCCATTTGTATTCTGCCGGGATGTCTTTTCTTAATGGAATTGTTTCGTCTTTCATATTTTCATATTATAGCAAAAAAGATAAAAATTCAATTTTGCTTCTTTTGTAGAACTTTATGGCAAAATCCTGTAGAATATCCGCCATGAAAAATAGATTCATTCTTTTTGCATTTTCATTGTTCATGCTTATTTTTTCTTCATGCTCTGGAATTATTGGATACGGAGTTCTTTTATGGAATGTCGGCGAAAAAGAAATTCCAGACGGAACAGTTGTTCCTGTTTATTTAAAGTCAAATATTTCAAAAGTTTATGTAATCGGAGTTCCTGAAACAAAAGAAAAAATTGAAGTTCCTCTATGGAAACTTTCTGCTCCTGAACCAAAGTCAAAGGCATTGAAGCGCGCGCAAAAATATTCTGAGTATAAAGGAAAATACGCTTTCTGTATTTTGGACGGACTTCCAATCCGCGCGGAACAAGTGAACACTTCAAAGCAAGTTTACCGTCTGCGTAAAAATGAAGTTATCCGCACGCTTTACAAAGGAAAGGGAGTTTCTCCTACAAACGGCGGAGTTCCGCTTCCGGGCGAATGGCTTCATGTCCTTACTGACAACGGAACTGAAGGCTGGTGCTTTAGCTACAATCTTAGGCTTTTTGAAATGAACTTGGATGGAACTTATGGAACTGGAGCTGAAGTTGTTGAATCTCAAAAAGCTGATGAAACTCTTGAAAAAATTCTTTCAACTGCCTGGTATCCTGAATATTACAGAACCATGATTTCAAAAAAGCAGATTGACTTGGACTACATTGTTCCTGGCTACGGTTTTGATTCAGGATATGTTTCCGGCACTACAAAAATCAGTCTTCCAAATTTGAATGTAAGTTTTCCGTATTCAGAATTTGAAAAAGCGGACAACGGAGACTACAAGGCAAAAGATGCTCCTGTTGAAATTGTTCCGCGGAATTCGAAATTCATAATTGTAAAATATACAGATGAAGGCGGAAAACCAAAGACTTACAATTTTGTTTCGCTTGATGAAAATATAAAAATCGAAGAAATAGTTTCTGCAGAAAAAAACAGACGGCAGGGACTTTACAAATCTATCCAAACTCTTGGACCGGATTTCAAGAGCGGAAACTACGGAACACTTTCTTTTAACGATGGGAATATTTTCAGGTGGAGCGGATTTTCTAAGCTTGTTCCGTCTGTAATTCCTTCAGGTTCAAAAGGCTTTGGAATTGTTGAAATGAAATATTTTCTTGACGGAACTCTAAAATCTTCTTGGGACGGAGTTGTTACATTCCATTTTGAAAATGCCAGCCGTGAAGTCAACTTCCTTTATAAAAAAGAAGTCAACGGACTTAGGCTTGCTTATGCGAATATAATTGAAAAATACGACGATAGTTTTGGAAGAAAATATTCTTCAGTTTCTCTTCCTGCGAATTCTATGGTTTTGTTTTTTCAAAAATAAAAATTACTGAGCTAGTTTCAGAATTCAAAAAATTTTTTCTGCTTTGAACTGGCTTATAAAAATAGGTTTTTTATGGCGTTTATTCAGTTTTCAAAAGTTTCGCTTGCATTTGGCGACAGAGATATTTTAAAGAATGTTTCTGTGAATTTGCAGGCAGGAACAAAGGCTGCTCTTACCGGCGCAAATGGAGCAGGTAAATCGACTTTGATAAAGATAATGGCTGGCATTTCAGAACCTGATTCTGGAGAACGGATTGCTCAAAAGGATGCGCGCATTGCATATCTTCCACAGAGCGGGCTTGTTCATTCAGGCTGCACTTTGAAGGAAGAAGCAGACAAGGCGTTTGACTGGGGCTACGAAATTCAAAAGAAGGCAGATACTCTTGGCGAGCTTTTAAAATCAAATCCTGAAAATTCTGACAAGATTGCAGTTGAACATTCAGAACTTTTGGCTGAACTTGAAAACAGCGGCTGGTATAGACGTGAAGTTCTTGCGGAACAAGTTTTGCTTGGTCTTGGCTTTGCGCGTTCTGATTTTACAAAGCGCACTGAAGAATTTTCCGGCGGATGGCAGATGCGCATTGCGCTTGCAAAGGCTCTCATGTGCGGTCCGGACATTCTTCTTCTTGACGAGCCGACAAACTATCTTGACATTGAAGCGCGCAACTGGCTTGAAAAATTTCTTGCGGATTTTAAAGGCGGGTTTTTACTTGTAAGCCATGACCGTTATTTTTTAGACCACACAATAAATGAAGTCTACGAACTTTTTAATGGAACTTTAAAACGCTATCCTGGAAATTTTTCTCATTACGAAGAAGTGCGAAAAGTCGAGCTTGAATCTCTGATTGCTTCTTATGAGCAGCAACAGCAGGAAATTCAGCATCTTGAAGAATTTATAAAGCGTTTCGGCTATAAGGCGACAAAAGCAGCTCAGGCTCAAGAGCGTCAGAAAATGCTTGATAAAATTCTTGAAAACAAAATAGAAATTCCAGAGAACCTTAAAAAAATTCATTTTAGTTTTCCAGAAGCTCCTCATTCAGGCCGTCTTGTTCTTACGCTGGAAAATATCTGCAAAAATTACGGCGGGCCAGATGTAATAAAAAATCTGAATCTTGTTGTGGAAAACGGCGAGCGTCTTGTTGTCGCAGGAAGAAACGGAGCCGGAAAGTCAACCTTGCTTAGAATCATTGCAGGAATTGATCACGATTTTTCGGGAACAGTAAAGCTTGGAGCTGGAGTTTCAGTCGGGTATTTTAGTCAGGACAGCGCGGAAAAAATAAATGGCAGCGAAACAATTCTTGAGCGTTTGGAAAACAATGCTCCTCTTGAGCTCGTGCCGAAACTTCGTGATATGCTTGGCGCGTTTTTGTTCCGTGGTGATGATGTTTTTAAAAGCATCAATGTGCTTTCCGGCGGAGAAAAATCCCGTATTGCGTTGCTTGAGCTTTTGCTTCGTCCTGTGAATCTTCTTGTTCTTGACGAGCCTACAAACCATCTTGATATGCACTCAAAAGATGTCCTGCTTGAAGCTTTGAAAAGTTTTGGCGGAACTGTTGTTTTTGTAAGCCATGACCGCGGATTCATTGAAGATCTTTCTACAAAAGTGCTGGAGCTTCATCCGGGCGTTTTTAGAGAATTTGTCGGCGACTACAAATATTATATGCAGCGCATTGAAGAAGAACAGTCTGCGGAAGGCGAAAAAAATTCAGTTGTCGAAACAAAAAAATCGGAGCAAAAAACTGAATCAAAACTTTCTTGGGAAGAGCAGAAAAAACGCGAGTCCGAGAAAAGAAAAATTCAAAAAGAAGCAGACAAGCTTGAAGCCATGATTCTTGAAGCGGAAGAAAAAAAATCGGAGCTTGAAAATCAGCTTTCTTTGCCGGAAGTTTATTCAAACGGCGAAACTGCAAAATCTGTTCAGTCGCAAATTTTAAAAATCGCTTCGGAACTTGAAGAGCTTAATGCTCAGTGGCTTTGTGCTGCGGAAAAACTTGAGGCATTTTCATGATGAAAGTTTTGTGCAAATTGTTGCGCAGTTTTTTTTATATAAATTGAAAAATTACGTTTATTGTATTATTATATTTTCAGTTTAATCCAAGGTGGAGGAGCAAATGAAAGTTTTAGTTATTGGTGGCGCAGGATATATCGGAAGCCACGTTGTAAAAGAGCTTATGGCAAAAGGCCACGAAGTTACGGTTTTTGACAATCTTTCAAGCGGACTTATCCAGAATCTTTTTAAGAAGAATGAATTCATTGCAGGCGACATTCTTCATCCGGAAGATTTGGACAAAGCGTTTGCCCGCGGATTTGATGCTTTTATTCATCTTGCTGCGTTTAAGGCTGCCGGCGAGTCTATGATTTACCCAGAAAAATATTCAATAAACAACATAAATGGAACTTTAAATATTTTGAATGCTGCTGTTGCTCACAACTGCCTCAACATGGTTTTCTCTTCAAGCGCGGCGACTTTTGGCGAGCCTCAGTATCTTCCGATTGATGAAAATCATCCTAAGAATCCTGAAAATTACTACGGATTTACAAAGCTCAAAATTGAAGAGTTCATGGGCTGGTACGACAAGCTTAAGAATTTGAAATTTGCTGCTCTTAGATATTTTAATGCGGCAGGCTATGATCCTGAAGGCGTTATTTACGGACTTGAAAGGAATCCTGCAAACCTTCTTCCTGTGATGATGGAAGTTGCCTGCGGAAAGCGCGACAAGCTAAAGGTTTTTGGAAGCGATTACGATACACGCGACGGAACTTGCATCCGTGATTACATTCATGTAACTGATTTGGCTTCTGCGCATGTTCTTGCTTTGGAATATATTGCCAAGAACAAAAAGAGCCTTACGCTCAACCTTGGAACAGGAAACGGAATTACTGTTACAGAAATGCTTGAAGCTACACGCCGCATAACGGGAAAAGAAATTCCTGCGGAATATGTTGGCAGACGCGCTGGAGATCCGGCTCAGCTTACAGCTTCTTCTAAACTTGCAAAAGAAGTGCTTGGCTGGGAACCAAAGTACAGCGATGTTGACACTTTGATAAAGTCAACTTATGACGCTTACTTAAAGTACTACAGCGAAAATTAGTTTTGCCCAAGGCCGTCTGTTGAAACAGGCGGCTTTTTTGTTTTATAATTTAAAAAAATATTTTAGGACAAAAAAATGAATTCTAATTTTGAAAAAATAAAAAATTACATAGAAAATAATACTTGCAGCATGGTGGAGCTTGAAAAGCTTTTGACTTCTATTCCGGCTCTTGCTCCTGAAAATGGCGGCGATGGCGAAGAAAAAAAATGTGCTGCTCTTGAAAATTGGCTTTTGTCAAATGGAATAAAAAATCTAAAGCATTACGATGCTCCAGACTCAAGAGTTCCTGCTGGACTTCGTCCGAATTTGGTCGCTGAAATTCCAGGTGAAAAAAATGATTTTTGCATTTGGGTTTGCGCACACCTTGATGTTGTTCCTGTCGGCGAGCTTTCCCGGTGGAATACAAATCCTTGGCAAGCTGTTGAAAAAGACGGAAAAATATTCGGCAGAGGAGTTGAAGACAATCAGCAGGGACTTTGCAGCGGAGTTCTTGCGGCGTTGAGTTTTGTAAAGCAAAATATTGTTCCTCTTCATACAATCAAGCTTCTTTTTATTGCTGATGAAGAAGTCGGCTCAAAGTACGGAATGAATTTTCTTATAGAAAATCACAAAAATATTTTTGGTGCGAATGACAGGATTCTTATTCCAGACGGAGGAGAGCCTTTAGGACAGACAATCGAAGTTGCGGAAAAAAATATTCTTTGGCTCAAGTTTCATACAATTGGAAAGCAGGCGCATGGTTCTCGTCCTGACCAAGGCTGCAATGCAAAGCTCGCTTCAAGCTATCTTGCTTTAAAGATTCACGAACTTGAAAAAGTTTTCAATGCAAAAGACAAAATGTTTGAGCCTTCTCGTTCAACTTTTGAGCCAACAATGCAGTATCAGAATGTTTCCGGCGTAAATATAATTCCGGGCGATGATGTTTTCTGCGCAGACTGCCGCATTCTTCCGCAGTATTCTCTTGACCAAGTGTGCGCGGAAGTGAATAAAATTATCCGGGAAACAGAAGAAATTTATGGCGTGAAAATTCAAGTTGAAGAGCTTCAGGCTGAACAGTCAAAAGCAACATCTGTGGAATCTCCTGTTGCAAAAGAACTTTTTGAAGCCATAAAAAATGTGCACGGAATTGAGCCGCGTTTTGTTGGCATTGGCGGTGGAACTGTTGCGGCTGGACTTAGAAATGCCGGCATTGACGCTGTCGTCTGGTCAACGATGGATGAGCTTGCGCATCAGCCGAACGAATATGCAATCGTAAAAAATATTGCAAAGGATGCGCTTACAATTGCATACATGGCGTGCAGGTAATTTTAAATTTCTTTTATCAAATGAATTGTTGTCGCAGTGTGTCCTGAATTTCCAAGGCGGGATGAAAGTTCTGTAAAGCCTTTTTTCTTGTACATTGAAACTGCGCTTGAAAACTGCGGGAACGATTCAATGTAAAGTTTTTTGTAGCCTGAGAGTTTTGCGCGCTCTTCAATAAGATTGAAAAGTTTTGTTCCGATTCTCATTCCACGCGAATCCGGGCAAAGATAAAATTTTACAATTTCAGCGCAATCCGCCGGAAGCCCTTCAGTTGGAAAATATCCGCAGCCGCCAAGAATTTTTCCGTCCTGTTCCGCAACAAAATATTCTGATTTTTTATTTTCACTGAATGTTTCAAAAAGAAAATCCGTTGCTTTGTCCGAGTAAACTGAATTTTCTTTTGGCGCGCCGAACTCTTCAAATATTGCGCGGATTATAGAAGCCAGCTGCCCGTTGTCTTTTTTTTGAATCGGTCGGATTATTATCGCTTCTGAAATTTTTTCTTGCATTGCCACATTTTGACTTCTTTTTTTATTCTGTGGAAACCAGCCTTTTTGAACTCGCTTGGTCTGTTCTTTAAGTTCCTTTATGCTCCAAAGACACGCGCTTCCCATGAGCGCACACAAAACAGAAATGATTCCGCCCGTAAAAACAGAAACTGCGCAAAATAAAATTCCAGCCGCAAGAAAAGCCGGCCAGATTTTTTCAGAAAAATAATATTCGCCTTTTATAACGATCGGATGAAAAATTCCAATCACAAAAAACGATGCAAACGCAATAATTATTCCATAAAAATTCAGCATGAAAGCATTTTATAAAATCAGCGTGAAAATGTAAAACATTTTTTATAAAACCTCTTGACAAATCCCGGGGGGGGGTAGAATAGAAGCTGCTCTTTTTGAGCGGGTATTTCTATTAATTTTTGGAGGATTTGTTATGAAAAAAATTTTGAAAATTTCACTTTGTACGTTTGTCGCATTGTCCATGTTTTGCGGCTGCAAGGCTGACGGCTCTCTTGATGATGAAAAATTGTCAGGCTTGGTAAATTCAGGAAATAATAATGAAGAAAAAACTGGAATAAATTGTCTTTCAGCGTATAATTCTACAAGCGGAAACGGCATTCAGCTCATGTTTTCCAATTTGCCGGACGGTTGCAATAATGTGGACATTTTTTATATGCCTGAAGATTACTCTTATTGGCAAAGAATATCTACCATAAATGCTAGTGAAAGAAAACAATTTTCATTTCCTTATGTTGATGCCGGAAAGCGTTATAGTTTTTATGTGCGATTTTCTCATGCAGAGTTTGGTTTAGAAGCAATTCAACTTGGATATTCAAATATTGTTGAAATTGTGGCTAAGGGTGAAAATTTGCTTGGTGAAATAAAAATATTAAACAATCCTTATATTGAAAAAAAATATGAAAATGGAATTCTTAAGTTTGATAAAATCTCAGTCAAAAATCCAGATTGCTTGGGTGATGTTGTTTGCGAAGTTTTTGATGAAAGATGGGGCTGGCAGAGAGCGTATAAAGGCGAATTTACGGATGATTCTGTTTCTTTTGATTTTTCTGATGCGAATTTGAAATTTTGGGACGATCGAGACTTTACCTATGATAAAAATGGCAGATATAATTTCAATGTATATTTTCTTACAAATCAAGGCGGAGAAACGGTACGCTTGTTTTTCTATTACGCAGTTTATGATTCTGAGCCAGGATATGGGAAAAAGGGGGCGAATGACTATTATACCTATAGGTAGCCTGTATAAAAAAAATTTGAAAAAATCACAAAAAAAATTTGAAAATTTCATAAAAAAAAGGAAATTTAGTGTTGACAAGGAGGGTGGAGGCGCGGTATATTAATGTC
>NZ_CAMCEC010000016.1 GCF_945873775.1 uncultured Treponema sp. | reverse complement strand
TAGAAGAATTGAAATAAATAAAGTTGAAATGAGCTTAAATTTTTCCATATTTATCATGTTTTTGCTAATTTTAAATTCTTGCAATTTTTTATAAAAATTTATCACATTTTTTTTCAAAATACAATGGATTTATTCATTCCTTAAGAAAATTAATTGTATTAACTTGTGTTAAATCAAATCTACAAAAACAGTCTATTCTATCTCGATTTTTGCCAAGAATAATTAAATTACTTTTTTTCCTCACGAAATAAGGTCTGTTCCCACTTTACACGAAATAAGATCTGTCCCCCTTTAAATAAATCTTCGTTATAACTGTACAAAATAAGTTATTTTTCATTTGATTTTTTAATAGTATTTGACGTAAAATATTATCGTTTTTATTTTTCATGCTGAAGCTCTGGGACTTGATCAGGGCAAACGCATTATAAATAATTTAAGTAAAGTTTGCGCGAAGAAACGGTTCCTGGGGCAAAAACACTCTGATTGTTGCGACCGCGTGAGCGGGCAATTCTATAGTTACTTTGCAACAATCAGCGTGTAGCGCATTATTGCGCGATTTTGAACCAGGAAACCGTGCCTGAAAGCCAGTTTTATGCTGAATACATTTATAATGCGTTTGCCCTGGGGACTTGATTCCTAAACATTGCAATTTTCCTATAATATCAGTATATTTTAGTCATACATGGGAACTTTTTAGAACTTCGGTTTAAAAAAGCCTACTACATTTAAAATGAGGAATCCTATGGCAGAACCGCTGCTTTCAATTCAAGATTTGTGCACATCTGTTGGCGAAAAACAGATTCTTAAAAATATTTCATTGGACGTTGCTCCTGGAGAAATCCATGTTCTTATGGGACCGAACGGAGCTGGAAAATCAACTTTGGGCTATACTTTGATGGGAAGTCCCGAATATTCTGTAACCGGCGGAAAAATTGTCTTTAACGGTCAGGACATCACTTCTGATTCCGCGGACAAAAGGGCAAAGGCAGGCATTTTTCTTAGCTTTCAGGAGCCGCTTGAAGTTCCGGGCGTTTCGCTTGAGTCGTTTATCCGCTCGTCCATGCAGCAGGTTACAGGCCAGAAAGTAAAGCTCATGCAGTTCAGCCGCGAGCTTGAAAAAAACATGGATCTTCTTAAAATGGACCACAGCTATGCTTCCCGCGATTTAAATGTTGGATTCAGCGGAGGAGAAAAAAAGAAGAGTGAAATCCTTCAGCTTTTGATGCTTAAGCCTAAGCTTGCCATTCTTGACGAAACGGATTCAGGGCTTGATGTTGACGCCTGCCGCATTGTTTCCGAGGGAATCAAAAAATACATGGAAGCTTCCGGCGGTTCTCTTATTGTAATAACCCATTCAACTAGAATTCTTGAAAATCTTTCCGTGGATAAAACCCATATAATTGTAAAAGGCCGGCTTGTTCATACCGGGGACGGAAGCCTTGTTCAGAAGATAAACGAGGAAGGATTTGACGGCTTTATTCCGCAGGAAATAAAAGATGCCGAGCGCAAGGAACAGCTTGCCGCCGCTGCAAAAGCTGCAATGGACGCTGTAAAGATGAACGCTGCCAATGGCGGACTTTAATCAGGAAATTTGTTTATGGGCGAAGAAAAAACAAAAGTTTCAGATATTGACCGTTCTCTTTATGATTTCCGCTACGAGGAAAGCGACAGGGACTTTTATAAAATCCGCGCAGGTCTTGACGATTCAATTGTCCAAAAGCTAAGCGAGGAAAAAAACGACCCTGAATGGATGAAAGAATTCCGCTTAAAAAGCCTTCATTTGTTTAACGAGATAAATGAGCCTGACTGGGGACCTGACATCCGCGACTTGGACATTCAGAAAATCGTAACTTATGTAAAGCCTAAAACTGAAATGGCTGCAAAGTGGGCAGATGTTCCAAAAGACATAAAGGACACTTTTGAAAAGCTTGGAATTCCAGAAGCCGAGCGTGAAAGCCTTGCCGGAGTTGGAGCGCAGTATGACAGCGAAGTTGTCTACCACAATGTTATAAAAGAAGTTGCGGAACAGGGCGTAATCTACACGGACTTTGAGTCGGCGTTAAAAAGCGATGAATGGGGCGGAATGGTAAAGGAATATTTTATGCACCTTGTTCCTCCGTCTGACCATAAATTTGCGGCTCTCCACGGTGCTGTTTGGAGCGGCGGAAGCTTTGTCTATGTTCCAAAAAATGTAAAGGTAAAGATTCCTTTGCAGTCATATTTCAGGCTGAATGCGGCTGGAGCAGGACAGTTTGAGCATACGCTGATTATTGTGGACGAAGGCGCGGACTTGCACTTTATTGAAGGCTGTTCCGCTCCAAAGTACAATGTGGCGAATCTTCATGCCGGCTGTGTTGAGCTTTATGTAAAGAAAAATGCCCGGCTGCGTTATTCAACAATTGAAAACTGGTCAAAGAATATGTACAACCTGAATACAAAGCGCGCCATTGTTGAAGAAAACGGACGCATGGAATGGGTTTCCGGCAGTTTTGGAAGCCACATTTCATATTTGTATCCGACTACAATTTTAAAGGGCGACAATTCAAGCGTTGAATTTACTGGAATCACTTTCGCAGGAAAAGGCCAGAATCTTGATACTGGCGCAAAGATGGTTCACATTGGAAAAAACACTTCAACTGTAATAAACACCAAGTCAATTTCAAAAGGCGGCGGAGCTTGCACTTACAGAAGTTCCATTGTCGTGAACAAAGACGCAAAAAACTCAAAGGCGAGCGTGGACTGCTCTTCACTTATGCTTGATGACGAAAGCCGCAGCGATACAGTTCCTGCAATGAACGTAATGACAGATGACTGCGACATTGGACACGAGGCAAAGATTGGCCGCATTTCAAACAAGGCGATTTTTTATCTTATGAGCCGCGGAATCAGCGAGGAGGACGCAAGGGCTATGATTGTTTCCGGCTTTGCAAATCCTGTGAGCAAGGAGCTTCCGCTTGAGTACGCTGTTGAAATGAACAACTTGATTCAGCTTGAAATGAAAGGCAGCATGTAAGGGGCTAGCGAATGGAAAATTTTGAAATAGACGTAAACCAGTTTCCAAGCCTCACTTGGAATTTTTTGAATATAAACAGAACACGCCTTGAGTTCAGCAGTGAATTTAAAGCTTGCGATGCAGTTTCTGGCGCAAAGGAAATTGAAAATTCAGCTTGCTATGATTCAATAAAAACCGGGCTTGGTGAAAACTTTGACAAGAAGTTTGATTCTCTTTTGCAGAAAAACGGAATAAAGACTTTGCTTTTTACAGCGGAATCCAAAAATCAGGTTCAGAAAATTGAACTTTTTGCGCAGGAAAATGAAGCTTCTGTTTGCGACATTGTAATCCAGGCAAAGGAAAATGCGCAGGCTTCTTATATTTTTGTCTATAAAAGTGAACCGGAACTTTTAAATGCTCAGCTTGGAGTTAGAATCCGTGTGCTTGCACAAGAGAATTCGCACGTGCATATTTGCTGTGTGAACTTGCTTGGAAAAAACGCCGTGCATTTTAATTCAGTTGGCTCAAACTGCAAGGACAATGCGACTATAGAAATAACGGAGCTTGAACTTGGCGGAAAAAAAACGTTCAGCGGAACTTTCAATACCCTTGAAGGATACAAGAGCCGTTTCTTGGGAAGAGCAGCCTACGTTGTAAAAGGTGACTCTTTCCTTGACATGAACCAGGTTGCGCTGCAGACAGGCAAAAGCAGTGAAAGCCGTTTTTCTGTAGACGGAGTTTTGCTTGAAAAGGCGAAAAAAACTTGGCGAGGCACAATCGACTTTAAGAAAGGCTGCGCGGATTCAGTGGGAGATGAGCAGGAGGATGTTCTTTTACTTAGCCCGGACGTTGTGAACAAAAGCCTTCCTGTTATTCTTTGCGATGAGGAAGCTGTTGAAGGCCGCCATGGGTGCTCAATTGGCAAAGTTGATATGGAAAAACTTTTCTATATGCAGAGCCGCGGAGTTGACGAAAAGACTGCGAGAGAGCTTTTGACAAAGGCAAAGGTTTCAAAGGTTTCACGGTTTATTCCAGATGAAAGCCTTGTGGAAGAAATCAATTCTTTTGTTGAAGCGATTATATAACGAGGAAACTATGTTCAGTGCAGAAGAAATACGCAGCGATTTTAAGATATTCAGCCGGCCGGAAAATGAAGGGCTTATTTACTTGGACAGCGCGGCTACAACTCATCGACCGGAATGTGTGATTCAGGCGGAAGCTGATTTTTATAGAAGCAACAATGCCAATCCTTTGCGCGGACTTTACGCTTTGAGCATAAGGGCGACTGATGACTATGAAAACGCAAGGGCTTCTGTTGCAAAATTCCTTAATGCCGCCGAGCCTGCGGAAATTATTTTTACACGCAATGCTTCTGAAAGCCTGAATCTTGTTGCGTACACTCTTGGACTTTCTGAAGTTCAGGCAGGGGACGAAGTTGTTGTAAGCTGCATGGAGCATCATTCGAATATTCTTCCGTGGCAGATGGTCTGCAATGCAAAAGGCGCAAAACTTGTGTGGCTTGATTGCGATTCTTCCGCGGAAATTTCGGAGCAGGAAATAAAGGCGAAAATAAATTCCAAGACAAAGATTGTTGCGGTTGCGCAGGTTAGCAATGTCTTTGGAATAACAAATCCTATAGAAAAAATCGCAAGCTATGCTCATGAAGTTGGAAACGGCGGAAAGGGAGCTTACGTTGTTGTGGATGGAGCTCAGAGCGCGCCTCATAAAAGAATCGATGTGCAGGCATTGGGTGCGGACTTTTTTGCTTTTTCGGGGCATAAGCTTTGCGCTCCTATGGGAATTGGCGCTCTTTATGGTAAAAAACAGTTGCTTGAAAAAATTCCGCCTTTTTTACGTGGTGGAGAAATGATTGAATATGTTACACGCGAAACTGCGACTTTTGCTGAAGTTCCGCATAAATTTGAAGCTGGAACTGTAAATGCCGGCGGTGCAGTTGCGCTTGCAAGGGCGATTGAATATATTCAGGGAGTCGGGCTTGATAATATAGAAAAAAATGACGACTCTCTTGCCCAGACCATGATTGAGGGAATGAAAAAAATCCCTTATCTTCATATAATCGGAAACGACGACTACAAAAAACACTGCGGAATTGTTACTTTTACGATTGACGGTGTGCATCCGCATGATATTGCTTCAATTCTTGATACAGAAAAGATTGCGGTTCGGGCAGGACATCATTGCGCCCAGCCTTTGATGCAGAAACTTGGCGTAGGTTCAACTGCGCGCGCAAGCTGCTACTTTTACAACACTCAGCAGGAAGTTGAAGTTTTTATTGAAAAGCTAAAGCTTGTCCGCCGCTGGATGGGATTCAAAGAATAAAGGCAATTAAAAACTGAGGTATTAACATGGATTTGAAATCGCTTTATCAGGAAATTCTTAACGAGCATAATTTGAACCCGACCCACAAGGGTGTTATGGAGAATCCTACATTTACATTGCAGGGCGTGAATCCTAGCTGTGGAGACAATATTTATCTTCAGCTTAAAATTGATGATAACGGAGTAATTTCGGAAGGAAGCTTTAACGGCTCTGGATGCGCTGTAAGCCAGGCTTCTGTAGACATGATGCTTGATGACATAATTGGAAAGCCAAAGGATGAAGCATTGCGGCTTGCCTCCCTTTTTATGGACATGATTTACGGCAAGGTTGAAGACGACGACGCTTTGGAAGAGCTTGATGAAGCTGCAAGCTTAAAAAATATCAGCAAAATGCCTGCACGCGTAAAATGCGCAGTTCTTGGTTGGCACACAATGGAAGAAATGCTTAAAAACGGAAAAACTGCCGGTCAAGGAAGCGTGGAGCACTGCACAACAGAATAAATTTTGCTTAGCCTTTGTAGATTTCTTTATTTATAATCCAGCCTTAGCAAATACTTCTTCAGCTGGAATTGGTTTTTCTTTTCCGCTTTTTATATCCTCGAGGATTTTTTCAGAAAGATAGATGTCTTCTAAATCTTCAAGATAATCTTCAAGCAAAAGGTTATAATAGAAACTTGTTGGCCTGTGTGTTTCTTTTGCAAGAAAGTCCATTCTGCTTTTAAGTTCTGGTGTTGTTCTGAATGTTACTGTTGCGGTCATTGCCATAATTCTACCTCTTTGTAATACAACGTAATCGATGTATTACAATTTGTCAAATAAACAAAAAGTGCAATAACCAAAATTTTTCAATAAAAACAATGATTTGCTATTGACTTTTTTTTTATGACCTTGTATTTTATATGCACATTGCATTCCCCGATTGTGTAATGGTAGCACTTGAGATTCTGGTTCTCACTGTGGGGGTTCGAATCCTCCTTGGGGAATATAAGCTGGACTGCTAGTCTGGCTTTTTTTGTTTAGGTTCCTTCGTCTATCGGCTAGGACGTGACCCTCTCAAGGTCGAAAGACGGGTTCGATTCCCGTAGGAACCGTTTGCTCCTGTTTTGCGCAGGGGCTTTTTTTATGCATTTTTACTAGAAACTCATAGGAAAAAATGATAGTCTTTTGGAACATATAAAAATCAGTATTCATTTAACTTGGAGTAGGAAATGACATTTTTTGATGAGCTTCAGTGGCGCGGACTTGTTAAGGATGTTGCCGGAGAAGACATTGCGGACAAGCTTAACAATGAAAAAATCACATTTTACTGGGGAACTGACCCTACAGCAGATAGCCTTCATTTGGGACATTATTCGTCTTTGGTGACGGCAAAACGTCTTGCGCGGGCAGGACATCACCCGATTCTTTTGGTTGGCGGCTCTACAGGTCTTATTGGAGATCCGCGTCCTACAGCAGAGCGTGAAATAATCAGCCACGAAACGCTTGAAAAAAATCTTGCGGGAATAAAAAGCCAGGTTGACAGGATTTTTGAAGGAAAGGCTGAAATTGTAAACAACTACGACTGGACAAAAGACTATACTTTCCTTGAATTTTTGCGCGACATTGGAAAATACATAAACGTAAACTATATGCTTTCAAAGGAAATAATTTCGCGCCGCCTTGACACTGGAATTACTTTTGCGGAATTTTCATACACGCTTTTGCAGGGCTATGACTTTTTGTGGCTTTACAGAAATAAAAACTGCATTCTTCAGGCTGAAGGCGCAGACCAGTGGGGAAACATAACAACAGGCCTTGAGCTTATCCGCAAGATTGAAGGCAAGGAAGCTTACGGATTCACAATGCCGCTTGTTTTGGACAAGTACGGAAATAAATTCGGAAAAAGCGCAGGAAACGCATTGTGGCTTGACTTGAACAAAACTTCAAGCTATGAGCTTTATCAATACCTTGTGAATGTTGACGACTCAATGGTTGTTGACTACCTTAAGATTTTTACTTTCCTTTCAAAAGAACAGATTGAAGAGCTTGAGGCAAAAAACAAGGAGCATCCAGAGCTTCGCGAGGCGCATAAGGCTTTGGCGCGTGAAATTATCACTGATTTGCACGGAGCGGCAGAGTTTGAAAAAGCCGTGAATATAAGCAGTTCTCTTTTTTCAGGCAACGTGAAATCTCTTAGCTTAAAGGACATTGAAATTGGATTTAAGGATGTTCCGACCGTCTCGATTTCAGAAGGCGAAAAACTGATTGACGTGCTTGTAAACAATAAAATCGCTTCAAGCAAACGCGAGGCAAGGGAATTTCTTGCGGCAGGCTCAATAACTTTGAATGGCGAAAAGTTCACGGACGAAAATATGCCTGTAACAAGCCAGCTTGCAATCGAAGGAAAAGTGATTGTTTTGCGCCGCGGAAAAAAGAAAAACTACATTGTTAAATTTGGTTGAGAATTTGCAAATTCTGATTTATAATATCATGCGGTGTTTTTATAATGGCACGCTAAAATTTTATGGGAGCAAAACAAATGAATTTTATTTTTTTAGGACCACCGGGAGCAGGAAAAGGAACTTTGGCGGCGCAGGTTGCTGAAGAGTACGGAATTCCTCAGATTTCAACAGGAGATATTTTCCGCGAGAACATCAAGAACCAGACAGAGCTTGGAAAAAAAGTCAAGGCAATTCTTGATTCCGGCGGACTTGTAAGCGATGAAGTTGTTCTTGAAATTGTAGAAGACAGGCTCAAGAAAGATGACTGCAAGAACGGCTTTATCTTGGACGGATTTCCTCGCACAATTCCACAGGCAGAAGCATTTGAAAAACTTGGAATCGATGTAAAAGTAGTTAACTTTGAAGTTGACAACGACTTGATTATTGCGCGCCTTTCAAATCGCCGTGTATGCAAAAACTGCAAGGCAAACTACAATGTTAAATTTATGCCTCCAAAAGTTGAAGGCAAGTGCGACAAATGCGGCGGAGAGCTCTTTACACGCGAAGATGACAAGCTTGAGTCTATAACTCACCGTCTTGAAGTTTACAGAAAAGAAACTGAGCCTCTTATTGAATTCTACAAGAAGCTTGGAAAAATCACAGACATCGACAGCGCAAGAGATTCAAGCCTTGTTCTTGTTGACTTTAAAAAGCTTTTTCCAAAGAAATAAGATTTTAAGCATTTAGCTTTTATTGGCTGTTCGGCAATCGGGCAGCCTTTTTTTTCTTTGCTACTGAAATTTGTTTCGCCTTGAAAATCATTTCCAACTCTTGTATTATTTTTCTATGCAGAAAAAAGTTACACTTGCTCTTTTTATTGTGATTGTGGCGGCAGGAGCTGTCGCGTTTATTGCAAAGAATTATTTCTATAAGCCAGATAAAAATAAAGCATCAGCTTTTGTTGTTGTGCCGATGTCGAGTTCCGCGGAAGAAAAAAAGAATTCAGCATTTTCTTCAATGGAAGAGGATAACGCGCTTGTTTCTCTTGTTCCGCTTAATCCCAACGAGACTTTGATAAGCATTGTGAGCATGGATTTTGACGGCGACGGTTTTGATGACCAAGTGAATGTAATCAGGACAATGGACAGTCCGTACCTTGCGATTTTGGTGGGGCTTTATAATCCGCAGAGAACTGTTTACGAAAGAAAAGCTGTCATTGCCACGGAAATTTCCCAGGCGCAGACTTTTTCTTATACCGGCATGGATTTGACCGGCGAGCACAGAACCGCTTTGGTTTATCAGGGATTTGCAGATAACGGAGATTCCATTCTGCAGGCGTTTTTTATTTCGAATTCAGGCGGAAGCTTTTCGCTTTTAAAGATTGCCGATTTGCGTGGTGACGGAACAATTTTTATTCAGCAGCTTGACCGGTACGATGCCTACGAACGCTCAAAGGCAAACGGCGCAAGTTTTCCAATCTGGGTTTATACTTCGGACACAGAACGGCCGGGCAGCGCAGATCAGCTTCAAATTCAGTACGAATGGAGGCATTCAGAAAACAGCTATGTAAAAACAAGAACTGTCCGTGTTGCAGGAAGCAGAATTACGGCAAAGGAACTTGCGAAAATTCAGGACGGAACTGTTGCCACATTTGCAGGCTTTTTGAACGGACTTTGGTATATGCCTGAATCCAACGGCAACTTGCGGTATGTTTTTTTTGACTATGATTCCCGCGAAATTATTTTTTTCAAGGACGATACGGAAGAAGTTTACAAGTGGGCGCACAGCAATATCCGGCGCAATGGAATTTATCTTTCCACTATAAATCAGGAAATTGAAAATCTTCAGCGCAGAATTGACATAAGCCTTAAAAGCACAGAAGAAATTCATATAAGAATTCAAGATGATGTGCGGATGCTTATAAGTGAAAATGCTGTGTGGGACGGAAACTACAAAAAAAATGGAAAAAATATGTTTTTGAAAAACGCTTCATCAAACTCAGGCAGTGTTTCGGCAGTTTTTGAAAAAGACAGCACTTGGAAAATTCCAGATGGCTCTACAGTGAAGCTTCAGGGCGGAAAATATTCAATGGAATCTGAAGGCTTTTTGGAAACTGGCATTTACACTTGCTTTGTGAATGAAGGCGTTTCGTTTATCCAGTTTCGGCCTGATTCTGAAAACAATGCGCGTTTTTCTGGAATTTATAAAGTGACTATGGAAGAAAACAATACGCCGCAAAAGAAATATGTTTTGCATCCGTGCAGGGCGACTGGCTACGGAATAGTTCCGCAGGAGTCACGCCCAGTTGTCCTTATGATTCCGTCTGACAGTTAATAAACAAGATTTATGTTGTCAACAAAAACTGAGCCTGAAAAACTTTTGCCTTTTATTTGGAAAGAAATGGTTCTTATGTCGTCTTTTTCAATTAAGCCAGAAATTTGATTGCCGTTTTCGTCTGTTATTTCGTGAAGCAAGTCAAAGTAGACATTTATGTTTTCGCCTATGCCAAGAAGAATTTCTTGTGTCCTTGAAACTATGTGATGCGGTCCGCCTTGAGTTTCCAAAAGAATTGCAAGCGGATTTTGGCAAGTGTTGTTTATGTCTGCAATCAAGGCTTTTGCGTCTGTCCAGTCTTTTTGAACAAGATTTTCTATTGCAAACGAAGCTTTTGAGTTTTCTGGAATTTTTGCAAAGCTCCATTGCGCGCAGAAATCTCCTTGTGAGTTCCATTCTTCCGTGGTGTCCGTGTCTGTGGAATAATCGTCGCTTTTTGTTTCGCCTAGGGCATACCAGAAGTTTTCTTCTTCAAATCCGTCTATAAGCTCAAGAGTTCCTTTTGGAAGCGGATTATTTATAGGAATGATTTTTGCCACTGTGTTTTTTTCCGTATTGATTTCTGTGTCCGGTTTGCTTGGCATGGAAGCGCACGACACTAAAAAAGCCGCCGGTATAAAAAGAAGCATTGCTTGGACTGTTTTTTTCATAATTCCTCCGTATAAAAATGATTGAATTTTAATATTAACCTGAAAGTCGAGTTTATTTAAGTGTCATTCCCGTGCTATGACACGGGAATCTGTTGAAAAAATTTAATAGATTATCAACCGAGTTTCTTTCAGAAACATCGCAGGGTCAAGCCCGATAATGACATTTAATTATAAAACTTGACATTCAGGATATTAACTATATATACGCTTTTTTTCAAAAACTGCAAGGCTTCCGAAATAATCAGCTGTGCCATTTGATTTTTTTGTGTTTTCTCTGTAGAATCAGTAACTAATATTATGCTACTTTGTTTATAGTACTTTTCTTTTTTAACTTTTGGAGGCTTTAAGTGAAAAAGGTTGTTTTGGGAATTGCCGCTGCGCTTTTTGTTGGAGCAGCTGCTAGCGCGCAGGTTTTGGAAAGAGCGCAGATTAAGAACACTTTGTGGACTGGATTTGGAAATCCGTTTGACGGCGACACAATGTTCTATGGTTTTACTGATATTTTTCAGGCAAGATTTGATCAGGGCAAGTTCACGATGGACGGAATGCTCAACATGGGCGCATTGGCCAACTATGAAAACGGCGGCGATGTTGACAACTTTGAAATTGGAACAACAAACTTGAATCCGCTTGCTCTTCACTACGGACGCAATACTCGTAACACGAATGAAGAAAATTACAACAATGCTGTTAATTCAAACAATACAATTACAGACGCTTTTTATTTGAACTTTGTTTACCATATTAACCGCAACTTTGATTTTGGAATGGGAACAAAACTTAACTGGAAAGTTGGTCCTGCTCCGGGATACGGCGACTGGGTTTGGGGACCTAATGCTCACGTAAGACAGGGCGGATTCAGCACAGCTTACGATGACCGCTCAGGCTCATTTGCCCCTAGCTCAACTTCATCAGACTGCGCAGGCTACTACAAGTTTACAGTTGACAGACCGGGCACTGCTGATGTTGTTGGATTCATTCCTTATTCAAATTCCTATGCAAGAAGAGGTCTTGGCGTAAGATATGTTTCAAAAGGAAAAATGAATTTTGAAGCTGGCGCTGTTCTTCCTAACGGATTCAACACAGATGATCCTGCTGTAAACTTTGGTGTGAAATTCGCTCCTGTAAACTGGGTTAGCATTGGCGCTGTAATGGAAGGCGCGTTTGAAGATGCCGCAAACTTCTATGCAGGCTCAACAATCGGCGCAAAAAACTTTGTTCTTGATGTTTACCTTGCAATGGATTCTTTGTTCACAAAAGAAAAGGATGACGAGGCTTATGGAATTGGAGGAGCAATTACATTCTCTCTTCCAAACTCAAAACTTTCTTTGCGTCCGGAAGCCGGCTTGAACTTATTTGAAAACGATGATTACACATTCGCCTGGTACGCTGGAGCTGCTCTTATTGTTCCTATTAACAAGGACTTCCAGTTCAATGCTTATGGTTCGCTTGCATTTGGTTCTAAGGACAAAGACTGGGATGATGACGACTGGAACGGCGGACACATCTTTACAATCCGTCCTTCTGTAAAATACAAGTTCTCTAAAAAGACTGACTTTGATCTTAACCTGAACTTGGAAAACAGAAAGGCATTCGACGGAAAAACACGCAACGCTTGGTCTTGCGGTTTCTATGTAAGCCACATTCTGTAAAAAAAGATCTTCGGGTCAATGCCCGAAGATGACAGTATTACAATCCTGTCATGGGGATGTCTCAAAAGTACCTTTTATGTCATTTTCGGGCTTGACCCGAAAATCTAATGTATAGTTAGAGATTGTTAACCGAGTTTCTTTCAGAAACATCGCAGTATCAAGTACGGCAATGACATTTGGAACATATTAGACATCCCTATCTGTGTAAGCGCATTTATTTCTATATAAATGCAGAGAATATGCTGTGGAATTCAGCTGAGGACCCACCACCGTAAAATCCGGACTTCTCTTAACTCTTTTTTTCGTTTAGGGGGACATCTAAATGAAGTTTATAAAGGCGTGCTCTGCCTTCTTTTTAATTTCCTTTCTTTTTGCCTCGTGCATGGACAATGTAGGCGATTCTGATAACAGCGGAATTATCGGTTCAAATTCTTCTTCAGGCTCAAGCAATGCAAATCAAAACAATGCAAGAGTTTTGCTTTATGATGACGTTGCAAATACTGTGTGGTTTGCTTCAAATGAATATAGATTCGATTTTCCAGAAGATAAAGATAAAAAGATTGTTTATTTAAATTATATGCCGGACGGTATTAATACGGAACGATGGATTCAGCTTACCGCAGAAGAAAACGGCATAACAAAAGCGAAGATTATTTATTCTACAAATATACGCGAAATAGGAAAAACTTCTGAAGTTTCTTTTTATAAAGAAAGCAATGGCAATGTTTACTTTAAATGCGATTTTCTTTCTGCAACAGGTATGCAGATTGCCACAGATAACAGTGCTTCGTTTTTTGACTATGAAAAAGTTCCTGCATTAAAATCTGACTATCTTTCAAATTTTGATGGAAAATATAAATTGAATAATAAAGGCTGGGAGCTGCAAATTGGCGCAAAGCTCAGCATTTCTAAAGATGTAAGCCATTACTGGTTTGCAAATGTTCTTGCCACAGAATATGACGAGAACACAAAAACTTATGATTTGCTTTTGGCTCACACTTCCCAAAAAGGTGCGGCAGGCTCAACTAGTCCTGGCATAACTGGAAACGAGCCTTTTATAACAAAGCAAGGTCTGTTTTGGAATCACTGTACCCTAAAAAACAATGGGGGGGGCGAGTGGAGAATCCAATGGTCTTCGGATTGGTACGACAGCCCTGCGGAAGCTATGGATTCCACTCTGGATATGGATGACACATTTAATGGTCCTTCTGAAACATTGATTCACTATGTCTTTAACTTCTACTTTGGAGAACCTGTTCAGTCAAAAGACAGTAGCTTGGAATATTGGACAGTGAAAAAAGGTGATTCGATAGGAACATACACAGAAGATTCATATACTTCAAAAACTTGGACATGGGCTGAAATAAAAAAACACATTCCTAGCTACACAATTCCAGAAGACAAAATTGAGGATTATTGGTGGTATGGACTGCCTAATTCATTTTATCTTAACAAAGATTCCTATGTTCATGAATTGAAGTCAGATTCTGCTGAATTGTCTTTGGAAAGTTATGATATTTATCTTGCATTAAAGGACAAATTAAAATTTGAAACTGAAAATTTACCTGACAATGGAACTTTTGTAACTAAAAAGTCTAATGGACATACTTTGAAAATGAATGGTTCAAGTTTTAATTATGATTCTACAGAATATACTTGTATACAAGTTAAGTTATGGTTATCTGGTAGTACTTATAATGGTTATGCGATATTGCTTACAGATGGTTCATCTAATTATGCAGCTTATTTGATGCATTATTATGGTAATCAGTATTTTCATGTGAGACCACCAAAGGTATATACTGAAAGCAGTTTGCCTGATACATATGATTGGAGCATTATGAATTCTCAGATTAGAGATTTTACAAAGCAATAATTCATCTTACACAGCTCCTAGCATAGTGAGCTGTAAAATTTAAACGCAATGGAGTTTTTTATGAAAAACACAAAATTTTCTTTTAACCGCGCTTGGTTGGTATTGACCGCGCTTTTGATGTCTGCATTTGTTGCAGTTTCTTTTACAAGCTGTAAATCAGATGACGACGATGATGATAGCATTCATTATTCTCTTTACCCCGTCGAGCTTTCCGCTGACGACCCCGTCGAGCTTTCCGCTGACGACCCCGTCAGCGGAGTGTATTCCACAACTGCATATAGTAATTATGGGGCTGAGATTGCTTTTATTTTGCGTCCTTCAATTGCTTACGCTACAGCAAGTTCATGTGCAGCTCTTAATTCTATTGATGGTTTAACTGAAAATTCTGATTATATTAAAAATCCTAATACCTATGATTCGGAAGTGAAATATCTTAACTTAAAAGGTTCAAACAAAGTTTATGTTGTTTACAATCTTCTCTCTGGTGCAGATTCTTCTGATGGAATTTCTGATAGTGAATTGGATAAGCATTCTGGTGTAATTCTTTTTCAGGCAAAATATTCGCCGTATGGTACTCCAAGCGTTGGTTGCTGGTATGGCGTAAAATTTCAGTTCCTTACAAAGAATGGTGAAATTCCAACTTCTTTAAATAAAGATTCTGTATTTAGTGACACAAAGATTTATATTGAAGGTGCTGCAGGAGATGCTTATAAAAATATAACAACTCTTGATGAGGCCGTTGAAAAATTTGCATTTAATAATGCGGATTGTTTTAACACAACTTATTGGACTTCTTCTTCATCTGGTGCAGACAAAACTGGCCGCACAGTTTCTTCTTCTATTGTTCCAACTAAAAATGTTTTTTCTAAAGTAGAATAATTTTTTTCATCTTCGGGGGCAAATCCCGAAGATGTCATTGATATGAAAAATCTGTTTGCTTTTCTCTTTGCTTTGTCTGCTTCTTTGTATTCCTTTTCTCAGGAACTGGAGCTTCCGGGCATTACAACAACAATTCACCGCGCAAAAAATCCAGAGCTTATCGTTCTGGACGAAGATGCTTTGTCTTCTTTTTCTTGTGCAGAACAGGCTTTGGAAAGCGCGGGCTTTGCATTTAAAAAAGGAAACAATGAGCTTACATTTCATGGCTATTGGAATTCTTCAATAAAAATTTACATAAACAATGTGCTTGTGAACGATCCCAATACCGGCAAGTTTGATTTTTCTACTTTGGACTTTTCCACTGTAAAATCTATAAAAGTAAATCCTGCCGCGGTAAACGGCTCTGTTGCAATTTACATAACTACGGTTTCCTGCGACTTTAGCAAGATTCATGCAGGCGCGGAGCTAAAAACTCAAAGTTATCTTTCATCCGTGAACGACAGTCCTGCGGCAAGAACTGAATTTTCTGTTCCACTTATTTTTGAAAACGGCTCATCTCTTTTTGTGCACGAAGCTTTCAATGTTTCGCACAAGAAAAATCATTTTGGCTACCGTTCGCTGGATGCAACTTACAAGCCGGATTTTAGCGATTCGTATTCAGGTTACAAGAAAAAATATTCAGGCTATGAGCGCACGCTTTTTAACAATTCACTTTTTGCAGAATTTGCCACGCAAAAATTTCCTGGCGCTTCGTTTGGATTTTCAAGCTATGCAATCTATTCCGATGCCAACTGCGGAAAAACTGGAGGCGCGTATTTTACAGAAGAAAATCAAAAAGACCTTTCGCTTGTTTTTGCGCTTCCTGTGTTTCTTCCGTTTGAAAAATGGAACTTAAAAGTTTTGCCATCGTACAAATATTCAGACCTTGACTACACAAAGCACGCCCGTTTTTCAGATTTGGGAAACGAATACAAAGTAAGTAATTTTTCTTTTCAGGCGGAAAGTTCTGTCTTGGACTTTTTGGAATTTTACGCGCTTTGTTCTTATGATTTTTCTGATGAAATTTCTTCTGGCAAAGAAAATGCAAATTATTCACATTCGCTTTTTTCTGCGTTCTTTTCTCCGTCTGTAAAGTTTGAAATTTTGGGCTGGAACTTTTCTATGTCGCTTCCACTCGATTATTTTGAGCTTTCAAATACTTTGAGTTTGCTCTACAGTTTTTCAGCAGAACGGAACTTAGAAAATTTTGCTTTTTTCTTTAAGGCTTCAAAAAACATAACGAATCCAGTTTTTCAGCAGCTTTATTATTCAGGTGATGGCGGAACCGGAAATCCAGATTTAAAGAGCGAAAGCGCATATTCGTTTTACACAGGACTTTTGTACTCGCAAAAATTCGAAGTTTCTGTAAAGCCTTTTTTGATTTTTTATAAGGACAAAATCGGGTGGGTGAGCGATACAAGCGGCTCTTGGTCGCCGGACAACTGGGGCTCATCCGTGAATTGGGGCGCGGACTTTTATTTTTCCACCAAAGAGCTTTTTGGCAATCTTGAATTTTCTGCAAGCTATACTTTTTGCAAGGCTGTCTTGACTTCAGGTGGAAGCACGGATGGAAATCAGATAATGTACACACCTGTGCATACTTTTTCTTTGACTGAAAAATATTCGTTTTTTAATGATTTTATTTGGACAACAGTTTTTTCTTATAATTCAAAAAAATATACAAGCAATAGCAATATTCTTTATGTGCCTGATTATTTTAATTTGGATACAAGCCTTTCCTGGACAGGAAAAAAATTTTATGCGCAGTTTTTGTGGCAAAATGTTTTTGACTTTCAGTATGTCCATGTTGACGGCTATCCTGCGCCTGGAACATCATTCACATTAAGCGCAGGAATAAAATTGTAAGCTATTTAATTTCCTTTTGAAGTTCTAGCACTTTTTCAAGCGGAAGATTTGTAACCATCGAAACTTGCTCTGGCGTTCCTATATTTTCCTGAAGCATTTTTTGCGCAGTTTCAATAATTTTTTGATTTGCAATATCATTGGCTATGCTTTGTGCAGCATCTTTGACCATGTCTCTAGCCATATCTTGAGCAATTTCCTTGGCTCTTTCTTTTGCAATATCTTGAGCTATGTCTTGAGCAAGTTCTTTGGCTCTTTCCTCTGCCTGAATAGCCATTTCCTGTTCCCATGTCATAAACCTGTGCCTCCACTGCGCGTTTGTTTTTACACGCTCAACCAGCGCGGAGAGCCTGTCTGTGAAACCGGAAGTCGGCTCTTTTCCGCAGAGATACTTGAAAAATGATTTCAGTTCCTCGGACTTCATTGTATCATACTTTTTAGCATTGAAAAAGATGTTTACTGTTCCGTCATCCATTGCAAGCTCGTTGTCCTCATCGGCGCGGTAGCGGAATGTGTAGACTGGGAATCCTTTTCCGAATGCGTCTCCCATGCACAAAAAAATAACATAGCTTTCATTAAGCACGTCATAGCCTGCTCCGTGCTGCACATTGTCAACATCCATCAGCCCTTGATAATACCGGGCGCGTTTTGCGAGGGAAGTGCTGCGCGTTGTCTGAATCTCTATGTCGAACGAGCGGCCGTTTCCGTCCTTTACATATACGTCGAATCTTATTCCGTGCGATGTGAAGTCAGTTTTCAGAGATTTTTCTGCGGCTGGCTTTTCGATTCTGTCGATTTTTATGTTGAGGAGAATCTCGATAAGATGCCTGCAGATTTCCGGGTTGTCCTCAAGGACTTTGCAGAATATGAAGTTGTCTGCGAGTGTGAGCCGCTCCCATTTCTGAGCCGGTGTAAGTTCATGTCTTTGCATTTTTTCTTCCTGTTTGTGCTTGAAAATTTCTATACTTATTCATTGCCGCAAAAATGCAGAAAATGCATGGTTTTGAAGAGTTTTTTATAAGCAGCGGGGATTTTTGCTGGTTTTAAGATTAGAAAAAATAATCCCATGATGTTTCATGGGATTGGTATGGAGTAAAATTTTCAATATTTACTTATACATTCCGTCCAAAAGTCTGTAGAGCATATTTATTTTTTCTTTTCGCGAAATATCAAGCTCTGAGTCCTTTGTGTCGTCAATAAGTTTTTCAAGAGATGCAAGGCTTTCATTAAGCGCGGTTGTAAATCCTCTTGAAACCTTGAACCAGTAAGTTCCGTTTCCGTCTGTAAATAGGCAGACAAAACCAAGCTCTTTTGAAGCGGCTTTTGCGACCGTTATGCGCATTACAAATTCAATGTTTTTTACAAGCTGTTCAAGTCCGCCGTTTTCAAAAATATTTATGTTCAGTTTGCGCGGCCAGGATTTTTCATCAATTGGATTCAAGTTGAGCGTCTTTGCAATTTTCATTATGGCTTCCATTTTTTCGCCGGAAAGCAGCTTGAATCCGCCCTTCATAAGAATTGTGCCTTTCATTCCTGCAATGTTGTTCAAGAGGCTTTCGTTTGTTTCCTTTGAGGCTGCGCTTTTGAATTCATTCCACGGAAGAAGCAATGTCTTTTTGCCTTTGATTTTTTTGCATTCAAATGACTCTCCGCCGAACGAAACTGTATTTTCATCCTTTTTCTTGTCTTCTTTTTTTGCGCCCTTTTTGTTTTCTTGCTTTTCTTTTTTCTTTGATTCTTTTGGGGCTTGAGCTTTTTCTGCTCTGTCCTTTTCTTTTTCCGCGCGGATTTTGTTGAGTTTTTCTTCAAGCCCTGGACTTATCTGCTCAAGGATTTTTTTTGTAAGAGGCGAAACACTCATTGCAAACATTCTGCTTGTGCGAACAATTTCTCCGGCTACAATGTAAACTGGATTCGTCTTGAACATAGATGAGCCTGGATGAATTGAAATGTGATCCTGCGTAAGGCTTCTGTAGTTTTCTCTTCCTTCGCGCACGCACACAAACTGAATCATTCCGCAGCCAATGCAGCAAAGGTAGTCTTCCATGTTTCCGTTATTTAAAATCGGAAGCTGAAGCTTTTGCGACACGATTTCTTCAAGCTGAATTTTTATGTTCTGGATTTCAGCCATGACGCGCTCATCAAGATAATTCTTTTTGCAGAACGCTTCCTTGTTTTTCATTTCTGAATAAGTCCTGAACATTTTTACGTAGGCAACAAAGTCTCCCTGCATATCTCTGAATGAATGGTGGGCTTGACGGGCATCCATTTCTTCTCCAACAGGAAGCACGAATGGAGACTGCGCGCTTAAGAACGAAGACGCAATCAGAACTTCTTCCATTACATTCGGATAGCGCATTATGCTTTCTACAATTATTCGGCTTATGCGAGGCTCAAGCGGGAACTGAACCATGAGTTTTCCGATGCTGGAAAGCGAGCCGTCTTTTTCAAGCGCGCCCAGCATATTCAATGTGTTGACAGCTCCAACAAGTCCTTCGTGTCCGGGCGGCGAAATAAAATCAAACTTTTCAAATTCAGTTATTCCAAGCTCCGCCATGCGCAAAACAACTTCGCTCAAATCTGTTCTGTAAATCTCTTCAGTTGTGTATTCCTGGCGGCTTTCAAAATCCTTGCGTGAATAAAGCCTGTAGCAAGTTCCTTCACAGGTGCGTCCGGCTCTTCCTCTTCTCTGGCTGCAGCTTGCGCGGCTTACCGGAGTTTCCACGAGGCTTGAAGTGAATGTCTTTGGACTGTAAAAATTCAGCTTCGCAAGTCCTGAGTCTATTACTGTTGTAATTCCGTTTATTGTAATAGAAGTTTCTGCAATGTTCGTGCTAAGGACAACTTTCTTTTTTCCGAACGGAGCATTGTCAAAAACCCGTTCCTGCTCTTCTTTTGGAAGCCTGCCGTAAAGCGGAACAATGTGGATTTTGTTTCTGAAAGTAGCATTGTACAGCCGCTGCATGCAGTCCTTTATTATTTTTTCGCCCGGAAGGAAAACGAGAATGTCGCCAGTTTCCTTGTTGTCCAGCACCCGGTCAATTGTTTTTTCTATTTTTCCAAGGATTGCTTCAACTCCGGCTTCTGTTGTTGTGGTCGGCTTGGATTCAGGCGGATCATAAACCATCGCTACCGGGAATGTCTGTGTTTCAATATTTATGATAGGGCAGTTGCCAAAATATCTGCTGAAGTTTTCCGCGTTCATTGTGGCAGAGCTTACTATTACTTTAAAGTCGTGGCGCACTGCAAGAATTCTTTTTAAAAGTCCAAGCGCAAAGTCTATGTTCAAACTGCGTTCATGCGCTTCATCCACCATGATAATGGAATACTTGCTCATGTATGGATCAAGCTTCATTTCCTGCAAAAGAATTCCGTCTGTCATTATTTTGATTTTTGTTGTCGGGTCAGTCTTGTCTTCAAAGCGAACTTTGTATCCTACAAGCCCCGGATATTTTGTCTTTAGCTGCTTTGCAATGAACTCGCTTACACTTAAAGCCGCAATTCTTCTTGGCTGGGTTACGGCGATTGTTCCTGTCTGCGAGTATCCTGCCTCGTGCAAGATAACGGGAAGCTGCGTGGTTTTTCCAGAGCCGGTCGGACTTTGCACTATTATAACCTGATTGTTTTTTAACGCTTCAAGGATTCTTTCTTTCTGCTCATAGACAGGAAGATTTTTGTAGTTTATTGACATCTAGTTTTTCCTTTTATTTGTTCCATAAGTTTTTTTCTTTCTGAAAGATACGGTTTCCATTTTGAAGTTTCTTCCAGTGTATTTAGAAATTCATCATTCAGCTTTTTTATGACGAAATATTTCTCATCTGTAATCAGCGTTGTAACAAGAACTGGATTCACCCAGGTAATTTTTGCTCCGCCGGAATCTTTTTCAAAGGCAACTTGCGAAATGTAGCCGTCCCCGGTGTATTCCCGTCTGTTGGCTGGATTTGAAAATTCAGGATTTCTTCTTTGCCCGCTGATTGTGTTTCCCATTGCATAGAAAATAATTTTTCTAGGAACTCCATCAAAAGTTATAAGCTCCCAGTCTTTTGCAACGTGCGGATGGTTTATCCAAAGAACGTCAACGCCAGAATCAATAAGTGCATGATAAAATTTTTTTTGATTTTCAGCAATGGTCAAAACATATTCTTCTTCCGCGCAGTGAAAGCTTAAAATCAGCAAGTCGCATTCGGCTTTTTTCTGCTTTATAAGCTCAAGGAATTTCTCTCGCTCTTTTTGTGTCGGCTTAAGAAAGTCAAAGTACTCAGTGTCTAGCCATTGGTTTGCAAGCTCTGTTACCGCGGCAAAAAGAATTTTCCAGCCGTCTTTTTCAATCGGAATGAACTCTATTTGCTCTCCCTTGTTTTTCTTGATTCCGGCAAAATAAAGCTCCTTGTTCTGCGCGTTGAGCTGGCTCTGCTTTTTTTCAAAGTATTTGCGCGTGGACTCAAGCCCGGCTTTCCCATAGTCATTGCAGTGGTTGTTTACAAGGCTGAACACGTTGAATCCGGCTTCGATTGCGGCATCTGCATAGCTTTCCTTTACGCTGAACCGCGGGTATGAAGAATAGTCTTTTTTGTTGTCCACGGAAGTTTCCAAGTTAGCAAATGAAAAGTCTGCTTGCCTTACAATGTCTTCAATTTCCGTGTAAATGTCGTGAAAGTTTCCCCTTGTGTTTTCGGAATGCGCCATTATGTCGCCTGCAAAAGTAAGCAGAAGCTTTCCGTCCAGAAAATTTTGAGATGTAACAAGCTCGTCTTCTTTTATTTCAAATTCATTTACGGCAGGCTCTTCTACTTTGGAAGATTCGCACGAAGCAAGCAGCAGTCCGGCTAGAAAAATCGCACTAATAAACACTCTTTTCATTAATAGAAATTATATAGTCAACTTCTGAAAATTGCAATTTTTATCATTATCATCAGCTTACGGATTCCCGCATCAAGTGCGGGAATGACAGTTTAGTCAAAAATTGCGGGTGTATAAATTTTAGGAATATTAACCTGTCAAATAAGAGCATATTAGGGTGTCCAGTATGGACGTATTGGACAGTCCAATATGGACGTGTTATGGAGTCCAATACGGCAATGTTAGAGTGTCAAATATGAAAATAACAGTTTAGTCAAGACTTGTTATTGCCTGGTTTGCTCCTGCTTGTTCATATTGCCATTATCCGGCTTGACTGGGTAATCTTGTGTAAATATATTTTCTGTCTGGCTTTCAACTTCTTCTTCAATGGAATCGTCTAGCGCGCTGAAAAAGTCTATGCCACATCTTTCTTCCACTTCGTTTACGCAGACTTTGTACGAGAAAATATCCTGCTCGCTCTTTTCGTTGGGAAGTATAAAGCCTATTGACTGCCAGTTTCCGTCTTTGTCTTTTGAAAGAAGGACTTTGTAAAAGTATTCTGGAACACAGACTTTGCTTTGCCCTATGGAGCTGTATTCTTCAGGCTGTTTTTCAAGAACCGGGCCTGTCGCTACAATCAGAAAGTCAAGGCTTTGCGCGTATTTTCTGACTTGGGCTTCAAGCTCTTTCCAGATTCCCCTGTTGAACTGCGGAACTTGCGGCGTCATGTTGCTCATCAAAAAGCTTTCGTTTTCACTTTGCTCGCTCCAAGCCATGTCTGCTGCCGGAGCAAGATGCCCTCTGTCGTATCCGCTTGCCTTGTAGTCTGAAAGTTTCGCGCTTCCTGTTGAAATATTCTTGTCTTCAATGAATTTGTTTGTCCGCCGGGCGTTTTTTATGAGCTTTTCCTGTGTGAGCGTGTAGCTTACCCATTCTGCGTCCTTGTATCTGTTTCTAAAGCACAGTGAAAACCCCGAATATTTGTGGACTTCATGGTCGCCTCCATTTTCACCGCAAATAGTTGCAGGGCAGCGCGGAATTTCCAGTTCTGATATTTCTTGCGGAAAAACTGATGCCGCAAGCAAAATGTGCAGGGAAACAAGGATTATTTTATGCTTAAAGTTCATACAGAAAAGCTATTTTAATTCTAAAAGCGTGTATGTCAACCATTTTCAAAGTAAATAAATGCCTGCACTTTCAGCGGAAAATCATAATTGGCTAGGGTTGCAATTTTTTTTGTTGGAAGAAATAACAAAGATTTTCTATTCGAAACTCTTTGTTATTTCCTTGTATGCCATGCGGCAAAAAAAAACAGCAAATTACGCCAATTCTGCTTTTTCGCTTCCGTTCCGGCATTTATTTAGCCTGAATGCCAAGCTTTTTTGTCATTGCCGGGGATAGACCCGGCAATCTATTTCGCTGCAAATTTTCATGGATTATCCGGTCAAGCCGGATAATGACAGGTGAAGCAATAATGTCTTTTGAGCAACTGATTGCGCGCATTGGTGAAAGTCTGTTTGACAGCTGGGGAAAATCATTTTAAAATTGCGGTATGAATATTTACGAATCTATTAATTCCCTTGCAGGCTATGGTCTTGCAACTGGTCTCATCAAAAAAGATGATGTTGTTTATACAAAGAACCGTTTGCTTGAGCTTTTTGCGCTCGATGGATTTGAAAACGAGAAGCAGGCGGAATTTGTTCCTTCCGTAGAAGTTTGCGAGCTTGAAAATATTCTAAAAACCCTTTTGGACTACGCTGTTGAAAAAAAGTTCATAGAAGACAGCATTGTTTACCGCGACTTGTTCGACACAAAGATTATGTCTTGCCTTGTTGCACGCCCTTCAGAAGTTCAGGCTGAATTCAACTCTCTTTATAAGAAATCCGCAAAGGAAGCGACAGACTGGTATTATAAATTCAGCCAGGACACTGACTATATACGCCGCTACAGAGTCTGCAAGGACTTAAAATGGAAGGCAAGCACAGAATACGGCGACATCGACATTACAATCAACCTTTCAAAGCCTGAAAAAGACCCAAAGGCAATCGCAGCAGCACGCAACGCAAAGCAGGGCGGTTATCCAGCCTGTCTTTTGTGCAAGGAAAATGAAGGCTATGCAGGACGCGTAAACCATGCCGCGCGCCAGACACACAGAATTATTCCTGTTGAGCTGAACGGAAGAATGTTCGGGCTTCAGTATTCGCCTTATGTCTATTACAACGAGCACTGCATTGTCTTTAGCTACGAGCACGAGCCAATGAAAATCTGCCCGCAAACGTTCCGCTATCTTTTTGACTTTATAAAGCTTTTTCCGCACTATATAATCGGAAGCAATGCCGACTTGCCGATTGTTGGCGGCTCAATTCTTTCACACAACCATTTTCAGGGCGGAAACTACGAGTTCCCTATGGCAAAGGCTCCAGTTGAAGAAAAATTCACTGTCGCAGGCTTTGAGGACGTTGAATGCGGAATCGTAAAGTGGCCGATGAGCGTAATCCGCCTGGACGGAAACGACGCTGAAAAAGTCTGCCTTCTTGCTGACAAGATTCTTGAAAAGTGGAGGGCGTATTCAGACGAGGACGCATTTATCTTTGCTGAAACTGACGGCGAAAAGCACAACACAATCACGCCGATTGCCCGCATGAAAAACGGAAAATTCGAGCTGGACTTGGTTTTGCGCAACAACATAACCACTGCCGAACATCCGCTTGGTGTGTTCCATCCGCACGCAGAGCTTCACCACATAAAAAAGGAAAACATCGGGCTTATTGAAGTTATGGGGCTTGCGGTTCTTCCATCAAGGCTTAAAAAGGAACTTGCGGGCTTGGAAGATGCTGTTTTGAGCGGAACAGACTTTAGCGCGGATGAAGTTCTTGGAAAGCATTACGACTGGGTAAAATCATTTGTTCCAAAGTACAGCAGCATAACAAAAGACAATGTTGGAAAAATCCTTCAGGACGAAGTTGGAATTGTGTTTGCAAAAGTTCTTGAAGACGCCGGCGTTTACAAAAGGAATCCAACAGGCAAAAAAGCATTTGAAAAATTTATAAAATCGTTGTAGTATGTGGAGATTCTAAATAACTTGAAATTCGAGTTTGGTAATTTAATGTCATTATCGGGCTAGACCCGATAATCTGTTGAAAATTTACAACCGATTCCCGTGTCAAGCACGTGAATGACATTTAAACAGTTATTTTTATCAAAGCTCGAAGTTTAGGGTAAATAAGTTCATGTACGGAGACTAAAATGCCTGATTTGTATATTCCAGAAAATTACAAGCCTTTGCTTAGCGTAAAGGAAACTGAAAAAGCTATTGTTTTGCTGAAGGATTTTTTTCAGCTTGCGCTTTCCACGGAGCTTGGGCTTACAAGAGTTACAGCTCCTTTGTTTGTAAAATCAGGCACTGGAATAAACGATGACTTGAACGGAGTTGAGCGGCCTGTAAAGTTCCCTGTAAAAGACATGGAAGATACCCAGATGGAAATTGTCCATTCGCTTGCAAAATGGAAGCGTCTGAAAGTTTCCGAACTTGGGCTTGGCTGCGGATTTGGAATCTACACAGACATGAACGCTATCCGCGCGGACGAAACTTTGGACAATCTTCATTCGCTTTATGTTGACCAGTGGGACTGGGAAATGCACATCGATGAAAACGACAGAAATGTAATGTTCCTGCGCGAGTCTGTTGAGCGGATTTACAGAGTTCTTAAGCAGACTGAATTTTTTGTCTATGACAGATACGAAGAAATCACTCCGATTCTTCCGCCGAAAATTACTTTTGTGTATTCAGATGATTTGTACAGGCTTTATCCAAAGCTCACTCCAAAAGAGCGTGAAAACGAATTCTGCAAAAAGCACGGAGCGATTTTTGTAATAGGAATCGGCGGAAAACTCCCGGACGGCTCAATCCATGACGGACGCGCTCCAGACTATGACGACTGGATTACAGAAAGCGGTGACGGACACACAGGACTTAACGGCGACCTTTTGGTCTGGAATCCTGTTTTGAATCAGGCAATGGAACTTTCTTCCATGGGAATAAGAGTTTCCAAGGAATCTTTGGTTGCCCAGCTTAAGGAACGCGGATGCCCGGAGCGTGCGGAACTTGATTTCCATAAAAAGCTTTTGAGCGGTTCTCTTGTTCAGACAATGGGCGGCGGAATCGGACAGTCGCGCTTATGCATGTACTTTTTGCGCAAAGCCCATATCGGGGAAACTCAGGTCAGCATTTGGCCGGATTCCATGATAAATGAATGTGAGAAGCACGGAATTGCAATCCTCTAAGGCGTCTCTTTCTGTCTTTTCGATAAAAAAAATATTTGAAACTCTCCCGGAATTTTCAAGGCAAGGAATCACAGAACTTTCCATTTCCGACAGGCAGTTTTCGCGCGATAAAAACGGAATTCTTCGCCTTGTAAGCCAGATAAAAAAGTTCTGCCCGGAACTTTTTGTTTCAATTTTAGTTTCTCCTGAAATTCTTGATAAAACACTTGTTCAGGAATTTCAAGAAATATACTGTTCCTTGGAAATTCCTTTTTGCGGAACAGAAAAAAACGGCGCGCTTTTATTTGACAAGAAATTTTATTCGCAGAAAGCCCGGCTTTTAAATGAAGCTGGACTTGTATTCGGCTTCAATATGGACTGGGGAATGAAAACTGGCGACACTTTTAAAAACTTTAGAAGCCGCCTTGATTTTGCAGTTTCGCTTTATCCAAACCACATTGATTTTCCGCAGCTTGAAGAAAAACCGTATCTCGAGCCAAAGCCAACTGGAATTTATTCTTCCAAAGACCTTGATTTTTCAAGAGGAATGGCGTTTGCCTGCAAGACTTTTTATTCCGCGGGAAGGGCAGTGCCTTGGTTTTGTAGTGTAATAAACGCGCTTAAAATAGAAGCCTCTTCATTTTTTTCTGATTTTGAGGAATTTCAACTTTGCAGTAACTGCTCGTTTGAAACTGGTTTTGACCCGGAGCTTGCAGGACACAAGGCTATTGAAAAACTTCAGCTTTTGTTCTTAAAGCAAAAGTTTGAAGAAAAAAACAAAATGCATCTTTTTTCCGCAGTAAAAGATATTGTAAGCCTAAACGGAGCTTTTAGCCGGCTTGCAAGTGAAAATGAAGAAAGCATTGTTGAAACTTCTTACAACCCGGACGATTTGCTTTCTCCTTGCTCAATGAATATTGCGGATTTCTGCGAAAATGTTACGATGGAAAGCTGCTCTGTAAAGATTTTTGAGTCGGCTGAAGGTCATGACTATAAAATTCTTTAATGCAATATTGAACTATAAAATTCCAAGGTGATTTAAAAGTATTTTTATTCCGATTAAAATTAAAATTATTCCGCCTGCAATTTCTGCCTTTTTTTCATACTTGTTTCCAAATACGCTTCCGATTTTTACTCCAGCTGCGGAAAAGCAGAATGTTATTGAGCAGATAAAAAGGCTTGCAAGGATTATTTCTTTCCAGCTGTCAAGCAAGAGCCCGAATGTTATTCCGACTGCAAGCGCGTCAATGCTAGTGGCGACTGCCATTACGAACATTGTTTTTAGCGCGAATGAATTGTCAACTTTTTCACATTCATCAGAAAAAGCTTCCCGGATCATGTTTGCGCCAATTGCAACCAAAAGAAGAAATGCAATCCAATGGTCAAAGTTTTCTATATAATATTTAAATCTTGAGCCTAGAATCCAGCCTAAAAAAGGCATTAAAGCCTGAAATCCGCCAAACCAGACGCCTGCAATGCACATTTCCTTGATAGAAACTTTCTTCGCAGCAGCCAGTCCCTTGCAAATTGAAACTGCAAATGCGTCCATGCTTAATCCTACAGCCAAAATAAACAATTCCAATACAGACATGGCGGATATTATATTTGTGAAGAAAAGTTGTGTAAAGGTAATTTAATCTTGCAACGCTCTGTAAAAAAACAAGCCCCAGCACCCGCTGGAGCTTGAAAAAGGAGTTCTTATGAAGAAAGGAGGTCTCTTGTCTTTCAATAATAACAACATAAATCTCTTTTTTTGGTTACATTTATTTCTAAAAAAAAGATAATTTTTTCAGAAAATTGTTTTTTATACAAACAAAAAATGCCGCGTCAAGTGGCGTGGCATTTTTATGCATTTTTAAGCAAGAAGAATTTTTTTCTTTACTTTCCGATTTTGTATCTTGCTGTTGTTACAACGTGTCCATTGCTGTATACATCGTACCATATTTCTTTCTTTGAACTGGTGTCCAAAGCCGCATAGAATTCTTCAAGATTTGAAACTTTTTTGTCGTTTACAGCGCAGATAATATCGCCTTCCTGAAGTCTCAATGCTGCGGCAGGAGATTTTTCAAATACTCTTGCAACAACTACGCCTTCAACTTTTTCTTTTTCAATGTTGAGTCTTTTTCTTAAATCTGGAGTAAGCGGAGAGGCTACAAATCCAGGCCAGAGCTTTGTGTCGTTTGCAGTAACTTCTTCGTTGCGCTCATCAATTTTTACAGTAATTTCCTTTGTTGTTTTTCCGCGCAGAACTTTTATAGTTGTTGTTTTTCCTGCTGGAATTCCTCCGATTTCACGGATAAGCTGGTCTACGGATTTTATGTCGTGTCCGTTCAGTCCGATTATAAAGTCGCCCGGAAGAATTCCGCCTTTATACGCAGGACCGTCGAGGAATACCTGACTTGCAAGCGCACCCTGCTGTTTTTTGTCTATTCCAAGCTGCTCTTTGTATTCGTCTGTGGTTTCAACGAGGCTGATTCCGACCCAGCCGTAAGTTATTTTTCCTTTGTCAATGAACTGGTTTATTGATTCCTTTATATTGTTGATTGGAATTGAAAATCCAAGTCCTTGAGAGCCGCCGGAATTTGAAGCAATCCAAGTGTTTATTCCTATTACTTCGCCAAAAATATTTACGAGAGGTCCGCCGGAGTTTCCTTGGTTGATTGCCGCATCAGTCTGGATAAAGTCGCTGATTGAACCGATTTGTCCGCCGCTTCTGCCTGTTGCGCTTACAATTCCCTGTGTTACAGAAGCAAAATATCCGAGAGGGCTTCCGAGTGCAAGTACAATGTCTCCCTGATGAATTGTGCCGCTGTCTCCGAGCTTTGCAATTGCAATTGACTTGTCGCTGCTTTCAAATGAAACAAGTGCTATGTCCATGCGTTCATCTTTTCCAACAAGTTTTCCTTCAAATTCACGCTCATCGTTAAGCTTGATTTTTATTGAAGTGGCGTTTCCTACTACGTGATTGTTTGTAAGAACATAAACTGTGTTGCCAGTTCTTCTTACAATTACGCCAGAACCAAGCGCGGACTGCTCAAGTTCTTTTGTTCCGTCGCCTTCTTGTCCGTCACGTGGAATTCCAAAGAAGAATGGAAGATCTTTAAATGGAGAAAATGTTTTTACTTTTGTTGTTTCCTTTACATCAACTTCTACAACGGCTGGAAGCACTTGGGAAGTTATTGAGCGGAACGAGTCCTGTAAAGCCTGAGTGACTGCCAATGAGTCCTGCGGAATTTGCGCGGCTGGAGTTTCTGCGAAGGCAACATTTGCAGAGCCTTTGTTTACTTTGCATGACAGTGAAAATATTCCGGCTGCCATTAAAAGCGCTCCGGCTGTGTACGCAATTTTTTTCACTAATTTTTTCATATTAAACTAAAACCTCCTGATTTTTGAAGTTTTCTATGTTAAAAATTTCTTTACTAAAATAATAAACAAATTTTGTAAAGAGTTACATAGTTTTCAAAAAAAAATATTACATTCAAATTGAAAAAAATCATATCATAAATTAAAATGTTCCTATGAAGTTAGAAGATTACAGGCTTAACGCTTATTCAGCTGGAGCCGGTCAGAATAAAAAACTTGTCCATAAGCCGGTTTTTGAAAATGTCAATTCAGCAATAGACCGAATTGAAAAGCAGAACAAAGAACACGCGGAAAGGCAAAACATAGAGCAGGCAAAAATCGCGGCAAAAACTGGAACTTGGTTTGAAAAGAAAAAATCAGCGACTTCAGATGATGTAAAAAACGCGGCAAAAAATCTTACGAGCGGCGGACTTGTAAAAATTCCGGCTTCTTCAACAGAAAAAGACAATATATATAGAAGAGTTGCGAAATTTCTTGTGATAGTCGGAATTGACGAGGCTGCAAAAATTCTTCCGCATTTGACAGAAGAGCAGACAGAAAAAATAATTCCAGAAATCGCTTCAATTCAAAAAATCACGCCGGAAGAGTCAGCTTCAATTCTTGAGGAATTTGAATCTCTTGTTGAAAAGGCGAGGGAAGAAGGCGGACTTGAAACTGCGCGGAATATTTTGACAAAGGCTTACGGTTCTGAAAAAGCGGAGGATATGCTCAAAAAATCTGTAAAGTATCCGGACGGAAAACCTTTTGACTATCTTTCTGATGCGGATGCTGAGCGGATAAAAGTTTTGATTGACGGAGAATCTGATGCTGTAAAGTCGCTTGTTCTTTCGCAGATTGAGCCTAAAAAAGCCGCAAAAGTTATAAACTTAATGGACGTTGACGACAAAAAAAAGATTGTCCTGCGTCTTGCAAAAATGAAGCCTGTTGCTCCAGAAGTTCTTGCGGAAATTGACAAGAGCCTGCACGAAAAGCTTCTTACTCAAAATACGGAAAATTCACAGAACATGGACGGCCGCGGAGTTCTTGCCCAGATTTTAAAGCGAATGAATCCTTCCGCGGAAAATTCAATTATCAATACATTGAGCGAGCAAGACCCAGAGCTTGGCGAAGATTTGCGTAAACGGCTTTTTACAGAAGAAGATGTTATAGGTTCGGATGACAGGTTTATTCAGAATTATCTTCATGACATGGAAGACCGCGACATTGCAATTTTAATTTATGGAAAGAATGATGCGTTTAGAGAAAAAATTCTTTCAAATGTTTCCAAGAACAGAAGACGCGTTATTCTTGATGAAGAAAGCATGATTCACCATTTGACAAAAGCCGACAGTGAAAAAATGACTTCATCGTTTTATTCCGTTCTTAGGCGCGCTTGGGAAAACGGAGATTTGCGTGTTGCAGGAAGAGATGAAGGCGAGGTTTACGTATGAAAAAAAATGATGTTTACAAAGGCTTTGAAGTTCTGGATGTCTTTAAAATTCCATATTACGATTCTGAAGGAATTTTCTTGCGCCACAAAAAATCCGGCTTGGAAGTTTTTCATATCCTTAACAACGATGAAGAAAATCTTTTTGCATTTGCCTTTAGAACTCCTTGCAAAGACAGCACTGGAGTTTCGCACATTATTGAACACAGCGTTTTGTGCGGCTCAAAAAAATTCCCGATAAAAGATCCGTTCCTTCAGCTTAGAAATCAGAGCATAAACACATATCTTAACGCCTACACTGCAAAAGACAGAACTGTTTTTCCTGCAAGCTCGCTTATAAAAACTGATTATTTTAATTTGATGTCTGTCTATGCGGACGCTGTTTTTTTTCCGATTTTAAATGCTGAAACTTTTTTGCAGGAAGGCTGGAGAATCGAAACTGACCAAAACGGAAATCCTATAATTCAGGGAGTTGTCTTTAATGAGATGAAAGGAAACTATTCATCTTTTAATTCCGTTGCGACTGACGTGGTTTTAAATGCTTCTGTTCTTGGCACTGGGTACGAAAAAGATTCCGGCGGCGACCCTTTGGAAATTCCAACTTTAACTTATGAGCAGTTTAAAGAGTTTCACAAAAAATATTACTGCGCGGCAAACTGCCTTGTGTTTTTATACGGAAACATTCCGACAGAAGAGCAGCTTGATTTTCTTGATGAAAACGTAATTAAAAATATAAAGTCTTCTGGCAAAAAATATTCGTTTGCTTCTGAAAATTCTTTTGTAAAAATGAAGAAGCGGATTGACGCTTTTGGTCCTGCAGAAGATTCAAAAAACACAACGGCTGTAGTTTGGAAAATCGGAGATTCTGCGGAAAAAGAAAATCTTTTTTCATTGCCAATGGAAATAAGTTTTTTGTCCGAGCTTCTTTTGGGAAACGATTCTGCGCCAGTGATAAAACTTTTGCTGAATAAGTTTAAAGGCTGCGATATTGCGCCGCAAACTGGATGCAGCATAAGCTCAAGATTTTTTTCCATAGCAATAGGCGTGAACGGACTTAAGCCGGAGCAGGCGCAGGAATTCCAGAATTGCATTGATGGCGCTATGAAGTCGCTTGCTGAAGATGGAATAAAAGAAGAAGACATTGAGCGCAGTTTTATGAGCTTTGATTTTTCAATAAGAGAAGTAAAAAGGTCTCCGTCTCATGGCCCGTACTCTCTTGTTCTGCTTAAGCGGGTTTTGCGTTCCTGGACTTACGGAGCGAATCCAAAAGACGCGCTTGCTTTTATAGAATCATTTGAGCAGATAAAGAAAAAAATAAAATCTAATCCAGAATATCTAAAAAATCTTATAAAAAAATTTTTTGTTGAAAATAAAAACAAAACTTTAGTAACGGTTTCGCCATCTGAAAAATGGAGCCTTGACAGAGCCGAAAAAGAAAAAAAACTTGCATCTTGTCTTTATAAAAAAATCGGGAAAGAGAATGTTTTGCTTTCACTTGAAAAACTTCATGCGTTTCAAGCCAGCGCAGAAAATGAAAATTTGATTCCTGCTGTTAATATTGAAGAACTTGAAAATCCTGCTGAAAAAATTGAAACACGCAAAACTTTGTGTGAAAAAATTCCTTTCTATGTAAATCAGGAAGCCTGCAATGGAATTGTCTATGCTTCTGTTTCTTTTCCTGTTGACCGCCTTGATCCTGCGGACTACAAATTTCTTCCTTTGCTTTCTAGCTGCATTTCAGGGCTTGGAACAAAAAAAAGATCCTGGGAAGAAACAATTTCATATTCTGACAGAATCATGGGAGATTTTGGTGCTTACATAAGAAGCGCAAAAGTTCCAGAGTATTCAAAAAATCTTGCCGCAGAAAATCCGCTTATAATTGGGCGCGAGTGGCTTGTGATTCATTTTAAATTTATAGAAGAAAAATCTTTGGAAGCCTTCGGCTTTGCAAGTGAAATTATTTCTTCAATCGACTTTTCAGACAAGGCTAGGCTCAAGACAATTGTAAACGGCTTGTGCTCTAGCTTGAACGCGGCAGTTGTTCCAGGCGGACATTTTTTTGCGATGCTTAGGTCATGCAGGCTTTTAAACCGCTCGTGCGCTGTTCAGGAAATTAAGGACGGGCTTACTTCTGTTTTTGCAATAAACGAAATAAAAAAAATGAAGCTTTCTGAGCTTTCTGAAAAGCTTGAATCTATTTATAAAAAGATAATTTCAAGCGGCTCTCTTTTCCATGTAACAGCCGGAAGCTCAGGAATTGCCGAGGCTAAAAAAAGTTTTGCTTTTCTTGCAAAAAGTCTTTGCCTTGAATTTCCAAAGCCCAAAAAGAAAATTTCTGACAAGGAATTTTTTAATCAGACAGAGCTTGCAGGAAAAATTTACTGCGAGAAAAATCCTTGCGTGGATGAAGTTTTTGTTGTGCCGGGAAACACTGGCTTTGCTTCTTCCGCTGTAAAAAGTTCTGGCGAGAAGGGAAAAGAAATCATGGCGGACACAGTTTTTTCACATCTGCTTGAAACTTCCGACTTATGGAAGCAGATTAGAACTAGCGGAGGAGCTTACGGTGTTTTCCTTTCTGTTCAAAGTTCAAGCGGCGCAACTTGCTTTGCCACATACCGCGACCCAAAGCCTTTTGATTCGCTTGGATATTTTGAAGAAAAACTTCCGCTTCTTGAAAAAAATGAATTTTCTTTTGATGACATAAAAAAAGCGATTGCCGGAGTTTATTCAGATGAAATTGAGCCGTACACGCCAGCAATGAGAGGCGGAACTGGACTTATGAGATGCCTTTATGGAATTTCACTTTCACTTGATAAAATCAGGATAAAAAATTTGCTTAGCCTAAAAAAAAGCGATATTGAAAAATCAACTTGCCGCTACAAAGACGCTGTGTTCTGCGGAAAAAAAGTTGTAATCTGCGGAAAAGACATGATTTCTGATAAAATTAAAAAAATAAGTGGAAAAATAATAAAGATTTCACTATAATAGTAAGACATTATTTAGTTTTTAAAAATGAAGGAAAAAAATGACCAACAAAAGTGTAGAAGAATTGACAAGATTAATGAGACAGCTTGTTTCTGATGTTCAGGGCGCGCCTTTCCCTAGCGAAAAAATAGAGCCGGAACTTTATTCAATTTGGTATGAGCACGTTCAGCGTGGCGCGCAAAACTGCTTTGAATTTTTGGAGCAGCACTTTCCGCTAGACAATTCTGAATTCAAAGATTCTCTAAAGAAAATATTTAAATAAACATAGCTTTCTGCCGAAAATAAACCTAAGGCAATCTTTGTAAAATATTTTAAGTTTGCCAAAATGCCGTGCTTTTTTTAGTGCTGGCTGTGTCTTGTTTTTGGTGGGAAGATATATGGCTGCAAAAAAAATTTGCCGTAATGAAAAACTACAATTAAAAGGTTCCCTTAGAAAAAACGGTTTTGACCGCTGGAGGCTTGTTACAAACGCTGTAAGCACTGTTTCCGGCGAAGAAAAAACTTTCTTTATTGAATTCTATGCTGTGAATCCTGCCTTGTCTCCCAAAGAATGTGTGCTTGGTTTTAAGAACCGCTTTAACAAGTCTGCGGAAGATTTTCAGTATGTTTTGGCAGGCTCAGAAACAGCAAAAAATTTCAGTTCTCAAACTTATGTTTCACCTTCATTTTTTATGATAAAAGCTGGAGTTCTTTCTGTAAGCACAAGCCAGATGAATTCTTATTTTCCGCCTGAAATCCTGTCAGCAAAAAAAAGTGAATATATAATTTCTGTCAAGCAAGAAGAATTGCCGGCCTGCATTTTGGCTCACGACTATACTTCTGGCGCAATAAAAGTTACAGATGAGGACTTGCGCGTTCACCCGGAATATATGGGAAGCACTGGCTCTATGTCTTGGAATTTAAAGTTTTCACGAAGCATTTCATTTTCTTCAGACTACAGAACAAAAGACATAAACTGGGCAGTGCTTGGCGGCAAGACTGATTTTTCTGGCACAATCATTTTCAACAATGAAGAATACAATGTGAATCCTCGGAATTCTTTTGGATATTATGATAAAAACTGGGGCAGGGATTTTTCTTCTCCGTATTTCCATTTAAGCTCTTCAAATTTTACAAGCGAAATTTCCGGGCGGCTTTTGGATGCTTCTGTTTTTGCGGTTCAAGGTGAATATAAAAATAAAGTTTCAGTTCTTGTTTCAATTGAAGGAAAAAATATTGAATTTCATGCAAACAAACTGAAAAAAAATCAGATAAGCTATGACTGCCAGGAAATGAACGGAACGGAAGACGAAGGTCTTAAACTGCATTGGTCTGTTAGCGTTCACGACAGGCGTTATGTAATCGATATTGATATTTTCTGCAACACAAAAGAAATGTCCTTGCGCGATTTTGAAAGTCCAGCAGGCGGAAGAAAAGTTATGCGGATTCTTGCAAGCGGCTCTGGAACTGGAAAATTCAAGCTGTATAAAAAAATGAAGAAAAATCTTGAGCTTTTGGAGCAGGCCGACATATCCAAGTGCATCTGCGAATACGGCAATCTTGAAACTGCTGAAAAATAATTCTTAAAAAAATTTGATTTTTAGTTCGGAAATTTGTATATTCCTTGTTTAGAGGAAATTTATGAACTACGAACAGATGACATTAAAAATGCAAGACGCGCTGCAAAGCGCAAGCAGCTTGGCCCAGCAAAGATACCACAGCGAAATAGGCAATGAGCATCTTTTGTATGCCATGCTTAACCAGAAAGACGGAATGATTCCGCCGTTAGTTGAACGGATTGGACTTCAGCCTTCATCTTTGCAAACAAATCTTGAAAACTTATTGGACAAATATCCTGTAGTGAAAGGCCAGACGCAAATGTCTTTGTCTTCCAGCGCGCAGAAAGTTCTTGCCAAGGCAGAAAAGGAAATGGCTTCTTTAAAAGATCAGTTTCTTTCTACCGAGCACGTTTTTCTTGCGATGATTCAGGCAGATGACAATGTTGGCGAGCTTTTAAGAAAATCAGGATGCGACAGGAATACAGTTCTTGAAGCTCTAAAGTCCGTTCGCGGAAACCAAACGGTTGATTCCCAAGACCCGGAAAGCAAGATGCGCTCTCTTGAAAAATACTGCACGGATTTAACAGCGCGTGCCCGTCAGGATAAAATTGACCCTGTTATCGGCCGTGATGAGGAAATCCGCCGTGTAATGCAGGTTTTGTGCCGCCGAACAAAGAATAATCCAGTTCTGATTGGTGAGCCGGGCGTTGGTAAAACCGCAATCGTTGAGGGGCTTGCCCGCCGAATCGCAAGCGGAGATGTGCCTGAAAGTCTGAAAAACAAACGGCTACTTTCGCTTGATATGGGAAGTCTTGTTGCCGGCGCAAAATTCCGCGGTGAATTTGAGGAACGACTAAAAGCTGTAATCACAGAAGTTACAAAATCTGAAGGACAGATAATTCTCTTCATCGATGAGCTTCATACGATTGTAGGGGCTGGAGCAAGCGAAGGTTCAATGGACGCTTCGAATTTGTTGAAGCCAGCTTTGAGCCGTGGTGAAATTCATGTGATTGGCGCGACAACTTTGAACGAATATCGAAAATATATCGAAAAAGATGCGGCGCTTGAGCGACGATTCCAGCAGGTTTACTGTGCTGAACCGACTGTTGAGGACACAATCGCAATTTTGCGTGGACTTCGCGACAAGTACGAAATTCATCACGGAGTTAGAATTAACGATGAGGCTTTGGTCAGTGCGGCAGTTCTTTCAAACCGCTACATTACAAACCGTTTTTTGCCGGACAAGGCGATTGACTTGGTTGATGAAGCCGCAAGCCGCTTAAAGATGGAAATTGAAAGCCAGCCTACTGAGCTTGACCAGATTGAGCGAAAACTTTTGCAGCTTCAGATTGAAAAACAGTCTTTGAGCAAGGAAGATGACAACGCTTCTAAAGAACGCCTTGAAAAACTTGAAAAAGAACTTTCCGAGTTGACTTCAAAACGCGATGCCATGAAACTTCAGTGGCAGAACGAAAAAAACAGCATCGACAAGAGCCGCAAAATAAAGGAAGAACTTGAAGATGCACGCTTTAACGAAGAAAAATACACCCGCGAAGGCAACCTTGAAAAAGCCGCTGAATTAAAGTACAGCACAATTCCTGCCCTTGAAAAGCAGCTTGCAGAGGCTGTTGCCCACGATAAGGAAGTTGAGGCGAATCCAGAGCGCGAATCCCTTTTGCGTCAGGAAGTTACAGAAGAAGACATTGCGCGTGTCGTAAGCAACTGGACAGGAATTCCTGTTGCAAAAATGCTTTCAAGCGAAAAGCAAAAATACTTGCAGCTTGAGGAAGTCCTTCATAAGCGTGTTATAGGTCAGAATGAAGCCGTGCAGGTTGTAAGCGATGCAATCCGCCGTAACCGTTCCGGCTTGAGCGACCCGAACCGTCCGCTTGGAAGTTTCTTGTTCATTGGACCGACTGGCGTTGGTAAAACAGAGCTTGCAAAAACGCTTGCAGACTTCTTGTTCAACGATGAAAAGTCGCTTACTCGAATCGATATGTCCGAGTATATGGAAAAATTCAGCGTGAGCCGCTTGATTGGAGCGCCTCCGGGATACGTTGGCTACGATGAAGGCGGTCAGCTTACAGAGGCTGTTCGCCGCAGACCTTACAGCGTAGTTTTGTTTGATGAAGTTGAAAAAGCTCATCCTGATGTTTTCAATGTTCTTCTTCAGGTTCTTGATGACGGAAGACTTACAGACGGACAGGGCAGAGTTGTAGACTTTAAGAACACAATCATCATTATGACGAGCAACTTGGGAAGCGAGTTGATTCTTGACGCTGACACAGACGAAAAAATGAAAGAAGCAAGAACTCAAATTGACGGTTTGCTTAAAACGCATTTCCGCCCGGAATTCTTGAACCGAATCGATGAAATTGTAATGTTCGGTCGTCTTGACAAGAGCTGTATTGGCGGAATTGTAAAGATTCAGCTTGAGCGTGTTGCAAAACGCCTTGAAGACAGAAGAATTGCAATTAGCTTTGATGATTCCGCTGTAGACTTCATTGCAGAAAAAGGCTACGACCCTGCGTTTGGTGCCCGCCCTGTAAAGCGTGCTGTTCAGACGTGGGTAGAAAACCCGCTTTCAAAGGAACTGCTTGAAGGAAAGTTTGCCGAAGGCTGCACGATAAATGTTTCGAGCAACGGACGTGAACTTGAGTTTAAGTAATTTGTTATAGCGATGTTATGGAAAAGCTGGGGGTGTTTCAAAAATGTCATTTTCGGGCTTGACCCGAAAATCTAACTGCATATATATTGCGATTATTTAGAGATTGTCGTATCAAGTACGACAATGACATTTTCAGTTTATTGGACATCATCCTCAGCTTTTTTTCACTTCCATTTAAGCTGAAACCACCGAAATTGGATTCTTGCTTATAGATGTTTTTAGACTGCTAGTTGTCCTTGAGCCCCAGCTGCTTGCAGTTCGAACTACAATGAACCATTTTGATTCTGCTTTTGCATCCTCTGGCAATAAAAACGACAAATCCTTTGGAAAATTTCTGAAAAGCCTTGAAACTTTCTTCCAGTTCTCTTCATTTTCATCAATTTTTCCGGATTCAAGGGCAGGAGCAAAAAAGACTCCTGTCGCATCATTGTTTCCTGCAATTTTCAATCTTTCACCGGAAATTTTCATTCCTCCGCCTTCAGTTATTTCAAATCCGTTTTTATTAGTAGAAAGATCAGTGAAACTTGCTATGGAAGGTGATGTTTCTGCTTTTTCAAGAGAGTCGATTTCAATATCAGAAACAGAGAACTTTGCAGTTTTTGAAGGAGTAAAGCCGACACCGAATGCAGGGACATCTTCTGCTGTCGGATTTTCTGATTCAATGCTGCCTTTGGAAGTAAGATATAAAGTTCCAAGGTCGAACAAATTCAATCCTTCTCCGTTTTGCAGTTTTTCAAGCATTGCTATCTTGAATTCAGTTGCTACCGTTCTTATGATATTTTCAGAAATCAATGGATTGTTTTTGTGAACTGCTGCAATTATATTTTCAAGAGTTGCAGTATTGCGGTTTACTGTGGCGAATTGTTTTTCACCATCGATTATGTGGCTTTTTCTTACCGTTACATTTACTGTTTTTGTAGAGCCAGTATGCTCTGTAATAAGTTCTGCCATAGGGCATTACCTCTTATTAAAAAATTTTCTTGACTCGGACAGTCTTTTCACGGTAACATTAGTAATACTATTAGTCGTACCGTGAGTATGTGCTAGCCGCCGTTTTTCAGTACCAGTGAAAAGCGGCTATTTTTTTGCGGAAAGTTCCGAAGTTTCCGCACTAGTCTTAAATTGCCTCCAAATTCATTGTTTTTCTTCTATATCGTTAATGCTAAAATCCTTCTGCTGTCCATCTGTCTCGTTTTGCCTGCATTTCATATTCATCTTGCAGATCTAATTTTCGTATCTTTGGGCAAACTGAATCAATAAACTTTTTGAAAGTAAAGTTTACAAGATGTTCATCAAATTCTTTTTCTTCATTTGAGCGTAAAAAACTTGGATAGCTTTTTAGTGTCTTGAATCGGATTTCCGCTGCCTTTGCAGATATTCCAAAGACTTTTTGAATTTCTTTGGCATCCATTTTTTTGCCGCGTTTTTCAAGCTCTTTTATTACTGGCTCTGGCATAAGCATTTCTGCGGCAAAGAAATTTGCCTCAACTTCTTGCTTGTTGTAAAGCTCTTTATTTTTCTCGCCGGTGTTTAAATCATGATTGCTTTCATAATGAAAAAGCTCGTGAAGTATTGAAAACTTTGAATGTGCGGGCGGCTTTGTTTCATCATAAAAAACTGTATAGCGTCCGTTTTGTTCATATAATTCTGCTGATTCGCTTTTAAAATATATTCGTGGAAAGCCATGTTTTTCTGCCCAGTCAAATGAATGAAGCTCCAAGTCTGAAAAATCTTCAAGAATTTTTGAAGTTTTCAGTGGAAATGTTGTTCCAAGTGGCAGTTTTACAAGTTTTTCGTGGGCAGCAATATAAGATTTCTTGAAGTCTGGTTTACAAGTCGCCATGGTCCTCCTTTTCATCTTCTTCCCAAATCTTGCCAAATAGCAGCTTCATTGCAGCATCGGCTTTTTCAAGGTCAGAATCATTTAGTTTTTTCAGGTTTCGCTGAATAGAATTTAATTTCATATTTGCATCCTTAAAGTTGAAATTTCCTAAAAGCTCGTCAGTTGAAACTTCAAAAAATTTTGCGAGCCTCAAAAGTGCATCCTGCCGTGGAACAGTGCCGTTGTTTTCCCACATGTTAACGCGACTTTTTGTTACACCAACAGCATTTGCAAGCTGCTCCATTGTAAGATTTTTTCCCTCCCTTAACTTTCTTACTTTTTCTTTGAAAAAAGTGTTACCCATTAACCATTCACCCTTGCACTTTATGTGTGCTCTTTAATTAAAAAACTCTGTAGTCCTTTATGAAAATTCTTTTGTATTTGTGCAATTAAAAAGAATTTTTGATATGATAAATATACTTCTAAAAAAAACGTTTGTCAAGCTTTTAAAATGTTTTTGTGCAAAATAATTGCACTTTTTTTGTTTTGCTTGTTTCAGAAAAAAATCCGTGCCGCGGATATGTGCAAGTCCGCATGACGGATATGATTACGTCCGTGCCACGGATATGTACGTGTCCGCTATGCGGATGTGTGAATGTCCGTGATGCGGACTAAAATAGAGTTTATTCTTGAAAAAATTTATAGCATTTTAGCATGGTAAAAAGATTGAAAAGGTAAATTGATTTTTTTGCTTATCAAAAATCTATTTTATTTTAATAAATTCCTCATGAATCTTTTTTACAACAGAAGAAGTGATATTTTGTTCTAATAATGACAAATTTGTTTTTTCTTGATTACTGGCATCAACATTTTCTTCAAAAAGCTGATTGTAGGAAATATTCAGTGCGGCCGCGATGTTTTGGACAACTTCCAGAGATGCGGATTTTCTTCCAAGTTCAATTTGCGTCATAAAAGGAACTGAAATTCCTGATTTTTCCGCCAAATCAGCCTGTGTCCAGCCGAATTCCTTTCTTATTTTCCTAATGTTGCTTCCCAAAACAAATAGAATGTCTGTCATTGAAATAATTATGTTGCTATCAGCAATACTTGAAAATTATCCATTAGCAATATATAATATTGAAAATAGCAATACTAGGAGATTTTGTTTTGACCCGATACGCCATTCTTTGCGGCTGTGCGCCAGACGGATTCACACAGAAAAAAATAAATGGAATGTACGATTTTCTCACAAGTGATGCCGGCGGCTCTTGGGCGGAAAAAGATATTGTGATTTTCCCGAGCGGCGTGAGCGAGGCGATGCTTTCTTTTGTGCTTGAGCGGCTCGAAGCGGAAAAAACTGAACAAATTCTTCTATATGTATGCACTTTGTCGCCTGTTGTGGACAGTGATAAATCTGTGTGGCTTGGTGGAGAGGAAATTAGAAAAAGCTTGATTGAGGCGTTCTGTGAGGATGGGCACGGTCAGGTGATTTATGACTGCGGTGGGGAAATGGTGAGGGATGAAGAGAGGGATTTGGAAAGCCAGTCTGTTTTTGTGCCGACTTTTCAAAATTTTAGAGGTTCTTTATAAGAATGTCAAATACTTCTCGCATTGCCAAAAACACACTCGCTCTTTATTTCCGTCAAATTCTAATAATGCTAGTGTCGCTGTACACGGTGCGCGTCGTGCTGAACACGCTCGGTGCGGATGATTATGGAATTTACAATGTTGTTGCCGGCGTGGTTGTTCTGTTCAGTTTTGTGAACAATGCGATGGCGGCAAGTGTCCAAAGGTTCCTGAATTTCTATCTTGGAAAGAATGACACGGAAAAAACTCGGAATGTTTATTCGGCAAGCCTTGTGATTCACGGAATTATCTGCCTGATTTTTGTTGCTCTTGCTGAAACTTTCGGGCTTTGGTTTGTGAATGCAAAATTGAATATTCCAGTTGAACGGAACAGTGCCGCTTTCTGGTGCTATCAGGCTGCGGTTATCACAACTCTGGCGAACATAATGCGTGTGCCGTACAACGCTGTGATTATCGCCTACGAAAAGATGAGTTTTTTTGCAGGATTGAGCATTGTTGAGGCTGTGTTAAAACTTGTTGTTGTATTTCTTTTAAAAATTACACCGTTGGACAAGCTTATCTTTTACTCGTTTCTGCTTGCTGCGGTTTCATTCATCATTCTTGCTGTGTATAAGTTTTACTGCAACAGAAATTTTGAGATTGCTCATTATAAAAAAGTTCAGGACAAAGGATTGGGAAAAGAGCTTGTCTCGTTCAGCGGATGGAGTCTCTTTGGTGCTGTCGCGAATGTGGCGAACACTCAGGGAACGAATATTGTCCTGAATATTTTCACGAACGTGGTCGTGAATGCCGCAATGGGAATCGCAAACCAGGTGAATGCCGCCGTTTACAGTTTTGTCAGCAATTTTCAGACAGCGTTCAATCCGCAGCTGGTAAAAAGCTATGCGGCTGGAGAAAAGGAAGAATTTCAGAGGCTTGTAAGCCGCTCGGCGAAATTTTCATTTTATCTTCTTTGGCTGATTGTTCTTCCGGTTTATGCAAACTGCGATTTTCTGCTTTCGCTTTGGCTAAAGAACGTTCCCCAATATTCGGTCGGATTCGTCCGTCTTGTCCTGATTTTTCCGCTTATAGAATCGCTCAACGGGCCACTTTGGATTTCTATTCAGGCGACGGGAAAAATCCGCGCTTATCAGATTATAATCGGCATGATAAACATTCTGAACCTGCCGCTCTCGGTCGCCGCGTTCTGTCTTGGAGCAAACCCGTACTGGATTCTTTACATAAGAATCGCCTTGAACTGTTTTGCGTTCGCGATACGTGTCCTGCTTTCAAGAAAATATTTTGCCCTGTCAGCCCGCCTGTTTTTGCGCGGTTCAGTTTTGATTCCGGTTCTTATAGCGGCGGTTTCAGCTTTTGCAACTTTTCTTTGCGGAAAATTGATTTCAGGAAGCCTCCCCCAGTTTTTTGCGACTTGCGCCGTGTCTGCCGTGGCTTCAGGAACCCTGATTTTCTTTGTCGGAATGAAAGCCGCTGAAAGAAACATAGTCATCGAAAAATTCAGGAGAGGAAGAAAATGAAAAAGCGGATTTTATTTTTAGCCCTTTTTGCCGTTTCTTTTAATCTCTTTGCGCTCCAGAAAATTCATTTCTCTGTTGACGACGTAATAGGCTGCTTTGAGAATCTTACAAGAAACGAGAACAGATATGATTCCGCTTTTGACGAGCCGTTTTTAGCCTATATAAAATCGCTCCACGAAAAATACAACGCGAGAGTGTCGCTCTACTGCTTTTACGAAAAAGAAGGCTTTTCGCTTGCGGACTGCACAGAAAAATTTGCGGATGAGTTCAAGGAATCTTCCGGCTGGCTTAAATTCGGCTTCCATGCAGAAAAATCTGCAAAAGGCAATACTTTTGACGGGGGGGGGTACGGGATGTTTGTGAGCCAGATTGAGCGCATAACTGGAGCTTTTGACTGCATAACGCGGACGGTGCGGCTTGACTATTTTTCAGGCGACAAGAGATTCGTGGAAAGCATTTCAGATGGAAACACAGAATGCGGAATCCGGCAGCTTTTATGCGCAGACAGCAGCAGCCGTGATTCTTATTATCTGGATTCAGTTCAAAAAAGAGAGCTTAACAAAAACGAGATGCTTTTTGCGGACAATCTGGCTTTTGTAAAGACAGACTTTCGCTTTGACGATATAAAAAATTTCAAGAAACTGTTTTCAGAAAACAAGGATGAGAGCGAGGTTGTCGTCTTTACTCACGAGTGGCTCTTGGAGCCTGCAAGGCGGAGAAATGCTCTCAGGTATTTTCTTCAGCTTTTGAATTCAAGAAAAATTAAATGCAACATAGACAAATTCTTTAAATATTACAAAGACAAAAACTGCGAGTATGTTTTTGAGTTTTGAAGCCAAGGGAGAAAAATCATGGAAAAGATTAAGAGATTTATAACGTGCGGAGTTCCAACTTTTGCCTGCAATTTTCGGTGTTCATATTGCTATGTCGGGCAACATCAAGGAGCTTATAAAGGCGGTGTAAAAGATTTTTCTGTTTCTCCAAAAGAAGTGGCAGAGTTTTTCTCGCCAGAACGTACAGGCGGACTTTGCTATTTCAATCTTTGCGCATTAGGCGAAACTTTTTTGCATCCACAGCTTATTCCACTTGTTTATGAGTTTACAAAAGAAGGTCATTACTGCGATGTGATTACGAACGGAATGCTCTCAAATAAAATTGAAGAACTGATTTCTGCACTTGATGAAAATCAGAGAAAACGCCTTTTCTTGAAATTTTCGTTCCATTATCTTCAGCTAAAAGAACGAAATTTGTTGGAAACGTTTATTTCGAATGTAAACAAAGCAAAGAGTGCTGGTGTTTCTTTTACAGTTGAAATAACTCCGCATGACGAGCTTATTCCATATATTGACGAAATTAAAAATGTTTCGCTTAAAAACTTTGGTGCTTTGCCGCACATTACAGTTGCAAGAAATGAGGCAACAAAAAAAATTGAGATTCTTTCAAAACTTTCAAGAAAGGACTATAAAAAAACTTGGCGGGTTTTTGATTCTGCGTTGTTTGATTTTAAGTTTGATATTTTTAATCAGAAACGCAAGGAATTTTGCTATGCTGGACAAAACAGCCTTTCTGTGAATCTTGCCGACGGAAGTTATTCTCAATGCTACTGCGGAAAACAGCTTGGATTTATTACGGAAATTGAAAAACCGATTAACTTTGAGCCAATCGGAAAATGCTCGCTTCCGCATTGCTTTAATGGTCATGCTTTTCTTGCGTACGGCAACATTCCAAATTTAAAAACACCGACTTACGCAGAGGAACGAGATAGAACCACTCAAGCTGGCGAGCATTGGCTTAACAAGGACTGCCGTGATTTTTTCTCTACAAAAACATGCGACAGCAACGTGCAGTTTTCATCAGAAGAAGAAAAGAGATTTTTGCATAAAAAGATAATTCAAGATTTTCCTCTGAATAAAGCTATAAGAAAACTAAAGAGAATAAAAAGGTCATTTTTAGAGAAGCTGGAAACACAAAAAGGAGAAAAAGATTTTGAAAAAGCAATCGCTTCTTTTAGCAACAGGAAAAATAAGATTCTGCTTTTGATGCCTACAAACTATGGCAATATCGGCGACCTTTTTATCTGTGAAGCGGAAAAACTTTTGATAAAAAAATATTTTCCCGAAACAGAAGTTGATGAGCTTCTGACAAAATGGCTTCCGTTGAACTGCATAAAGAAACTTTCGCAGATAATTGACAACTACAGACTGATTGCAATTACTGGCGGAGGATTTTTAGGTTCATTGTGGGAAGAAAATGAAAATATTGCACGCGAAGTTTATAAGAATTTTTCGGACAAAAAAATTGTGATATTTCCGCAGACAATTTATTACAGAAATAATTATGTTCCGCCAAGCACGCTTGCTCTTTATAAGAATTGCAAAAATCTTACGGCTTTTGTGCGCGACAATTCCTATAATTGGGTGAAAAATGAACTTTTGAAAAGCACGCCAGCAAATGTATTCAATGTTCCTGATATTGCTCTTTCTATGAATTATTCCAATCCGAACAATAATCGGAACGGAATTCTCTGTGTTCTTAGAAATGACAAGGAAAATATTACAGGTGATGATTTTAAAATTTACATAAGTAATCTTTGTGATGAATTAAATGAAAAAGTAGCAATGTATGACACTGTTTTTCCTTATTTTATAAAATCCGGTGAGCGTAAAAAATTTGCGGAAGAAAAACTAGAGCCGTTTTTGCATTCAAGGCTTGTAATTACAAACAGGCTTCATGGAATGATTCTTTCTGTTGTTACAGGAACTCCATGCATTGCGCTTGATAATATAAGCAAAAAGATAAGCGGAACTTACAATTTGTGGCTAAAGAATAATGAAAATGTTTTCTTTGCGAAATCTGAAAAGGACATAACAAAAGATGTCTTGCAGAAAATGCTTTCAAAGCCGTCTTATAGTTATGCTCCTGAACAGTTTGAAAGCTATTGGAATCAGATAGCGGAATCTTTGAGGTGAGCTATGAGCAATGAAATTTCTATATCTGTCCTGATTCCTGTTTACAACGTTGCGGACAAAGTTGAAAAATGCCTTTCGTCTTTGTTTGAAAATGACATTATAGAAAAATGTGAAGTAATTGTTGTGAATGACTGCTCAACTGACAATTCTCTTGATGTCATAGAAGATTTTATGCGGAAAAATCCGTCCTGCAAAATTAAGCTTATAAATCATAAGAAAAATATGGGGCTTGCCTGTGCTAGAATTACTGCATTCTCCGCTGCAAAAGGCGACTATATAATCTGCGTAGACAGCGATGACTGGGTTGAAAAAACTTATCTTTCAGATTTGTACAATCTGGCGATTCAAACAAATGCGGATATTGTCGGCTGTGATGCTTACATTGATTTTCCGAATGGAGAGCAAATTATAAGCCATGAAAGCCTTTCTGAAATCGGAGGGGAATGCATCAAAAATATTTTTATGAACAAGACACATGGTTACTTGTGGATAAAAATGTTCAGGCGGAAACTTGCTTTAGAGAACAATGTAGCTTGGATTCCCAATATAAATATGCTTGAGGATATAGTTTTTGATGTCCAGCTTTTCCATTCTGCTCAAAAAATTTCGTATATAGAAAAGCCTTTGTATCACTATGTGCAGAACAATGGTTCATATATGAATTCTAAAGTGGATTTGAACAAGGCGGAACAGCTTGTTTCGGCAATGGATTTCATTCAGAACTTCCTTTTAAGCAAAAATGACAATGAGCTTTTGGAATCTCTTAAAATCGAAAAACTTTACACAAAATTAATCATTTTGTTTGGCGGCACAAAAGAAGTCAGACGTAAATACATAAGCATATGGAAAGATTGTAATAGCAAATTGAAAGAACTGAATGGGAATGTAAATTTTTTTATAAAAACGATTCTAAGTGTCTCTGGAAAAAGCGAAAAGCTGGCAGGAATTTTATTGGAGTCATATTTGGTGGCGGCGAATTTATATAGAAAAATGCGGAAAGTACTGGGGATAAGACTATGAATTTACTTAATATGGTTAAAAAAATAAATAATAAGAAAAAAAATAGTTTCTCTTTCTTTTCATTTTGTTCATATATATTTACTTTCTATTTTTTTGTATCAACTATTGTGGTACTTGGTATTATAGTTTGTGATTATCTGCAACTTCCTTTTTCAAAAAATGTTGTTGAATTTCTAAAAGCAAAAGAAAATTCATTAAAAACTGAAAAATTACAGAATTTACAAAATATTTATACAGCATTTTTTGTTGGATTTATTGCTGCTTATTTTACAGTTTTAAGCATTTTTTTAGGAAGAAAGAAAAAGCTTGGCTTTAAAACTTGTTTGAAATATATTGCAAAAACTAACTGTTTGCATTGGAATGTAACAATCTTATTTATAAATTTCTTTCTAATAGAATTTTCTTTTCCTGTCTTTAATTATTCACCATTTGTTGAATTATATACAGAAGATGCAATCTTACAAATTTTATTGAGTTTTTCAATTAGCATTTACAATATGACTTATATGGAGGATGAGAAAAAGGCTTCAGAACTTCTTGGAAATTATTTAAACAATAAAAACAATAAAGATTTTTTTGAGTGTTACAATAATTTTGTCGCAAAAAGTTTTCCTAAGGAAAAATTTTCTATTTATTTAAATGCTTTTGATTATAGAAAAGATAAAAATAAACTTTTTCTTGAATTAACTAAAAAAATTCCTGATATAAAAAATAGTAAAGCACATGATTTAGAAGGATTTATTTCTATTTTAATACAAGAGTTGTATGATTTATTTGCTTTAACTCGAAATTCCACAGAAATAGATTTTAATTCTGTGCAAGATTGTTATAATTTTTTATATGGACTGATTTTACAATATTCATATCTAGATAATGCAGATAAAGCGTACCTTTTGGAAGTAAGAGAGCCACTTTATCTCTTTATTGAAAATCGCATAGAAAAAAACAATATTTCAAAAGAAATTGAAGACTTAGTTGATGCTATGCTCAATAACTTCAAACAAATACTTATAGTTTCATTTTATCATCGGAAAGCAGATGTTGTTAATCAAGAAATAAGTGCATTTCTAGAAATGAAATTACCTTTGCAACTGAAAAATTTTTCATCAAAAATTATAAACAAACATACGAAATATACCATGGATTTAATAACATGGATTTTTAATCTTTTACAATTCAAAAAACTTGATAAAGTTTATCTGTCATATATTCCAAGTATGCTAGACATTTTTGAATATGATAGTATTACGATTTTTGACGTAGATTCTGAACTGTATGACGAGGGTATAAATTCTGGTGTTTGGCATACCAATATATATAATCGAAATTATTATATTGCAATGTTGTTACTTTATTGTAAAGTTACTTCAAAGTACTCTGCAGAAAAACTTATAAAAAAATTTAAATATATAGATTTTCGCGATGAAAAAAATTAATTGGCATATAAAAATATTCTTTCAAGCTTAAATAACGTTATAAAAGCTGATTTTGTTGCAATTCTTCCAGAGTATGTCTCTGATTTTGAAAAAGCAAAGACTGCACTTAGTCAAATGCTTTCTGAAATAATAAAAAATCTTGAAAAAACTAGAATAAAAAGACTACATAGTGAAATTGACTACGAAAAAGTAAAAAATGCTTTGAATAAACAAAAACAAGATTTTATCAATATGTTTTCAAATTTTACAGATAAATCTGAAGAATTTGAAGATTTAAGTCCTTTGAAGTTTGAGATAGGAATTTCATGGCGAGAAATAATAAATGATAATTCTATGCAATTTTACAGAAATGATTATTTTCCAATTTTTCAAGAAATGCTTTTAAATATTTATGTGAATAATAAAGAACAATTGAATATAAAAGAAATAGAAACTTTTTCAGATTTGCCTTGTGGTGATGGCGAAACTATTTTTATACCATCTAAGTTATATAATGAGTTGTATAGATTTAAAAATTTTGATTTATCAAATTCTTCAATTCATTTGAAACAAAAAGATTATAAACTCAAAAATATTTCAATAAACATTGATTTTTTAATTTTAAATTCAGACCTGACGAAATGCTTCTCAAAGCCTTTTTTGAACGATACTGATTCAAAAATAAAAGAAAATGAAATGATGGATGATTTCTTCTTTAAGATTTTTGTTTTTGTAATTTTCTCGCAGAATAAAAAAATAGAATTTCCTGCATATAAAATTATTGAGTTAGAAAAATTGATAAATAGTAATGGTGAAAACAATGGTTAAGAAGATTAATATGACAACAAATAAATCAATCTGCTTTATCTTGCCGGGCTATTCTTACAAAGCTCTTGGCGGATACAAAATAACATATGAGTATGCAAACCGGCTTGCAGAATGTGGATACAGAATGACAGTTTTCTATCCTCAGTTTTCAAAGAACTGTCACTATTCGCTTTATGGAACTTCGGCAGGATTTTACAGAATCCTAAAATTTCTTGTAGCACGCATTCTTAGAATACGCTGGTTTCCGCTGAAAAACGTAAAAGAGATTTTGCGGCTTAGTTACAGCAAGAAAGTATTAAGCCGTTTTGATGTTCTTATTGCCACTTCCATTGACACGGCATTCAATCTGCATTCGCTTGGCTTGGACGAATCGAAGTCCTGTATCTATCTGATACAGGACTTCGAGAACTGGAAGCCATTTCTCGAATCCCATGTTTTTGAAAGCTATAAATTTCCGATGAAAAAGATTGCTATAACTCCGTGGATTTTGGAAAAAGTTCAGTCTTGCGGAGAAAATGCAACTTTAATTTACAATGGATTGGATTTTTCATACTTTTCACTTTCTAAAAAAATTGAGGAGCGAAATCCTCTTGAAATTTGCGTGATGTACTATGAACGAAGCACAAAGCGTTTTGAAGATTCTGCCGCCGCGCTGGAAATTGTCCATAAAAAGTATCCGAATCTTCACGTTAATGTTTTTGGGGTTTTCAAAAATCCTGGAACTTTTCCGGAATATTTTACTTATTTCAAAAGTCCAGACCGCAAGCTTCATAATCAGATTTAAAACAATTCTGCTGTTTACGTTGCTGCGAGCGAAAGCGAAGGCTTCGGTCTTACTGTTGCAGAATCGATGATTTGCGGCTGTGCGGTTGCCTGTACAAATAACGGCGGATTTGCCTCAATGGTTACGGACGGCGAAACGGGATTATTGTCGCCTGTTTATGATGTGAATGTGCTTGCTCAAAATATCATCAAACTGATTGAAAATAAGGACTTACGCATAAAACTTGCAAAAGCTGGAAATGAGAATATCAAAAAATTCAACTGGGAAACTGCACTCGAAAAATTCGTGAACGTAATTGAGGAAAAATGATGAAATTTCTGGCTTCGCGAATAAAAACGAATTTCATAAAAAAACGCCTCTTCTTAGATTATTTAGTCTACTTTGGAATAATTTCATTGCTATTCGCATATTTTTCCTCGTCAAGATTTTTTGGAACAGGTGCGGACTACAACGGATATTTGGCAATATTTTATGGAGATGAGCCGACAGAGCCTGCATTCCGGCTTTTAAAAGTCATAAATAATTTTGTGAACAGCGGAACTGTAACTTTTGCTTTTGTGTATTTTGTCTGTGCTTTTGCTGGATTGTATTTAAAGGGAATGCTTTTCAAAAGATATTCTGCTTCATTTATACTTTCAATTCTTCTTTATCTTCCAACAATTTATTTTTTGCACGAATACACACAAATCCGTGCTGCAATCGGGCTTGGTATTTGCTTTCTATCTGTTGATGAAATTAGAAACAGAAATTTTAAGAAATTTGCCGCAAGAATTCTTATTGCAATGTGTTTCCATTATTCGAGCGTGATAATGTTTCTTGTTTATTTTTACTGCAATTTTTTCAAAAAGCAAAAACGCTATTTACAGATTTTATGGCTTTCGTTTTTTCTCTGTATTTTCTTAAACAAAGTATTTGGTGGTCGAACCTTAATTGAAGTTTTGGGAGGCAATATATTCGCCAAAATGTTTTTTGCAAGAAAATTAGGACCTTCTTCAATGAACGGTTTTTCGATTTTCAACATTGGATATTTGATAATTTTGCTTATAAATACAGTTTATTACTTTGTTTATCACGGTTTCCCAGAAAAGAAAGTTGAATTTACAATTTTTCAACTAAGTTCGCTTTCTTCTGTTATGTTTTATCTGCTTTATAATTTTGGGTTTTCTGTTGTTGCATTCAGATTTTCAGAATTTTTTATTCCATTTCTTTTTATTGTGATTCCAAATATTGTAAAGAAATTCAAAGAGAAATTTCTGCTTATGCCGTTTGTGCTTTTTGTTGTTGCATATTTTGTAAAAACTTACTTAAAGGCGGTGTTTGCATGAAAAATCTGAATCTTTGCGCTGTTGTAGTCTGGTTCAATCCTCAATCGCTTGAAAAGCCTGTTTCAAATGTTAATTCCTATTCAAAGTTTTTGCATAAGGTATATATTGTTGATAATTCTGAGTGCGACAATTCAAATATTGCAAAAGAAATTCAAAATGCAGTTTACATTCCGCTTAAAAAAAATACAGGAATTGCAAACGCCTTGAATGTAGGTTGTGAACTGGCAATAAAGGACGGTTTTGAATTTTGCATGACAATGGATCAAGACTCTGTTTGGGAAGAAACGGAACTAAAAAAATACATCGAAAAAATCTCGGAAAATAAAAATGAATTTCAAAATTTTTCACCTGTACTGAAATATTCATCACTTTATTCTTTTACAGAAAATCTGAAACATTTACTTTTCCACTCAAAACAAAAAGAGTTTTTTGACTTTCAGTTTTCTGACCGTTGGATTACAAGCGGAAGTGTATTGAATCTGAACGTTTGGGAAGAACTTGGAAAATTCAATACTGAACTTTTTATTGATGAAGTTGATTTTGATTATTGCGCGCGCTTTTCCGAAAGAGGTTTCAAGAATCTTTGTTTGTCCGATGTAATTTTGAATCATAATCTTGGAGCACAGAAAAAAGTTTTGTTTATAAATTACGGAGCGCATTCGGATTTTAGGCTTTACTATCAAATAAGAAATTTGCTTTATATGTGCCGTGTTTATCCTGCTTACACATATAAATATAAATATAAATGCAACCTCATAAAATTAACTTTAAAGATTATTCTTTTGCATCCTTTAAAAATCGTTTCTTACTTACGACTTTACAAAAAAGCGGTTTTGGATTCAAAAAAAATATTCGCATTTGAGGCTGAAAAAAAATGAACATTTCCGCCATAATCGTAACCTATAATCCGAATCTTTCTCAGCTACAAAAATGCGTTTCTTCACTTTTGCCGCAGGTTGAAAAAATTATAATTGTAAAAAACAGCTCAGAAAAACTTGATTTTTCAGAATTTCAGAATGAAAAAATTATTCAGATTCAGCTTGAAAAAAACTTCGGAATTGCTTATGCGCAGAACCGTGGAATTGAAAAAGCGATTGCCGAGGGTGCGGAGTGGGTTTTGCTTTCTGATCAGGATACAGTTTTTCCAGAAAATTATGTTTCCAATTTTGAAAAGAAAATAAAAATATTTGGCAAAAATAAAATCTATGCGCCGACTTTTTTTAATGAAGTAAAAAAACAGAATGAGCCAGTTTCTGTTTCAATGTCAAAATCTGTTATTCCGTCGGGAAATGAGGTTTAAGCTAAGCCCTTTGTCCAGACATTTTGTCTGAAAAATAACGAATTTTAT
>NZ_CAMCEC010000015.1 GCF_945873775.1 uncultured Treponema sp. | reverse complement strand
CTTTTCATTTAAAAAGAAGATTAAAATATGCGAAAGGAGGGACTTGAACCCTCACGCCTAGGGCACTAGATCCTAAGTCTAGCGTGTCTGCCAATTTCACCACTCTCGCGTGAATTTTTTGACCTACACAGAGTGTTTCAAAATCCTTTGAGCGATGGGAGGATCGAACTCCCGACCCACAGATTAAGAGTCTGTTGCTCTACCAGCTGAGCTAATCGCCCGATTTTATGCGTCCGACACGGCTCGAACGTGCAACCTTCGGATTCGAAGTCCACTGCTCTATCCAGTTGAGCTACGAACGCGTCCTGCTGCACGGCTCCACGTTGGAATCCGGGTGCCTGGTGGGATTTGAACCCACGACAACCAGATCCACAATCTGGCGCTCTACCCCTGAACTACAGGCACCATGCAATCAACGAAATAGAATATATCTGAATTACTTTCATTGGTCAAGCAGAAAGTGCAAAATTTCTGAAAAAAATTTCATTTTATAAATTTTTCCAAGATACTAATCGCAATCATGGCAAAAGACACGGCAAAACACGCAAAGTCCCGCGCTTTATATGGATATTTTTTTAGGCAGCAGCCGGATGTCCGCAGTTTGAATCCGCGCAAGTCAGCCGCAATTGCTGTTCCGCTTGTTTTCCGCACAGAAGAAACCAAAAGAGGCGCGCACAAAGGCAAAATCAGCGCAAGTTTTTTCAGCGGATTTTTTGTGTCCAGCTGGATTCCGCGTGAAGTCTGGGCTTCCTGAATTCCTTCCATTTCCTGCGCAAAAACCGGAATAAAACGGATTGCAGTTGTCAGCGTGAATGCGTATTTGTACGGAACGTGAAGCTTTTCAACAAGCGCATTCGAAAGGTCGGCAAGTTTTGTAACAGAAAGCATCAGGGCAAGCGGAAGAGTTGCGCCGCAAAGTTTAAGCACAAGATTCAGCGAAGTTGCAAGCCCGGCGTCTGTTATTTTCAAAAACGAAATCTGGTAAACGACATTTCCGCTTCTTATTATCAAAATCTGAAGAATAAAAAGGAAAACTGAAATTTTAACAAGCCCTTTCAAAAGCCTGAATGTCCTTGCTGAAATTCCGCAGAGAATTCCAGTCGCAATGTCAACGGCAAGAAGCAGAACCAGAATTTCAGCGGACGAGGAAATAAAGCACGACGCGCAAACCGCCATTGAAAAAATCAGCTTTGAAACCGGATTCATTTTGTGGAAAACGGAAGTTCCCGGAACGTAATCGACAAGTCCTTTCATTTTATCGCCTCCTGAATTTTTGCGGCAAGTTCATCTGCTGTGCGGACGTTTTCAAAATTGAATCTGCCAGGAAATTTTTCTTCAAGCTCAAGCGCAATCTGAATAATCTGCGGAGGAAGCAGGCTCGCTTTCTGCAATATTTTTTTGCTGCGCATTATTTCAAGAGTTTTTCCGTCCGCCTCGATTTTTCCGTTGGCAAGAACAATCATCCGCCGTGCAAAGTCAAGGACAAGCTCCATGTCGTGGCAAACCATGATTACAGTTGTTCCGTTTTTGTTCAACTCTTTTACTGCGCTCATGATTTCCATGCATTCCTTGTAGTCAAGCCCGGTTGTCGGCTCGTCAAGAATCATGACTTTCGGTTCGACTGCGATAATCGAAGCCAATGCGAGCCGCTGCCTTTGTCCTCGGCTAAGTGAAAATGGCGCTTCATCCGGATTGAATCCAAATCGCTCGATAATTTTTTCTGTGCGCTTAGAAATTTCTTCTTCAGTTCCAGTTTTCAAAGCTTTCTGCCCAAATGCAATTTCGTCCCGGACTGTGTAAGTGCAAAGCTGTCGGTCAGGATTTTGAAAAAGAAAGCCAGTGTTTTTTGCAAGCACGCTGTTTTTCGCTTTTTTTGTGTCGATTCCGTTTACGCTGATTTTTCCGTCGGAAGGCTTTAAGATTCCCGCAAGAAGTTTGCTGAATGTTGATTTTCCGGCTCCGTTTTCTCCTGTGAGCGCGACAAATTCTCCGTCTTCTATTGAAAGTGAAATTCCGTGAATAAGCTCGGCATCTTTTGTTTTTCCGTAGCCGAATCGGACTGAATCGCATTCAATCATAAAAGTCCTCCTGCAAGCGAAACGGCTTCTTTTGTGTCGATACAAATTTCTTTTTCCGGCGTTATCATTTTGCGTGAAAGAAGGCTTTTGTAAAAATCAACTGCGCGCGGATAATTTACGCCAAGCAAAGCAAGCTCGTCGGAATTTTTTAGAACATCGCGGATATTTCCGAAAGACTTTAAAGAGCCTTTGTCAACCACGGCAAGTTTTTTTGCAAACTCGCAAAGCAGCATGATTTTTTGTTCTATTACAATAATTGTCATTCCGTAAGATTCATTCAGGTCTTTTAGAATTCTGAAAATGTTTCTGCTGGATGCCGGGTCAAGCTCGCCGGTCGGCTCGTCAAGCACAAGAATTTTAGGCTTCAGCGCGAGAATTGCGGCAACTGCGGTTTTCTGTTTTTGTCCGCCGCTAAGTCCAGAAATTTCTCTGCTGCGGAGATTTTCAATTCCGGTTTCTTTTAATGCCCACTCAAGCCGACTTTCGATTTCGTCTTTTGGAATTCCGAAGTTTTCAAGTCCGAAAAGAATTTCATCTTCAACAACAGAGCAAGTCATCTGGCTGTCGATGTCCTGAAAAACGCTTCCAACTTCAAGCGCAATGCTGCACGGATCGTTTTCAAAAACATCTTTTCCGTTTACGCAGACTTTTCCGTAATATTCGCCTTTGTAGTGGTGCGGAATGATTCCGTTTATTGCGCAGCTGAGTGTTGTCTTTCCGGCTCCAGATGCTCCGATTATTCCAACAAAATCGCCGTCCTGAATTTCCATTGAAATATTTTTCAACGCAGGAACTGAACTTCCGCTGTACGCAAAGCTTAAATTTTCTATGCTTATCATTTTGCCACCTAATTATTTCAGGTTATTTTAAAGTCATTTTCAGCGGAATATAAAGCAGCTGGACAAGAACCGCGTTAATGCAGGCTGTGCAAAGAACAATCGGAATGTAAGCCGCAAGTGTCGCCTTGTCTGCGCCGAGCACAAAAATCAGCAGAACTGTGTAAAGTCCGCCGCTCACAAATGTGCTGAACAAAGTTGCGACTGCCGGTTTGAAATCGATTTTTCCAAGCTTAGGAAGCGGAATTTTTATCAGAAGCGACATCACGATTGCGCCCGCAAATTCGCTTGCAAAGTTCAAGTACGGAGTTCCCGGAAAGAACTGGCAGATTGCGCCTGCAAGAATTCCGATTACCGCCGCCGCTGCGACATTCGCGTTAATCAATGCAATCGCCATGCAGTACATTGCGATAATGAAGTTTGGTTTCATGCCGCCGATGTTAATTAGCGAGCCTACAAAAAATTTCAGAACCGCTCCAGCCGCAAGCAAAACGGCAACAAGAATCAAGTCACGGATTTGAAGTCCTTTTTTTTCTGAAGTTTCAAGAACACGTTTTTCACCAAGATTTTCGTTTTCATTCATAAAAAGCTCCTGTTTGTTTTGTTTCTGTTAGTAGAAACATATATCCGATGCGCTTTTTTGTCAAGAGAGAAAATTTATTTTTTTTCAAAATGAAATTTTTAAGGCAATAGACTTTTGAACAAAGCTAAGCTATAATTTAAGAATGAAATGGTTGATTATTGCACAGTCGGCACAGAAAGAAAATGCAAGCCGCGCTGAAAAATTTTTTGCTTCGAATAAATGTGATTTTGAAAAATTTGATTTCAATCAAGATGAAAAAAATTTAAAAGATATTTTTGAAAAAATTCCAAATTTTGACGGCTTTTTGTTTTTGACTGATGTTAAAAATTCTGCGTTGATTTTGTCTTTCGTTTTAGGTTTTTGCCATGGAAAAAAAATGCCAGTTCTTATTTTTGATGAAGAAAAAAAATTCAGCGAATTATTTCCTTCCGAAAATGAAAAGTTGTCTTTAAAAAATTTTTATTCTGAAAACGAACTTTTCAATTGGCTTGAAAAAAATATTGATGAACTGAAATCAGACTGCTTAAAACGCGCAAATAGAAATTCACTTTTGGAGCAGGGAATTTCATGCAATGCTGACAGCTTTGAATTTTATCTTGAAAAAGAAAAAACTGAAATTTGCAAATCGATTTTAAATTCTGGAATTGATGTGAATTCAAAAACGCTGCAAGGAGTTCCGCTTTTGTGTGTCGCAACGAGAAACGACAGCAAGGAAATGCTTGAGCTTCTTCTAAAAAAAGGCGCGGACATAAATGAGGTTTCCGAAGACAGAGGATATTCGCCTGTGATGGATGCTGTCTGGCGGAAAAACTATGAAATTGCGAAACTGCTTATAGACCGCGGCGCAGACTTGAGCACAATGAGTTCAGACGGGCAGTCTATTCTTGTGCTTGCGGTTGGAAACGGAAATTCAAAAATTGTAAAACTGCTTTTGGATTCCGGCGCAGATCCTGACGTAAAGGACAGCATGGGAATGAGCGCGCGTGGATATGCATCGCTTTTCAAAAATGAAGAGCTTATGAAACTTATGGAAACAAAGTAAGAAAAATGTCTAAAAAGAAAATCGTAATCGCTTTTGCAGGCGGCGGAACAGGCGGACACATATATCCAGGAATTGCCATTGCTGATGAATTGAAAAAAAATTCAAGTGAATCAACTGAAACAGAAATTCATTGGATTGGAAATTCCAAAGGAATGGATTCTGCAATAATTGAAAAAAATCTTTTATCATCAGGCGGAAGCATTTCTTATTTTCATGGAATTCCATGCGGAAAACTTAGGCGTTATTTTTCACTAAAAAATTTCACAGACCTTTTTAAAATATTCGCAGGATTTATAAAGTCGTTTTTTATTTTAAAAAAAATAAAGCCTGATTTTCTTTTTTCAAAAGGCGGATTTGTAAGCGTGCCTCCGTGCGCTGCCGCCGCTATTTTAAAAATTCCATATTTTACTCACGAGTGCGATTTTACGCCGGGACTTGCCACAAGAATCAACAGCAAAAAAGCTTCAAGAATTTTAATTTCTTATGAAGAAACAAAAAAATATTTCAGCGGCTTTCAAAAAGAAAAATGCATAACCACAGGAAATCCAGTTCGCCCGGCATTTTACAACGACAGTTCAGAAGCCGGAAAAAAATTTCTTGGCATAAAAAATGACTGCAAAAAAAATATTCTTTTAATTTTAGGCGGAAGTCTTGGAGCAAGCCAAATAAATAATCTTGTAATTGAATGCCTTGATGAGCTAAAAAAAGATTACATTGTTGTTCATCAGACTGGAAAAAAATTCGCACAGGAAAATCCTGACATTATGTCTTCCGGCGATGACAGCTACAAGCCTTATGAATTTATTTTTAACGAAATGGTTTCTGTAATCCAATCTGCGGATGTAATAATTTCAAGAGCTGGAGCAAATTCTTTGTGGGAATGCGCAGTTTGTTCAAAGCCGATGATTTTAATTCCTTTGTGCGGAGCAGGAACAAGAGGCGACCAAGTTGACAATGCGGAATATTTTGCAAGCAAAGGAGCCGCCATCACTTTAACAGGAAAAGATGCGACAAAAGAAAATCTTCTTAATGCGTTAGCTGAAATGAAAAATTCAGAAACTAGAAATAAATTCGCTGAAAATTGCAAGTACATTTGCAAAGAAAAAAAGCCTTCTGAAATTATAGCAAATCTGATTTTGGAGCAGATAAAAAATGATGTTTCCTGCAATTGATATTGTTTTTTTGCTTGTTGTTTTGACATTTGCAATTATTGGAGCAATAAACGGATTTTTAAATGAAGTATTTGGAAAAGCGGCTCCAGTCGTAAGCATTTGGGTTGCGATTATTTTTTACGGACGGCTTGTTTCTCCAATTGAAAAGCATTTGAAAATTCATTTGGTGTCTGTAGTTCTTTCTTTTTTGCTGATTTTTATAATTGCATTTATAGTCATGAAAATTCTTCAGACTGCAATAAAAAATATTTTTGGCGGAGAAATTTTCAAAGACTTGGATAGATTTTTAGGTTTTGTTTTTGGATTTGCGGAAGGACTTGCTGTTGTTGGAGTCGTTTTGATTTTAATGAAAGCTCAGCCTTGGTTTAAAGTTGACTCGCTGCTAGACGGAAGTTTTTTTTCAAGAATATTAAGTCCGGTTATTTCAGTTCCGCTTGAAAGCCTTTCAAAAGCAGTTGAAAAAAATTCATCAGTTCCGCTTGCCATTCCGCTTGAACAGGTACAAGGAAATTAAAAATGTTTGAAAATATTTTGAACCAAAGCGCGACAAAACTTTTGCAAGATGATATTGAAAAAAAACGTTTTCCAAATTCCATTTTGTTTTCAGGTCCTTCATCTTCTGGAAAACTTTCTTGCGCCTTGGAAACTGCAAGAGTTCTTTCATGTTCAAATTCTGGTGAATGGAACTGCACTTGCTCAAACTGCCGTCAGCATAAAGCTATGGTAAGTCAAAACCTCCTTATTTGCGGTGCTGGAAACCGAACGTTGGAAATTGCTGCCGCTAAAAAAACTTTAATAAGTCAAAATATTCAAAATACAAAACATCTTGAAGCATCAAGGTATCTTTATTTACGCGCGGTAAGAAAACTTATTTCAAAATTTAATTCTGTGCTTTGGGATGGAGATGACAAGCTTTCAAAATTTTCTCCGCTTTTACAAAATATAGAAGAAGGTCTTGAAAAAATTCAACCAGGGAGAATTCTTCCAGACGACGAAGAACTGAGAAAAATATTAGACTCAATTGAAAAAGACTGCGCAAAACTTGAAAGCAGTTTTTTATACAGTTCGCTTCCTGTTTTGCAAATAAGAAATTTTTCCTCCTGGGCGCACTTGAGTTCAAGCAATGGAAAAAAAGTTTTAATTATTGAAAATGCAGATTTAATGGCAGACAGCGCAAGAAATGCCTTGCTGAAAATTCTTGAAGAGCCTCCAGAGAATGTAGTTTTTATACTTACAACGACAAAACGCGGCGCAATGCTTCCGACAATACTTTCCAGAGTCCGCACTTATAATTTTTTTGAACGCTCGCCAGAACAGCAGAAAAATGTCATAAATAGAATTTTTCACTATGAACCTGTTTTCAATGATGGAAAAGAATTTAGCAGCATAACAGAATTCTTGCAGTCATTTTTAACAGTAAAACCTGAACTTGTAAAATCTTGCGCTGCTGACTTTTTTAGCAATGTAGCTCAAGGCCACGTTCCAGATATTCCTAAAATAATTTCAACTTGCGCTTCGTTTGAACCAAGACTTCTTTTTAAAATTTTTATTTGTGGAATTATTGAATCGCAGGAAAATTTAAAAACATCCGCCGCAGGTTCAGAAGTTTCCTTTATGATTTTAAAACAGCTTAGAACTTCATTAAACAATGTTGAAATTTTCAATCAAAATCCTTCAGCCTGTCTTGAAGAACTGGCCAGAAATTTAATGCACATAAATTATATGAATGACGGAATTCTAAAGAAATTCGCTTGACTTTTTTGAGGAAAATTTAAATGACAGATTTTGTTGAAAAGGCATCTGAAAAAATTACGAAGCTTTCTGATGAGCAGCTTGAGCGTCTTTTAAATACAGTCCGCGAGGAAAACGAAATATACGACTCGATAATTCAAAGCATTCCTTCTGGGCTTGTAATAGTTGACAAAAACTGGTGCATAACAAAAATAAATAAATCTGCAAAACGTTATCTTCATTTTTTTCATCTTCATCAGATAAAGTCAGAGCCTGTTTGGAATCTTATAGCGGATGAGGAAGTTTCAAATTTTATTTCATTTTGCGCGCAGGAACAAAACTCTAATACGAGCGAAGAATTTTCTATAGTTTCCGCAGATGACAAAGCACGGTTTATTGTTGTTTCAATTTTACCTCTTGTTCGCGATGGAAAAATTGCGGGAACAATTATTTTTATTGAAGACATAACTGCAAAACGCCAGCAGGAAATTTTGTTGCATAGAATGGAAAGCCTAAAAAGCCTGACAAATCTCGCGGCATCAGTTGCACATGAAATAAAAAATCCGCTTGGCGCAATAAGCATTCATATTCAGCTTTTGCAAAAATCGATAAAGAAATGCAGAGAAGGCGACGGTCAGCTTCCTGATGAAAAATTCATGGAAAAATATCTTTCCGTTGTAAATGAAGAAATTGAAAACTTGAACAAAATAGTAATGGATTTTTTGTTTGCTGTGCGGCCATTAAAAGTAAACATGACACTTTCTGAGCCTGACTCAATAATAGAAAAATCAATAAATTTTTTCATGCCGGAATTTGAAAACTGCGGAATAGAAGTTTCTGTAAATTTGCAAGGTGAAGGAAATAGACTTCTAATTGATGAAAAACTTTTCCGTGAAATTTTTATAAACATTGTGCAAAATGCAAAAGCTGCAATTCTTTCTAGCAAAAAAAACAACGGAAAACTTGCTGTAAATTCTTTTATAAAAAATGACCATTATATACTTACAATTGCGGACAATGGCTGCGGAATGGATGAAGCGACTTGCTCAAGAATTTTTGAGCCATACTACACAACAAAAGCTGATGGAACAGGACTAGGGCTTACAACTGTTTATAAAATTGTAAAAGAGTTTCGTGGAGAAATAACTGTAAATTCAGAGCTTGATGAAGGCACTGTTTTTACTGTGCAAATTCCTGTGCCGCAAAAAGAAACAATGCTTCTTGAAGAATAATTCTAAACCTAACGTTTGCTTTAATGTAAAGTTTTTATTGATTTTAATTGATTCTTTTTTTAGGAGGAAAAATTGAAATTCACAATTTTAATTATAGATGATGAAAAAAATATTCGAGAAGGACTTGCGGCAAATTTTGAACTTGAAGATTACAATGTAAAAACAGCGGCTTCAGGAAAAGAAGGACTTGAGCTGATTTCAAAAGGCGACATAGATTTGGTAATTACGGATTTAAGAATGCCGGGAATTTCAGGCGAAGAAGTTTTAAATCATGTTGTAACAGAAACCCCGGGAATTCCCGTCATTATTCTTACTGGCCACGGAAGCATAGATTCCGCAGTAGATGCAATGCGACATGGCGCTTATGATTTTCTTACCAAACCTTTAAATCTTGATCAACTTGGAATGATTGTAAAGCGTGCATTGGAAAGCCGTCAAATAAAAATTGAACATCAGGAACTAAAAAAAGAAGTCGCTGAAAATTCTGCATTAAAAGAAATGATAGGCTCTTCCGCCGTAATGCAAAAAATTCAAGAGACAATAAAAAAAGCTGCTGCATCTAAAGCTAGTGTTCTTATCACTGGTGAAAGCGGAGTTGGAAAAGAAGTTGTTGCAAGAGCCATTCACGCTTTGTCTCCGCGGCATGACAAAACTATGATAAATGTTCACTGCGCGGCTCTAAGTGAAACTCTCTTGGAAAGCGAGCTCTTCGGACATGAAAAAGGAGCTTTTACAGGCGCAGATCATTTGCAAAAAGGCAGATTTGAACTTGCCCACGGAAGCACAATTTTTCTTGATGAAATCGGGGAAATAAATCAAAATGTCCAGATAAAAATTCTTAGAGTTCTTGCTGAAAAAAAATTTGAACGTGTAGGCGGTGAGCAGACTATAGAAGTTGATGTCCGTGTAATTGCGGCGACAAATAAAAATCTTGAGGAAGAAATAAAAGCTGGAAGGTTTCGGGAAGATTTGTATTATAGGCTGAATGTAATTCATATTCATGTTCCGCCGCTTCGGGAACGAAAAAGTGATTTGCCTCTTTTAATTTCAGCATTCTTGGAAGAGTTTAATAAAGAAAATGGAAAAACAGTAAAAGGATTTTCTGGAAAAGCAAAAGCTGCAATTATGAAATATGACTGGCCAGGAAACATAAGGGAACTTCGCAATTGTGTTGAAAGCGCAGTTGTAATGAGTTCAGGAGATGAAATAAATATTGAAGATCTTCCGCCGGCAGTAGCAAAAAGCTCGCAGGAAAACAGCATTGCAATTCCATTCGGAATAACTTTAGATGAAGCTGAAAAAATAATCATTCAGCAAAATTTGGCATCAAACAAAAATAACAAAAGCAAGACTGCGGATATTCTTGGAATCGGAAGAAAAACATTGCAGCGAAAACTTTTAGAGTGGGGCGAAGACGAGGAAAAATCAGATGGAGACAATGTATGACAAGCTCGGTGATCTTTTAAATGAAACTTTAAAATCCGGGCAAGTAAAGTTTAAAAAGAAAATAAAATATCCTCAAAAAGAAATTCCGCATGAAGAAAAAAAATCAGAAGAAAATTTTTCTAAAGAAAATGTCAGCAAAAATAAAACAAAAACAGAACAAAAAAATCAAACAAAGTATTTAAATAATAAAGTTTCATATTTAAAAAAAATAACACCAGAAATTGAACGCGCTTGCAGACTTCTTGATATAACGACTTCTGCAAATTCAAATGACGTAAAAAAAGCTTACAAAGAAAAACTGAAATATTTTCATCCAGACAAATATGACAAAAATCCTGTGCTAAAAAAAGTTGCAACAAATAAAACCAGAATGATTGTTGAAGCCTACGAGCTTTTAATGAAGTCTTTTTAGTTTTACGATGAAAATGCAGCTCGGTAAGAAGACGGAGCAAGTCCCGTGCATTTTTTGAATACTCTTGAAAAATGAAACTGATTTTCAAAAGAAAATTCATCTGCAATTTCAGAAATTGTGCTCGAGGAATTTATCAAGGCGAGAGCAGCCGTTTGAATTTTAAGCCGCATAAAATATTGGTGCGGGGTCATCTGCATTTCATCTTTAAAAATGCGGATAAAATGCTCTTCTGAAATTCCACAGAAATTCGCAACTTCTGAAACAGTGCATCTTGCGTAAACTTTTTTCTTCATAAATTTTATCGAATGCTCGACATAGCTTTTGGCTGATTTTGATTTTTTTTGCTCTGCGATTTTTCCTTCACTTTTATTTTGCTTTCCAAACCAGCGGAACAGGCAGCTTTCAAGAAGCAGCTCCGCAGATTTTTTTAAGTCCGCAGAATCCGACTTTGAAAACTTCATTATGTCTTCAAGTATAAATTTTATTGAAGCAGTTTCGTTGCTGGCGACAGGCTGATTTTTTTTTCTGCTCGAAGAATTTATCAATAATTGATATAGTTTTTTTTCGGATTTGCTCAGTGAAAAAAGAACTGCATAGTAGGTAAGCGGCTTTTTTACTTCTTTTGGAAGAATTGAATGAAATTCGCGCGGAAAAACAAGAAACAATGTGTTATTCCTTATGCTGTAAGAAGTTCTGTTTGAAAAAAAAGTGCCTTCTCCTTCAGAAAAAAAATGAATTTCAAATTCCATTTCTCCATGTGAATGATAGCGTCCATGCCAGGCAAGTTTTTCCCCGGCAATCAATTTGTAAATAAAGGCAGTTTCTTTTATTTCCACAACATTTTTCCTGTTTATTTTAAATATTTTAGCATGAAAAATCAATTTTGGATATATAAAATCAGTTTTCTGTATTGCTTTATAGGCATTTCGGGCTGATACTATTTTTACAAGCGAAATGAATTTTAATTTTTCTGGAGGTTTTTATGAAAACTGTCGCTGGAATTGACTTGGGAACACAAAGCATGAAAGTTGTTCTCTATGACTACGAAAATAAAAAAACTTTGGAAAGCTCGTCTTGCCCAATGGAACTGATTTCTGAGTCAGACGGAACAAGAGAGCAAAAAGCTGAATGGTACAAAAAAGGACTTGAGGTTTGCTTTTCAAAACTTTCTGCGGAAGGAAAAAAATCAATACAGGCACTTGGAGTTTCAGGGCAGCAGCACGGTTTTGTTCCTTTAGATTCAGAAGGAAATCCGCTTTACAATATAAAGCTTTGGAACGACACTTCAACTGCAAAAGAATGCGAGCTTATTACAAACACTGCTGGTGGACAAGATGAAGTTGTAAAAGAAGTTCAGAATTTTATTTTGCCAGGATTTACAGCTCCAAAAATTTTATGGCTCAAGCTGCATAAAAAAGAGCTTTTTGAAAAACTTCATTACATAATGCTTCCTCATGATTATTTGAATTTTCTTCTTACAAAAAATTATGTGATGGAGCAGGGCGATGCTTCAGGAACTGCCTTGTTCAATTCAAAAGAAAAAAAATGGTCTCAAAAAATCTGCGATTCAATTGATGAGTCGCTTATAGAAAAACTTCCAAAAATTATTGCAAGCGACGAGCCTTCAGGATTTGTTTCAAAAGAAGCCGCTGACTGGCTTGGAATTCCAGAGGGCGCGCCTGTTTCTTCTGGCGGCGGAGACAACATGATGAGCGCAATCGGAACTGGAGCTGTAAAAAGCGGAACACTTACAATGAGCATGGGAACTTCCGGAACTTTGTACGGATTCAGTGATTCTTCTGTTGCTGATCCTGCGGAAGGCATTTCTGGATTCTGCTCTTCTTCCGGCGGATATTTGCCGCTTCTTTGCACAATGAACTGCACCGTCGCTTCCGAAGAAATCAGGACGCTTTTAAATCTTGATGTAAAGGAATTCGATGCTGAAGCAGAAAAGTCAAAGCCAGGATGTGATGGTGTTTTTGTGCTTCCGTTTTTTAATGGAGAAAGAACTCCAAATCTACCGCACGGAAAAGCAAGCATAACAGGACTTACTGTAGCAAACTGCAACCGGACCAACATCGCAAGGGCGGCACTTGAAAGCGCAGTTTATTCAATGCGAGCAGGACTTGATTCATTTAAAAAGCACGGTTTTACGCCAAAAGAACTTCGGCTGACTGGAGGAGGCGCAAAAAGCAAAGTGTGGAGGCAGATTGCAGCAGACATTATGAACCTTCCTGTAAAAGTTCCAGTTTCGTCAGAAGCCGCAGCGTTCGGTGCTGCACTGCAAGCTTTGTGGTGCTTAAAAAAATTGCAAGGAAGTCCAGTTTCAATGGAAAGCCTCGCAGAAACACACGTTGAGATTGATGAATCCAAGACAACTTTGCCGAATGAAAAAAATGCTCAGGAATACACAAAGGCATTTGAAGAATATAAAATTTTGGTGAACCAGCTTTCGCCATTGTACAAATAAAAAAACTTGCGTTGCAGGCTTTAAAATAAAAGAAAGCTTATCAGGCTTTTAGGAGGACTTATGTCATTTTTCAAAGGTTCAAAAGAATATTTCCCAGGAATTGGTCAGATCAAGTATGAAGGCCCGGAGTCAAAAAATCCGCTTGCTTTTAAATACTATGATGCTGAAAAAGTTGTAATGGGCAAAAAGATGAAGGACTGGCTCAAATTCACAGTAGCCTACTGGCATTCTTTCTGCGCCGACGGAGGAGATCCATTTGGAAGCGGAACACGCGAATTCACTTGGAAAAATCCAGAAGAAAAAGTTGACGCGGCATTTGAATTTATAACCAAGCTCGGCTGCGGATACTACGCATGGCATGACCGCGACATCTGCCCGGAAGGAACAAGCCCTGCAGACAGCGAGAAAAAACTTTCACATATCACAGACCTTCTGCTTGAGCGTCAGAAAGAAACAGGCGTAAAACTTCTTTGGGGAACTGCAAACGTATTCAACAATCCGCGCTACATGAACGGAGCCGCAACAAATCCTGACTTCGATGTAGTTGCGCAGGCAGCAAGCCAGATAAAGGCCGCAATTGACAACACAATCAAACTTGGCGGAGCAGGCTACACATTCTGGGGCGGAAGAGAAGGCTACATGAGCCTCTTGAACACAGACATGAAGGCAGAAAAAGAGCACCTTGCCATGATGCTCAATTTGGCACGCGACTACGCAAGAAAACAGGGATTCACAGGCTGCTTCTACATCGAACCTAAGCCAATGGAGCCGACAAAGCATCAGTATGACTATGACTCAGAAACTGTAATCGGATTCCTCCGCGCCCACGGACTCGACAAGGACTTCAAGCTGAATATTGAAGCGAACCATGCCGAACTTGCAGGACACGAATTTGCGCATGAACTTACAGTCTGCGTAGACAACGGAATGCTTGGCTCAATCGATGCAAACCGCGGAGATCCTGTAAACGGCTGGGACACAGATCAGTTCCCGGTAAGCATTTACGAAACAACACAGGCAATGCTTCAAGTAATCAGAATGGGCGGATTCACAACAGGCGGCTTGAACTTCGATGCAAAAGTCAGAAGAAATTCTGTTGCTCCAGAAGATTTATTCATTGCCCACATCGGCGGAATGGACATTTTTGCGCGCGGACTTGAAAAAGCCATTCAGCTTATCGAAGACGGACGCATTCCTTCAATGGTAAAAGAACGCTACTCAAGTTTTGAATCTGGCAACGGAAAAGCCTTCGCTGAAGGAAAACTCACACTTGATCAGGTCGCTTCACTTGCAAAGCCTTATGAGCAAGTCGCAAAAACTTCCGGCAAGCAGGAGCTTTACGAAAATATCCTCAACCAGATTTGCCTTGGATAAATGAAAAAAAGCAGTCTTCGGAGTTTTCCCGATGGCTGCTTTTTTTTATAATTCAATCGAAAGTTTCAACATAATTCCATTATTTGCAAAAACATTGTTTCTATTGTAAAATGGCTTCCATGGAAAAATCGATTCTTCCCCAGAACTTAGCTGGAGTTCATATACATTTTGTTGGAATCAAGGGAACTGGAATGGCGGCCCTTGTGGAAATTCTTTCCGCCCGAAAAGCTATAATTACAGGCAGCGATGTTTCTGAAAGATTCTACACAGACGAAATTCTTGAAAAACTTGGAATCAAAGCACTGCCGTTCAGCGAGAAAAATGTTACAGAAAAAACTCAGCTTGTAATTTATTCAAGCGCATATTCACCTGAAAAAAATCCAGACCTTGCGCAGGCAAAAAGACTTGGCATTCCGCTTCTTTTGTACAGCGAGGCTTTAGGTGAAATTTCAAGGACTGCATACAGCTGCGGAATTTGCGGTGTCCATGGAAAAACCACAACAACAGGTCTTGCAGGAACAATGCTAAAGGAGATTGACCTTCCGTCCCAAGTTTTAGCAGGAAGCATTATTTCTTCTTTCGGAAATTCATGCACAATGACTTCCTCGGATTTTTCAAATTCAGATTCAGATGAAAAAAAATATTTTGTTGCGGAAACCTGTGAATATCAGCGGCACTTTATGTCTTTTTGTCCGCAGAAAATAATTTTAACTTCCGTTGAAAGCGACCATCAGGATTACTATCCCACTTTTGCCGACATTCAAAATGCTTTCGTTGACTACATCTGCAAGCTTCCACAAAACGGCGACTTGATTTTTTGCGCTGATGACAAAGGCGCTTGCGAAACTGCCGCTCTTGCAAAGAAAAAACGAAGCGACATAAATTTTATTCCTTATGGAGAAAAAACGGAAGGCGACTTTAAAATTTTGTTTGGAAAAGTTGAATGCGGAAAACAGTATTTTACAATTGGAAAAACTGAATGTGCTCTTCATGTGCCCGGAAAACACAACGCAAGAAATGCAGCAGCGGCATTTGCTCTGTGCTGCAGACTTTTAAAGACTGCAGGAAAAAATCCGCAGGAATATTTTGACAAGCTAAAAAAAGGCCTTGAAAAATTTTCAGGTGGAAAACGCCGAAGTGAAATTGTAGGACGCGCAAAAAATAAATTCGGTCAGGACATAATTTTTATTGACGACTATGGACATCATCCAACAGCAATAAAAACAACCTTGGCTGGATTCAGGCAATTTTATAAAGATCATAAAATTATCGTTGACTTTATGAGCCACACTTACACACGGACTGCGGCTTTGCTTGAAGAGTTCGCATCAAGTTTTGAAAGCGCAGACATGGTTGTCATAAATAAAATCTACGGAAGCGCGCGCGAAAAAGCAGACAGCTCAACCGTAACCGGAAGAATTCTTGCCGAGCACGCAAAAAAATATCATCCGAATGTTGTCTATGCAAAAGAATTTGAAGAAGCCGCACAAATCATAGAAAGCGAGCTGAACAAAAAGTCCGATGCAAAAGACGGTTACGTTTTTGTTACAATGGGAGCGGGCGACAATTTTAAAGTCGGACAAATGGTTCTTGAAAAATTTAAAGTTTAGGAAAAATATATGAACAGCATGACAGGCTACGGCTTTAAAGAAGCCATTGTAGAAAACACGCAGATAAGTGTTGAAATAAAATCAGTCAACTCACGGTTCTTGGATTTGTCTGTAAACATTCCGTCTTTTTTGAATCCGCTTGAAGCAAGAATCAGAAAGACTGTAAGCGAAAAAATTGTCCGTGGAAAAATCGACTTGACAATCAGAATCCGCGACAACAATTCAACTGCAAAAGTCAGCGCAGATCCAGCCGCGGCAAAAATGTACAGCAATGCAATCTTAGAAATTGCAAAAGTCTTGGGAAAATCAGAATCCGAAATTCCTTTGAGCCTGATTGTTTCGCAGGAAGGCGTTTTAAATGTTTCTCATGAATACGACGCTGAATCTTACTGGAAAAAAATTGAAGGTGTTTTTTCTGAAGTTCTTTCGCAATTTATTGAAGACAGAAAACGTGAAGGTGAAAATTTAAAAAGCGATTTGCTTGAAAAACTTTCTACACTTGATGAGTGCGCCGCATTTTTTAAGATGTGGCAGCCAGAAATGGAAAAAAGATTCCGCGAGCAAATTTCAGCAAAGTTCCATGAGCTTCTTGCCGACAAAGCAGACGAAAACCGCATAATGACTGAAACTGCGGCGATGATTGTAAAATACACAATCAATGAGGAAATCATCAGGCTTCAAAGCCACTTGCAGGCTCTTAGAAAAGAAATCAATGAAAATCCGATTCCGGGTAAAAAAATTGATTTTATCTGTCAGGAAGCGAACCGCGAAATCAATACAATCGGAAGCAAAAATCAGTTTACAGAAGTCGGTGAAAAAGTAATTGATGCAAAGAACGCCCTTGAAAACATAAGAGAGCAGGGCAAAAATATTGAATAGGAGTTGTTATGAATTATAAAATTCCTCAGGGAAAAGAACTTAGAGTTGCCATAAGCGGAAAGTCTGGCTGCGGAAACACAACCGTAAGCACTTTGCTTGCACAAAAACTGAATGTAAAACTTATAAACTTTACTTTCCGTCAGCTTGCAGCAGAAAAAAATCTTACACTTGCCCAGGTAATTGAAAATGCAAAAACCGATGACAGCTATGACATTGCAGTTGACACAAGACAGGTTGAGCTTGCAAAAAAAGAAAGCTGCGTTCTTGGAAGCCGTCTTGCAATTTGGATGCTAAAAGAAGCTGATTTAAAAGTTTATCTTATTGCTGATGATAATGTCCGCGCGCAAAGAATTCTAAACAGAGAAGGCGGTTCACTTGAAGAAATAAAAAGCTTCACTGCGATGAGAGATTCAGAAGACAGCCGCCGATATAAAAAACTTTACAACATTGACAACAACAGTTTTGACTTTGCAGATTTAAAAATTGATACAGCTTCATTCAGCCCAGAGCAAATAGTAGAAAAAATTCTTTTGGAACTTGAAAAAAGAAATCTTATATATAAAACTGAATAAATTTTTTAGCATTTGCTGAAAAAAAATGCCCAATAAATTCAGAATGTCATTGTCGTACTTGATACGACAATCTCTAAACAGAAAGTATAACTTTGATGATGACATAAAAATTATTTTTATGTCATCATATTTTTTAAGCTTCTACAAGTTTGAAACCAGCCATTCCTTAAATGAGTCGTAATCTTTGCTCATTGGAATAGCATTGTCAGGAAGAGAAATAACTTTTTCCAGACGCTCAGGAAGTGCAGGCTCTTGTCCAATTGCCTTGTAAACAGTCGCTCCAAATTTTGCAGGATGCGCAGTTTCAAGAATTATTGCAGATGCTTTTTTGTCTACAACAGCCTTTGCCCAAGAAGGAACATTCGGCGTAAGACCAGGCTTTGTAAAATCATTTTTCTGACCGTTTACAAGTTTTTCCATTTCACCGCCGCGAATGTCATTCCACGCTTTCCAGGCAACTGCGCCGTGCGGATCTATTACGTATCCTGTTTTGTTCTTGCAGCTTTTTATTCCGTCAATTGTTCCTTCGTCATCAGTCCAGTATGAAGCAAAAAGATTTCTTACTTGGTCAAGTGAATACATTGCGGCAATTCTTTCATAGTTGCTAGGAGCTCCAACATCCATTGCATTGCTCAAGGTTGCAACTGAAGGGCGAGTTTTATAATCACCGCTTGCAATCCAATCCGGCACTGTGTGATTTGAATTTGTCGCGGCAACAAATCCTGTTATAGGCGCTCCCATTTCACGCGCGATAAGTCCTGATGTAAGGTTTCCAAAGTTTCCGCTCGGAACAACAACAATGATTGCTTCACCTCCATTTTTGCTGTCAAACGGAATTCTCTTTTTTACAACAAGAGATGAATACATATAATAGAAAGACTGCGGCAACAGGCGAGAAATATTTATTGAGTTTGCAGAAGAAAGTCTGAACTTAGATCTCAAGTCTTTATCTGTAAACGCAGTTTTTACAAGCTTCTGGCAGTCGTCAAAAGTTCCCTTTACTTTCAACGCGCGGACATTTCCTGTAAAAGTTGAAAGCTGCTTTTCCTGCAATGGCGAAATTTTTCCATCTGGATAAAGGATTGTAACATCAATTCCCGGAACATTGTGAAACGCGCTTCCTACAGCAGAACCAGTGTCCCCGGAAGTCGCAACCAAAATATGAAGATTGTCATTTTCCGAGCGGTTGAAATATGACATTACACGCGCCATAAATCTTGCTCCAAAATCCTTGAATGCGCAAGTCGGTCCATGGAAAAGCTCAAGCACATAAGTTACAGGATCAATAGGAACAACTTTTGAAGAAAATGGATAGCAATCCTGAATTATAGATTCCAAGTCTGTGTCTGGAATTTCATTTTCAACATAAGGCTTTGCCATTTCATAAGCAATTTCGCGGAATGAAGGTTCTGGATTGCGCTCCAAAAATGAATTTTCAAGACGCGGAAATTCAGTCGGCATATAAAGTCCGCCAGTTTCCGCATTCATTCCATTCAAAACAGCAGTTCTAAAATCAACACTAACTTTTTTATCTCTTGTATCTGTATATTTCATAAAATTCCTCATGCGAAAATTATTTTCAAAGTATACCAATGATTATAAAATTTTACAACAGCACGGAAAATACAATAAGCGAAAGGTTGTAGATAAAATGAGCTGCAAAAGAAGGCGCGATTGAAGCCGTTTTTATTCTGCAAAACCTAAGAACCGCACCGCAAAAAGCCGCATTGAAAACAGAAATCCAGCCTAAATATCTGTGGGCAAGCGCAAAAATTAAAACTGAAAATATTTCCACCGGGATTTTCCATTTTCCCAAAAGTGAATTTAAAGTTTCTGGAACAAATTGCCGGTAAACAGCTTCTTCAAAAAACGCTCCGGCTGCCAATGTAAAAATAAGAAAAATCCAAGACAAAAAGTTTTCAGGATTTTTTAATAAAATTTCAGTTTGAGCGGAAGAAATTTTAAATGCAAAGGAAAAAGCATGAACGGCAGCGAAAATCAGCATTAAAAATCCAAGTGTGAGCGCGCCCCATTTCAATGAGCTTACAAGAAAAATGAATTTTTCACTTGCGGATTTTTTTTCACCTTTGTTTTCTATTTTAAATTGAAACTGAAGAACCGCCGCAATAAAAAATTCAGCCAGCACAGAAAAAGAAAATTCTTCGCTAAAATAAGCCCCTTTATCTGCAAAAATCGGCGGAATCAGCAAAAAAACAAAAACAACTAAAAACTCTGCTAAAATGTATCTTTTTTTCATTTTGGTATGTTAATACTATCAAGAAACTGCAAAATTTACTATAATAAATACGTAAACGCATAAAATTCTTGGAGGTGGTTTTGTGCCTGCTGTAATTTCCGTAATTATAACTCTTGCTTTTATTTTTGCGCTTTTAAAATTATACAAGGCTTCAACTGAAAAAATGAATTTTTTCTCAAAGGGCTTTGACTACGGATTCAAGCATTCTGAAATTTCCGCGCTATGGCAGCTTGCAAAAAAATGTGGAATTGAAGAGCCGCTTTCACTTTACATTTCAGAAAATTCCGTGAACAGATGCATTTCTTCAGTAATCGAAGAAGCAAAGCAAAAAGGCGCGGAAGACTCAACGCAGGTTCAGGCATTTCTTGAAAAGCTTTATAAATTCAAAACGCGCGTAATTCTTGACAAGGAAAACAAACGCGGAATAGAAAGCACAAAATCACTTGACACAAACCAAAAGCTAAGCGTCATTTTAAAAGGCAAAGGCGTTTTCAAGTCGCGCATTTTAAACAACGGGACTCAGCTAATAATTCTTCTTCCATATCAAATTTCAAAGCAGTCCAAGCGGCCGGAATTTCTTTCTGAATCTGAATGGGACGGAAAAGAAATTTCAGTTTACTTTTGGAGAAACGGAGACGCAGGATATGCGTTTGACACAAAAGTTATAGGTACTGGAATTTTCAGAAGCGACAAGGCTTTGTTTTTAATGCATTCAACAAAACTTGACCGCACTCAAAAAAGACAGTCAATAAGATGCAAATGCGAAATTTATGCGCAGATGTACATTGTCCAGCAAGGCGAAAAAATTGAATACGACAAAGTTGAAACTGCGCCCGGATACAAGTGCCTTCTTGAAGATATAAGCGAAGACGGAGCTATGATAAGAATCGGCGGAAAAGGAAAATCAAATGTCCGCATAAAAATCCAGTTTGAAATAAACGGCGCGCTCGTTGTCATGCACGGCGTAATAAGAGCAGTTGAGTGGAACAGCCAGCTTGGCCAATCAAGAATTCATTTTGAATGCACGCACATTGATAAAGGCATGAGAAACACAGTTCTCGCATTTGTTTACAACGTGATTCCGCAGGAGCAAAAAGAAATTCATCAGGCGATTGAGCAGGCTTCTTCGGAAGAAAATCAAACTCAAGAAGAAAACAGCAACGAGGAAAACATTAAGCAGGAAAATTCAAGCCAGTAGTTTTTGAGGATACATGAAAGTATAGAAATTTTTCTATATATTTTATATTATTTATTAAAGAAGATTTGCTATGAAAAAAAATTTATTTAAACAAATATTTTTAGTTGTTCTTTCAGTCTGCGGATTTTGCTATGCGCAGGAATCTTATATGTCTGACTTTTACAAAGGAAACTTGGTTGAAAAAAAACAAGTTGTTGAGTCTTCAAGCGCAGCAGGAGATTCTTCAATTGCAATCGCATCTCTTGACTTTTCAATTTCCGCCTATGACGCTCTTAGTTCAGATGCTGATTTTATAAACCTTGTGGAAACTTCTGTAAAATCGCTTACAGCAGGAAACAGTAAAGGCAAGGAAAAAATCATCTCTGAAAAACTCAGGACAATTTTTAAAATCTTCAGCGATTCAAAAATAAAGATTGCAGTTATTGACGCTTTTTCTGTTTTTCAGTCGCCGGAAAATCTTTATCTTGTAAATGATTTTTTCTACAGCAAAATGCAAAAATCGCAGGAAATGGACGAGGCTCTTTTAAAGGCAGTTCTTTTCATGGGCTCCTACGGAAATTCCGCATCGTTCAATATGCTTTTTATTGCTGACATTCTCGATGTCTGGCCGTCTTACAGCGCAATCTTGGCTTCATCTTACGGCGGACTTGCAAACGAAAGTGAAAAGGAAATTCTTCAGTTTTTGTCAACTGTTCCAATTGAAAAAAAGATTCTGATTTTAAGAAGACTTGATGAAAATCCAAAAGTTTCAAAAAAAATTTGCGGAGAAGCTGCAGAAAACGCATTGTCTTCAGTTATATATAATATTGAAGGAGCAAAACCTGATTTTTCAGGAAGCAAACTGGATTTGACTCTTGTCTGCCTTCAAGTATTTTCTGACACACAATGGACTAGAGCCGCATCTTTGATTGCTTCATGCTTTAATGGAATTAGACAAGAATATGAAAACGGAAATCTTTCTGATGAAGACTTTTCTTCTACAATAAAAAATATGGCTTCTGTTTCTTCTGCGGAAACTTCTTCGGCGCTTTCATCTTATCTTGATTTTCTAAACAAGCAAACTGAAAAAAATCTGCCTCCTAGCAAAGCCGTTGTGCTTTCTTTAATCAATTCACTGGGGGACATGGGCGACAAGGCCGCTTTTGACAGCCTGCTTTATGCAACTTATCTTGATTATCCAGAGGAGGTTATAGCTGCCGCAAAAAATGCCCTTGCAAAATTAAAGTGGTAGAATTCTTAAAAGAAAATTTTCTAAGTCCTTTTGTTCTAGCGGCGGTAATATTCTGTATTTTTATTTACTCAGGCTTTTTTAAATGCAAAGAGCGTTTTCCGTATAAAAGCCTGATTCCTTTGGAAAAAATAGACACTGCGTCCGGCATAATTTGCTCAAATCCTTCAAAAATTTCTTCTGGAAAGTCTTACATTCTTAAAATAAAACTTAATTCTGTTTCAGGTGAAATTTCCGGCGTAAAAATAAATTCGCAGGCATCTGGAAAAATTTCAGTTCTTGTTCCTGCAAAAATCATTGAATCTTTATATCCTGGAAAATTATATTCATCTTCAAAAAATGAAGTAATCATTGAAGAAGGTGAAGCTGTAACTTTTTATGGTAAATTTTCAAAATCATTTTTTTCAGCAGAAAGCGCAGAACAACTAGAGCAAGCTCCGACATTAAAACAAAAAATTTCCAGGTTCAGGTCTTTTTGCAGGCTTACATTCAAAAGGCTCATGTACGGCTGGGGAAGCGCAGGCGGTTTTATTTTGGCTTTGCTTTCCGGCTCAAGAGAATACACAGACAGCTCCTTGTGCGAAACTTTTAGAAATGCAGGACTTTCCCACGTTCTTGCATTAAGCGGAATGCATCTTTCTTTTTTTTCATCAATTGCAGGCGGAACTGGAAAAAAGATTCTTGGAAAAAAATTTGACTTTTGGCTTAGGCTTTTTGGAATTTTATTTTTTGTATGGTTCGCAGGACTTTCGCCTTCGTTGTTCCGAGCATTGCTTTGTTCCTTGATTCTGCTTTTCTGCGGAATTTTCTTTTGCGTTCAAGTAAATTTTTTCAAGGTTCTTTGCTTTGTATTTTTGCTTCACTGCATGATTTTTCCTGATGATATTTTTTCAGCGGCGTTTATACTTTCTTATGGCGCACTTGCAGGAATTCTTCTTTTTGGAAATGCGTTTAAATGTTTTTTTCAATCATTTTTTCCTAAAAAAATTTCAGATTCACTTTCAGCTTCTGCCGGCGCACAGAGCGCGACTTTTCCTGTAAGCCTTGCGCTTTTTAAATCAGCAGCTCCCGGAGGAATTCTTGCTTCAGTTGCAGTTTGTCCGCTCGTAAGCATATTTTTGACTTTTGCCATGGTTGCAATTTTGCTTTCTTTTATGATACCTTTTCTTTCTCCGTTCTTTGGAGCTATAATGAATTTTCTTTATCAGATAATAAAATTGACGGCAGAACTTTTTGCGCTTTTGCCGCTTGTAGAATTTTAATTTTTTGGAGCAAACATGAATCATCCCGATTATAATTCGCCATCTGAATTAAAAGCTTTTCTTGAACAGGCAGGAATGGCAATGCAAAAAAAATTCGGACAGAATTTTATGATAAACCAGTCTGCAAGGGAAAAAATTATTTCTCTTCTTGAATTGAAAAAAGACGAGCTTGTGTGGGAAATCGGACCTGGACTTGGCTGCATGACAGAACTTATTCTTTTAAGCGGCGCAAACCTTGAAGTCTTTGAAATCGACAGAGGCTTTATTTCTATATTAAAGCAATTTTTTTGCCAGCAGGAAAAAGCAGGGAAATTTAAAATTGTAGAAGGCGATGTTTTAAAAAACTGGAAAAAATCATTCGCAGAAAATCCGCAAAAACCTTCAAAACTTTTTGGAAATCTTCCATATAATATTGCAGCGACGTTTATTGCCGATACAATCACAGAAAATGTTGTTTTTGAAAAATGCGTCTTTACAGTTCAAAAAGAAGTTGCCCAGCGAATGGCAGCAAAAAAGGGAACTGAAAATTATTCTGCATTCAGTGTTTTGTGCCAGTGGGGCTATAATGTAAAACTGGATCTTGTTCTTGGCTCAAGCAGTTTTTGGCCGCGTCCTACAGTTTCGTCTCAGGCAGTTGTTATGACAAAAAAAGAAAAGCCTTTCAGCGGAAACTCTGCGCTTTTTGTAAAAACTGTCCATGCTCTTTTTGCCGCGAGAAGAAAAACAATCCAGAATAATATAAAGCCACTTCTCCCGGAAAATATTTCAGCGGAAGATTTTTTTAAAAAATGCGGAATCTCAAAAAGTGAACGTGCGGAAAATTTAGCAGTCGAAGATTTTATAAAGATTTCGGATATGTTGAGCCAACTCAAGCAATCTGATAAAATGTAAAAAGAGGCTCAAAAAATGACAGCGGAACAAATTGCAGAAAATTTTGAATCAGTTAGAAATCAGATTAAAGAAGCTGAAAAGAAATCCGGCAGAAATGAAGGCTGCGTAAAACTTTGCGCTGTAAGCAAATTTCATCCTGCGGAAGATGTTTTGGCTGCGCTAAAAACTGGACAAATACTTTTTGGTGAAAACCGAGTGCAAGAGGCTTTTGCAAAATTCACACAGATAAATTCAGTTTCAAAAATCAAGCCTGAGCTCCACATAATCGGAAGCCTCCAGACAAACAAAGTAAAAAAAGCCGTTGAAATCGCGTCTTGCATTCAATCCGTGGACAGAGAAGAGCTTTTGGCGAAAATTGAAAAACAATGCGCAAAATTTGAAAAGAAAATTGAAGTGTTCTTTGAAATTCACACTGGCGAAGATTCAAAAAGCGGCTACAAGGAAAAGTCCGTATTGCTGAAATCAGTAGAAAACTGCGCAAATGGAATTTATCCGCACATTGTTCCAAAAGGACTTATGACAATGGCGCCTTTTACTCAAGACGAAAAACTTATCCGCGCATCTTTTTCTGAACTACGAAATTTAAAAGATGAACTAAATAAAAGATTTCCTTCACTTGAAATAAACGAGCTTAGCATGGGAATGAGCGGCGACTATAAAATTGCAATCGAAGAAGGAAGCACATTGGTCCGCATAGGAACAGCATTGTTTGGAGAACGCGACTACTCTTAGCAGGATGAAAAATTTTCATTTTATTTTAATTGTTTTTATTTTGCCTCTTTTTTTTCCGTTGCAAGTTTTTTCTCAGTCTTCGGAAAATACAGACTCAACTCCAGAACCATATACCGAAAATGAATTTCCGCAGTGGTCAAAAGATTTGAGGCGGTTTGAAATTGTTTCTCTTGGAGCAGTTCCGTTTGTCGCAATCAGTGTGAATTTGGGCTACAGTGCATACCAGTATTTTTCTGGAAATTCTTCAACTTTTGAAACTCCTTTTACTAAAGGCACTTCTTTTACGGAAGGAGAGCAGATGAAAATTTTTTGCGCTTCAATTGGCGCAGGTGTGCTTATTGGATTTTCAGACCTTGCGATAAATCTTGTAAAACGCCACAACGAAAAAAAACGCCAGAAGAAAATTCTTGAAAGCCACGATCAGATTATAGTAGTTCCGTTTCAAGAAAGCGAAAATACAAAAAATGAAAACTTAACTTCGGAGCAATAGATGTCTTTTTTTACAAACAAAGTTCCTCCAACTTACAAAGGCGAAATCCGGCTAGATAAATACATTGCGTCTCTTCCAAACGGAATGAACAGAAGCAAACTGAAAAGCGGAATTGTCTGTATTCAAGTAAACGGAAAAAAGCAAAAAATTTCGTGCCAAGTAAAGGCAAATGATATAATCGATATTCAGTGGGAAGAAAATGTTCCAGACAATATTGAGCCTGAAAATATTCCGCTTGATATTATTTATGAAGATGAAAATGTCTGCGTTGTAAATAAAAAGCAGGGAATGGTGACTCATCCTGCCGCGGGAAACTGGAAAGGCACTTTGGTAAACGCGCTTTTATATCATTGGGGAAGACAATCAATTCCAGAACTGAAGGAAGGGCAGGTTTCAAAAATTCTTTCAAACCGCAGGCCGGGAATTGTTCACAGGCTGGACAAAGAAACTTCCGGCATAATTATAACTGCAAAAAATCACGACACAGAAGAATTCCTTTCAGCCCAATTTAGAAACCACAGTTTAATTGTAAAAGAATACATTGCAATCTGCATTGGCCGTCCTCAGCATCAGCACGGAATTATTCAGACAAATATAATCCGCGACCCAAAAGAAAGAAAAAGATTCAAGGCTGTAGTTGGCACGGAAGAAGGAAAGCCTGCCGAAAGCTACTACGAGTGCATAAGTTGCTACGGAGAATATTCCTTGATGAAAGTTCGGATAAACACTGGAAGAACACATCAAATACGGGTGCACATGAAATACCTGAACTGTCCTATTCTTGGCGACGGAATCTATGCGCATCAGGATAAAAAATTTCCAAAGGCAACTCTCATGCTGAATGCAAGGCTTTTGAAAATAAAAATTCCGGGAAAAGAAAAACTTTCAACTTTTAAATCTCCAACGCCTGAACGCTTTATAGAAGTTATGAAAGTTTTAAAGCGCGACTACACAAAAGTAATTCTTCCAAAGGACAAGTAACAGACAATGGATGCAGAAAAACAGATACAGATTGTCATTGAGCCGACAAAAGAAAATCCGTTTGTAGTCATAAAAAAGCCACGAGGACTTCCAAGCGCGCCGCTTTTTGAAGGGGACAAATGCGCGTTTACACAAGCTGCCAAACTGTACCCATATCTTTTAGAAGTTTCCGGAAAAAAAGCAATAGAACACGGACTTGTGCATAGAATTGACACGGAAACAGAAGGTTTGCTTTTAATTGCCGCAACACAAGAATGCTACAATGCGTTTATAAATTTTCAACATGAAGGAAAGTTCTTAAAAGGCTATTCTGCAAAATGCCAGAAAATTGAAAAAATGCCAGAAGGATTTCCTCCAGCTGAATTTCTACTAGAAAATAAATCAGATTGTATAAAAAAATATACAGTTTCTTCAAAATTCAGACCTTTTTCCTTAAAATCAGCGCAAGTCCGGCCTGTAACAATCAATTCTGGAAAAGCAGCGCAAAAAAAATGCAGTGAAAAAATTTACACAACAGAAGTTTTTATGGATACAGACAAACTTTTTGCAAAATGTTCTATAAAAGAAGGCTACCGCCACCAAGTAAGATGCCATTTAGCTTGGCTTGGCTTTCCCGTCCGCGGAGACAAACTTTACAATCCGCTTTGCAGCCAAAATGAAGAAATGCAGTTCTTTGCAGATTACCTAAAATTTCCGCACCCTTTGACCGGAAAAATTGTTGAATGTTCTTACAATATAAAAGCTCAATGATTATTGGGTCAAGCGATAATGGCAATAAAATATTCAACTTGCTAATTGCGTTGTCATTACCAACATTTCAACTGCCTGTCATTGCCGCAGCTTATACAACAATATCGCAAAAAAAAATAATTTTTTTTCTGTATCTTATTGACTTACAATAAAATGTCGTTTATATTTTCAGTTACCGATTATTCGGTAACGCTATAGACAAGTATGGAAAAGAAGAAGAATTCAACCAGAGACAAAATTATTCAGTCAGCATTCTCTTTTTACGATATGCTTTTTTTTGAGAGAATTTCGCTTTCAAAAATCGCTGCAAAAGCTGGCATTACAAAACCTGCGATTTACAAACATTTTAAAAGCCGTGAAGACTTGGAAAATGCAATGAAGTCGCTTATTCTTAGCGATATTGCAGACACAATAAAAAACTGCGGACAAAATCCAAACGATGCTTCTGTTCTTGAAAAAGTTATAGTTCTCCTTTGCAATAAAAAATCATATTTCTATTTTATACTTTCAAATTCTCTTGAGTTTAGCATTGACAACTTTTTGATTGAAATAGAAAAAAACGGAATTTCAGATTTAAACTTAGAAAATATTTTTGACAGCTGCGGAAACATTGCGGATATTGAAGTTTACAAAAAAGTTCTTTATATTTCCGCCACAATAATTTTTTTCCAAGGCGCAAGAGACTTTATCCTGCTAGACAAAAAACTTCAGGACACAGATGAAAATATTCAGGAATATGCAGAAAAACTTGCCAGCTTTGTTAAGTTTGGCGGACTTGGGCACGACATAAAAAACATTGACGCGCTCCGGCTTTCTCAGCTTGACATTCTTTGCAGCAAAGAAATTCAGTCTTTAAAAGAGCCTTGCAAATTTTTTACAGCAATCGGAAACGTTGTGCGCAGAGTAGGTTTTTCAGGAACTACAATTGAAGAACTTGCAAAAGAACTTGGACTTGCAAAAAGCAGCCTGTATACAAATTTCAGCTCAAAAAAAGAAATGTTCAAAGCACTTATAAAGGAAGAATGTTTGAATTTGTTTCACGTTATCAAGCAGAATCTTCTTTACGCAAAAAACAGCGCGGAATGTATATACATTTTTATGGAAACTGAAATTGAATTTTTCCTAAAAAGAAAGGGCCTGCTTTATGTTTGCCACTGGCTCACCTTCCAGAATTCAAAGAATGATTTTAAAATCAAGGAGATGCACGAAAAAAGGGAAATGGCAATTGGCAAAGACGAGCAGCTTGACTTTACATCTTTTATTCTCAATGCCGACATTATAACCCAGGTACCAGATTTTGGAACTCCAAAGATGGATGTACAGATTATGTTTTCGTGGATTTTCCACATGCCGATTTTTTTCTTGCTGCACAACGAGCTTCATAATTTTCCAGAGGAATCTGTTCACGCCGCAATGAAGGATTTTTTCTATTGCATGGAAAAAGGAATTAATTTTATTGATAATAAAGAAAATAATATTTCAGGAGGAAAGAAATGATTTTCAGCAAAAAGACGTTTTTTAAGATTTCAGTCTTGCTTGCTATGTCTGGAGCTTTTGTCTTTGCGCAGGAAGCCCAGCAGCAGAGTGAACCTGACAAAAAAACTGTAAAATTGACAATTTACGAAGCCGTGGATTACGCGCTCGAAAACAGCCACACGCTCAAGACTGCCGACATTGACCTTGAAATCAAGGAGCGCGCAGGAAAGAACGCCTGGAATGTTTTGCTTCCGACAGTTCAGGCAATGGGAACTCTCAACAGAACTACAGACATTTCTTCAAATTTGGCGGGAACAAACACAATGATGAAACTTCACGGGCTTCCTGAAATTGAAGAAACAGACAGCATGAAATGGACAGGAATTGCAACACTTTCAGTTGACTGGAATTTCAGCCTTGCAATGATTCAGCAGATAAGAGCGGCAAAAGCAGGCTACGAAGCAGGAAAAATCAGCTATGAGCAGAGCCTTGTTGAAACAGAAGTAAATGTAAAAAAACTTTTCTACGGACTTCTCTTACAGCAGGAAAATTTAAATTTGCAGAAAACAACTCTTGAAAATTCAAGAAGGCGCATGGTTCAGGCAGAAGCGAACTTTAAAAACGGAATGGTTCCAGAGCTTTCAATGCTCCAGGCGCAGGTTACATACCAGAACAAAAGCCCGGAAGTTGCCCAGATGGAACGTGAATTCCGCCAGCAGCTTGACACTTTTGCATTTCTTTTGGGTCTTCCAGTAGGAACGGACATTGTTTTGCAGGGAAGCATTGAGCCTTTTTATGTTGACTTGCATTACGACACTCTTATTGAACGCTACGGAAACAACAGCCTAGACCTTCAGTCAATTGACAAGAACATTGAGCAGCTTCAGCGCAATCTTGACGCATTGAACCTTAGCATTTACACTCCGTTTTTCAATATTAGCTACGGATTTAAGCCAATGCTCACAGATTTCCTTGACGCAGACAAAGGCGGATTCCCAACTGGCGGAGACTGGACAGATTCTGGCTCTATAAGCTTTACGATTGGCTGGAACCTTACAAACATTCTTCCGTTCTCGGCAAACAGACAGCAGGCAAAAGACTTGCAGGCGAATCTTGACAAGCTCAAGGTAAGCAGAGAAATGCTCCTTGAAAACCAGAAAATGACAGTCCGCAAATCTGTAGACACATTGATTCAGGCGCGCGAGCAGATTCAGTCCATGAACAGAAGCATAACACTTGCCCAGCGCTCTTATGACATGACAGTGCGCGCTTACCGCAACGGAACAAGAGAACTTCTTGATGTGCGCGATGCAGAAAACCAGCTTAACACTGCAAAACTCGGACTTGCAAACCAGAAGTTCAATTATATTTCAGCATTGCTTGACTTGGAAACAACTCTTAATACAAAACTCACCGGAGGAGAAAAATAAAATGAAAAAAACAAGCGCAAAACTACCTTTTATCTTGATGGCAGCGGCAATCTTGTCATCCGCATTGGTTTCCTGCAAGGGAAAATCAGAAAAAACTGCAAAGGAAGAAGAAACTGAAACAATCTACGCGGTAAACGCAGACATTGTTCAAGCCGGAAACCTTGACGACTACTTGGAATTCGGCGGAGATGTTTCTTCTGTTTCCGCAGTTGACGTCTACCCGGACGCGGCAGGAAAAATCTCTCGCATAAGAGTTTCTGTAGGAGACCTTGTAAAAAAAGACCAGATTATAGCTTATGTTGACCCGAGCCGCCCTGGAATGAACTACAGTGAAAACCCTGTAAAAGCTCCAATTTCAGGAAGAGTAACTTCATTTCCGCCAACAATCGGAACAATGGTTTCACAAAGCTATTCAATCGCAAAAATCAGCGACACAGACGAACTTCAGATAAAGGTAAATGTCGCTGAACGCTTTATAAGTAGAATCCGTGAAAACCAGACTGCTATTGTAAGTTTTGACGCATATCCTGGAGTTGAATTCAAAGCGCGCGTTTTTGAAGTTTCTCCGGTTTTGGACACAACAAGCCGCACAATGCTTGCCAAGCTCAAGGTTGAGCCAGCTGACTCAAGAATAAAGGCAGGAATGTACGCCCGTGTAAAACTCATCACTGACACAATTGAAGGAGCTGTTGTTATTCCAAATGACGCCATTGTTTACCGTGACGGCAAGCCTTACGTATTCACAGCAAAATCAGAAAGCGCGGAATCCAGCGTAAACATGGTTTCTGTAAAGGAAGGGCTTTCCGTAGACAACAAGACAGAAATTCAGGAAGGACTCAAAGAAGGAGACGTTATAATTGTAAAAGGACAGTCTCTTTTGAGCGATGGTTCCAAAGTAAAGATTCTTTCAATTTCTGGAAAAGCGGTTGAAAGCAAAACTGAAAACAAGGACTAAAATATGACATTTTCAGAAAAATGTGTAAATAAACCAGTAACAACAGTGTTGATCTTTTTTATAATGGTCGCACTGGGAATTTTCTGTATATTCGATATGCCGGTAGATATGTATCCAGACATGGACTTACCGTATATGCTTGTTTATACAGCTTATGACGATGCAGGTCCGGAAGAAGTAGAGCAGAGCCTTACAAGAACGATGGAAAGCTCTCTTTCCGGACTTAGCGGACTTAAAAAAATGCAGTCGCAGTCTCAGTCTGGCGCAAGCATTATCTCTCTTGAGTTTGACTACGGAACAAACCTCGATACAGCGGCTATAGAAATCCGCGACAAGATTGATATTGTACGAAGCTATCTGCCTGATGACGCAGATTCTCCAATCACACTTAAGCTTGACCCTTCAATGATGCCTATTATGAACATTGTAGTTCAGGGCGACTTGACCCCGGAAGAGCTCAGAACAATCGCCGAGGACACAATCCAGCCGCGTCTTGAGCAGCTTGACGGTGTTGCCTCTGCAAATGTTATCGGAGGACGCGAGGAATCTATAAACGTTGATATTCCTAGAGACCGACTTGAAGCCTACGGACTTTCAATTTCCACAATCGCACAGATGATTGGCGCGCAGAACGTTCAAAGCTCAGGCGGAACAATCACTTCTGGCGATAAAAACTATACTATTAAAACGAGCGGAAAATATAAAAGCATAGAAGACCTCAAGAACACGGTAATCACTTACAAGCCTGATTCCCTGGACAGTTCAAGACTTGTTACAGTAAAGCTCCGCGATATTGCTGATGTTTATGACGGCTACAAAGACGAAAGCACTCTTGCTTACTTGGACGGAAAGCCTTGTGTAATGCTTATGATTCAAAAGCAGAGCGGAAAGAATTCCGTTACAGCCGCAAAGAACGTAAGAAAAGCTATTATAAAACTCAAGGCGGATCTTCCTGCTGGAGTTGAGCTTGTTGAAACTTCAAACACAGTAGACATTATTGAGCAGACAATCAATGAAGTTGTTTCTTCTGTTGTTCAGGGCGCGCTTCTTGCCGTTGCAGTTTTGTTCATATTCCTGCGCTCTCTAAAAAGTACATTCATCATCGGACTTTCAATTCCGATTTCGGTATTTGTAACACTCATGCTCATGTACTTTAAAGGCATGACAATAAACATGATTTCCATGGCGGGACTTCTCCTTGGAATCGGTATGCTTGTAGACAACTCAATCGTTGTTCTTGAAAACATCTACGCTTACCGCCAAAGAGACGCCAAGCCAAAAGTAGCGGCAATCCTCGGAAGCCAGGAAATGGTAACTTCCATAACCGCTTCAACTTTGACATCTGTATGTGTTTTCCTTCCGATGATTCTCTTTAGAAAAAAACTTGGAATCATGGGACAGATGTTCGACAGCCTTGCTTACACAATTATTTTCTCATTGATGTGCTCGCTGATTGTTGCGATTGCCCTTGTTCCAGTTCTTTGCTCAAGCTATCTTAAAATCGACAAGATTGTTGACGAAAGGAAAAGCGGAATCGGCTACGGAATAAACCAGGCATTCAACAAATTCTTCCTGAACCTCGACAACGGATATGCAAAAGGAGTCCGCTTTGTTCTTCACCACAGAAAGACATTTATTATTGTTCTTGTCTGCTGTTTTGTTCTTTCTATAGTAAGCGTAAAATTTGTAGGCTTTATCTTTATGCCTGAATCCGCTTCAAACACAGTCGGAATTGAAGTCGAGCTTCCAATGGGAACAACTCTTGAAGTTACAGAAGACACTTTGAGAACTCTTGAGGAAATCGGAAAGAAAGAACTTGTAGGCGTAAAATACACATCTGTAACAGTCGGCGGAACAAGCGTAATTTCCTCAAGCTCAGAAACAAACACAGGCGCAATCACTTGGACTTTGTACGAAGCAAAAGATCGTGAAAAAGGCTGGGACAACGAAAAGTCTGCAAAAGACAAGCTTAGAAAATACTTTAACACAATTCCAGGCGCAACACTTTCATTTGCAACAAATTCAAACAGCGCGTCTTCTGGAGAAATGAGCATCGACATCCGCAGCAACGACCTTGACCTTGTCCGCAACACAGCTGCCCAAGTTGAAAAAATCCTCAAGGAGCAGGCGGCTGAATTTGTAACAGAAGTTTCAAGCGATGTTGAAGACGGACTTCCTCAGGCAGAAATCGTAGTTGACCGCGACAGAATGTACGAACTTGGCTTGAACATTTATAACGTAGGCTCTGAAATCAATGCCGCAATCAACGGAAAAACCGCCAGCCGCTACACAAAACTTGGAGACGACATTGATGTTATTGTGCGCCTTGCAGAAAAAGACAAGAAAAAGCTCGCTGATATTGACCAGGTTTCTGTAGTGAATTCAAAGGGACAAAGAATTCCTCTTTCAAGTTTTGCGCATTATGAGGAAAACCTTTCGCCTGTTACAATCCTTCGTGAAGACCAGTCAAGAATTGTCCATGTCAAGGCAAAGCCTGTTTCTGGAGTTTCACTTGACGTTGTTCAGACAGGGCTTTTAAAGATCATAAACGACAACATTCCAAAAGACGACGCCGTAACAATCTCCATAAGCGGAGACTACGAAGACATGATGGAAGCAGTTGTGAACTTCGGCGCGATTATTATTCTTGCCGCGGCATTGGTTTTCATTGTTATGGCAAGCCAGTTTGAATCATTGATTGACCCATTCATTGTTATTCTTACAATTCCGTTCTCGTTCATCGGAGTTATGATGACTTATGCAATGGTCAGCCAGCGTCTTAGCGTTGTTACAATCATGGGTATGCTCGTTCTGGTCGGAACAATCGTAAACAACGGTATCGTTCTTGTTGACTATACGAACCTTTTGCGCAAACGTGGCTACGAACTTGAGGAAGCTTGTGTTGAAGCCGCAAGAAACAGACTTCGTCCAATCTTGATGAGTACGCTTACAACAGTTATTTCTCTTGCTCCAATGGCGTTTTTCCCAGGCGAAGGCTCAACTTCAATGCAGCCGATTTCTCTTACAACATTCGGCGGAATGACATTCGGTTCAGTAATGACACTGTTCCTTATGCCTTCTATTTACTACATCATAAACTCAAGAAGAATGAAAAAGGCCGCAAAAAAAGCTGCCAAGAAAGAAGCACTTCAGCAAAAGAAGCTTGAAGCCCTTGAAGCAAACAACGCTTAGTTTTTGGTTGGAGGAAAATTATGGCTGATGAATACGAAAAAAATATACAGCGTGTGCGTGTTGAAATAATATGTTCCCAGGCGCTTGAAGAAGACTTTGCCGAGGAATTTGAAAAAAACAAAGTAGGCAAGCACTACACAAAAATTTCTCCTGTAATGGGAGCAGGCTACAGCAATCCGCATTTGGGAGACGCAGTTTGGCCGCAGCTCAACACAATGTACATAATCTACTGCAGCGAGGAAGAAGCTGAAAAAATCAAGCAGATTGTGGTCAAGCTTAGAAAGCTCTTTATTACGGAAGGAATCGGCTGCTTTATAGGCAGCGGAACTGAAATATAAAAAACTATGTCAAAAAATCCTGCTGGTTTTTACTGGCAGGATTTTTTTACTTTAAAACTGATTGCAAATAAAAAATCTTAATGGTAAACTTTTCTTTAAATTTCTCACTGGAGAGCAAAGATGGAAAATTACTGCATAATGGTGCAGACTGGAAGCGAGGAAAAGTTCAAGGAAGAGGCGGCAAGCAGACTTTCAGAAATAGAAAAAAGCAGCAAGATTCAGTTTTACTTCTTCAAGAAAATGATGCGGACAAGCAAAGGCAAGACTTTTGAAGAGCCGCTTTTTCCAGGATACATTTTTTTAGAGGCGGACTGCTTGAACACAGAGTCCGTTACAACTCTAAAGACAGTGAAAAATTTTTATCACTTTTTAAAGTCCAACAGCGACATAACAGAGCTCAAGGGAGCTGACCTTGCGGTTGTGGAGCAGTTCAAGCGGTGCGGCGAGCGGCTGGGATTTTCAAAGCTGTACTTTGAGCCAGGAAAAAAAATCGTAGTCGTTGAAGGACCTCTCCAAGGCCTTGAAGGAAAAATAATCGCAGTAAACAAAAAAAGATGCCGCGTAACAATCCAGCTGGACATGATGCCCAACGTAAAAAAAATCGACCTTATGTACGACCTCGTTCAGCCGTTATAAACAAAGCTATTGCCAGAAGTTTTTGACGAAAATAAAAAAAAGCAGCCAGTTATTCCTACGCAAGGAAATGTTCTTCATCGGAATGCAGAGGTTTTTACTGATGTACAGTCATGAGAATGGCAGACAGGCTTTATTAATTTCTTCATTGACAGCGGTTTAATATTTGATTTATAATCTACAAAATACGTTGCAACTGTTTATTGATGTCCGGTAGGGACGTAAACGTGTACAGCTCCAAGCCTTTTTTAGTACGCTGGGATTTTCCCCATGGCGGAAAGGGCGGAGGTGTATGCGGAATTGACGGTTGAAGGCGTGGAAACGAATCTAAATATCAAAATTTAGTTTCATTTCCTGACTTACAGCTATAATATAAAAAAACTTAATTAATAATCAAATTTCAACAACGCAAGACTAACCTGAACATCAGACTTTATAGTTTTATGTCATTATCGGGCTTGACCTTGCAGTGTTTCTTAAAGATAGTCGGCTGGTAATCTTTTGAAAAATTGCAGCAAATTCTAACTATATTTACTTCGCGAATTCTTGCAGTAAAATGTTTCCTAAAAAATATGTGTCCGACTTTCAATATGCTAAAACAAAGATTATAGTCAATCACTTGTTTTTACCAAAATGTAAAATAGAGTTTTTTGCAAAATATTTTATTTTATCAATGGAATGTTTTTAAATATCTAAAACAACATAATTAAATTAATCTCTATCCCCACGAAAAAACAATGAAAGAACCAAAAATCATTCAGCTTCCGAAGATAAGTGACCCCAGGGGAAATTTGTCTTTTTTTAATTCAGCTTTGGAGAAATATTAATCATGGAACTTTGTAGACTTCTCGATTTTAAGGACTTGGGCGACGAGCGCGGAAAACTTGTTGTTGTGGAAGGCGCGCAGGATATTCCGTTTGAAATAAAAAGAGTCTTCTATATATATGGCTCTGATAACGAAATAGTCCGCGGAAAGCATGCGAACAAGGAAAGCGAATTTGTTCTTATCAATGTTGCCGGGAAATCAAAGGTGCGTGTTACAGACGGAATCGGCGAACATGTTATTGAACTTAACCGCCCGATGCAGGGAATTTATCTTCCCAAAATGGTCTGGAAAGATATGTATGATTTTTCTCCGGACTCAGTTCTTCTTGCTCTTGCAAGCACGCACTATGATGGAAAGGAATATATCCGCGACTATGATGAATACTTGAAGATTATGGGTGTAAAGAAGTGAAAGGCGAACTGTCGAATCAAAATGAGCATTCAGCTGCAAATTGTTCAAAGCGAGAAAATCAGTATGACTTGCTTAGAATTTTATGCATGGCGGCGGTCGTCTTTATCCATGCCGTAACGTCCCAAAAAAATCAATTGCAGCAGTTTGTTCTTACTCTTTCCGGATGTGCGGTTCCGGTCTTTTTTATGCTTTCAGGTGCGTTTACACTTGGAAATAAAAAAATCTTAAAAAATTTAAAGAAATATTATCTTAACAAGTTTTATAAAATTGTACTTCCGACATTAATATTTTCATTTCTTTATATTTTGTGGGAAGTGTTCTTGAAAGTCAGGAAAGAAGGATTTTCCTGTGCTGGAAATTTCTTTTTCCTGCTTCTGGAAAAATGGATTGCTACAGGAATTCCAGGAAATGGTTATCATTTATGGTTCATGAGCGTAATCATATTCTTTTATGCTGTTGCACCACTGCTTGTGGCTTTGAAAAATTACTATAAGAATATATATATATATATATATATAACACTATACATTGTAGCTTTTGGACAGTTTTATATATTTGAAATAAGTTCTCCTTACTATATTAGATGGATTTTTTATCTGCCTGTAATAATGACAGGAGACCTTGTAAAAGAAATAAATAAAGAGCACAGTAACAGATTTCTTTTTTTTACGGTGCTTGTTTTTTCTATTGTCTTATTAACTGTTGAGTATTTGCTGAAGTTAGAACTTTTGCAAAATTCTAAAAATCAGTTTATTTATTTTTTGATTCATGACGGAACAAGAACCAATATTGTTGTTGATCCGGAAACACTTCAAATATTTAATCTGCTTTTTTCTGTTTGTATATTTTATCTGTTTTCAAATTTGCAGATAAAAAAGAATTTGTTAAAACTTGCGGAAATGAGTTTTTATGTTTACTTGATTCATTATGTGCTAGAGGGGATAGTTTTAGCTCTTATGATGAAAGCCAATATAAAATTTAATCTTGGTTTTCATTTAGATTCATTCTTCGGATTTTTTGTTAGAGCAATTCTTGTGCTTCTACTTTCTTGCTTAGGTGCGTTTTTGATACTGAATATAAAAAATGCTTTTAGAAAGAGTTTTACTGAAAAATAAGAGGAGAATATAGGTGAGCCAGCCTTTAATTTCACTCTGCATTCCGACAAATGGCGTGATTGAATGGGTGTTTCCGGTTCTTGACAGCATTTATTCCCAAAGTGTGGATAATGAGCTTTTTGAGGTTGTTGTTACGGACAACGGAAACAATGCGGAATTTAAAGCCAAATTTGATGAATATCAGAAAAATCATGAAAATCTTTTCTATTTTAGAAGTTCTGGCTATGAGTTTTTGAGCGAGCCTGATTCCTATAAGAATGCAAAGGGGCTGTTCATAAAATTTATAAACCATAGAACAAAGCTTGTTCCGGGCGCCCTTGAGTATTTTATAAACTGGATAAACGAAAATAAAGAGGAAAAGCCGTTTGTGTATTTTACAAACGGTGTGCTTGGTAAAGAAAAAACTTTTGAGTTTGATAGTTTTGACGGATTTGTAAGAGGACTTTCTTACTGGTCTTCATGGTCAACGGGAATGGCATTTTGGAAGGAAGATTTTGATTCAATTCCAAAGGACACTGTATACAATTTCTTGTTTCCTCACACAACAATTCTTTTTAGCCAAAAAAACAGAAAAAAATATGTCATTGACGACAAAATCCTTCTTGATGAAATTCCTCAAGGCAAAATTCCAAAAGGCAGGTACAACTTGTTCAATGCTTTTGGCGTTGAATATCCTGGAATTATCTGCGACTTGCTAAGAAACAAGGATATAACTCCTGAAACTTTTGTCTGTGTAAAAAACGCGAACAGAACATTTTTGGCGAATCTCTATTTGGATTACATAATCTTAAAAAGAAAATGCTCATACGATTTGAGCGGCTATAAAGAGTCTTTGAGAGTGTTTTATTCAGATAAAGAAATCAGAAATGCTGCAAAGCTTATGTTCATAGAAAGAGCAATAAAATTTCCGTTTAGATTTTTCAGAAAATTATCATCACGGTAAAAAATAGGAAGAAAGCTATGCAAGTTCCATTTTTAAGTTTGAAAGATATTACTGCGAAATATGCCGATGAGTTGCACGAGGCGGTTCTTCGTGTTACTGATTCCGGCTGGTATTTGCAGGGCAATGAAAACAAGAGGTTTGAGGAAGATTACGCAAAATATATCGGCACAAAGTATTGTGTTGGCGTTGCGAACGGACTTCAGGCTTTGGAGCTTATGATTCGCGCCTGTAAGATTTTGAACGGCTGGAACGATGGGGATGAAATAATTGTTCAGGCGAACACTTACATTGCAACAATCCTTTCTATCTCTCAGAATAATTTAAAGCCAGTTCTTCTTGACCCGAATCCAGACACTCTGGAGCTTGATGTTGAGGCGATTGAAAAAGCGATAACTCCCAAGACCTGCGGGCTTATGCTGGTTCATCTTTATGGAAGATGCCTGTATAACGAAAAAATTGGTGAAATATGTAAAAATCATAATCTTAAGCTTTTTGAGGATAATGCTCAGGCTCACGGCTGCTCTTATAGCGGAAGAAAGACTGGAAGCTTGGGTACAGTTGCCGCGCACAGTTTTTATCCTGGAAAAAACTTGGGGGCATTTGGAGATGCAGGCGCAATAACGACAAATGATGAAGAAATAGCGAGTCTTGTGCGCGTCCTTGGAAACTATGGTTCTTCAAAAAAATACGTTTTTGACTACATTGGCGAAAACAGCCGTTTAAGCGAGATGGATGCGGCTGTTCTTGATGTTAAATTGAAGCATTTGGACGACGACAACAACCGCCGAAAGCAAATCGCAAAAATGTATTATAAAGGAATAAAAAATCCGCTTATAAGGTGGCCTGAAATAAAGGCGGACGAAAGCAACGTTTTCCATATATTCCCGGTTTTTACAGAAAGAAGGGATGAGCTTCAGCAGTACCTAAAAGAAAAAGAAATAGGAACGATAATCCATTATCCGATTCCTCCGCACAAACAGACTGCCTATAAAGAATGGAACGGTTTGTGCTTTCCAGTTACAGAAAAAATCCATGCCGAGGAGCTGAGTCTTCCGATGAGTCCTACTTTGACAGATGAGCAGGTGCGGTATGTGATTGATGTGCTTAACAGGTGGAACTAAATATGAAAAAGCTTTTCTTATTTTCACAAAATGTAAAATTATCATCCTTTGAAAATTTAAAGCCTTATTGGAATAAAGGTGATGAAATAATTTTATTTACAACTCATCATCTTTTTGAAAATGAGATTGAATACTTAAAAAGCATTTTTGGCGACTTCGAATATATTTGCTATTCAATGTTTTTAAATGATTTTGAGCAAGAAGAAATAGATAAAGCAGCAGATAATGAAAATGTAAAAGATGTTTTTGATTATTATAATCAGGTGCGATTGATTAAGAATCAGAGAATTTCAGATATAATTTGTGAAAAGTATAAAGATGCAGATAAATATATTCTATCTAACGATTTGGGGATAGAAGAATCTGTTTGGTTGAAGAAAGGCTTTAAAAAGATTTCTTTGGAATACTATTATGACTGGCCGAAAACAAATGGATTAAAATCATGTATAAAAGTGTGTCTTAAAAAGATTCCTTTTGCAGTTTCTTTGTATAGAAAACTTAGAGGACAAAATGAAACTCCTTATGGTGATGATGTTTACAGTACTGTTTGGAATGAAAAGAAAATCATTTTCATAGGAAGATTGCAACGTGTCGGTTATAGAATTGGTCTTGATTTAAAAAAAGATGAAACAGAAAAAAGAAATCTTGATAATCATATATACCACAAAAAAGATGAATGCCAATATATAACTTCCATTCATGAACGTACAAAATGTAATGTACCTGATTCGCCTGATTATGATGTTCGCTATATACAGGACGGCTACCTTCCGCCGAATTATTCAGCCTGTGATTTGAAGTACATTCCAAAAAATGTTGAATACTATTCATGGGATATTATGGGAAGCCGCCACTTCCAATATCACAACATTCCGGTTTCTATAATGCCGTTTAGAAACAAGCTCTATATGCCAGAACCTGTTTTCCCTAAAAAAGTAAAGACCGTACTTGTTGCCACAAGCGGCACCGGCGACTGGACTGCTCAGAAAAACCGCTCAGATGATGACCTTATGGTTATGGCATTTGTAGAAGTAGCCCGAAGATTGCCAGATGTGCAGATTATATACAGAGCACATCCTACATGGATTTATCCAGTGCATGTAGGTGTAAATTCTATAAACCGTGTTGCTGAATATTTTGAATGGACAAAACTCCCGAACATAAGGCTTTCTGTAAATATTCCGAATATGAAACTCCTTTCGTTCCCTCGCAGTTCTTTGGAAGAAGATTTGAAGCAGGCAGACATCGTTTTTGGTGAACATTCTGTTTCTATGATTGATGCAGCTTTCAAAAACATTCCATTTGCTTCGGTAAATCTTACAACAAGGCGTGATTTGTTCTGTGGTCTTACAGAACTGGGATTTACAAGTTGCAAATCAGCAGACGACATAATAAAAGTGATAAATGATATTTCTATAAATGGGTATCAGCAAAAATATTTACAGGCAGTAAAAAAATATAACGAAATGACAGACAGGACAGAGTAAACATGAAAGAAATCTGCTCTTACGACAATTGCTTTGGTTGTTCTCTGTGCCACGACCTCTGCCCTAAAAATGCCATAACTATAAGCTGTGCAAGCGGTTTTTGGCGGCCAGTAATAGACTCTCAAAAATGCATAGATTGCGGTTTATGCAAAAAGAGTTGCCCTGCAAACAACATTGCTGATGCAGAAACTCTAAAAAGACCTACAATGCACTGTTATGCAAGCTGGAGCAAAGATGAGATAACTCATTTCAATTCAGCTAGTGGTGGACTTGCTTATGAACTTTCTAAATGGTTTATAGAAAATGGAGGTTGTGTTGCGGGGTGTTCTTTTGAAGTTGTAAATGGGTTTCTAACAGCAAAACATATAATTGTAGATACTATTACAGATTTACAAAAACTTTCAAAATCAAAATATGTTCATTCTAATAAAGATGATATATACAAGGCAGTGGCAGAGGTAAGTAAGCATAGAAAAGTTTTGTTTATTGGCGTGTCTTGCGAAGTATTTGCGTTATACGAATATTTTAAAGCGGGACGCCACGACATAACAAATGTGTATACATTTGTTATGTCGTGGCGGAAGTTCCCCTTTCGCCATGTCTATACACTTGCTAGGGCTTGAAAAGAAATATAAGAAAAAAATTACGAATGTAACATTCAGAGGTGGGGAATATAACTGCCAGTATGTTGCATATAGTGGCGATGAAATAATTTACCGTAAAGGTCAGTTTGAGGATGAATATTTCTTTGGATTTATGGCGCATACTTTGTACCAGCCTGTTTGCCATAGATGTCCGTTTGCAGAAGCCCGCCGAATTTCGGACATAACGCTTGCAGATTTTCAAGGTTTAACTCAAGAGATTTTTGTAAAGGCAGAAGGAAAAGGTGAAAGCCTGGTTTTAACTCATACAGAAAACGGGCAAGAATTTTTTGACCAGATAAAAGACCGGCTTGTGTTTTTTGAGCGTCCATTTGAAGAGGCTTTGAAAGAAAACACGACACTAAAAGAGCCAACAGAAACGCATGAAGAAAGAGAAAGACTTTGGAAACTGATTTACAAAATCGGCTTTGATAAGGCAATCCATAAAGTGTATTGGAAGCAGTACGCAAATTTTTATGCAAGAAAAGTTGTTGGCAAATACTGGAGGCTCCTTCCTAAAACAGCACGAGCGAAAATCAAAAAGATTTTAAGGCGAGGGTAGAATGGAAAAGAAAATCATAGGCTACACCACAGGTGTATATGATATGTTCCATATCGGGCATTTGAATATTCTGGAAAAAGCAAAGTCTATGTGCGATTACCTTATTGTTGGAGTCAGCACGGACGAGCTTGTTCAGAAAGAAAAAAATAAGACTCCTGTAATTCCTTATGCAGAACGCGCCGAGATTGTCGGCTCTATCCGCTATGTTGATCAGGTTGTTCCGCAGGAAAACAAGAATAAGAAGGAAGCCTGGGAAAAGTTTCATTTTGACAAAATGTTTGTTGGCTCTGACTGGCAGGGTACACCGCAGTGGAAAAAAATTGAAGAGGAGTTTAGGCCGCTTGGTGTTGAGATTGTTTATCTTCAGCATACAGATGGTATTTCGAGTACTCAACTCACAGCTTTTATAAAAAAGGAGCTTGAAGAAATAAATGCTATTCATAGTAACGGGGGGGGTATGGTAGTATAGGGTATACAACTGGCGTATTCGATTTGTTCCATATCGGGCATTTGAATATACTTCGCCGTGCAAAGGAACGCTGTGACAAACTGATTGTAGGCGTAAGTACGGACGAAGCCGTGTTTTCTTACAAGCATAAAGTGCCGACCGTGACGTTTGCGGAACGTATTCAGATTGTTAAGGCAATCCGTTACGTGGACTATGTGGTTGAGCAGGCGGAGATGGATAAATTCAAGGCATGGGAGAAGTTTCATTATAATGTTATGTTCCATGGAAGCGACTGGCAAAATTCATCTATGTATAATGAAATTGAGGAAAAATTAAGAGCCGTTGAGGTAAAAGTTGAATTCTTGCCACATACAGATGGAATCAGCAGTACACAGCTTGCAAAATTTATAAAGGAAGAAATCAATTGTGAAAAAAGTTGATTATCGGTGTAAGTGATGTTGTCTTTTCTTATAATACAAAAAATATTGCTCTATTTGAAATCGGAAAAATTCAAATATGTATAACGATATGGAATACAATTAAACAAAGTTGAATTTCTCCCACACACTGAAATTGTTTTTCCCTGTAAGTTTATCAGAAAAAAATAGGCAATATTTCTTTTGTTATTAAACATAGATATAAATTTAAAAAATAAAGTCAAAAGCTTATAAAGGTTTTTTTTATGTCAGTAAAAGATATAGCAAATAAAATAATGAATCGGTTCAGAGAGTTAAATTCAAAAGTTGATCATGTTGTTGACCAGAAATGGATTCAATTCAAGCTTATGCCACAATTAAATACAAAAGAGCAAGACTCTGTAAACGATGCAATAGAGTTACTAGAAAGAAATGGATTTATAGAAATTGAAAAACGGGCTGGCATGGTATGTCTGGTTCTTACACAAAAAGGCTTTGATACAATATATGATGATGACAGAGAAAATATAATTCAGAAAATTCAAAAAGCTATTTTAGAACAGTTTGCTCACAATAATAGTCGTGTTGGAGATACTTTGGAACAAAAATGGATTACCCTGATGTATATGCCAACTCTGAATCCCGTAGAACAGAAGTATGCGCAGGAAGCCGTAATCGGCTTAGCAAAAGAAGGCTATATATGTTTTAATCAATTGGGTATGTTGGTTTTGACAGAAAAAGGTTATAATGCCATTTATTAGTAGTTCGATAAGATTTTTTTTGAGGTACTAGGATATGTCAATAAAAACTGTAAATGAAGCATTTGATGAATTTATGTATAACTCTGTAGATTTGGATAAAGATGTCGTAGCACAGGCTCGCAAAAGCCGGGATAATCTTCTAGAAAATATAAATGAATTTGATAATGATGATTTTTTTCATTTGTGGAAAGAAATAAATATTCAGTATGGTTCTTTTGCCAGAAAAACAAAGTGTCGTAAACTTGATGACATAGATTTAATGATTGGTATTTCTGCTGATGGTGCAACTTATGATGGTTCTGCCACATGGAATGATGTTGCAATTACAGCTAGTACTACAAATAAAAAACAGATAGAGTGTTCTAATGAAGATGGAACTCTTAATAGTACAAAAGTCATAAATTCTTTTAGGAATAAACTTGAGAAAGTAAGAGAATATTTGAATTCTGATTTGCATAAAAATGGGCAAGCAGTTACTTTAACGCTTCTGTCAAAAGAATGGAATTTTGATATTGTTCCATGCTTTCATACTGTAGAAGAATATGATGGTCGTTCTTATTATTTAATTCCAAATGGAAGCGGAGGATGGTTAAAAACAGATCCCAATATAGATAAAAAATATCTTTCAGATATTAATAAATCAAAAGATGGTAAAGTGCTTCAACTAATTCGATTGTGCAAGAAATGGAATAAGATTAAACATGTAAAAACAATTCCATCATACTTATTTGAGACTCTTATTGTTGATTATTGTTCATCTGTAGATAAGCTAAACGATTATATTGAAGTTAGATTTATTAATTTTTTAGATTTTTTACGCACAGGTATTTATAATGCTGTAGAAGATGTGAAGGGAATTCAGGGCGATATAAATACATTAGATTTTTCTGATAAAATTAATATTGCAAATAGAGCTAGTTCAGATTATGAAAAAGCAAAAGAGGCTAATAAGGCAGAAACAAAAGAAGTTAATCAGCAAAAAGCTATAAATATTTGGAGAGATATTTTTGGCGATGAGTTTCCTGAATACGATGATTAGTATTTACGAAAAACAAAATGAAGATAAACTTATAAAATGCCTTTTTGCACAACGCAAAGAGTATACATTTGTAAAAAGGCTTAAGAGCATAAAAATTTTTGTTTCAGTCGTACTTGTTACAATACTCACAGTATTAGACGGCATTTTTCAAAATGATATGCTTTCTTCAATGCTAACCTTGTCCACAATTATACTTTTGATTTTTACAAAATATTTTGACAATTTTGTGGCAAAACATCAAAGATATGCTGCTAGAATTCAGCAATATATTGACGCGACTTGCTTTAATTGTGTTTCTGGTCAAAAATTGATATCCGAGAAAAATATTTTTGTTGATTCAGAAATTGCTGAAATAATATCTTCTGTAAAGTTAGAAGATTGTAGCAAAGTAAGAAATTGGTATAGTAACTATTCAAAATTATCAGCTTACAAACAAATTTTATTTTCTCAAAAAGAAAATATCAGATGGGATAGAAAAGTAAGAATATATTGTTGTAGAATCTTGAAAATCTTTATGGCTTTAATTTTTCTAGGAATTGTATTTTATGGAATTATTTTGGATGAAAAGTTTAATCAACTTATGAGATATTCGTCTTTTCTTCTTATCATTGTAGACTGTCTGCTTGATTCTATTCATAAGCTAACCGAAGATGTAAAAAGACTTGAAAAAATGTCTATAAAACTAAATAACTTGGAGTGCCTGCAAGAGGAAAACCTTGAAGATGTAGTTTGTTTTCAAGATATTATTTATGAACATAGACAGCAATGTTTTCTTATTCCTGATTTTATTTACTCTCTTAGAAAAAGAAACTATCAGAAAAGTGAAAATATGATTGCTATGGATTTAATAAATAAGAAAAGTTCTTAATTATAATAATGCCTAATAAATTTTTAGAAAAATACAGAAACTTTTCAGCACCTGCAAAGGCTTCCTTTTGGTTCGTTGTTAGCAATGTAATGCTTCGCGGAATTTCATTCATTACGTTGCCTTTGTTTTCTCGATTGATGACGACAGAGCAATATGGGGAAATGTCAGTTTATCATTCATGGATTTCTATTTTCACAATATTTACGACATTGACTCTTTGGGGTGGCGTATTCAATGTTGTTATGGTGAAAAATCCTGATAATCAGAATAAATATATTGCGGCTTTTCAAGGCTTGGCGATAACAATAACAGCCGTCTTTTTGGCTTTTTCTATTGTTTTTGAAACAGTTTCGTCGTCATTGTTGGCTTTGTCACCTTTTCTTGCTGTTTCTGTTTTTATAAATATTCTTGCGACAATTCCTTTTCTTTTGTGGTCGGCAAAACAAAGATTTGCTTATAAATATAAAATGCTTGTGGCAATAACGGTAGTCACAAGTGTTTTGAATCCATTGCTTGGCTATTTTTTTGTAATAAATACAGACAGAAAAGCTGAGGCGAGAATCTTTGCCGAGCTTATCGTAAACTGCATTTTAGGAATCTCTTTCTTCCTTATAAACTTGCGGAACGGAAAAGTTTTCTTTGATAAAGCTATTTGGAAATATGCTTTTAGATTTAATGTTGTTTTGATACCGCATTATCTTTCAATGCAAGTTTTAAGCCAGTCAGACAGACTTATGATAAATAAAATCTGCGGAAGCAGTGATGCGGGAATTTATAGTGTAGCATACACATTCGGAATGCTTTTAACGTTGGTAACATCAGGACTTGAATCTTCAACGACGCCTTATATTTATAAAGCAATAAAAGAAAATTCAATTTTGAAGATGAAGAAAAATATGGATATTTTGCTTGTCTTTTTAATGGTGCTGTCAGTTTTTGCAATGTGTCTAATTCCTGACTTTTTTAAATTATTGCTGCCAGATTCTTATTATTCTGCTATATGGGTTATACCTCCTGTTATCGGAGCAGTTTTTTTTATGTTTCTGTACCCGATGTTTGGTTCTGTAGAGTTTTATTTTGAGGAACGTAAATATGTTACATTCGCAACTGCTTTTGCGGCAGCCTTAAATGTTATATTAAACTTTGTGTTCATAAAATTATTTGGCTTTATAGCAGCAGCTTATACAACACTTTTTTGTTATATGACAATGTCGCTCTTCCATTTTTTTGCGATGAATCTTGTTTTGAAAAAGCACAACTTCAATAAAAATATTTATGACAATAAATTCATTTTTTTGTTGAGCAGTGTATTGATTTTGATTGTAGGAATAATGCCCGCTTTGTATATGAATTCTATCGTTCGATGGTGCGTGATTGGTGTTATTTGTGTTGCTGGAATTTTGGGACGAAAAAGAGTTGTTGGTTTTTTGAAGGAGATGAGAGGATAAAAAATGAAATATGCTTATAAAACAAATAAAGGAGATATGTCATAATGAAAATTGAAAAAGTAAAAGTATATTTAGATGAAAATATGCCTGAATATATGGACGGAATTATTAGATGTGGCTTGTGCGAAGTTGTTTATGACAAAGGTCATAGTGAATATGATGATAATGTTGTAGATAATACGGAATATCATTCTGAATATGAGATGAAAAATGATATTGCAAAGCGACTGAATGTTTCTCCAGATGTTGTGGAAGTTTTATGAAATAATTAAATAAAGATGAAAATGAATCAGAGTAATCAACATAAATATATAGATGAAATATACAAAGAAAGGGATAAGTTTATTATAATTGGATTAACAGGATATACTGGTTCCGGCTGTTCAACTGTAGCTAATTTATTCTCATCAGAATTTGAGGATTTAAATGCACCGATTCCTAAAAGTAACTGTTATAAAGGAAAAGATGACAGAAGTTACGCTATTCTTTATGATTATGCAAAAAGCAGATGGAAAAAATTTACTGTTATAACTGCAAGTTCTGTAATTTTAACTTTCATATTGGAAAATAAATTCTCAGAATTTAAAGATTTTGTACTTAATGAATATAAAGATGAGATAGAAGTAAAAAATAAAATAGAAAAGGAGTTTTCACTTTTTGAAAAAGAGTATAATGAACTTAATAAAAAAAGACTTGAGTTGAAAGCACTTGTAGAAAAAGATAAAGAAAATAATCTGTGTAAACCAGACTTGTTTGATTTCTATTTTGACAAACTTCCTGCTTTTCATAAGAAAATTCGTGATTCTTTTGATAGAGTTAACAAAGGAATTTACACAAAGTTATGGCAAAAAATTGGAGATAATATTCGTTCTTCTGGTGAAGCTTTTAATTCTTTATTTCAGCCTGAAAAAATGTTTCTCTTTGCACAACGATTGAATATGTTTATAAAAATTTTGCGAAAACGAACGATTGATAATGATAAAGTTGTGCATGTAGTTATAGACGCTTTTCGAAATCCTTTTGAAATTTTTTATTTTAAAGAGAGATATTCTTCTTTTTATTTACTTGCAATATCTGCTACTGAAATCTTAGTGAAACAAAGACTTTTTAAAAAGGGGATTGATTATAAGAATTTTTATGAGGCAAAAAACAATGAAGAGTCAAAAAAAGGTGAAAAGTATTTTATATCGCAGGATATTCCTCGTTGTTTAGAATTAGCTGATATATATTTTCATAATAATGGAGACAATCTTGCGGATTTATCAGAATTAGCAGCGCTGATTATTCGTTATTATGCTTTGATTCTTCACCCTGGTCTTGTAGCACCAACAGCACAAGAGCGTTGTATGCAAATTGCTTATAATACTAAAGTTAATTCAGGTTGTATTTCTAGGCAAGTTGGCGCTGTTGTTACTAATAAAGTTTTTTCTGTTCTTTCTGTTGGTTGGAACGATGCTCCAAAAGGGCAGGTTCCATGCAATTTATGTGATATTAATCATTTGCTTACCAATAATGATAAAGAGGCATTTAGTGATTTTGAACTGAAAGATAAAAACTATAGAACTTTTGTAAAGAGCAATTTTATAAATGATAAAGAAATTTCTAGACAAAGAATCGTTCCATTTTGTTTTAAGGATACATATAACGGCTTTAAGAATGATAAAAATCAAGTATATACAAGGGCACTTCATGCAGAAGAAAATGCTTTCCTGCAATTAGTAAAAAATGGAATTCAATTAAAAGATGGGGGCATTCTTTTTTCTACAGCTAGTCCTTGTGAATTATGTTCAAAAAAAGCTTTTCAGCTTGGAATAAAAACGATTTATGCTATAGATCCTTATCCAGGAATTTCAGAAAGTCAGATTCTAAATAATGGAGATAGAAAAAACAGACCAAAATTAGTATTTTTTGAAGGAGCAATAGGAAGAGCTTATACATCATTGTATCAGAATATGATACCGTTAAAAGATGAAAATGAAATGAATTATGGAATAAATTTTAAAAAGGGTATAAAAAGAATTTCGGATTTACATTCTATTTTAAAAGACATTGATGATAAAAAATTTGAAGCGATTGTTTCTATTATAAAAAATGAACTTGAAAAAAATGATTATTAATATAATAACAGTGATTATTTGTGTGTTTTAATTGCATAAAATACATTAAAAGACCATTTTTACAAGAAATAATATAAACCTTGACAAAAATATGTTGCTTTTGTGCATTATTGCTAACTGACCGAAAACGAGGTTTTATATAAAACACTTTTAGTGTATCTCCAGTAGGTCATTTTTTTGCTCGGAGAAAGTTTTGCTGACATTGAATCATATAGTAAAGCCTGAACTTACTGAAAATTGCGACATTTGGAAAAAGGAATCTATAAAAGATTTTGATTGCGGAAATTAAAAGAAGGTATAGCTTTATGGAAGAATCAAAAAACGAACTCGACGAACTAGAAAAGAACGAGACTGAAGAACACGAATATACTACAACATATAAACTTAATAGTTATGGAATAGATTTTGATGTCAATGGTTTGGTCAGACGGCAGAACTCACATTCTATTTATTTGCCAGATTTTCAAAGAAATTATGTTTGGAGTAAAAAGAAGGCTTCAAAATTTATAGAATCACTTTTATTGGGGCTTCCGATTCCTAGTGTGTGTTTGTACAAGGAAGAAGATAACAAGCAGATTATTATAGATGGTTTTCAGCGTCTTGAAAGTATCCGGCTTTTTTATAGCAAGAAATTTTCCGATGGCTCTAAATTTGCTTTAGTTTCTGTAAATTCTTCATTTGAGGGAAAAACTATTGAGGATTTGGATGAAGAACTAAGGTTAAAGCTTGATGACACTTTGATTCATGCAACCGTTGTAAAAGCTGATGAGCCGCAGGAACAGAATTATAACGCTGTCTATCTGATTTTTGAAAGATTGAATACAGGCGGAGTAAATCTTACACCGCAGGAAATTCGCTCTTGTGTTTATCATGGTTCATTCCAAAAGATTATTCAGAATTTAGTAAAAGATGAAAATTTTAAAAAAGTTTTAATTGTTTCCAGTAAAAGAAAAAAAGATCAGGAAATTGTTATTAGATTGCTTTCTTTGGCTAATTCTTATGAAGAATATACTGGAAATATGAAAGAATTCTTGAATCAGTATTGTGACATAAATAAAAACAAGTCTGAAGCTGATTGTTCTGTTCAGGTTAATTTATTCAACCAGACTTTTAGTTTTTTAAGTCAGTTAGACTTTAATATTTTTAGACCAAGCAAAGTACTTAACCTTGCAATCTTAGATGCTGTTTTTGTCGGAACTTATAAATATTTGCAAACTGGAAAAAATCTTGATTTTAATAAGTATTCTTCTGCAATAAGGGCAATGGTAAATTCCTCTGATTTTCAGAAAAATATAGAAACTGGAAAGACTCATCACAGCATTCCGCTCAAAGAGCGCATAGAAATTGCAATTAAGAAAATTCAAGAATGCAATGAGTAATGAAGTAAAACAGACATTTGAAAGAAGAATTAATTCTCTTATTGAGCAGATCAATTCTTTGTACAAGCAAGATGATTGTGATGAAATTATTTCTAATCTTTCAAAATATCTGTGTATTTTAATCGCAGGGTACACAGAAAAAATGTTTGTTTATTATTTAAATAAATATTTTGAAAATAAAGCACATCCAAAACTTAAAAAATACCTGTCAAATTCAATAAAACATACAACAAATTTGCAGATGACGAAAATAGAAGAAATATTATGTAAATTTGATGAGTGTTGGGTTGAAACACTGAAAAAAGATGCGGATTATCAGGAATATAAGGATTCCTTGCAGTCAATTTATGACAACCGCAATAAAATTGCGCATGGAGAAATATCTAACATAGGTTTTAAAAGTCTTGAAGATAGCTATGTAAGAATTCAGAAATTCTTTGAACGTTTACTGAAAGTGATGGAAAGTTAAAATAAGCCTTATAAAAATGAGAGATAAACACTGCATTGAATCGATTATTGAGAAATTATAAATAATTTTGTATATTAAAAACATTATGAATCTTATAACAGAACTTGATATTAAGAATTTTCGCTCTATAAAAAAATTATCATTGGCTAATTGTAAGCAATTTAATTTATTGATTGGAAAAAACAATTGCGGAAAGTCAACATTGTTGGAGTCTGTTTATGCTTCTTGCGATATTCCAAATATGCCGCTCGATCAGATTAATACTTGCCGGAGCAATGTGGTAAGAACTAATGAAGATTTAAGTGTTATTTTCCATAATATAGATGTTTCAAATCCTGTGGAAATTACAAGGATAAATGGGGAGCAAAAACGAAAATTAGATATTGAATGTGTTTTTGGTAATGATTCTAAATATATAACAATGACTGGACAGTTATTGAACGAAAAACGTATTTCTAGCTTTAAAATATCTATAGACGATTTTTCTAATAAATATTCAGTCTTATATAATCAAGCTGACTGGGGTTTAGGAAAAGTTCCTTTTACTTCTGATGAAATAGAATTAATAAAAAAAGATTCTGGGCGTTGTCCTGTTTTTTACTGGACTGCTCAATGGAATAATTTTAATCCAACTGCTCAACTTGAGTCATTGATAATCTCAAAAAAGAAAGACTTGCTGCTAAATGTTTTGGTAAGCGTTGACTCTTCTATAAAGGATATTCAGTTAGGTTCAAATGGTTCTATTTTTGTTGACACAGGGCTTTCTTCATTGTTGCCTCTTAGGATGGTAGGACAAGGAATAGAAAAAATCGTTGGATTGGTTTCTTGCATTGCGACAATTTCAAATGGCATAATTTTAATTGATGAATTTGAGAATGGGTTGCATTATACAGCCATGGATGGATTGTGGAAAGCAGTTGCAGAGTTGTGTGAAAGGCAAAATAATCAGATTTTTGCAACAACACATTCTTATGAATGTATTGATTCTTTTACAAGAATTACATCAACTGAGAATTCTTCTATTTTTAGAATAGAAAGAAATAATTTTGAACATAAAAGCACTTATATTTCTAACGAAGCTGCAAGAAACGCTATTTCAAAAAGATGGGAGATTAGATGAAGTTTGAAGAGAGTAATAATCTTTCTATAGAAAGTGAGCAGCTTTTAATAGTTGAGGGACAGGATGAAAAAGGCTTTTTTGCCGCATTACTAAAATACTTAGATATAAATACTGTTCAGATTATAAATGTCGCTGGCCGGGAGAATCTAAAGAATACTTTGGAAGCGTTATCTATTATTACAAATTTTGACAAAGTTACCCATATTGGATTTGTATTTGATGCAGAGAAGAATGAAGCAAAATCTACTTTTCAAAGTTTTGAATCTAACTTGAAAAAAATATTTCCGGCAGAATGTATACCTAAGAAATCTGGCAATGTTGTTAAAGCTGAAATTGCATGTGGAATCTTTATTATGCCTGACAATAAACGAAGTGGAATGCTTGAAGATTTATGTCTTGATTCAGTAAAGCATACAAGTTTGTTTCCTATTGCGGACTCTTATGTGCAGAATGCAAAGATGTTGCAGTCTGAATCAGATAAAGAAAAATATAATATTCATAAAGCTTTATTACAGACATACTTGGCTGGTCTGCCAAAAATTTGCAATACCATAAGAGTTGCGGTTGCAAAGAATGTATTCGATTTTGAAAACAGTGTCTTTTCGGAAATAAAAAAGTTCTTGAAAGATTTGTATCTATAAAATTTAATTAGATAAAAAAGGAGTTTTTTTTATGAAAACAAAAACTAATCTAAAATTCGGGGGGGGTACTAAAACTTTCCCTTATTGCTAACTTTTTATTTTTATTGTTATTTTCGGCAATAGCGATTTGGAAATTTGATGCAGTAAAGCTGAAAATTCAGACCTTTTATCTGAAGCAAAAACTAAAATCCCAGACTTCGGAAAAAGTTTTAAAGACTTTCAACAATGATGCTTATGATGATTTCTTGGATGACGAATATATTGTAAATCAAGACGCTAAAACCGTTGAGTTCCTTTTTCTTGGAAATTCTCTTACATATTGCGGTGTTCCTGATGAAGAGCCGGATAAAACAAAACGAGGACTTACTTCTACAAAGATCGAAAATGACTATGTTCATAAACTTGTTTCTATGTATGCAAACAAATACGAAGTCAACGTAAAATTTTCTTGTGTAAATATTTCGGACTTTGAGCGCGGGTTTAGAGATTCAGTTTTTTCAAAAGATAAACTAAAAAACATACAGGTAAAGAATCCTGATGTTGTTGTTTTTCAGATTGGTGAAAATGTAAGTTATGAAGATATTTCCGTTTACGGAGAAGTTTTCTTTACCCGTTATTGCGAACTTATAGAAGGCTTTAAAAATTCAAAAAGGGTTGTGTGCATTCCTTTTTGGCCAGTAAAAGAAAAAATAAACATAATTACCGATGTCGCTTTTTCAACTGGCAGCAGAATCTGTGACTTGAGTCATTTAGGAAGCGGAATTGACCCAGAAAATTTTGCTTCAAGCTATAAAAAATACAGAAAGCCGGGAGTCGGTGCTCATCCTGGCGATATAGGAATGGACAGAATAGCAAAAAACATTCTGTGCGTTCTTTCGGAATAGTCTGAATAAAACAAAAAAAAAAAATTTCTATAATTTTCTCATTCGTTAGGAAAAACAATGCTTTTATCTGTTTTAAAACTCAAAATTTTCCACAGGCTGTTTCGTCTGCGGAACAGGCACAATCTTGTGTGCGTTGTGAATATGTGCGACATGAACCGTGTTCAGGTTGGAAGAAAATCTTATGGGGCAATCAGCGTGATAGATTTTTCGCCGGCCGATACAAAGCTCATTATCGGAAACTACTGTTCGATTGCAGGCGGAACGACTTTCCTGTTGGGCGGCGAGCACAATCTTGACACAATCTCGACTTATCCGTTTAAGGTGCGGCTTTTTGGAGAAGAGCGCGAAGCCGGAAGCAAGGGAGATATTGTTATAAAAGACGATGTCTGGATTGGTCAAAATGCCATAATCTGTTCAGGCGTTACGGTAGGGCAGGGAGCAGTTGTTGCGGCAGGTGCTGTGGTCACAAAAGATGTCGAGCCTTATGCAATAGTCGGGGGAAATCCTGCAAAGTTCATAAAGTACAGACTGGACGAAAGCCTTCGTAAAAAACTTGAAAAAATAGATGTTGCCGCCTTGTTCGATAAATTTACGAAAGAAGACATCCCTGCAGTGTATGAAAAGCTGGATGAAAAAATGCTTGATGAGTTTTTGAAGAGATAAGTTGGAGTATTTTTATGGGTAAGATTGTTTTTATTGGAAATTACAAGGGCGGAGTCGGGAAGACTACGACTGTAGTAAATTTTGCAAATTATCTTTCAAAAGAAGAGCATAAAGTTTTAACCATTGACCTTGATCCTCAATCTTCATTAAGTGAAATACAAATATCAAGTTTTTTATCAAAAACTTTGGCTGAACTTGAAGATGATGAAGTTTTGAATCACATTTTTGATTTATATATAACGAAAATAAAAAAATATCCGGCTTTAAATATTCCTTTTCCAGAAAAGATAATTCATAAAAGAGATGACAACTATTTTTTTATTCCTTCAAGTTTGTTTTATAAAAAAGGTGTGGGACTTGATACTCTTGCAATGCAGATGTTGCCTAATCTTGAGTATTTGTCAATTTTAGGAGATTTATTGAATAGATTTAAGAATGATTATAATTATATACTTATTGATTGTCCGCCTTCAAATACTGTGATTACACAATCTGCATTTTTAAGTTCCGATTATTATTTGATTCCTTCCGTTTTGGATCATTTGAGTACAAATGGAGTTGTTCATTATATAAAAGTTGTAGAAAGAATTTATTCAGATTATTGTGAAAATGATAAAAATGAAGATTCTGTAATTGCAAAGACAATTTTTGGAAAGAAGCCAGAACTAGTCGGAATATTTTATAACCTAATAAGAGGAACTGTAAATTACGAAGCTGAAAAAATACAATTTTTAAATGAGTTAAAGAAAAGTTTTAGTAATAATACACCATATATTTTTAAATCCTATGTAAATAATTTTGTTGATATTGCACGTGATACAGCTTATGGAAATTCTTCTAACTATATAAAAGATTTTGATTCTGTTGTAAAAGAATTCTTAAAATATAATAAGCCTCAGATTTAGACACGGAGGAGAAAAAATAACGAATTTGTGCT
>NZ_CAMCEC010000014.1 GCF_945873775.1 uncultured Treponema sp. | reverse complement strand
AACACTTGCGCGGGCTTATAAGAAGATTTCCGTCTATCAAATCAATAAAAAATATTGCGCTCATGGTGAATTCGCTTGAACGGCAGGAACAAAATATTCAGGAAGCTTCAAAAATGAAATCCGAAGTTTTTGTTGTGAATTTGTTCCGGCAGTGTCTGGACAATTTTATTTCTTATGCGCAGTTAAAAGGAATTGAAATTTCTTGGACTTATTCATGCGGCGAAGAGCTTTGCGTTTTGGTTTTTCCTTTGTTTTTGGAAACTGTTTTTATAAATCTGATTGACAATGCGATAAAATATTCCACAGAAAAAACTGGAATTTCCGCAAACATTGAATGGGACAATTTGAATAAAACGCTGGTTTATAGAGTTTCAAATTTTTCTGAAAATATTTCGGAGCAAAACATTGAGCAGCTTTTTACGCTTGGTTTCCGCGGAAAAAGTATTTCAGAAAATATTGCGGGAATGGGAATCGGGCTTAATCTTGTGCAGCGGATTTGTAAATTATACAACGGAAATTGCCATGCGGTTTGTGTTCCAGTTTTTAAGGACGGAAAAAATTTGCACAAAGTTGTTTTTGAAGCCCGGCTTCCTCTTGAAATTGTTTCTGGTGCTGATAAAAATTGCGTTCAGAAAACAGAACAGCTTTTTTATGAAAATGACCAGGAGCTAAAAATTTCCGCGCTTCAAAATTATGATTTTTTGCAAATAATGCAAGGCGTAAAAATTCTTTGCGTTGAAGATAATCTTTCGCTTTTGGAAAATATTCAAAATATATTTAAACCGTACTGCACGGTTTTTGCCGCTTGCAATGGAAAGGATGCTCTTGAAAAAATAAAGGAAGAAATTCCCGATTTGATAATTTCGGATATGGTTATGCCGGTTATGGATGGAAAGGCTTTTTTTGAAATTTGCCGCAAGGACGAAAAGCTAAAGACAATTCCGTTTTTGTTTTTAACGGGCGTGCAGGATTCCAAACTTCGGCGCATTTCAATTGAGGAAGGAGCGGTGGATTATATTTTCAAGCCTTTTTCGCAAACGGAACTGCTTTTAAAAGTCTATTCGATTTTGTCTTTAAAAGTAAATGTTAAAAAAGATTTTGCAAGGACAATCACGGATTTTATAAACAGGTCGGCGGAATCTTTTTATGGCAGCAAATTGAATTCAGACTTGCCTTTTGCTTCTGCCGCTGATTCAAAGGAAAACAGAATTTGTGCCTATAAAAAATTCGGCTTGTCATCAAGGGAAATTGAAATTGCCGAGCTTTTGCTAAAGAATCAGACTAACAAGCAGATTGCAAAGGAGCTTTTTATTGCCACCAGCACGGTTGCAACTCACATTCAGCACATATATGAAAAATTCGGTGTAAAAAGCAGAAGCGAATGGATTCTGGCAGTTATGAGCTTGTAGCTGAATTTATTTTAAATGAAGAATCCGCTGATTTCTTGAGCCGCGGAATTGCAGTGAAATGTCCTTAAGCTCTTCTATAAAAGGTCCGTCTACAAGAACATCAATGCAGCTTAAAAATTGCTCTGTAAAGGCGCAGTGTTTTTTTCCGTCGGAAGGAAGAATGTCTTTGTCGTAAACGTAGCCTGTGTAGCACCAGATTGTTTTCTTGGGAAACATTTTTTTTACTTTTGATAAAAACGGCGCAAGAACTTCCTGATTTTCCGGCTCAAAAGGCTCTCCTCCAAGAACTGTAAGTCCTGAAATAAATTCCTTTGAAAGAGCTTCGATTATTTCGTTTTCTATTTCTTCTGTAAAAAGTTTTCCGTACTGAAAATTCCAAGTGCATTTGTTAAAGCAGCCCGGACAATGAACTCTGCATCCAGAAACAAAGAGGGAAACTCTAACACCTTCTCCGTTTGAAATGTCGAATTTTTTAATTTCTCCGTAGTACATTTATAAGTGCAGCACACGCTCTTTTATTTCCTGTGTGCGTCCCTGATTCCAGTATTGTGTTCCAATGTAGCCGCAGGTTCTTCTTGCAACGTTCATTGTGGCTTGGTCGTGATTTTTGCAGTTTGGACATTCCCAGATAAGTTTTCCGTCGCTGTCTGTTGCAATTTGAATTTCGCCCGTGTAGCCGCATTTTTGGCAGAAGTCGCTTTTTGTGTTCAGTTCTGCATACATTATGTTGTTGTAAATGTGCTTTAAGAGAGCCATTACAGCTGGAATATTGTTTTCCATGTTCGGAACTTCAACGTAACTTACAGCTCCGCCTGGCGAAAGTTTTTGGAATTCAGATTCAAATGAAAGCTTTGTAAATGCGTCGATTTTTTCTGTTACATTTACGTGATAGCTGTTTGTGATGTAATTTTTGTCTGTAACGCCTTCAATTATTCCGAATCTTTTTTTGAGGCACTTTGCAAATTTGTAAGTTGTGCTTTCAAGAGGAGTTCCATAAACGGAATAGTCGATGTGCTCGGCTTCCTTCCATTTTTTGCAGGCTTCGTTTAAGGCTTTCATGACATTGAGCGCAAAAGGCTTTGCATCTGGATCTGTGTGAGATTTTCCGGTCATGTAGCGCACGCATTCGCAAAGTCCGGCGTATCCAAGGGAAATTGTTGAATATCCGTTGTACAAAAGCTTGTCGATAACTTCGCCTTTCTTTAAGCGCGCCAAAGCACCGTTTTGCCATAGGATTGGCGCGGCATCAGATTTTGTTCCAAGAAGGCGTTCGTGGCGGATTCTAAGCGCTCTGTGGCAAAGTTCAAGCCGTTCCTGAAGAAGCTGATGGAATTTCATCATGTCGCCGCCAGAAGAGCAGGCTACATCAACAAGATTCAGCGTTACAACTCCCTGATTGAATCTTCCGTAGTATTTTGGCTTTCCAGTCAAGTCCAAGTAAGGCGTTAAAAATGAACGGCAGCCCATGCAAGGATAGCAGTTTCCGTTTCCTTTTGCATCGATTTTTAGCTCCAGCATTTTCTTTTCGCTGATGTAGTCTGGAACCATTCTACGCGCTGTGCATTTTGCGGCAAGTTCGGAAAGATAATAATACGGTGAGCCTTGTTCCACGTTGTCATTTTCAAGAACATAAATAAGCTTTGGGAATGCAGGAGTAATCCAGGCGCCTTTTTCGTTTTTTACTCCCTGATAACGCTGCTTGAGAACTTCTTCTATAATAAGCGCAAGGTCAGCTTTTTCCTGCTCGTTTTTTGCTTCATTCAAGTACATGAAAACCGTCACAAAAGGAGCCTGGCCGTTTGTTGTCATAAGGGTTATAACTTGATACTGAATTGTCTGAACTCCGCGCTTAATTTCGTCCTTTACGCGCTGTTCTACCATATAATCGAACTGCTCGGAAGAAACCTGAAGCCCTGTCGCTTTTATGAGTTCTGTTGTTTCAGCCATGATTTTTTTGCGGCTTACGTCTACAAACGGAGCAAGATGAGTGAGAGTAATGCTTTGTCCGCCGTACTGGCAGCTTGCAACTTGGGCTATAATCTGTGTGGCGATATTGCAGGCTGTTGAAAAAGAATGCGGGCGGTCAATTTTTGTTCCGCTGATTACAGTTCCGTTTTGAAGCATATCTTCAAGGTTTACAAGGTCGCAGTTGTGCATGTGCTGGGCAAAATAATCCGCATCGTGGAAGTGTATGATTCCTTCGTCATGGGCCTTGCAAATATCCGGATCCAAAAGAAAACGGCGTGTAATGTCTTTGCTGACTTCTCCAGCCATATAGTCGCGCTGAACAGAAACTACAGTCGGATTTTTATTTGAATTTTCCTGCTTGACTTCTTCGTTGTTTTCTTCAAGAAGGCTCATTATTTGCTGGTCTGTTGTATTTTCTTTGCGCAAAAGCTGATGGCGGTAGCGGTAGGTTATATAAAGCTTTGCAACTTCATAAGCCCCGTTCTGCATGATTCCATTTTCAACAAGGTCTTGAATGTCTTCAACATTAAGAGCGTGTCCTGAATTGTGGCATTCGATTTCAATATCATCAACAATGGATTCAATCTGGCTTTCTTTAAGGCGCTGCGATTCTCTAACCTGCTCGTTTGCCTTTCTTATTGCCGTTGAAATTTTATTGCGGTCATAAACAGCTTCCGCACCACTTCTTTTGATGATTTTCATGCTTTTCCCTCTTTTTTAGAAGCACCAATGTCTATATATGGTGTTACAAGTGTTCTTAGTATACTAGCAGTAGTGTTTTCAGTCAATAAAACGAGCCTTTTGCAAAAATTAAAGAATTCTGTAAACAAGCGGTTTATGCGTGTTTCTTGGTGGCAGATTTTTTTTGCTTTTTTTAACTGCGGAACTAAGGGGAAATCTTTAAAAATAAGGGTACAAAAGCGAAAATAATTCTAAAAATTCTGCATAATCAGTTGAATTGTCATACTTTTGCAATATTTAAGGAGTTTTAAGAGACTATTCTGTAAAAAAACAGCGCACTTTGTGGTTTTCTGAAATCTGCTTTAAAGGCGGAATTTCCGAGCGGCATTTTTCCTGCGCTTTTGGGCATCTGTGGGCGAACGGACATCCAGAAAGGTTTTCCAGCAGTGTTTTCATTTCGCCTGTTTTTTCAACTTGAAATTTTCCGCCTGCGCCGGCAAAAAGTGTCTGCGTGTATGGATGCAAGGCTTCCTTGTAAAGGTCTTTTGCCTCGGCTTCTTCTACAATCATTCCGCGGTACATTACGCCGATTGTGTCGCAAAAATAGCAGGAAACTTTTAAATCGTGGGCAATAAACAAAAATGAAAGTCCGCGTTTTTTTCTTAAATCCTGCAAGAGATTTAAAATTTGAGCCTGAACAGAAACATCCAGCGCACTTACAACTTCATCGCAAATCAGAAGCTCCGGCTCAAGAATCAGTCCTCGTGCAATTGAAATGCGCTGTCTTTGTCCGCCTGAAAATTCCTGCGGCCGTCTGTCTAAATCTGCTTTGTCTAGTCCGATTTCTTCAAGCAAGGCGGCGGCTTTTTCACGTGCCTGTTCTTTTCCTTGCCAATGCGATGAGTATTTTAAAGGCGATGATAAAATGCTTGCAATTGTCATGCGCGGATTCAGCGAGCGGGAAGGATCTTGAAAAATGTACTTTACTTTTTCCCTGTATGCGGCAAGCTCTTTTTTGTCCAGGTTTCCGACTTCAACAGGCTCTTCTTTTTCCTGCGGATTAAAATATATTTTTCCGGAATCAGCATTGTACATTCTTACTAAAAGCCGGGCTGTTGTTGTTTTTCCGCAGCCGCTTTCGCCAACAAGACCGTAAGTTTTTCCGCGCTCAATTTCAAATGAAACTCCATTTACGGCATAGACTTGCTTGTTCTTCTTTGCAAAGAATCCTGCGTCAAGACCAAAGTGTTTCTGTAGGTTTTCTGCGTGTAAAATTATATCTTTTTTCATATAAAAACAGCCCTTTTTATATTATTTTGTAGCATTTGAAGTTTTCTTTTTCGCATTCGTCCTTTTTAAAGCCGCATCTTGGAGCAAACGGACATCCGGGCTCAGGAGAGGCTGGATCTGTAACTCTTCCCGGAATAGAAGAAAGTTCTTGCTCTGTGTAGTGGCTTCCGAATTTTGGTGTGGAAGCTAAAAGTGCCTTTGTGTATGGATGCCGCGGATTTTTTATGATTTGAGCGGAAGTTCCTTTTTCCATGATTAGTCCGCCGTACATTACAATTATGTTGTCGCAAAGTGAAGCTACAAGGTCGATGTTGTGGCTTATGAAAATTATTGAAAGTCCGCGCTTGTCTCTTAAATCTGCCAGAAGTTCCACGATTTGCGCCTGAATTGTAACATCGAGCGCAGTAGTTGGCTCGTCCGCAATAAGAAGGTCGCAGCCTTGTGCAAGAGAAAGCGCAATGCTGATTCTTTGAAGCTGTCCTCCTGAAAACTGGTGCGGAAAATTCTTTAGGCGTTTTTCTGCATCTGGAAGTCCGACTTCATTTAAAAGTTCCACAGCGCGTTTTTTGCATTCTTCTTTTGAAAGTTCTGGCTCTGAATTTCTGAAAGTTTCCGCAAAAACATTTCCTATGCTTTGAAGCGGATCAAACGAGCGTCCGGGCTCTTGGAAGATACAGCCGATTTTTCTTCCGCGCAATTCCCTGAACTGATCTTGCGAAAGTGAAGTAAGCTCAATGCCTTTAAAGAAAATTCTTCCTTCAACAAAAGCGTTTCCCGGCAAAAGTCCTGAGATTGCCGTTGTTGAAACTGATTTTCCTGAGCCGCTTTCCCCGACAATTCCAAGAATTTCTCCGCGCTTCATTGAAAAAGTTACGCCGCGAACAGCCTGAATCTGAATATTCTTGTTTCCAGTTGTAACATCAAAAGTTACAAAAAGATTTTGCACAGTTAAAAATGAACGCTGAAGTTCCGCCATTGAAAATTCGCACTGAGCAGGATGTGTCTTGATTTTCTTTTCAAGCTGCCTTTTTTTCCAAGTTGGAAAAACTGAATGGAACGGATCATAAAAATCGCGCAAGGCATCGCCCAGAAAATTAAACGCAAGCGTTACGGCAAGCAAAAGCCACACAGGAGTTAAGAGCCACGGAAAATTTTTTAGGTTGTTCAATGTGGAAATATCGCGATTTATAAGCGAGCCCCAGCTTACAGCAGGATCATTTATTCCAAGTCCAAGATACGAAAGTGTTGTTTCGCTCATAATAAAGCCCGGAATCGAAAGCGTTGTGCTTACAATAAGAAGGCTTGCAATCTGCGGAATTATATATTTGAAAATTATTACAAGCGATGGAGTTCCTTCAAGGACTGCGTTTTGAACAAATTCTTCACGTTTGATTGAATGAACCATTCCACGCAACGTCCGCGCGCTTCCCGGCCAGCCTACAAGAGAAAGAATTACGGTGATGACCATGTAGGAAGTTCCAGAGTCCATGTTTGTGTTTAATAGCGAGCGTAAAAAAAGAATCAAGTAAAGGCTTGGAATGAGCATAAAAAATTCGCTGAACCGCATTATAAACCAGTCTGTTGAGCCGCCGTAAAATCCTGCGAGTCCGCCGAAAATTATTGCAAGAACTAATGAAACTGCGCTGGCAATAAATCCAATCGTAAGCGAAATTCTGCTTCCGTATACGATTCTTGAAAAAAGGTCTCGTCCTAAATTGTCTGCTCCGATTAAAAATACTGGGTATTGGTTTCCGTTTGAATCAGGCTCAGTTCCAAAAAGATGAAGGTCGCACGGAATAATTCCAAGTACTTTGTATTTATGTCCATGTACAAAAAATTTCAAGTTGTGCCGCAAATCCTTTACTTTTGCGTAATGCCAAGTTGTGCTTTCCAGAACTCTGAATTCGCGGACTTTTAAACCTTTGGAAGTCAGCTCAATATTTGCAGGATGAAAAGTATCTTCTGAAAAAGATGCGGTCGCTGAATATGGAGCAAAAAATTCAGCAAAAATCATGACAATATAAATCGCGGCAATCATGATTAAAGAGGCAAGCGCAACTGGTCGTCCTGTAATATATTTAAAAAGCTGCTTCATTTTGTTTTATTTTCCAATGGCAAATTTGCTTAGCGGAATTTCCTTTGAGCAAGACAAAGGCAAAGTTACTGATTTTAACTGCGGAAATGAAATGCCGCTTTCGAGCGCAAATGTAGGATTTGTTCCGGACTTGTTTATAATCTGCGTAATAAATTTTCCGGCTGTAATTGTGTTTACTGTGGCTGTGAGCGGAATTGTTCCGTCTGCGGAATTTATTTCATTTTGGGCAACATCAAGAGCTGTAAGTTCTTTTCCGCCTGAGCTTATTTTGCATGAATTTAAAATGTACTTCCAGTCTGCGCCGCCTTCATTTTTTACATTCAAGTTGAAATTTATTTTTACGTCCATGTTCACGTTGTCGAGCAAATTTTCTGCAATCGGTTTTCCAGAAGCCAGTGAAGTTGCCGCGCTTGCTGCTTTTACCGCCGAGATTCCGCTTTTTGTGAAAGAAGAAATAATTTCTTTTGCAGTCGGCAGAACAACTTTTGGACTTGAAAACGAAAAGCTTGGCTTGAATACTGGAACGTCAAAGTCTTTTGAAAACGGCAATGTTATTGAAGAAATCAGCGGAATGTTGTCTATTGTTGCGTTTCCCGCTATTTTGAATGGAAGCGTTTTTTCAGACTTGAAAGTTTTTGCAAAGTTCAGAATTGAATCATAAGGAATTTTAAAATTGAACGAATTTTCTTTTGTGGATTTTGCTGAAAGTCCAATACCTTCATCCGCAGTCAAAGTTGTAAAAGCTTCTCCGTTGCAAGTTATGTCTGCCGCAAGTTTTGCAAGCGAAAGTGAAACTGGATAGGGATTTTTGATTGCATAGTCGCACTTTAAAGTTATTCCTTCTGTGTCGAGCGAAACAAATGAAATTGAATTGAATGAAACTGATGGCTTTGGAATTTCCGTTGGAATCTTGTTTGTTGAGCAGGAAATCTGAACAAAAGCAAGCAATGCGCTCGCGGCAATAGTTAATAAAAATTTTTTCATAAAGCACTCCAAAAAATTATTTATATCTGATTCTAGGATCTACAATTGCAAGTGTGATGTCTGAAATAATCATTCCGGCAAGAACTAGCGCGGAAACAAACATGCTGTTTGCCAAAACAAGATTTACATCCTGCTGGGTTACAGCTTCGTACATCAGCCGTCCAATTCCCGGATACGAAAAAATTATTTCCAAAATCAAGCTTCCGCTGAAAAGGCTTGCAAGAAGATTTGCGCTGCCTGTTATATACGGATTGAGCGTGTTTTTAAAAGCGTGGTTTAAATAAATTCTGCGCTCGCAAATTCCGCGTGAACGAAGAGCCATGATGTACGGAAGCCCCATTTGATCTAGCATAGTTGAGCGGATCATTCTCATAGTTCCTCCGACTCCGCCAAGAAAAGATGCAAGCAACGGAAGAAAAATATGATGAACATAGCTGAATGAAAATTTCAGCGGATTTTCAGAAAATGGAAAATTCGGATAGCCTGTTACTGGAAAAAGTCCTGTTATAGATGCAAAAAGCTGCAAAAGAATTAAAAGCAAAATTCCCGGGAACGCATGAAAAAACAGCGCGAAAAATGTTGCCGCCACATCGGTTCTAGTTCCGGCTTTGCTAGAAAAATAAACTCCGAGCAAAAAAGAAAATGACGTAATAAAAACAAGCGAAATCAAATTCAGAACTATTGAATTTTTAAGTCGTGATAAAATTAAAAAACTTACCGGCGTTCTGGAAATCAAACTGATTCCAAGATCGTGATTTACAAAAACTCTTTTAAGCCAGTCCATATACTGCGCGTAAAACGGTTTGTCCAGCCCCAGTTCTTTTCTAAGCTGCTGGCCTTGGTCGGTTGTAAAACTGTTGTCTTTTGAAATTTGCGATGACGAAACCGAAGTTGAATTCATGGAAGATGCGATTTGCTGTGTCATCATCTGATCAACTATGTCTCCGGGAGCAAGTTCCATGAGTGCGAACATTGCAAGTCCCAGAAGAAAAAGAAGAGCCGCCATTGTTGCAATTCTTCCAGTTATAAAAGATGCAAGAGGACTTTGCTTTTTAAAGTAGTTCCATGGAAAAGAAATTGTTTCCCAAAGTTTTTTTAAAAATGCTGCCATATTTTTTCCTTACTGAATCTGCGACAAGAAAATCCGTTCCGTCATTGCTCCGTTCATGTTGTCATAAAAAAAGTTTGAAATATCCCATTTGCCTTGGAGCGCAAAAAAAGTTTTCATGCTTACAAGATAAATTATCGGGCATTGCTCAAGAATAATGGACTGGTATTCGTCCCAAATTTTTTTTGCTTGATTGAAATCATTTGTAAAAGAACCTTCGTTGTAAAGGTGGTCGATTCTAGCTTCCCATTCAGTTGCCGGAGTTTTTTGCTCTGGATACCAAAGATGCAAATTTCCGGTTGAAGGCCAGACGTTGCTTCCTTGAGTTGGAAAAATATTTGCGCCAAGTCCAATGAACACCGATTGCCAGTCATAAGTTGAAGTCAAAAGCTCAATCAGTTTTTGAAAATCAACTTGACGCACGTTTACGGTTATTCCTACGCTTGAACATTCGTCTGCCACAATCTGCGCCATGTCATTTGTGGTTGCGCTGGATGAAGCGATTGTAAGGTCAAATGAAATTTCGTTTCCAAAGGCATCGCGCATTGTTCCGTTTGAATCTTGGTTTATTCCGATTTTTGACAAAAGCCGCAAAGCCATTTCCTTGTCGAATCTGTATTTGAGTGTGATTGCTTCGTTGTAATATGGATTCACGCTTGGAAAAAAATTGTATTTTGGCTCGGCAAGTCCGCGGTAAGTCTGCGCAATTATTCTTTCACGGTTTAAAAGGCAGCTCATTGCCTGACGGAATTCTTTTTTTGTAAACCAGCTGTAGAAATTTTTTCCTCTGTTTTTTGGATTCTGATTGAAAGTCCACATTGCAGTTCCAATTGAGCCTTCCGAGCGGAAAACTTTGTAAGAATCTTTTTGTCCGTTTATCACAGCGTCAACTTCCTCTGGAACAGGCGAATAAGATTCCATTTTTCCTTGCTTGAACAAAAGATATTCAGTCCGCGGATTTCCTACAATTTGAACTGTCTTTGTGTCTATGTAAGTTGTGGTTTTTCCTTGCGAATCTTTTTCCCAGTAGTACGGATTTTTTTTGTACACGATTCTCTGGCCCGGAATATATTCGGCTATGTACCATCTTCCCATTGAAGGAATCTCCCGGACATTGCACGAAGCCTTGAACAAGTCTTTTACGCCTTCCGCGCCTTTTTCTTCCTTTGCTTTTTTATAAATGAAAGCCGGACAAAAGTTCATGTTTGTGGCAAGAAGCGGATCTGCTATAATCCGCGGAAAAACAAAGTCAAACTGCCTATCGTTTATTTTTACACATTCAATGCGAGCAGAAGTTCCGTCTGGCATGGAAACAAACTGTCCGTTGTAGCCTGAACTTTGGAACGCTGGATCTCCTGCAATTTCGTTGTACCAAAAAACAATATCGTCAGAAGTTACAGGAACTTTTTTGTCTGAACCGTACCAAGTCCAGTAAAGATTTTCGCGCAAAGTGTAATGGACGGTGAGCGTGTTTTTTTCCTTGTTGGTTTTAACTTCAAAGAATGCCGCTTTTGGAAACCATTTTTTTTCAGCATTGTCATAGTCCACAAGGCAATCCAAAGTCTGGTTTATAATTCCTGCGCTTTCCGCATCGCGCTCTGCAATATACTGATTGAAAGTTTTTGGGTCTGCGCTTATTGAAGAAAGCCATTCGCCGCCTTCTGTTCCGTCTGTAAATCCGCCGCCTTTCCATGGCTTGTAAAGTGTTTTTTCAAGAAGAAGCGAGCCTGAATTTTTTTTGTATTCCGCAATTTCTTCAAGTGTCATTTCAGGAGATTTTTGTCCGCAGCTAAAAAACAAGCCGGCGCATAAAAACAAAGCGAATGTTTTTTTCATGTTACGCTCCTACGGTTATAGTTCCTTTAAAAACATCCCGGAGAATTTTTACTTCTGTTGGAATTTCCTGTTTTTTTTCTTCAACTTTTTTTGGAACAAACTGAATTTCAAAGCTTATAGTCCGCCCGTAAACTTTAGAAAGATACTCTGAAATTTTAAAAGCCTGCTGCTGAATTTGCATTTGCTCAAACTGATTTTCACTTATTGCGCTTGCCCTGTTTTCTTCAAGCTTCCATTCTTTTGTCTGCATTAAAGTGCTTGCAAGCAAAGCGTCATCTATAGAAAAATCAGAAATCATTGCATCTTTTACTTTTTCTATGTCCGAAGTGTCCACATTTTTTGCTGCGGATTCTTTTTGCTGCGGAATGTCAGTCTTTTGCTCTAAAGGCTTGTTTTCTGTCTCTGCTGAAAATTTTTCAGGCGGTTCAGCTCCGCCATCATAAAAAGAGTCTTCGTCTTCTTCCAGCGCGCTGAATGTGGGAATTGGAGCGGGAACAGATAAAAACGAATTTCTTGGCGCATTTATATTTGCTGGTTCATTTTTTTTTTCAGCAGGAATTTTTCTTTGCAAGTTTGAATTTGCCAGAATCGGTTTTACAGCGTCAATTGCTTTTTTTACTTCCGCCGCGGAAACATAATCCTTGAGCCAGCAAAGCCTTGAAACTGCAAGTTCAAATTCGTATCTTGGACTTAAAGAATAACGCACGTCTCTGTAAAGCTGCATGAAAATTCCAAGAGCTCTTTCTATCTGCACGGAATTCCAGGAATCCAATACTTCCTTAGAAAAACGGTCTGCGCTTTGTCCTAGCAATGACTCTTTTTTTACGCCGCTCTTTATAAGAAGAAGTGAACGCAAATAATCCGCGCAGTTTGAAACAAGCTGCTCAATGCTTACTCCGTTCTGCAAATATTCATCAAGCTTTAAAAGCGCGTTTTCTGAATCTTTTTTTACACAGAAACCGAATATTTCATTCAGGCGGTCAACTCCCACAAGCCCGAGTTTGTCGCGGATTTTTTCGTAAGTGATTTCTCCGCCGGAAAAAGCAGCAACCTGATCAAAGAGCGTGTACGAGTCTCTCATTGAACCAGTTGATTCTCTTGCAATCCAGTAAAGCGCTTCGTCTTCTGCCTTTATTCCAAGTTCGCTGGCGGCTTCTGCAAGCTGCTGTTTTACTTTTTCAATTGGAACAAGCCTAAAGTTGAACTGCTGGCATCTTGATTTTATTGTGGCTGGAACTTTTTGTATTTCCGTAGTTGCGAAAATAAAAATGCAGTATGGCGGTGGCTCTTCAATTGTCTTTAAAAGCGCGTTGAATGCAGAAGTTGAAAGCATATGCACTTCATCGATTATGTAGATTTTGTATCTGCATGAATTCGGCGGAAACAAAACTTCATCTTTTATCTGGCGAACATCGTTAACGCTTGTATTTGAAGCACCGTCTATTTCAATTACGTCGAGCGAAGAGCCTGCTGTTATTTCTTTGCACGCTGCGCATTCTCCGCACGGAAAAGCTGTAGGACCTTTTTGGCAGTTCAGAGCTTTTGCAAGGATTCTTGCGGTTGATGTTTTTCCGCAGCCTCTTGGACCTGAAAACAAATATGCGTGAGCTATTTTTTTTGATTGAATTGAATTCTTGAGAGTTTCTGCAACGAATTCCTGACCAACAAGATTGTCAAAATTCTGTGGACGACGCCTTGTCGCCGTAACTTCGTAAGCCATATCTTATAGAATACAGTAAAAAATCAATATTTACAACGGCAGTTTTTATAAGGGAAAAGCTATAGAATTTTTGTTTCCTGTTCTAAGTGGAATGCGCTTCCTATTCAAGCAGGAACAGCATTTTTGTTTTAAACGGAAGCTCTTTCCTATTAGAGCAGGAATGATTTCTTCTATATTATGATTATGTAAGCTTGAATCTGACTGGGTATCTGTATCTTACGGCGCAAGGTTTTCCGTTGATTAGTGCCGGAACGCAGTCTATTCCGTTGAACGCTGCAACTGCCGCTTCTGCAAATCCGTAGCCGGGGTCTTTTAGCACGTTGATTTTTACGACTTTTCCTTTTGGGTCAATAAAAAGTTCAAGCACAACTACGCCTTCAATTCCTTGCTTTTTTGCCATCTGCGGATAAGAAAGCCGGCTTAAAACTTTTTTTGCAGGAAACGCCGGGGCTTTTGAAATTTTATGCTGAGGAACATATTCCTCGAACGGCTCAGGTTCTGCCTCTTCTTTTTGCTCTTTAGTGATTTCTTCCTCTTTTTTCTCCTCGACTTTTTCACTTGCTTTTGGCTCTTTTTGTTTTGCCACTTCAACTTCTTTTTTTGGAGCGGATTTTAGCTTGGGCGGCGGCGGAAGATATTCCTGAACATCAACGAGCTTGAACACTTTTGTTTCTATAAAATCTTCCTCTTTAAGCTCCTTTTCAGCCTTTCCCTTAAAAAGACAAAATGCCCCAATATGAAAAAGAATCGTTACAATAAGTATGAACGGCTTGTAGCATTTCTGGCAGAACTGACAAAATTTTGCATTCTTTATCATATTACAACTCCTTTACAACAAAGCTCACAACTCTGTGCTGAAGCGACTGCAAAACTGACACAACCGAATTCACATATTTATACGGCGTGTTTTTGTCGGCAATTATGTGAATGCGCACATCGGGATGCTCGGCAATTGCGGAAACAATTAGCGCTTCTAAAAGTTCTGGCGTTACATTCTGCTTGTCCGCGCTTACAGTTCCGTCTTTCTGAATCCAGATTTCAAAGTTGTGCTCAAGGCTGGTTTTCTGCAGCTGCTTTGCTTCGGAATATTCAATGTGCTCTTCATAACGCTGGTTCATAAGTGAAATGAGCATTATAAAAATCAGCAGAAGAAATCCGATGTCCGACATTGAGGACGTTGTTATGCTCGCTTTTCTTTTTTTGCGTTTTATGTTCATACGCCGCCTTCCATTTTAAAGCAGAAGTTTTCTATATTAAGGTTTCTTATTTCGTAAATCACATCGACCACATTTTGATAAGGAGTTTCAGGATTTATCGAAAGAAGAAAAGTCATGTTCGGCCATTCTTTTTGTTTTTCTTGCAATGCGGCGCAAAGTTCTTCAAGATTTGAATTTTCCCCGTTGAGAATGAGAGTTCCGTCTGCATTCAGGCTGGCTTTCATAAGATCATTTTGCTGGACAACTTTCGGTTTTTCCTTTGATGGAAGATTCAGCACAAATCCCTTGTTCACGTTGAATCCCGCAATCACAATGAAAAACACAATCAAAAGAAAGCTCAAGTCCTGAAGCGAGCCTGAGCTTGTGTCTTCAAAAGGTCGTCTTCTGCTTTTAATCATTTTTGGCACCAAGAAGTTCCGGAACAATGTCGTTTACGGCTTTTGAAGTTTCTGCGGCAAAGACATCAACTTTCTGAACAAAAAGGTTGTAGGCAACAAGAGCGACAATTGCGATTATAAGTCCGAAAACTGTTGTAATGAGAGCCTCGTAGATTCCGCCTGCGACAAGCTGCGCATTTACATCTGTAGCATCTGCAATCGACTTGAACGCGCCAATCATTCCGGAAACTGTTCCCAAAAATCCTGTGAGAGGCGCAAGTGAAGAAAGTGCTGTAAGATAGTTGAAGCCGTTTTCCATTCTGCGGATTCTTTCCTGGGCCTCGCTTTCTGCTGCTTTTTCCATTCTTGACTCTCCGAATTTTGAATTCTGAAGAAGGGCCAGAAGAACTGTTGCGGCTGTTTTTTTTCGGCTGAATGAAGAGAGAAGCTGTTCCGCCTCGTCCTTTTTGTTTTGCCTCAAAAGTTCTTTTACCCGGCTGCTTAAAGATGAAACATTGCAGTCGTGCCAGAAAAGGTAAATGCAGCGTTCCAGAACCAGCGCGAATGTCGCAATGCTAAAAACAAGAAGAACCCACATAAACGGTCCGCCAAGCTTAAAAAGTTCAACTAAATTGAATGTCATAATTTTCTCCCATAAAAATCAGTTTTTTATCTGTCATTCTCGTGCTTGACACGGGAATCTTGTACAGCATAACATTGAATTACAAAACTCGCCATTCAGACTAATAGCTTATCTTAAGTCCGAGTGAAATCATCGGAATTCCAATGTTGAAGTTTGCGCTTGCCGCGCTGTCGTCTTCTTTTCCTGTTCGGCTGTTGAATCCTTTTTCGCCTTTTGGACTGTAAAGATTCAGGAATATGTCTTCTGCGCCGATGTAGTATTCAAGCGTTGTCCGTGATGATTTTCCGACTTTCTTTTTATAGCCGAGCCTAAGGTCAACCGGGCATGAAATCTGCGTGCGCAAACTGTCGCTGTAGAAACTGTTTCTTGTGTAACGCTGAATCACAGTTCCGTCTTCAAGCTTTGCCGGATAGCAGTAAATGTCGCCGCTGTCTTTTTTCGGTGTGCCTGTGGCAAATGTTCCTTTTACGGTAAGCGTCCAGTGCTCCTTGAATTTAAAGTTTGCAACAGCATTCAGCGTGTGGAATCTGTGGAAGTCCGGGTAATACCACTCGTCAAGCGGATCGCCGTAGTTTGTTGTTTGGTCGTCGTACATTTTTGTGTACGGATTTTTAAATCTTGCCATAACAAATGAGTATGAAAGATAACCGTCCCACTTTTCGCCGTTTTTCTTTTCCAGCATAAGGTCGAATCCAGTTGTGAAACCTTTTCCGTTGAACCTAGCATCAAGCTTTGTGTCCATCGGATTTGAATCGTCCGCAACAACAAACATTCTTTTCAAATAATGCTTATAATATCCTTCAAGCTTAAAGCTCCAGTCTTCATTGAATTTTAAATCTGTTCCCAGAACTGCAAAAATCGCCCGGTTTGGAGTTACTTCCGATTCTTTAAGTCCCATGTCGTTGCTTGCAACTATCAGCTCCATTGGCACAGAAGAGAAAAGTCCGCAGCCCGCGCTGAATGAAACCTTGTCAAAATGGTCTGTATAACGCCACGGTGTGTAGTGCAGAACTGCCCTTGGATTGAAAACTGGATTCGGGTTTAGGCTGAAATCGTTGCTGTAATTTCTTATGTGGAATTCATCAAGACGGAATCCAGCTTCTCCGCTCAAAAGGCTTTTGTCTGTTCCGAAATTCCAAAGCGCAAAAGTTGCCGACTTGAAAACATTGTTTTCTTTGTCTCTTATGGAATAATCAAATTCGTAAAAATCCGGATATGGAGAATCTCCCTTGAGCTGTTCATTCCAGCCGCAAGTTTTTTGCGTAGTGTCGCTTCTGCTCCACAATCCTTCTGCGCCGACTGCAATTCTGTTGCTTGCGTCAAGTTCCATTTCGCCTTCGATTTTTCCCTGAAGCTGATGAACTGTCATGCGCTCTTTTTGCCGTTCGCTCTGTGTGTTCAGATGATATTTTTTGCTTGTCCTTGCCTCATCGCTTAAAAGAGAACCGTACTGCTCAAGAAAGTCATCGTTGTATTTAAATTCGCCGTCAACAGTTCCGTAGTATGTCAAATCTTCGGATGTCCAGTTGTAGCTTGCAAGAGCCTTGATCTGTGTGTTGTCTGTCGGAATCCATTTTGCATTCAGTGCTGCGAATGCGCTTTGCATACTGAAGTCAAAGTCAGATGTTGTGTGCTCGCCATCATCAGTGTCGTCTGTTTCAAGTCCAACTCCGTCGCTTCCGTAGAATGCGTTGAAAGTCAAGCTCAGTTTTTCCGCCGGATTCCAGTAAGCCTTTGTGTAGAAGTCGCGGATATACGGAACTGTTTTGAGCGCGTCTGTGATTTCATTTGAGCCGCCGAACAGTTTGTATGCGCCGATGTAGCCTTCGATGTAGGTTACTTTTCCGCCTGCAAAAATTCCGAAGTTTTTTGTTACAGGAAGCTGGACGAACAAATCTGTCGCAATTGAAGTTATGTTGAAGTCAAAGTGTATTTCTTCTCCCGGCTGAACGGTTGTCACTTCCATCAGTCCTGAAAGAGCCTGTCCGTATCGCGCTGAAAAAACTCCGTTGCTCATCTTTACGCTGTCTGTCATGTGCGGATTGAAAATTGAATATGCGCCGCCCCAGTGCCACGGATAAAGAATGTAAACTCCGTCAAGAACAGTCTGCATTTCGCGTGGATAGCCTCCGCGGATTGAAGGCTCGCTGTTCCAGTTGCCGTTGAAAGTTACGCCAGGCATTGTCTGCACGGAACTCATAACGTCTTCAACAAGCCCAATCTGCGCAGTTGTCTTAATCTGCTCCTTGTCCATCACAACAGAAACTCCGCTGACAGCTTCTTTTTCAGGATCTGCTGTCTGCTCAAGAGTAAGTCCTTCGCCTTCCATGATGATGTCGTCAAAATTGTCATCGGGCTGCATTGCGTCTTGTGCTGTCTGCGCATGGACAAAAAAACTTGAAGCAAAAAGTCCCAGCGCGATAAGCAATTTAAATACATGGCTCATTTTTCATCTCCCAATTTGTTATTTTTATTGAATTATATAAAATTTATATCGTTTGTCAATATATTTTTAGTAATTAACATTAATATATTTTCGTTTTAGAATAAAATATTAATACCAAACAAGAATTTAAAAATAAATATATAAATATCAAGAATAAAAGGAAATGCTTTTTTGCTTGAATTGCATTTTTTAGGCGGTAAGCTGCATAATTTGAAAGGTGAATTTTTGTTGCTTATTGAATACATTGACAAACTGATATTTTCCATATAAACTCTACCCGAAAATAACGTATGTTATTTTTATATCTTATAACCTTTTTGTTTGTCAATATAGAGTTAAAAATTTTCTAAAAATGTGCTGATTTAATTTTATGGAGTTTTATTTATGAAAAATTTTTTGTGCTTCTGGCTGTGGCTCTTTTTGCTGTAAGCAATTCTTTTGCAAATATTCAGTTCAGTTTTGACCTTATTGAAAAGCCGATTAATTATTCTGAAGTTGATTTTTCTTCTGTGCGCGGCGAAGATGTGGATAATTATACAGGCTCTGTTACAAAGCTTTTGGAATTTGGATTTCAGGCGGGAATTGTTTATTTTTTTGATTCAGATGTTGGAAAAATACTTTTTAGCTCATTGGATGAAAATTCCGAAGAAAATCAGCAGGAAAATCAAACAGGAATTTCAAAATACCAAAGCGGAATTTATTTTGATTTTGAAATGCTGTCTTACGGAAAAGCAAAATTTAAAATAAAGGAAGATGACACAACAAGAGAAATTCTTGATGATAAAGTTGACGGAAAAGATTTTTCCTTGGCTCTGGGATTTTGCGGCCGTTACAACAAATCTGAAAAGTTTTTCTTTGATTTTAAACTCGGCGTTTATGGTGGCTATACTTCATTTGAAAGCAAGGAAGATTCTTATAATGTTAAGTCCTTTGCTGGCGGCTGTGAAGCTGGAATTTCTGTAAATTACAAAGTTTTTAAAACACCAAAATTTACAACTGCGGTTTCTTTGGGTTGCGAAATGAATATTGGCTCTTGCTTTGGAACTTTATATGAATCTGGCTATCATGACTCAGTATTTGCTCTTTTTTCAAAATCTAATGAAATAGGAATAGAAGTTCACGCAGGCGTAAAGTTTATTCTTTAAAACTGAAATGCCGATTGTGGTCGGCGTTCATTTCGCTTCAAGTCCTAGAAATTTAGTTGCTCACTTTAAAATAGAAAAAGGACACTTTATTGCAAAGTGTCCTTTATAATTTCTGTGGGCCATCTAGGACTTGAACCTAGGACCAAGGGATTATGAGTCCCCTGCTCTAACCGACTGAGCTAATGGCCCGAATGTCAAATATTATATCTGAAATTTTACATTGGGGTCAATAGCAAAAATGTTTTACTTCATCAGATTTTGAATTTAGACAGAACGCTGTCCATGACCTTTATGCTGTCGTGGGTTGTCTGCGCCATTTCGGAAATGTTCTGGGCGGAGGTGTTTATTTCCTTTACGCCTTCGGACATTTCGTCCATGCTTCCTGCAACCTGCTGGGCAAGCATATCAAGGTTTCCGGCTGCGGTCGCCACGTTTTCAATTGCGGCGGATATTTCCTTTGCGGTCTTGAGAACTGTCGAAGTCGTATCGTCCACGTCCTGCAGATTCGCCAGAACCTGCTTTGAGGACTCATGCTGGTGCGACATTGTGCTGTCCACATTCTGAACAAGCGATTCGGTGGAGCTGACTTTTTCAGTTATCTTTTCAAATTCCTTTACGGAAATCTCGGATGTCTCGACAACCTTTGCAATCACCTGGCCGATTGTCTCAAGCTCCTTCTTGATTGAATTTGACTGCGCGGCGGAATTCTCTGCAAGCTTTCTGATTTCGTCCGCAACAACGCTGAATCCTTTTCCGGCTTCACCTGCGTGCGCTGCTTCAATTGCGGCGTTCATGGCAAGAAGGTTTGTCTGGGATGCAATCTGCGAAATGACCGAGTTCGCGTCGGCAAGATTCTTGGACTGCTCCGCCATGTTCTTGATTTCATCCGCCATCTCGTTCTGGCGCGTTTTTCCGGAATCCGTGATTCGGATAAGCTCCTTGTATTCGCCCGCAAGATTCGCGACGGATTCAGACATTTCCGCGATGTCCGCCACCATTTTTTCGATGAACGAGGATGACTCGGTGATTTTTGCGGACTGATCCTCAATGTTCTTTTCGAGCGACTCGATTCCGTGGCTTGAGCTGTCAAGAATTCCCTGAACCTCATCAAGCGTCTTGTTCTGCTTTTCAATCTGATTTTTTACGCTCAGAATGTTCGACATAATCTGGGAAACCGCGCTTGCCGATTCCTGAGAGGTTGAGGCCAGGCTTGTTCCGATTGACTCAAGCTGGGATTCCGCAGAATTCACGTCCGCAAGAAGTCCGCGCAAAGTTCCGATAAACTGGTTCACGGAATCTATCATCTCGCCGATTTCGTTTTCCTTTTTGGCGTCTATTTTTATCGTAAGGTCGGAAGTTCCGGACTCTCCGTTCAGGCTTCTGAATGCGGCGGAAGTTCTCTTCAAAGGCTTCATCACAATCTGAAGGATTATCAGAAGAATCACCGCAAGGCTAAGAAGAATCGCCACAATTACGATTGGAACCGCAAGGCTTGTAAGGCGCGACGAGCTTTTTTCAAGTTCCTTCAGGTTTACGCCGAGATAAAGCATCGCGTTTCCGTCGTCGCTGTCAATCGGGCTGAAAACCGTAGCTGAGACGTTTCCCTTGTAACGGTCAATCAGCTCAAGGACGTGGCGGTTTTTGTAGACTTCTCCGATGATGAACGGACTTCCCATTTTTCCGCCGGTTTTGGGCTTGCCGTTTTCGTCAACATCCGAGCTTTCTACGCTGGTGTCTTCTATAAAAATGTTCATGCTGCATCCGAGCGTGGAGGCGTATTCAGAAATCCATCCGTGATCAGAAATTTCCTGCTGAATCAAAAGAACGCTTCCGTTTATCGCCGGAAATCTTGCGGCGGCTGTTGCAAGAACCTCGTCATTTTTAAGCGATACGCACGAATTCAGTTTTCCGCCAGCGGCATTTGAAAGAGCCTTCTTTTCGGAGGCAAGTGAAATGGAATTGTTCTTTCCGGCTGAAAAAAGTGTCTCGCCGGAAGTTTTGGCAAGAATCACGCTGTAAAGTTCCGCCTCTTCCTGAACTTCGGAAAGCCGGCTGAAAATCTCATCCTGCGATGAAAGGCCGCTCCAGTCAATTTTGTCCTGAATCACGGAAAGTTTTTTCTCAAGATTTTTCTGCCGTGCGGTGAACAGAACGTGCATTCTGTCCGAGCTTGCCCTGAGCTCCGTTTTTTTCATTCCGGTAATTTCGCCCGAAATCATATTGTGAAGCACAAGCGAGACGCAGACGGAAACCGCAACCGAAAGCGCGACCGAAATAACAACAAGCGTAAAATAAATCGACTTCTTCTTTTCCATAAAAAACCTGCCGGGGATTTTGACACCCCTTTTTATATTATTCAGGTGAAGGAGGAATGTCAATTTTTTTTGCTTAACTAAACTATATTTTATTGATACAATTTTAGCATGAGCAATGTAACTACGATTATTCCGACACCTTCAACTTTTAAACGTGTGGTTCTTGTTATTGCCGGCGCAGTTATTTTTTCCATGAACTTGAATTCTTTTGCTTATGCAGCTGAACTTTTTCCAGGCGGATTTGCAGGAATTTCACTTTTGATTCAGCGTGCATTTTTGAAGTTTTTCAATTTGAAAATTCCGTATACGATTTTGTATTTTGCGTTGAATGCCGTGCCTGTTTTTATAAGCTTTAAATATATTGGAAAGAAGTTTACGATTTTTTCTTTGCTGATGATTGCAGTTTCTTCATTTCTTACGGATTTTATTCCTTCAATCCGGATTACAGACGATTTGCTTTTGTGCTCGATTTTCGGCGGAATTTTAAACGGGCTTGCCATAACTTGCTGCCTTTATGCTGATGCTACAAGCGGCGGAACGGATTTTATCGCAATTTATTTTTCCGAAAAAAAAGGCATGGATATGTGGAATATGATTTTCGGAATGAATATTTGCGTTTTAGTTGTGGCAGGAATTCTTTTTGGCTGGGACAAGGCTCTTTACTCGATTATTTTTCAATTCAGTTCGACTCAAATTTTGAATGAGCTTTACCGGCGATACCAAAAAATAACGCTTTTGATTATTACAGAAAAACCTGACGAAATGTACCAGGTTGTAAAGAATTCTACAAATCATGACGCTACAAAATTTATTGGAACAGGCTGCTACAAAAATTCAGAAAAAACAATGCTTTATACGGTTGTTTCTGCGGATGAGCTTGGACCTTTGAGTCGCGAACTGAAAAAATGTGATTCTGCAGCTTTTATAAATGTTTTAAAAACAAAAGAAATTTTCGGGCGTTTTTTTACAAGGAGCAAAGATTAAAACGTTTGTTAAATATTTCCGCAGCATTTGAGAAGAAAAAATATGTGCTGAATTTTTCTTGGAAGAATTTTCCGCAGAGGCTCGGTGCTTTTGTTTTCGGGGCTGACTGCCATTGCCTGCGCCATTATGTCGCTCATTGCAGGAGGAACTTCGCCCAGAATTTTTTTTGCCATATCTTTTGAATATTGTCTGTGGAAAAGTCCAAAGGCTGAAAGTTTTTCTTCTGGGTAAAATTTGCAAGGCCGCCAGACAAGCGAGCGGTTTTTGCTGTAGAAACTGCTTGCTCCAAAAAGCCTGCAAATAAAAGGTCGTGCGCCATAAATGGAGCAGTGGTAGTCATTTTCCGCATTGAAAAAAATGCAGGTTTTGCCGGAATTTTCATTTTCTTCAAGAAGTTTTTCTGCGGTTTGTCTTTGGTTTTGTATAAGCCACAATGCCATAAAATTTGCTTCTGCTTCTGTTAAGTCCGGCTCAAAGTTGTGGCAGCACATTCCGCAGCCAGAAGGACAGGTGAATTTTGTTTTTTTGTACCAGTCTGACTGCTGTTTTTCAAGTTTTGTGTAAAGTTTTTCTATTTCAGCGGCAATTTTGCCTTCGCAAGTGTCTTTAAGGCTTTCAAAAACTGATTCCATAGACTTTGCCTAAATTAAGTTTTTACAAGAATTTTGCGCTGCGCAAAATATGAAAATTCTGCACAGCGCATTTTTTATTACGTTTTGTAAAACTAGCTTTTGTAAGCGTCATTATGAACGCCGCTAATTGCTCTTCCGCTTGGCTCGTCCATTTTGCTCCAGGCTTCGTCCCATTCTAGGGCTTTTGCTGTTGAGCAGGCGACTCCGGCTTCATGCGGAACTGCAAGTGCTGCGCTTTCGCTTGGGAAGAGATTTGAAAAAATTTCCCTATAGTAATATTCTTCCTTTGTAACAGGAGTATTTACTGGGAATCTTTTTGCTCTTTGGGCGAATTCTGCATCCGAAACTTTCTGCGCTGTCATTTCCTTTAATGTGTCAATCCAGCTGTAACCTACGCCGTCGCTGAACTGCTCTTTTTGTCTCCAGCAAATGTCCGGCGGAAGAATGTCTTCAAATGCTTTGCGTACAATCCATTTTTCAATGCGCTGTTTTCCGTTTGGAAGCTTTATGTTCATTTTGTCAAGCGGATTCAGTCTCATTGCAATGTCAATAAAATCTTTGTCAAGGAAAGGAACGCGACCTTCAACTCCCCAAGCCGCAAGAGATTTGTTTGCACGCAGGCAGTCGTAAAGGTGCAGCTTGCTCATTTTGCGTACAAGCTCTTCATGGAATTCGCGGGCATTAGGCGCTTTGTGAAAGTACAAATATCCGCCAAAAAGCTCATCGCTTCCTTCACCAGAAAGAACCATTTTTATTCCCATTGATTTTATTACGCGGGCAAGCAGATACATCGGTGTGGAAGCACGCACTGTTGTGATGTCGTAAGTTTCAATGTGGTAAATTACATCTTCAAGGGCATCCAGAGCTTCTTGAATTGTAAAATGAACTTCATGGTGAACTGTTCCAATAAAATCAGCGGCTTTTTTTGCGGCGATTAAATCCGGGCTACCTTCAAGTCCTACTGCAAAACTGTGAAGCTGCGGCCACCAGGCATCTTTTAAAGAGCCGGTTTCAATTCTTTTTTTTGCAAATTTTTGTGTGATTGCCGCGATTACAGTTGAATCAAGTCCGCCTGAAAGCAAAACTCCATAAGGAACATCGCTCATAAGCTGTTGTTTTACGGCTTTTTCAAGTCCGTCGCGAACATTCTGAATCACGTCTTCGTTTATAATTTCTCCGTTGTCATCTGTTGCGCGTTTCGCATTTTCTACTGCGCTGAATTCTTCCCAGTCGCGTTTGTACCAAAGTGTGGGCTCTTTGTCTTTTGAATAGAAATAATGTCCGTTTGGAAATTCTTCTATAGAAACCATGTTTTGTCCTTCAAGAGCCTTTAGTTCTGAAGCAACATAGTAACGTCCCTGTTTGTCCCACGCTTGATAAAGCGGAATAACACCGATTTCATCGCGGGCAATTAAATAAACGTCTTTTTCTGAATCATAAAGCGCAAATGCAAAAATTCCAGAAAGCTCTTCTATCATTTTGCAAAACCCGTTTTCTTCTGCTCTGTATTTTTTGTAAAGCGGAATTATAACTTCACAGTCGCTTTGTGTTTTAAAGCTGTATTTTTCTGCAAACTGCCTGCGGATTTCCTGATGATTGTAAATTTCACCGTTTGCCGCAAGAATAATTTTTCCGTCATCGCTAACAAGTGGCTGTTTTCCAGAAAGCGGATCTACAATAGAAAGACGCTCATGGCTTAAAATCGCATTGCTTCCAGTGTAAACTCCGCTCCAGTCCGGTCCCCTATGACGGATTTTTTTAGACATATCCAGAACTTGGGAACGAAGCTGTTCTTTTAAGCCTTCATCAATCGGCTGCGAGCCACTGTTTAAATCAAATGCGCCAACAAATCCACACATAAATAACCCCTTTTTCAATTAATTGGCAAAAAAAAGACGCCTGTTCTGAGGGCATAAAAATACCCAAAAAACAGACGTCGTTGTCTAAAAACAATATATTGATTTTTTAAATTTGTGTCAATTCTTAGATTGAAAATTGAAATTCCTTTTGCTTTCTATTATTCTGTTTTTGGCAAAAAAAATAACGGACTGCCCTAAGGAGGAAAAAGACAGTCCGTTTATGAAGCGTGTTGACTTCATTTTGTCGTTTTATTTACTGCTAGCTATAATTTACATGAAAACTGTAATGTAGTCAATAATTTTGAAGAATTTTTTAGAAGTTTTTTATAAATAATGCGGTATTTCGCAAGGAGTAACATTTTATGTCAAAAAAGGTCGGAATAATCGGCGCAATGAGCGTTGAACTGGAGCTTTTAAAGTCTAAACTGGAAGAAAATCCGGCGGTAACTAAGGCTGGCGGTATGGCTTTTACTGAAGGAAAAATAAACGGCGTTTCTGTAGTCCTGGTTCAGTCCGGAGTTGGAAAAGTAAATGCTGCATTGTGCGCGCAGAGGCTGATTCTTCAGTTTGGATGCACTCATATAATTAACACAGGAATTGCCGGCGCAATGGCTTCTGGACTCAAAGTGCTTGATTTTGTTGCTTCCACAGATGCGGTTTATCATGACATGGACGCAACAGGATTCGGCTACAAAAAAACTGAAATTCCGCAGATGAAGTGCAGCGACTTTCCGGCGGACAGCAAAATGCTTGAAGCGGCGAGGGCTGCATTTAAAGAATTTCCTGCGGAACATAAACTTGTGTTTGGGCGGATTGCTACAGGAGATCAGTTTGTAAGCGACAAGGAAAAAAAATCTGCAATTCAGGAAACTTGTTCTCCAGCTTGTGTTGAAATGGAAGGGGCTGCTGTTGCGCACGCTTGCTGGATAAATGAAATTCCGTTTGTAATTATCCGTTGCATGAGCGACATGGCGGACGATGACGGAGAATCAACTTACAGCTTTAACGAAAATGAAGCGGCTTCATTGAGCGGCTCTCTTGTTTTGTCCATGCTTGATAGATTTTAACTGCATTTAATTCTTTTTCTTGCATTATATTGCTAAATCTTCCCATTTGTTGTAAAAATATAACTTTAGTTATTTACAATAAATGGAGATGCTTTCAATGAAAAAGTCATTTTCTGCCGTCGCGCTTTTTGTTGTTTTCGCAGTTTTTTTGAACGCGGAGCCTGTAATCACAAAATTTGAAATTCAAGGCTTAAAGCGCACAAAGGAATTTGCCGCTCAACGCGATTTAAAAAAGTTCATTGGAAAAGAAGCTTCTGCGGAAACTTTGCATAACATAGAAAATTCGCTTCAGGCAGACAATCTTTTTACAAACATTTCCATTGAATGCGAGCCTATAACCGAAAATGAAAGCTGCGTGAAAATTTCACTTGAAGAAAAAATGTCCATTTTGCCGCTGCCCATTGTCGCCGTTAACGACGGACTTTTTTCTGCGGGCGCGTTTCTTATTGATTCAAATGCTATGGGCTTGAAAGATTTTTTTATGCTTGGCGGAATTTTTTCGCGGGACAACATTTCCGGAATGACAATTTTTTCACGTCCTCCAAAAGGCTCGTCGCTTGGATTTTCAATTTACACAGGAATTTCAAAATCAGACACGGAACTTGTTACAACGGAAGATGATTCAGTTTACGATTTTGGCTCTCTTTCTTTCCGCGGAAGCCTTGGCGTTTCCAAGAAATTCTTTGACTGCTTTTCTGCAGAACTTAGCACAGGATTTGGAATTATAAAAGTTGACGGCTCGGACGAAATCAAAGGCGAAATTGAATCTGAAAAAGTCTGGGAATCTTCTGCCGCAATAGATTTTAAAGCCGCTGATTGGAACGGAACTTTTATGTCCGAAAAATCCGCAGTTGCAAAAGCATTTGTTGACGTTACGCCTTGCCGGGATGTTTTTAACGGATTTGAGCTTAGAATAAAAATTCAGCAGCCTGTTCTTGAAAAACTTAGAATTGTGCAGTCTGCGGCTTGCTTTTATGAATTTGACGCTCCGATTGTTTTTTACAGGGGCGGACATTCAGCTTCTGTGAGCCTTTTTCCTAGTGAATTTTCTTCTGATTCAATGGCGGGGCTTTCTCTTGGGCTTGAATATGCTGCGCTTAAGACAAAAATAGGGCTTTTTTCTGTTTATGCAGTTTATCAGACAGCGCGCGCAAAAGACTTTGACAGGACTTGGGTTTTTAATCAGGGGGCTGGCGGCGGAATGAAAATGTATCTTTCAAAAGTTGCGTTTCCGGCTTGTTCCGTTGAAGTTATTTACAATATTACAGAAAAAGAATTCAGAACAGGCTTTTCTATAGGAATGTCGATGTAAGTTCAAAATATCATTGCCGTACTTGACGCTGCGATGTTTTTGAAAGAAACTCGGTTAGCAATCTCTAAATTATTGCAATATATACAGTTAGATTTTCGAATCAAGACCAAAAATGACATGAAATTAAAAAACTCGAAAATTAAGGGTATTTTGTCATTCCCCGACTTGATCGGGGAATCTCTTGCAACAGATTGAAGTGTTAAGCATGGCAATGGCATATAGTTACATTAAATTATTGCATTTAAATGAACAGAACCCCGGTTGCCCGGGGTTCTGCCGTTCACTTTCGTGAACTAAAGGAGAGAGTTTTATCAGCTTTATAAGCTGATTAGAATATACATCATTCCAATTTCTTTGTCAACAGTTTTTAAAAAAATTTTTTAATTTTTTTTTACTCGCTTTTGATGGCAATTTTCTTTTCTGTGGAATCTTCCTTGCGTCCGATTTCAATAGAAAGAATGCCGTTTTTGAATGTTGCGTTCACTTTGTTGGAATCAATGTCCTTTGGCAAAGTAAATGAACGCTTGAACTGGCTGTGCCTTGTTGTGCGCTCACGCAAAATGTAGTAAACATCGTCAACTTTTTCTTTCTTTTCGCCTGAATCAGACTTTGCGTTTTCAACAGAAGAAATTGTAAGAACATCGTTTTTAAGCGTTATGTCTACATCTTTTTCAGTTTTTCCAGGCAAATCCATAGAAAGCACATAGCTGTCTTTTTTCTGCACAACATCTACTTTCGGGGCAAAAGCTGCTTCGCGGTAGGTCGGCAATGCAAATCCGTCATTTCCAAAAAGTGAATCTAAAAGTGAAAGTTCGTTCATATAAATCTCCTCGCTGGTTTTACAGCATTGTTTTAATTTTTTTTCGTACTGCCTTTCAGCTGTACACTAGATATATAGCAGAATACGTGCCAAGTAAGAAAAGTCAGTAATTTTTTGTAGAAATGCCTTTTTTGCTTGTTTTAGGCTGAATATTTGCGTTTGGTTTTATATTTGCTTGAAAATTTGTGCTATTGCCGTTGAATTTGACTTTTTATTTGAATTTTTTTGACACAGAAGGCCAAATCAATTTGGTAATAATTGGGAAATTTTGGCTCACATTAATGATGTGGAATTGCCACACGGATTGGAAAGACATGGGGATTTTTTGTGTGTTTGAAAAATTGCCATTTCTGCGATTTGCTTTAAGGAATTTCTTTTCAAAAAATTCAAATTTTAATTTGCAATTCTTGTTGATATTGAAAACATTTGTTGACGATACAAGAAATTACCATTATAATTTTCTTCACATATATATATGGAGGACATAATGGCTAAGACCAAATATGTTTATTACTTTGGTGATGGCGACGCAGAAGGCGATGAATCAATGCGTCCAATCCTCGGTGGAAAAGGCGCAAACCTTGCTCAGATGGCAAAGAAACCTTTGAGCCTTCCTGTTCCATCTGGATTCACAATTTCAATTGATGTTTGTCAGGAATACTACAAATTAGGCAAAAAGTATCCGGCAGGACTTGATGCAGAAGTTGCTAAGTATCTTGCAAAGCTTGAAAAGTCAATGGGCAAAAAGCTCGGCGATGCAAAAGATCCGCTTCTTGTTTCAGTTCGCTCAGGCGCTGCAGAATCTATGCCTGGTATGATGGACACAATCCTCAACCTCGGTCTTAACGACAATTCAGTTCTTGGTCTTGCAAACAAAACACAGAACCCACGCTTTGCATGGGATGCATATCGCCGCTTTATTCAGATGTACGGCAACGTTGCAATGGGTGTAGATCACGACAAGTTCGAAGAAATCATCGACGAAGTTAAGTCTCACCGCGGAATCACACAGGATACAGATCTTACTACAGAAGAACTTCAAGAAATTGTTTCTAAGTACAAGGCAATGTACAAGAAAGAAAAGGGCGAAGACTTCCCTCAGGATCCACACAAACAGATGTGGGGAGCAATCGGAGCTGTATTCGGTTCTTGGATGAATCCTCGTGCTATCACATACCGCAAGCTCAACAACATTGATGAAAGAGTTATCAAAGGCACAGCCGTAACTGTTATGGCAATGGTATTCGGAAACATGGGCGACACATCAGGAACTGGTGTTTGCTTCAGCCGTGATCCTTCTACTGGTGTTAATGAATTCATGGGTGAATACCTTATGAACGCACAGGGTGAAGACGTTGTTGCTGGAATCCGCACACCTCAGCACCTTTCTCAACTTGCTGAAACAAATCCAAAGATTTACGATCAGCTTTGCAAAATCCGCGCTCGCCTTGAAAAGCACTATCACGATATGCAGGATATGGAGTTCACAGTTCAGGAAGGAACACTCTATATGCTCCAGTGCCGCAACGGAAAACGCACAGGACCGGCAGCTGTTAAGATGGCAGTTGACATGGTTGCAGAAAAACTCATCACAAAAGAGCAGGCTCTTCTCCGCGTAAAGCCAGATCAGCTTGACCAGCTTCTTCACCCGCAGTTTGAGCCAAAAGCTCTTAAAGCCGCAGCACCAATCGCAGAAGCTCTTAACGCATCTCCTGGAGCCGGAGCTGGACAGATTGTATTCACAGCAGATGAAGCTGTTGAATGGAACAAGGCTGGAAAGAAAGTAATGCTCGTTCGCAAAGAGACATCTCCTGATGATATTGCAGGTATGTACGTTGCAGAAGGAATCTTGACATCTACAGGCGGACGCACATCACATGCTGCTGTTGTTGCCCGTGGTATGGGAACTCCTTGTGTTTGCGGATGCGCGGCAGTTGTATTTGTAGACAAAGAAACAGTAAAGATTGGCGACAAGACTTTCAAGAAGGGCGACAATATTTCTATTGACGGTTCAACTGGTAAAGTTTACGCAGGTCTTATCCCTGTAGAAGAAGCAAAAGTTTCTGGCGACCTTGAAACATTCCTTGGCTGGGCTGATGAAATCCGCGCAAAGTCTGTACGCAAGACAGCTTCTGGAAAAACTGTAAAGGGATTCGATGTTCTTGCAAACGCAGAGCAGAACGAAGCTCCACAGGCATTCAAGTTTGGCGCAAACGGTATTGGTCTTTGCCGCACAGAGCACATGTTCTTTGAAGAACCAAAACTTTCTTCATTCCAGAAAATGATTATTTCTGAAAACACAGAAGCTCGCAAAGAAAACCTTGCAAAGATTCTTCCACTTCAGGAAAAAGATTTCTACGGAATCATCAAGACAATGGGCGGACGCGCTGTTACAATCCGTCTTCTTGACCCGCCTCTTAACGAGTTCATTCAGGCTGCTACAGATGTTGAAGCTCAGGCTCTTGCTTCTAAGCTTGGAGTTTCTGTTGCAACAATCAAGGCAAAGTTCGCTGACCTCAACGAGCACAACCCTATGCTTGGACACCGCGGATGCCGTCTTGCAATCACATATCCTGAAATCTACGAAATGCAGGTTGAAGCAATCGCTTTGGCGACTGCACACGCAGAAAAGGACGGAATTGCACATGATGTTCGCATTATGATTCCTAACGTAACTTCTGTAAACGAACTCAAGCAGATCCGCGCACAGGCAGAAGCTGTAATTGCAAAAGTAAACGAAGCAAAGGGAACAAACCTCAAGTTCCAGATTGGTTCTATGATTGAATTCCCACGCGCAGCTTGCACAGCAGACCAGATTGCTCAGTACGCTGACTTCTTCTCATTCGGTACAAATGACCTTACACAGACAACATTCGGCTTCAGCCGCGATGACTATGGCAAGTTCATTGATTCTTACCTTGACCAGAAGATTCTCGAAAAAGATCCATTCAAGACTCTTGACCCAGATGGACCAGGCGCTCTTATGGAAATTGCAGAATCTAAGGGACGTTCAGTAAAATCTGACCTTCACCTTGGAATCTGTGGAGAACATGGTGGAGACCCAGATTCAATCGCTCTTTGCTACAAGCTTGGTCTTAACTACGTTTCTTGCTCACCATTCCGTGTACCAGCTGCACGCCTTGCCGGAGCACAGGCTGTTATTAAAGCTCTTGCCGCTGCAAAAGCTGCAAAAGCACCAGCAAAAAAGCCAGCTGCAAAGAAAGCAGTAGCAGAAAAAAAGACTTCAACAGCAAAGAAACCAGCTGCAAAAGCACCAGCAAAAAAAGCTCCTGCTAAAAAGTCAACAGCAAAGAAGCCAGCTGCAAAAGCACCAGCAAAAAAAGCTCCTGCTAAAAAAACAACAAAGAAATAATTTTCATTGATGTTTAGCGGCTAAATGCTAACTTCCCCTCTAGGAAACTGGAGGGGATTTTTTTATGCCCTTAACATAAGTCTTCTTTTTTACTAAAATCAAACATATATGAAATCAATTTCTAACTTTCATACGCATACAGAGCTTTGCCATCATGCAAAAGGACAGCCGGTTGATTATGTTAATCAGGCTATGTTGGAAGGCTGCACTGCTTTGGGATTTTCTGATCATTGCCCGTATCCGGAAGATTTTTTTGACTACTGGCCGGAAATAAGAATGACAACAAAAGAGGCTTCTGAATACAGCGAATGGATTGAAGAGGCAAAGGAAGCTGCGGCGTTTCCTATTTATCAAGGATATGAATGCGAATGGGAAGAATCTTACGCTGACTGGTATGATGAGCTTAAGGCTAACTTTGGCGCGGACTATCTAGTTCTTGGCTCGCACTGGGTTACAGACGGTTCAAGCCATATTTACATTCCTGATGTTGAAAGCCCTTCGCTTTTAAATAAATATATTGACCAGACAATAGAAGGAATGAGGAGCGGGCATTTTGCATTTCTTGCCCACCCGGATTTGTTTATGGCAGGCTACAAAGAATGGGACGACCAGTCAAAGGCTTGCAGCCAGGCGATTTTGGATGCGGCTTCTGATTTGGACTTGCCTATTGAAATAAACGGACTTGGAATAACAAGAACTCCGAATCATACAAAGCGTGGAATGCGTTATCCTTACCCGTTTGTAGAATTCTGGGAAATGGCTTCCCTTACAAATGTCCGCGTAATTTGCAATTCCGATGCGCACAATCCTCAGGATGTTATCATGAACGCATGGAAGGCTAGGGATTTTGCAAGCCGTTTTGGAATTGAGCCTTTGGAGCTTCCAGATTTCTGTACTGATTAAAAACAAGAATTCCGCTTTTCCTTGAATCTATCAGAGTGAAATTTTCTGGACGTTTTATAAAAACTTTGGCGTCTGGAAAGTTCTTGCAAAAAATTGTTTCGTAAACAATGCCGTCCACAAGATTATTGCTGAATGCTTCTGCAAAAAGTTTTTTTCCGCCTATTAAAAAAATATCGTCTGGGCAAAGAAAATTAAGCGCATTTAAAGCCTTTTTTATAGAAGAAAAAAAGAAAAATTCATTGTCTGTGCGTTCTATTTTTTGCGTGGCGGCGTTTCTTTTTATTACAATGTTCAGCCTGTTTTTAAGCGGAAAAGGCAGAGTCTTAAATGTATTGAATCCCATTATGACGGCTTTTTTTGTGGTCATTTGTTTAAAAAAATCCATGTCTTCTTTGCATTCTTTTTGAAGCGAAGAGTTTTTTTTCCAAGGAAGAGTTCCGTCTTCTAGCGCGAATTCTCCGTTAAGCCCGGCGGCGTAAATTGCATTCATTTTTTTATCAGACCTTTTGCCTTAAATTTGATGTCATGGGGATGTCCAATAAGTTCTAAATGTCATTGTCGTACTTGATACGACAATCTCTAAATGATTGTAATATATGCATTTAGATTTCTAACCGAGTTTGCTGCGCAAACATCACAGGGGCAAGCCCGAAAATGTCATAAAAGATACTTATGGAACATCCCATCTATTGAAATTTTACAACAGATTCCTGTGTCGGGGCACAGGAATGACTGTTTTTATCAAAACTCAACATTTGATCTTTTGCCTTAGTTTATAGTTCATGGAATTGCAAGGTCAAGACTTTTTGAGCGCAAGGTTTGTATTGCCATATTTTTGCAAATCAGAGATAATGTTTAACTATGAAAATTACAGATTTTATGAAGAGGCTTTTTCAGAAGTCTGGAAAGAAGAATGAAAACTCCGGTTTGCTGGACAGAATAAATTTATCAATGAATCTTCTTGTGCAGAAATCGCAAAATTTAAATAGCCAGTTTGATGAAGAAAAAAAACAGATAACAGAACTTGCCGAGGAAGCAAAAAAGATTGCCGGCTCTCCTGAAATTTTTTCTGCAAAGCTTGAGCAGGACATTCTTGGAAACATTACAGCCGTAAGTTCCGCCTGCGATTCAGTTCTTTCAGGAAGCAATGAGTCCGCAGTAAAAGAAACGCTTGCTTCCCTAAAGACAGTTCTGGCGCAAAGAATGGCGTTAAAGTAAGTTACAATTTTGAAAAAACATTTCCAAGGCTTTCGTGCAGAACAAGATTTGCGATTCCGTCGCTTGGAGTCGGGTCGCGGTTTATAAGCACAATATTTTCTCCGCGGAAATAATGAATCATTCCTGCCGCCGGATAAACAGTGAGTGAAGTTCCCCCGATAATCAAAAGGTCCGCGCTTCCTATTGCCTTTATTGCGCCGCTTACAACTTCATCCTTTAGCGATTCTTCGTACAGAACAACGTCCGGCTTTATAAGAGAACCGCATTTTTCACACAGGGGAAGTCCGTCTTGGTCTGAATGCGAGGCAATATATTTTTCATCGTAAAACGCGCCGCATTTTGTGCAGTAGTTTCTAAGAACGCTTCCGTGCAGCTCAAAAACTTTTTTGCTTCCTGCCGCCTGATGAAGTCCGTCAATATTTTGCGTTACAACTGCCAAAAGTTTTCCCTGCTTTTCAAGTTCCGCAAGTTTAAAGTGCGTAATGTTCGGCTTTATTCCAGTTACAAGAAGTTTTTCCCGGTAGAACCTATAGAATTCCTTTGGATTTGAATGAAAGAAAGTCGCGCTCAATATTGTTTCAGGTGAATAAGCCCACTTTTGATTGTAAAGCCCGTCAACGCTTCTAAAGTCTGGAATGCCGCTTTCTGTGCTGACTCCAGCCCCTCCGAAAAACACAATTTTCTGGGATTTTTCTACAAGCTGTTTTAACTGCTCAATTTTTTCTTCCATAAAAAAACGCCTCCATAATTTTTTTGTTTCAATTTAGAGTTTTGTATTTTATTGTCATTATCGGGCTTGACACGATAATCTGTTGAAAAATTACAGAAGATTCCCGTGTCTTAGCACGGGAATGACAGTTAAGCAATTATTTTTACTAATTTACTAAAACTCGAAATTGAATCTATCCGCCATTTACATTTCAAGCGCGGAAAGTTCTTCCCATCTTGAGTATGCTGCTTCAAGCTCTTTTTCTAGGTCTGCATATTCCTTTCCGGCTTTTGATGATTTTTCGTAGTCAGGGCAAGCCATAAATTTTTCAAGCTCCGGCTTTTTGTCTTCAAGTTCAAATATGCGCTGCTCAAGCTGCTCGAATTCTTTTTTTTCCTTGAACGACATTTTGTTTTTTTTCTGATGAACAGGTGCTTTTTCTTGTTTTTCTTCCTGCTTGGATTCTGATTTTTGCTGCGCATTTTGTTCCTGCTGAAGCTCAAGATATTCCGAGCATTTTCCAACAAAGCCAGAAACGCTTCCGTCGTTTTCCATTATAAACATTGTGTCGCAGATTTTGTCCATAAAATAGCGGTCGTGGCTTACAACTAAAAGGCAGCCCTTGAACGAAAGCAAAAACTGCTCAAGGATATTCATTGTAAAAATATCAAAGTCGTTTGTAGGTTCGTCCAAAATTAAAAAATTCGGATTGCTGATTAAAAGGCGCACAAGATAAAGCCGCTTGCGTTCTCCGCCGCTCAAAGTTCCGACTGGCGAATACTGAATTTTTCCTTCAAAGCCGAACTGCTCAAGGAAAAGAGGCGCGCTTAAAACAGTGCCGTCATTCATTTTCATAACGTCCGCCGCTTCCTTTATGTACTCAAGAACTGTAAGCTCTGTGTTTTCAAAATGCGGATTCTGCTCGTAGTACGCAATCGAAGTGTTTTCGCCTTTTACAACTTCTCCAGAATCTGGCTGAATTTTCTGCGTGATTATATTTAAAAGCGTAGTTTTTCCAGAGCCGTTGCCTCCGAACACTCCGATTTTTTCGCCCTTGTTGAAATTGTAGCTAAAGTCTTTAAGAACCGGAAAAGAATTTTCAACGCCGCTTTTGCCAGAAGAAGCGAATCCTTTTTGAAAATTCTTTGTGATTTTATGAAGCTCCAGAATTTTTCCGCCAAGCCTTCTGCCTTCAACTTCAAAAGTAAAGCCTTTGTCTGCGGAAAATTTTTCGCGGTTTATTAAAGCCTGGTCCCGCTGAATTCTTGCCTTTGCCTTTGTTCCGCGCGCGCAAGGTCCTCTCATAAGCCAGTCGCGTTCAAATCGCAAAACTGATTCAATGCGGCGTTCTGTGTTTGCTTCAATTTGTGCTTCTGTCTGCTTTTTTTCAAGATAAGTTGAATAGTTGCCTGTGTAAAGCTTAATTTTGTTGCGTGCAAGCTCATAGATGTTGTTGCAAACTGCGTCCAAAAAGTAGCGGTCGTGAGTTACCATAAGAACTGATCTTTTTGTTTCGGCAAGATAATTTTGAAGCCACAATATTGTAGAAATGTCCAGATGGTTTGTAGGCTCATCCAAAAGAAGCAGCTTTGTGTCTTCAACAAGAACTTGTGCAAGCGCGACTTTTTTTATCATTCCGCCTGAAAGTTCACCCATTTTGCGGCTAAGATCGTTTATTCCAAGTATAGTAAGAATGGACTTTATTTGGGATTCGTAATTCCAAAGATTGTCTTTTTGCATTTTTTCATTCAGCGTGTTGAACTTTTGCTGAGCTTGCTGCGAGTTTGTTTTTTGAAGCTCATCGCAGGCTTCTTCATACTCACGGATTGTCTTGAGCTTGGGACTTTGAAATTTAAAAATATGACTTTTGATTGTGTCGTCCTTGCTGTACAAAGGATTCTGGGCAAGAAAAGAAACTCCGGCCTCTTTATTTAGAACAACAGTTCCTTCGTCCGGGGAAAGCAGACCCGCAATTGTGTTCAGCAAAGTTGATTTTCCAGTTCCGTTGCGTCCTATAAGAGCCGCCTTGTCTCCTTCGTTTAATCCGAACGTTACTCCTGTAAACAAAGGCTTTTCACGCCCGATTTTTGCAAGGTTATTCACAGATAAAAGATTCATGCCCAAGATTTTAGCAGTTAAAAACTGAAGTTTCAATTGTAATGCAAATGGGTAGACGCTGGGGAAAAGTTTTGTTATTATAAGCGCATATTTTGCGCGACTAGCTCAGTTGGTTAGAGTACAAGCATGACACGCTTGGGGTCTTTGGTTCGATTCCAAAGCCGCGCATTTTTTTGTTTTGCCGCCATTAGAAAAACGAAACCTCCAGTGCAGTTTGAACAGTTTGCGCTGGAGGCTTTTTTATAAGCATTTATTGCCACAGGGATTGGAAAAATCTGACGATTTTTCTACCAAAAAGTTGTTTTTTGAAATTTATTCAGTATAATGTAAAATAGATTACTTAAAAGTTGTTTATAACAGAGATTCCCGCGTCAAGCGCGGGAATGACAGAAAAATCCAAGCTTGATAATGGCATGAAAATGTAAAACTGTCATTGTCTGGCTTGACTCGACAGTCCTGTGTCTTTGTCATTGTCGGACTCGATCCGACAATCTTTAAATATATACATTTTGACTGGAGGTCTTTTATGAAGAAATTTATTGTTCCGGCTTTATTTGCGTTTTTATTTGTGGCTGCGTCCTGCATGAATGTGAGCGGCGGCTCTGAAAAGGGTGGCTCAATTCGTGTTGCCTTGCCTGGCGGACGCTATGTTTACAGCAAGGAAAATGCCGACAAGTTTGTTGTGCGTGTAATTGGCGAAAATGAAACTATAGAGAAAGAAGCGGCATCGGGGGGGCTTCAATAGAATTCACGGAGCTTGAAGCCGGCGAATATACCGTTGAAGCGGAAGCATGGGATTCCGATAATGATGAGCTTATCGCGTCTGGAAGCAAAAAGATAGAAGTTGAAGCGGATAAAACCACGGAATGCTCTTTTAGCCTTATAATTTCCAACTGCTTTGTTGCAAAAGACGGAAGCATTGTCATAGACAAAACCAAGCTTGAAAAAACAGCTCTCACAACAGTAATTGATACCGCCACAACAATTACAGGAAGCGGAACAGAAGGTGTTTTTATTGACGGCCGCACAGTAACTTTAAGCCCCTACAGCATAGGAAAGTATGAAGTAACTCAGGAACTTTATGAAGCTGTAATGGGAGTAAATCCAAGCAATTTTAAGGATTCCCCTGCAGATGGAGAAATTCAAAAACTGCGTCCTGTTGAAGGCATATACTGGTATCATGCGATTTTGTTCTGTAATAAACTTTCCATAAAAATGGGGCTTGATAAATGTTATATAATTACTCAGTCGGATGGCAGTGAAATTGACTATGACAATATTGACTTTACTAATATTAAGACCATTGCTCCAACTTGGCAAATTTCATATAAATTAGAAAATAATGGTTATCGCTTGCCTACAGAAGCAGAATGGGAATTTGCTGCCCGTGGAGGAAATCAAGATGCTGATGACTGGAATTATACTTATGCTGGCAGTAACAATATAGAAGGTGTTGCATGGTATAATGAAGATGGTAATAGAAGTACTAAGATAACTCATGAAGTTGGATTAAAAAATGCTAACAGAATTGGTCTTTATGATATGAGCGGAAACTGCTGGGAGTTTTGTTCTGATAGATCAAACACTGTTTCTACAGGAGAAGTGACGGATCCTGTTGCGAGTGGAACTGGATGTGTGCGTAGAGGAGGGGGATTTTATGAAGAAGAGTCTACAAATATTTTTAACCGTTCTTATCAAGGTGAAACTACATTGACAACTTTCCTTTACGAAGATAATGGCTTCCGCATAGCCCGCACTGTAAAATAAAACTTCATTTATTGTCAGAGAATGTTCAAAAAGCATCTTTTTTGTCATTGTCGTGCTTGACCCTGCGATGTTTCTGGAAGAAACTCGGTTGATAATCCTTTGTGTTGTCGAAGATTTTAAACTGAGTTTGCTACGCAAACGTCGAAGCATCAAGTGCGGAAATGACAGAGAAAATTCTAGTTGTAAATGGCATAAATAAAAAAACACGCCGTGTTTTCCTTGAATTCTCGGCGTGAAATTTAAAAAGTACGGCGTGTTTTAAAAAATTCTCGCCGAGTTTTTTCAATCTTTTTAATAGAGTTCATTGGGTATGTCTAAAAAAACATCTTTTTTGTCATTATTGGGCTTGCCCCTGCGGTGTTTCTGAAAGAAACTCGGTTGATAATCTTTTGTGTTGTCAAAGATTCCAAACCGAGTTTGCTACTCAAACGTCGCGGCATCAAGTGCGGGAATGACAAGTTCTTTTTTTTATTTAACAGAAAACCAGTCTTCCATATGTAAAAAAGAGCGTTCTGCGGCTTCTGCAAAATCTGTTGTATTGTGCGTTACAAGAACCATTCCGTTTGCAATTGCGGTTGCGGCAATCTGTGTGTCATAATATGGAAGAGATTTTCCTTCTTTTGGGCATTTTCCTAAAAGCTGACCGCATATTCCTGCTGCAAAATCGTCGTAGGGAATTATCTCGATGTTGTTTTTTAGATTTTCAGTAAAGTTTACGATTGATTCTTTGCGTTTTCCCTCTGGCATTTTCTCAACTCCGTAAATAAGTTCCTGCCAGGTTACAGCGGAAATTGCACAGAAATTTTTTCTTGCCTCATATAAATCAATCACGTTTTGGTTTGGACGTTCCTTTGAGAATTCGGACACGATGTTTGTATCAAGAAGATATATTTTTTTCATTTTTCCTCCGTAAGTGATTCTTATTATATTTGCTTGTAAACAAATCTTCAGTACTTATTTATTCCTCGAAAATCACTCTGTTAGGGTCAGCATAAACTTTTGGTCCGAGAGGAATTCCTTCATCGCTTAGAGCATCCTTGTATTCTTCGCGCCATTCTGAAAGCCAGCTTGTTTTATTTTTGGGCGATTCTTTTTCATATTCCTCATAGCTAATAATTACCGCAACTGGCTTGCCGTACCTTGTAAGTTCAACTGGTTCACCGCTTTCTGCAATCTTTACGAAATTTGAAAGATTGTTCCGCGCGTCATAAATTGAAGTTTTACACATAGTTTCCTCCTAAGATATAATGAAATGTCATCTTTGCTCTTGACCAGAAAAGCTAAAGTAATATTTTGCTAACCGAGTTTTTTAGAAACACAACGGAGCTGCTCTGGCAATGACAGTTTGTAAGTAAAATAATAACATTGCCCTGCTTTATAGTCAACATTAAAAATTATAGCCAACATTTTTTTGAGGTGAGATATAAAGTTTCGCACATAGCTTCCATTGATTTTAAAAAATTTTTATTTTATCCTAAATAATATGAAAAAATTCATTTTGCTGTTGCTTTTGTTTTTATCATTGACTTCCTGCAATATAGCCCGCAGTAAAAATAAAGCTGAAGTTTCATCTGGCGATTTAGAAGCGTCAACAACTGCAAAATATTATATTTCCAGCAGCTATCATTTTATGTTGAATTATCCTGATTTTATAGGCAAAGCCATGAATTATGCCTGGCAGAAATATTCCGGGGTTACCGTTCCTGCAATAGTTTATCCATCAAATTATTGTTTAAAAAAAGGCAAGTATTCTTCTCCATATTTGAAATTCGCCAATATTTCTGCAAAAAAAATCACGCAGGCGGAAATATTTTTTTTCAGCACAGGAAATCCTGATTATACAAGTTTGCTTGTTAAGCTCGATTTGATTCCTGGAGATTGTTATGAGGTAAGTTTGACAGACTCATTTTTAGGAAAAAATGAATACCGGTTAGATAAAATAGATTTTTACTTTCAGGATGAAACCATGAGCTCATTTTCTGTGGCTGATTTTTTTCATTTTCATTACCCGGAACTTGCAGATTTTGACTTGTCCGGTTCAGGAACTTTTTTTCTAAAAGGAGACGAAGGATATTATTATTTGATAATTAAAAACTGCAAATCAGGCGATGAAAACGCAGGATTTTTTAGGCTGAGCATTACAAAAGAAACAGGCGAAGAAACAATTGTTGAAAATGAAATTTCCTATAACAGCGAATACAATGCTTATTCATATAACCTATGGGGTGAAGAAAACATGGCAATTGAAGATTTTTGTTTCGCAAAAAAGGTTAATGTTGAATATCGTTCTTCCGATGGCAAAACAATATCCGAGGAAATTACAGATTCAGAACAGCTGGAAAAAATAAGCTTATGGGTAGCCGCGTTCTGTTATTTTGGTTTGAGATAAGGGAGAAGAACTTGTACAAAAACAAAAGACAAGAATTTTTAAGAAATAGTTTTTTGTTTTTGTACATTTTCTCCTTGACAATCCCCGATTTTCGCATAGAATACAAATCATAGGCACAAGCAAAACAGAAAATACTTGTTCTAAAATCAGTTTGGTTGTCATGTCTTGATGCAAGTTAAGCGTAGCAAACAGATTCTTCTTAGTTCTCTTATTTCCAGTTTTCTTAAATCCTAATTATTCAAACATTTTTATTTTCTCATGCAGACAGGATTATTGTGCCTAAATTCTTTTTTAGGAGTATTTTATGAACAGACAGGACATCGACTTTGTCCAGAGCAGCATCTACTATCAGTTTAAAAATTTGCAGCTGCTTGAGCAGGCATTCACGCGCAAGTCTTATTCGGAGGAGCATCCGGAAGTTCAGAACAACGAGGTTCTTGAATTCTACGGAGACGAAATTCTTGATTTTTTTGTTACGAAGATGATGTACAAAAGATTTTCAAGAATTCTCAACAATGAGCTTGTCTCGGAAAAAAACGAGGGCGAGCTTACAAAACTGAAATCGATTCTAGTAAGTAAGGAAAGTCTTGCGCGCTGCATGTACAATATCGGGTTTTCAAAGTTTCTATATCTTGGAAAAAGCGATGAAAAAAATGAAGTGTACAAAAGCAAGTCCGTAAACGAAGATTTATTCGAGGCGATAATCGGGGCGGTTGCCGCTGACTGCGACTGGAACTACGAAAATCTTGAAAAAGTCTGCCGGACAATGCTGGATATGGAAACAACGAACGGCTACCTTGCTTTGCTTGTCAAGGAAAAATCTCACCGGCTTGGATTCGGAGAGCCTTGCTATCGTCCTTTCGCATGGCAGACAGACAATCCTGAAGACTGGCAATCGGACAATCTTTTCAATATGGGAATCGGATTTGGCGGCTTTGGAAGCACATCAAAAAATCCTAAAACCGGGAAACATGAATACGGAATCCAAGTTGGAGAAAATAAATTCACAGGAATTGGCGACGGAATCGCCCAGGCAAAACTTGACGCAGAAAAAAAAGCCTATCAGTTTCTTATTCAGGAAGAAATAAAACGGCAGTTCCAGAATCTTGACTACACAAATCCGGCAAGCACGCTTCACGAGCTATTCCAGAAAAAAGTGATTATGGAAGTGCGCTACGAATTCAACGAATACCACGACAAGAACGGAAATCCAATCTGGAACTGCAAGGCGATTCTCGAAGGCTACGGAACATTTGAAGCCGACAACGCGTCAAAAAAGCAGGCGAAGCAGGACGCTTCGTTGAAACTTTTGGAATTCATAAAGGAACCAAAAATCGAGCAGACCGAAAAATGGGAAATCCCGACATTCTATCACGGAATGGCGAGAATCTGGCACGATGAGGGGAAAATATAATGAACAAAAACTATATCCTGATGGCTGTGAATAAAGCCGGAAAAAATGTATATATCGATGAAGTTCCGAACGGAAAACAGTGCTGCTGTTTCTGCAAGGAATGTGGCGGCGAGCTTGTCGCAAAGAACAACGGCAAAATAAAAGTCCATCACTTTGCGCACGCAACCGGAAACGACAGCATAAACTGCTCTCAGACTGCACTTCATATTCTTGCAAAAGAAATTATCGCAGAAGAAAGGTGTGTGCCTTCAATAAACAAGAACGGACAGCTTGAATTCATCCATGCGGATGAAATTTTACTTGAATCAAATTTAGGGGAAATAATTCCTGATATTCTTGCTGTTTGTGGTGAAGACAAAATTGCTATTGAAATTTTTGTTACTCATGCGGTTGATAATGTAAAATTTGGTAAGATTTTGAATAAGAAACTCACAACATTTGAAATCGATTTGTCAAAAATAAAATATGAAAACAAAGATGACATAAAAAATGCAATTTACGACACGAAGAATATTCGGGTGATTTATGATGATACAATTGCCAAAATGACTTTGGAATACAAAAAAGAGCTGATAAAAGCAAAAGGAATTCGAAAGTTTATTAAAAGCGGAATTGTACAACAATGCCCGATGAAGTGCGGCGTTATCGTCAACAGAATTGCAAAAATGTTCGACGTAAGATTTTCCAAATGTCAGAATTGTTTTTTCAGTTATATTTCAGAAGATAAAGAGTCTCTTTTATGCATGGGAAATATAAGCCAAGGAGAATCCATTCCAGATTGGTTTGTAAAAGCAAATGTCAATGAGAATCGAATTATGACTAACGAAGAGATTCTGTTAAGACTTAATGAATTCAAAAAAATATGATATGATGTTCAAGGGGATTAAAAATGAAAAAGACAATATTTGTAGATTTAATTTTTTTGCTTAATGTAATGCTGTTGATTAGTTGTGTCTCAACAACTAGTGTTGCTAAGTTTTACACAGAACTGCAACCAATAGAATCTGTTCCTGAAGAGTGTAGACTTGCTGAAAATGAAACACCTAAAGTTTTTTGTTCAGATGATATTCAGTCGGATTTGTATTTTATGCGTTCAAACTATTTTCAGGTTATAGGATATTCTGCTTGGAATGGTCCTGATGAAAATGGAGCAGGGGGAGAAGATTGCTTACAGAATGAAATCACTTATTTTTGCAAACAAAAAGGCGCAAGAGTTGCAATTTATAGTAAAAAATATACAGATACAAGAAATGGAATTTATTCTGTACCATTAATAAATAATCATTATTATACTGATTCTAATGGATATATGCATTCTTATAACACAACATCATATATTGCAAATTCATATTCTGTTAATCGTTATAATTATGATGTTTATTTCTTTGTTCCTTATAATCAGTCTTATATAAAAGTTCCTAAAATAGGAATTGAATTTAGAGATCTTGATTCGGCAGATAGAATAAAGCTTCAAAGAAATACAGGTATATGTGTGGATGTTGTATATGAAAACTCTCCGGCTTTTTTCGCTAATCTTTCAAGAGGCGATGTGATTATTGAAATCAACGGCGAAAATATTCTTAATGTTGATACTTATCGTTCTGTTACTTCAAAATTGTCTGCAGATGATTCTGTGGAAATAAAATATATCCGTAACGGAAAAGAGGAAAAGGCTGAATTCAAGATTTTTTAGTTTCAAGAAGTTTCTGACTATGAAAAAACTGATTTCACTTTTTACTTTGCTGTTTATTTGTTTTATATTATTTTCTTGTGCAAGTGGAACGTCTTTTGTTACTGGCAAAAAGAGACCTTATGTAAATCCTGACAGGATTTCTATATATACAGAGCCTCCAGAAGATTATGAAGTCATTGGAATTGTTTCTGCTTCTAGTGATTCAGGTTTTACAGATCAGGGCAGTTTGAATTATGCGATTGCAGAACTGAAAAAGCAGGCCGGAAAAATTGGAGCCAATGGAATTATTCTGGAAAGCATTTCTAAATCAAATTCAGGAGGCTCATTTGTCGGCAATGTCTTTGTTGCTGATTCTGCGCAGAATGTTACTGGCAAGGCAATTTATGTTCTAAAATAAACTGTTTAGTGTTGTTTTGCCAATTCACTGTGCTGGTGGTATAATATTCGCACTTTATTAGAAGGAGTAAATATGAAATTATCAAGAAAATCAAAGGTCTTATTGGTTTTGCTTATGGTTGCTGCCTCTACTTGTTTTGCCCAGAAATGGAAAGGCCTTGTAAAAGGAATTGAAAGAAGAGTGGGCGGAAAGAACAATTCACAGCAGACAACTGAATCAGCTGGAAAAGAAGATATGCCTAACTTGCCTGGTTTTAATACTAATGTTGAAACAGGTCCACGCAATATAAAGAACTATAAATCAAAAAGACCAGCCAAAATTCCAAATGAGCCTTATCTTCAGGAAATGGCAAAGAAAAATGATAACGCAGAAAAAGCTCTAAAGAAAGAAGATTTTAAGAGAGCGTATGAGCTTTTTAATACATCTATTAAAGCTAAAGCCACAGAAAAAATATATGATGATTATGATGGCTATATGGCAATGATGGACTGGGAAAGAGATCTTTCAAGCTGGATTCATTCCTTTTATGAAGATCCAAATTATCAGGGAGAAAAATAATCTCATTTAGCCTAAACTTCGAGTTTTATGACTTAATGTCATTATCGGGCTTGACCCGATAATCTATTGAGAATTTCCAACAGATTCCTGACCGAGTTTACTGCGTAAACATCGCAGTGTCGTAGCACGGGAATGACAGTTAAATTACTGTTCTTATCAAAACTCGAAATTAATAATATTTAGCTTTTTAATAAAAATCTAAAAACAAGAGCCGTGCAGGAAAATGCATTTAAATGCAAAATCTGGCACGGCTTTTTTGTCTGTAAAAGCTTGCGTAGGAATTATATTTTATTCCAGCAGCCGTCCTGCCTTGTAGGATTCTTCAAGATAGCTTGGGTTCTGGTAGTAGAGGTCTGTGTTGAAGTTTGAGATTTGGTCGCTTATAAATGAATTGAACAGCTTGATTAAAGTTTCTTCTTCTGTTCCCGGAACGGCTAAGTCTTCAATCATTATGCAGTAAAGTTTTCCTATGTCCTGAAATCCTGGCAGTGTGTACTTGCAGTTTTTTACAGTTTCAAAGTCGCCGTTTTGGATTTTGTAGTCCCGGATTATTTCATCGCTTACTTGCTCAAATGAAAGGCAGTGATTTACAGGCGCGGCATAGAGCTGTTTGTGCACGCCTTTTTTACCAAGCGCATTTACAACAGCTCCGCGGCGGTTTTTTGTTCTTCGGGCAATAAATTCAATCAGCGCGCAAACATAAAAAAAATCATTCCTCTGTTCTTCGGTCATATACAATCTCGCTTTTTTTGAAATTAAGACAGTTTAATGCTGATAATGTGTGGAAACTTATTTGATGTGTAGGGTGCTTGAATTCTGCAAGTGCCCAAAATTGTTTTTTTGTAATTGTGCCTTTAATAAAATCGTTTACATAATTCCATACTGTGTCGTTTGCCATCGGACCTTCGACAATATCGTAATTGTGAGTTTTTCCGCTTCGGCAATGGGCAATGAATTCAAGCCATTCGTCATTCATTTCATCGAATTTTAAAATTGAAAGAGATTCATCGGCAGTATAATCAAAAAAATTGATTACAGGCTTTTCATTGTTTCTGTTTGCCCAGCGGACGGCTTGCTTCCAGTTGTTTGTGCAATAAAATCCCCATGAAAAATCTTTTGTGTATAAACTTTTTCGGATTTCTGGAAACTGTACAATTTCTCCGCTTGCATGATATAAGATGCTTTTATTCATTGCTAGATATTTTTCCTCGTTTTACTTTTTGGGTGGTGGTCATTTCTAGGGGCTGTTCGAGCATTGTGATTTTTGAGATGCGGGCATAAGGCTGAAGCTCCTTGTTTACTTTTGAAATTATTTTTTCAATTTCTGATTTTACAGATTTGTCTAGCGGAGAGGATTCTCTGTTTATGTTCAGTCTTGAAAAAAGGTCGTCGCTGGCATAGACGAGAGCTTCGATTTGCTCGCTTTTTGTTGCTTTGTCTGCAATGTAGCCGCGCACTGTGATTTGCGCTATGTCTGTAAAAAGCTGGAATGCGTTTTCAATTTCTTCCGGGTAGACGTTTTTTCCGCCTTCTGTAACAATCATGTTTTTTACGCGCCCTGCAAGAATAAGGTAGCCTTCGCTGTCTAGATTTCCAAGATCGCCGGTTTTAAAGAATCCGTCTGGAGTAAAAACTTTTGCGGTTTCTTCTTCCATGTTGTAGTAGCCTTTAAAAACCATCGGGCCTTTTACCGCTACTTCTCCGATTCCGTCTGCGGAAGGCTCAAGAATTTTCATTTCCATATACGGAAAGAAATACTGGCCGACGCTTTCAATTTTAAAGCGGCTTATTGGGTTCAATGCGATAATCGGGCTTGTCTCTGTAAGTCCGTAGCCTTGCACAAAGTCAATTCCCATTTCGTTGTAGATTTTAAATACGCTTGAAGCAAGAGGTCCGCCGCCACAGATTGCAATTCTTAGCGACTGAATATTTGCTTGTTTTAGCACGCTTTTAAAAAGTGTCTTGCCGGGATTTACTTTGAAAACTTTTTTTATTATGTAGGAAATCCACATCATGGCATGGATTGCGCCGTTTACAAGCGGGCCTTTCGCCTTGATTCCTTTCATTATTCCTGCGAGCAGCTTATTGAACAAAAGCGGAACACCAAGCAGCATTGTGATTTGTCCTTCGCGAAGTTCTTTCATTAGCCGGGAAACAGCCATGCTTTTTCCGAATACGATTTCAGCTCCTACGGAAAGACTTTCTATGAAAACCGCCTGCATTGTGTAAGCGTGATGAATCGGAAGGAGCGCGTAAAAAACATCAGTTGAAAAAATGTCCATGCGGGTCTGCGCGATATATGCATCGCTTACAAGATTTTTGTGGGTGAGCATTACGCCTTTTGGATTTCCTGTTGTTCCGCTTGTAAAAAGAATTGCCGCAAGATCATCTTCTTTTGCGCTTCGGAATTCATGTTCAATTGAATTGGGCTTTAAGCTGTAAACGTATTTTTCTGGAAACTTAGGGCTGAGCGAATAAACTTTGTATTCAGCATTTTGTGCGTCAAAGGTTGGAAACTTTTCTTCATCAACAAAAAAGAATTTTGGCTTGGCTGTGTTCAAAAGATTTTTGATTTCCTCTTCATGGAGAGCGTAATCTATAGGACAGATTGTAGCTCCGGCGGCAAGAGACGCGAGGAATACAAGTCCCCATTGTGGAGAGTTTTTTCCGCTTACTGCGATTCTGTCTCCTTTTTGGATTCTGTTTTCTGTAAACCAGGAAGCAAGGGCTTTTACTTTTTGTTCTACCTGCGAATATAAAAGTGTATTTTTTGAGCCGCCTTCGCCTTCAAAATCTGTAAAGCAAGGTCTTTCTGGAAACCGCTTTGCCGTTATAAAAAACATTTCGGGAACTGTTGGCCATTCCCCTGAAAAGTCGATGTCTTTGTATTTGCTTAAAAAATCCCAAGGTGTTTTTGTGGCTGTCTGCATAGTCCGTTCTCCAGAAAAATATGAGTAATTTATAATATTATATTCTATCACGAAATCTGGTTTATTTAAAACAAAAAACGGCCGCAACCGTTTATTGGTCGCAGCCGCATTTTTTAGCTTGGCTAAAGTTTGGAATTGCTATTAGTACATTCCGCCCATTCCATCCATGCTCGCCTGTGGAGCAGCTGGTGCTGGAGGTTCAGGAATATCTGTGATAGCGCATTCTGTTGTGAGCAGCATTCCAGCTACAGAAGCGGCATTCTGGAGAGCGCATCTTGTAACCTTTGCCGGGTCGATGATTCCAGCTTCCATCATGTCTACCCATTCGCCTGTAGCGGCATTGTATCCAACGCCTTTCTTTTCTGCCTTTGCTTTGTCAGCAATTACAGCTCCGTCTACTCCTGCATTTTCTGCAATCTGGCGGATAGGTTCTTCCAAGGCTCTCTTTATAATCTGGAAACCAACTTTTTCGTCTCCAGTGAGATTTTCTTTTTCTGCGTCAAGAACTTTGCTTGCTTCGATGAGTGCAAGTCCGCCGCCTGAAACAATTCCTTCTTCCAAAGCTGCTCTTGTTGCTGCAAGAGTATCTTCAACACGGAATTTCTTTTCTTTCATTTCTGTTTCTGTGATTGCGCCGATGTTGATTACAGCTACGCCGCCAGAAAGTTTTGCAAGGCGTTCCTTGAGCTTTTCCTTGTCATAGTCAGAAGTTGATTTTTTAATCTGATTCTTGATTTCTGCAACACGGTCAGCGATTGCCTTTTTGTCTCCAGCGCCGTCAACTAAGGTTGTGTTGTCCTTGTCGATTTTTACAGATTTTACCTGTCCAAGATCTGCAAGTTCTGTTGATTCAAGCTTAAGTCCCAAATCTTTTGTGATTACTTTTCCGCCTGTGAGGATTGCGATGTCCTGAAGCATTTCCTTTCTTCTGTCGCCGAATCCAGGTGCTTTTACCGCGCAGCATTTGAGAGTTCCGCGGATTGAGTTTACAACCAAAGTTGCAAGAGCTTCACCGTCAAGGTCTTCGGAAATGATGATTAAAGGCTTTCCTGTCTGTGCAACTTTTTCAAGAACAGGAAGAAGGTCTTTCATTGTGCTGATTTTTTCATCATAAATGAGGACGTAAGCGTCGTTGTAGTTTACTTCCATGCGCTCTCGGTCATTTACAAAGTAAGAAGAAATATATCCGCGGTCAAACTGCATTCCTTCTACAGTTTTTACAGTTGTGTCCATGTTCTTGGATTCTTCAACCGTGATAACGCCGTCTTTTCCGACTTTTTCAATTGCGTCTGCAAGGATTTTACCAATTTCCGGGTCGTTGTTTGCAGAAATTGTCGCTACGTGAGTAATATCTTCGTTGCCTTTTACTGCGCGGCTGTTCTTTTTTACTTCTTCAACGGCGATTGCTGTTGCCTTGTCGATTCCGCGTTTGATTTCAATAGGCGTCATTCCTGCTGAAACTGCCTTGAGTCCTTCGCGTACAATTGCATAGGCAAGAACTGTTGCTGTTGTTGTTCCGTCTCCAGCTACATCGTTTGTCTTTGAGGAAACTTCGCGTACAAGCTGTGCTCCCATGTTTTCAAATGGATCTTTAAGCTCGATTTCTTTTGCAACTGAAACACCGTCTTTTGTGATTGTTGGTGCGCCGTATTTTTTGTCAAGCATAACCAAGCGTCCGCAAGGTCCTAATGTTACTTTTACTGCGCGGGCAATCTGCTCAACTCCGCTCAGCATTTTTTTGCGTGCATCTTCGCTGTAAACTAACTGTTTAGCCATGATTCTAACTCCTATTTTTATTGACTGTCTTGAAAAATCTAAAGACAGCTTAAAAATTTTATTTTATTGTAAATAAAGATACTAAAAATTATAAAAATCGACAATATTTTTTTATTAAAACTTTTCTAATTTTGTTTATTTATCCTTATAATATAGAAGAAAGTTGGTATTTTTTAGAATAATTTATATTTTTTTTGTAAATCACTTGATATTTTTTATAATTGTATTATAATCATAATTGTAATAATTACAAATTATTAAATCGGGAATTGGACTGTCATTTTTGGCAATTGCATAAAAAAAAGCAATGGTCTATAATGCTTCCAGTTATTATAGTTGAATTTTTCAATGCAAAGAGGTTTTGAAATGAACATGAGAGCTGAATGGGAAGGTTTTAACCCAAAAGGTTTGTGGACAAGCGAAGTCAATGTTCGCGATTTTATTCAGGCTAACTATACTCAGTATAGCGGAGATGAGTCATTCTTGGCTGGACCTACAGCTGCCACAAGCAAGTTGTTCGATGAGCTCCAGAAGTTACAGAAAGCTGAGCATAATAAGAAATGTGTTGGTCTTGACGGAAAGGAAAGATCAGGCGTTCTTGATTTGGATACAGACGTTGTTACTAGCCTTACATCTCATCAGGCTGGATATATCTGCCCGGAAGGAAAAGATCTTGAGCAGGTTGTAGGTCTTCAGACAGACAAGCCTCTTAAAAGAGCATTTATGCCTTACGGCGGAATCAGAATGGCTGAGCAGTGCCTTGAAATGTACGGCTACAAGCCAAATCCAGAGCTTCACAGAGTTTTCACAGAATATCACAAGACTCACTCAGACGCTGTATTTGAAGTTTATACTCCAGAAATCAGAAAAGCACGCAAGGCTCACATTCTTACTGGTTTGCCTGATACTTATGGACGCGGACGCATCGTAGGAGACTACCGCCGTGTTGCTCTTTATGGTATTGACTATCTTATCCAGTGCAAGGAACAGGACAAGGCTAACTGCGGAAACGGCACAATGACAGATGATGTTATCCGCCTCCGTGAAGAAATTTCTGAGCAGATTAAGGCACTCAAGGGAATCAAGGCAATGGCTGCGATTTACGGATATGATATTTCAAATCCTGCAAAGAACGCAAAAGAAGCTTTCCAGTGGCTTTACTTTGGTTATCTTGCCGCAATCAAGACACAGAACGGCGCCGCAATGTCTGTAGGACGCATTTCAACATTCCTTGACTGCTACATTGAGCGCGACTTGAAAAAAGGAATTCTTACAGAAGAAAAAGCACAGGAACTTGTTGACCACATCGTTATGAAGTTCCGCATGGTTCGCTTTGCACGTATTGAATCTTACAACCAGCTTTTCTCTGGCGACCCGATTTGGGCTACATTGGAAGTTGCAGGTCTTGGACAGGACGGACGCGATATGGTTACAAAGAACGACTACCGCTTCCTCCACACATTGGAAAACATGGGACCAAGTCCAGAGCCAAACATGACAGTTCTCTATTCAAAGAGACTTCCAGAAAACTTCCGCCGCTATGCTGCAAAGATTTCTATCGACACATCTTCAATTCAGTATGAAAACGATGATGTAATGCGCCCAATCTGGGGAGACGACTACTCAATCTGCTGCTGTGTTTCTGCAACTCAGACAGGAAAAGAGATGCAGTTCTTTGGTGCGCGCGCAAACCTTGCAAAAGCTCTCCTTTACGCTATCAACGGTGGAAAAGACGAGCCTGCAGGACTTACACCGGGAGTTCAGGTTGGTCCGGAATTCGCTCCAATCACTTCTGATTACCTTGATTATGACGAAGTTATGCGCAAGTACGATGCTATGCTTGAATGGCTTGCAAGTCTCTATGTAAACACATTGAACGCAATCCATTATATGCACGACAAGTACTACTACGAAGCTGCCGAGCTTTCTCTTGAAGATACATATCTTAAGAGAACATTTGCAACTGGAATCGCAGGATTCAGCCACGTAGTTGACTCACTTTCTGCAATCAAGTATGCAAAGGTAAAAGTAATCCGTGATGAAAGCGGACTTGCAAAGGACTTCGAAATTGAAGGCGACTTCCCACGCTACGGACAGGATGATGACCGCGCGGACGAAATTGCGACATGGCTTCTTAAGACATTTATGTCAAAGATTGAAAAGAACCACACATACCGCGATGCAGAGCCTACAACTTCTATCCTTACAATTACTTCAAACGTTGTATACGGAAAAGCAACTGGCGCTCTTCCAGACGGACGCAAAGCTGGCGAGCCATTCTCTCCTGGAGCTAACCCTTCTTACGGAGCAGAAACAAAGGGGCTTATCAAGTCTTTGAACTCTGTTGCAAAAGTTCCTTACAAATATGCTTTGGACGGAATTTCAAATACACAGACAATCAACCCGAACGCTCTTGGACATGACGAGAACGAGCGTATTTCTAACCTTGTAAACGTTTTGGACGGATACTTTGATCAGGGTGCGCATCACTTGAACGTTAACGTATTCGGAGTTGAAAAACTCAAGGACTGCCAGGCTCATCCAGACAAGCCGGAATATGCAAACTTCACAGTTCGCGTTTCTGGTTATGCAGTTCGCTTTATCAACCTTACAAAGGAACAGCAGGACGATGTTATTGCCCGCACTTGCCACGCAAGCCTCTAATGCTGACTTTTAAGACTGCATAAAAAACGGCCGCTTTTGGTTTTCCAAAGGCGGCTTTTTTGTTTCTTGCTGAAATTGATTTAAATTCTAGTATGGCATCTATCTGTTTTCAATTGCATTTCTTGGAACACGGATTTTTATATATGCTTTGCATGCTGAAGTGTCATAAAACTCATTTACTATTTCGTAAGGAAGCTGCGAGCTTGTTGCAGTGTCTGTATGCTGTGTAATATTTTTTATATGCTCGCTTTTTTCATCTGACTGCGATGCCTTGGCAGAAGCTATAGTCTGTGAAGAAATTTCTAAAGACGAAATGGAAGAGAGTTCGCTTAACGCATAAATTTTTGCAAGCTGAATTGCAGTTTCTTTGTCTCCTTTTTGTTTTGTTCCGCAGGCATAATAATAATCATTGTCTTTTTTTATTCCAAACTCATACCATTTGGGAATATTTTTGTCTGGATAATAGACTGCGTATCCTGTTTTTGCAGGTTTCCAAAGAACTGACTGTGCAGTTTCTGTATGAGCTGAAATAGAATTTACAGTGGAGAATATACTCTGATTTTGGCTGCTTCCGTATCCGCTGCCAGTTGTTGTTAAAGATTTCAGGTCAAGTCCTCCGCCCGGCGAAAAGACACCTCTTGATTCAGATTCTATTGATGTGTTTGAAGTTATCATTTGTCCCATTGAAATTTTTATTGTTTGGCTGTATCCGTTATAGAATGTTCCATCGGCGTTTATAACTCCTGAAAAACCTCCTTTGTAAACACCTTTTGCAACTTCTATTTCTATTTCGTTTCCCGACTTGTCTTTAAGTTTATATTTTCCATCATAGGAACTGAATAGGGATTCTGCTCCTGTTCCGTGCCAAAGAAGAAGGCAATGTTGTGTCAAAAGATATGTTGTGCCGTTTTCTTCAAGTAGCATACGGAAATGCATTCTTCCGTCTTTTTCTGCATACCCGTTTAGCGAAGGATTGTCCGGGCTTGATAGAGTCAAGTCGTCGTTTACTTGTATGATAAAATTTAGTTCAGGCTCAAAGAACTGTGATTCCTTTACGAATACAGCTTGCCCGTATCCTTTTCTGTCTATGTTTATGTTGTATTCTATTTCCGGCGAAATGAAATCGTAGCTTTCCATTGTGTGCTCATAAGTATAGTAATAGATTCCGTCTTTAAAAGAATGGTTTAAGGACTGCTCAAGATTGTTTGGAATTGATGCGCATGAAACAAAAAATGTCGCTAAAAAAATAAAACTGAATTTTTTCATAATATTTTCCGTATCAGAATTCTGCGTCCAGTTCAACAGGGCAATGGTCGCTTCCAAGAATTTCCGTGTGGATTTTCGCGCCGGTCATCTTGTCTTTTATGCTGTCTGAAACGAGAAAATAGTCGATTCGCCAGCCTGTGTTGCGCTCGCGGGCGTGGAATCTGTACGACCACCAGCTGTAGACTTCGGCGGTGTCTGGGTAGAAGTGGCGGAAGCTGTCCGTGAATCCTGACGAAAGCAGCTCTGTCATTTTTCCTCGCTCCTCGTCCGTGAATCCAGCGTTGCGGCGGTTTGTCTTGGGATTTTTGATGTCGATTTCCTCGTGGGCAACGTTCATGTCTCCGCACACAATCACGCCTTTTTTTTGCGCGAGCGTTTTAAGATATGCGCGGAAGTCGTCTTCCCATTTCATTCTGTATTCAAGTCGTTTAAGTTCGTCCTGCGAATTCGGCGTGTAGACCGTCACAAGGAAAAATTTTTCGTATTCAAGCGTGATTACGCGGCCTTCCGTGTCGTGCTCAGCGATTCCGATTCCGTAGCTTGCGGAAATAGGCTCGTGCTTTGCGAAAATCGCGGTTCCTGAGTAGCCTTTTTTCTCGGCGTAGTTCCAGAACTGGTGATAGCCTGAGAGTTTCATCTGAATCTGCCCGGCCTGAAGCTTTGTCTCCTGAAGGCAGAAAAAATCCGCGTCGAGCGAGCCGAACGCTTCCATAAAGTTTTTTCCCATCACGGCGCGAAGTCCGTTCACGTTCCACGAGATGAATTTCATATTCTGTTCCTTTTTTATTTTTTGTAGAATCCGTTTTCACATTTTGAGAATGCGTATCTGCAGATGATTACTTCCGCGTTGTCTGCCAGTTCCTTGATTTTTTCAGTATTCAATTTTCACTTCCTTTATCGGGGCTAGAAATTCTTTTTCATTAAAATGCAAATCTTTCAGAATTGGAATCAGGTCGATGTATTCTTCTGTGATACCGAGTTTTTTGTAGTCCGCGGTCACAACAAGATAGCCTGAATCCCATTTTTTGACTTCTGTGTATTTTTTCAGCGCGGCTGAGGTTCTGAATCTTATGCTGTGGTTTTTAAAAGTGAAAGATGTGTATTTTCCGCAGCTGCTCAGAACCGCATAATCCGGCTTTTTGGGTGTTTCCATGGTTTTCATCATACTACATCGCTTTTTTTCAGTCTATAAATCGGAGGGAAGGGAAAAATGAGTTAGCTAAAAAAATCAGCGAAAATTTATAAAAGTACTTGACAAATCCCGGGGGGGGGTACACTAGGAGTTGCTGAATTTTTTCAGTGAAATCTATTTATTTTAAGGAGTGAACTTATGAGAAAGTTTGCTAAAATTTCAGCTGTATTGGCAGCTATGGTTCTTGCGCTTGCATTTGTAGGCTGCAAAGATGACGATGATGACGACGATCCAAGCGTTGTTACAGCGTGGTATAGCGCAGAAGATGGTGCTACAGAAACTGTTTATTTCTATGATGATAGCACATTTAAATTGGAAGCTACAATGAACAAAGTAACTATGGTAGGAGCTACAGGCACTTATTCTGGCGACACTACTAAAGACGGTAAAATAAAGATGACAATAAAAAAGATTTTTGATGAAAAAACAAACGGTCTTGTTGATTGTCCTGCTTCAGAGGCTGAAGGTTATGCTACAATTAACGGCACTGTTTTAACGTTGCTTGGTGATGCCGAAGAGGATAATGAAGTTTTTATAAAGAAATAGTTTCTTTGCATAATTAGCTTAGCCTTTGCCCCCGGAAAAGTTCCGGGGCTTTTTTTTTGCCGCTGACATGCCGCTTGATAAATGCTAAACTCTTTCCAATAATTAAATAAACTAGACTGCCGCAGGTTGGACTGCGGAAGGAGTAATATGCAAGGATATATTCATCAGCTGGAATCTTTTGGTTCTGTGGACGGACCTGGTGTTCGCTTTATAATCTTTTTTTCAGGCTGCCCTTTAAGATGCAAATATTGCCACAACCCGGACACTTGGGACATGGCAAAGGGCAAGCTTTACACTGCGGATGAGCTTTTAAATGAAGCTTTGAGCTGCAAGGCTTATTGGGGCGCAAAAGGCGGAATCACGGTTTCTGGCGGAGAGCCTTTAATGCAGCTTGATTTTTTGCTTGAGCTTTTTACAAAGGCAAAGGAAAAAGGAGTCAACACTTGCATCGACACTGCCGGTGGTCCGTTCACAAAAGAAGGCGACTGGTTTGAGAAATTCAAAAAGCTTATGGAAGTTACAGACATTCTTCTGATGGACATTAAGCACATTGATGAAGAGGAACATATAAAGCTTACCGGTCGCACTGGAAAAAATATAATTGAAATGTTCCGCTATCTTGACGAAATAAAAAAGCCAATCTGGATTCGCCATGTTCTTGTTCCGGGCATTACAGACAATGATGAATATCTTTTGCGCACAAGAGATTTTATCCGCACACTTTCGAATGTTCAGCGTGTGGAAATTCTTCCTTACCACGGACTTGGCGCAATGAAATACAAGGACCTTGGCATTGACTACGTTTTAAAAGATACAGAAAGTCCTTCCGCGGAACGTGTGGCAAATGCGAAAAAAATCCTTGAATGCGAAAAATATGACGGCTGGAAAAAGTAATTTTATTGAAAATTCAGATTGACAAAACAACTGATTTTGTTTAAGTTAGTCCTTGTAAACAAAAGTTAGCTTAAGCTAATAACATCTGGCTTTGTTTAACTTTTTGTTCGAGGAGTATCTATGAAAATCAATTTTAAGGGTGCTGTTGCTTTTGCTGCGGCCTCTTTACTTTCTGTTTCCGCATTTGCACAGACTGTGGAATTCACAAACGAACTTTCTTCTGACGTTACAGCAATCAGAAAAGGAAAAGTTTACAATGATGGTGAAGATGAAACAACAAAAGACTTTGCCGGACTTGAAGAAAATGTTGTTGCGACTTTCACTTCAGAAAAAGTAGACGCAGAGCTTGATGTTACTTTTATCCTTGACGACTGGAACGACAAGAATTTTGGTTTTGCTTGGGACGATGTAAGCTGGTTTGTTGAATACCGCCCAGTTGAAATGGTTGCTCTTGGATTCCATGAAGATGTCTGGCTTGAAGGTTCTTACCTCCCGATTTATGATGACAATGTTGCTTTGGGAAATCTTGGTTCAGAAGGATTCACAGTTGCTGTAACACCAATTGAAGGTCTTAAGCTTGCTGTTACAGTTCCATTTGGCGGCGAGGATGACGTAAATTATTTCACTAGAAAAGATGAAAATGATGACACTGTAAATCTCAACATTGGATTCGGCGCAGAATATGCATTTGAAGAAATGTTCACAATTGGAGCGGCAGTTTCAAATGTTGCAGACAGCGACAACCGTGGCTTTGGTGTTTACGCAATGGTAAAGCCGCTTGCAGAACAGGATTTTGTAATCCGCGCAGGTTATGCTTATAGCAAGGCTGAAGAGGATATTGTAGAAGATGATGAAGTTGTTGGAAAAGCTTATACTTCTGGAATTGATGACTTGAGCATTTCTGAAGATTTCGGTGTATTTGGAAAAAGCCTTTTCAATGTTTCCGTTGAATATTCTCTTGACGCATTGAGTTTTTCTGCTGAAACACTTTTCAACACAGATGACAAAAATTCAGAATACGATATGTACTTTGCGGCTTGTGTAGGCTACGAGCTTTCAGAATCTTTGAGCGCAGATGTTACAGGAAAATTCTTGTTTGACAAAACTTCAGACGGAGCAGAACCTGTAATCGGTGTAAATCCTAATGTTGCATATACTTTCGGAAACCACACATTCTCTGCCGGCTTGAATTATGAAACTTGCGACGGGGACTCATTTATTTCAATTCCGCTTTCTTGGAGCTATTCTTTCTAATTTAGCGAATTTCAATTAGAAAATTTTTAATGCTGTTTGCCCAGTGAAATTTTTGCTAGGCAAGCGGCATTTTTGTTTTGTTGAAAATTCGTTTTGCGCATGGTAGAATCTTTTGAATGGGCGAAAATGACGATGTTCTGATAGAAATTATTCCTTTTATTCAGGAGCTGATTCCGGGAATTCCTACATCTCTTGTTTTGTTTTTGGTGAAGGCGGCTTTTTTAATTTCTGTTTTCGCATTGTTTGCTTTTATTATTTTTGCTCTTGTCCTTCATTTTAAAAGAAGAATTTCAGCAAAAAGATATTTAAAGAATCTTCCTGTTTCAAAGGACTTGGAAAAAATTGAGCCTGAGCTTAGGAAGAAACTTTTTAGTCTTGTAAGGCAATGCGTTGTTCTTGGCTCTGTAATTGATTCTTATACAAACAGAAAATCGAATTCAAAAAAAGTCAGCATGATTGTCTACAGTCTTTTAAAAGACAAAGAGCCTTTGGAACGGATTCTTTTTTATGCGGCGTCTATGGTTTATGATGCTGGATATTTGGAATTCAAGCAGTCGCTTTTTCATTCTGAAGTTTTAAGCAGAAAGGAAGAAATCTTTTTGCGCACTCATGTCGCAAGAGGACTTTTTCAGCTTGACTTTGTTCCTTATGAATACAAAAACATATTTTGGGAAGCGGCATTTTTTCACCATGAAAATCAAAATGGAACAGGATTTCCAGACGGATTGAATGGAGATGAAATTCCTTATGTGGCGCGCCTTATTCATTTGACAGAAGATTATGTTTCGCTTGTGCGTCAGGACGGATATAAAAAATCTTTGTCCAGAAAAAAAGCATTGGATGAGCTGAAAAAAGTTTCATTTAAATATGACCCGGAACTTCTTTTGCTTCTTGAAAAAATTTTGCTTGCACGGAAAAAATAAAAAGCTGTAGTCATTATCTGGCTTGACCAGATAATCCGTTGTAAATTTACAACAGATTTCCATGTCGTAGCATGGAAATGACAATGAAGCTGCTGTTTGCGAAAATTGCAATTTTTAAAAGTAACTTGTATACTTAAAATTATTATGGAAGATAAATTAAATATAAAAAATCCTTTGCTTGAACGGTTTTTGAAATATGTAAAAATTTGGAGCGAAAGCGATTCTGAAAAAGCTGATTCTGGAGTTATGCCCAGCACTTCTGGCCAGAACGAAATGGCTTCTGTTTTGCGCGATGAATTAAAGTCGCTTGGACTTGAAAATGTTCAGACAACGGAGCATTGCTATACTTACGGAATTCTTCCTGCAAACGGTTCTGCGGAATCTTCAATTTGCCTTCTTGCGCATATAGATACTTCTGAAGAAGTTTCTGGGAAAAATGTAAATCCAAAAATTTACGAAAATTATTCAGGCGGAAAAATTATTCTTTGCGGCGCGGAACTTGATCCGCAAAAAGATTCAGCGCTTTCTCTTGCTGCAAAAAATGGCGAAACAATTATAACGAGCGACGGCACAACATTGCTTGGCGCGGACGACAAGGCCGGTGTTGCAGAAATTGTTTCGTGCCTTGAATATCTTTTGAGTCACCCGGAATTAAAACATCCTGCGATTGAAATTATTTTTTCCCCGGATGAAGAAACTGGGCACGGCATGGACAAAGTTCCGCTTGAGCTTTTAAAGTCAAAATGCGCTTACACTGTTGACGGCGGACATATCGGCGAGCTTGAAACAGAATGTTTTAATGCGTTCAGGAGCGACGTTGTGTTCAAGGGCAATGC
>NZ_CAMCEC010000013.1 GCF_945873775.1 uncultured Treponema sp. | reverse complement strand
ATGGATTTATGGCTTTTTTCAGGAATGAAATTGCGAACTAAATTTGACACAATCTTGCAAATTATAAATAATATGTTATAATATATATATAACAATTTTTATTAGGAGTGAGTATGAATCCAAGAATTTTTTTAGGAATCTTAAGCGCAGTTGTCGGACTTTTGGCTGTTATAAATCCGCAGTCAAGCATAGAGGCAATTGTAATTCTTATTGGAATCGGCGCAATAGTAAACGGAATCAGTTCTATTTTAAAAGTGAAAAGATTTTCGCTTTCACCTTACTTTGAGCGCGCCGTAATCATAAAAAGCATTGCAGGAATTTTAGTTGGAATTCTCGCAGTAATTCTTCCGTTCGCATTTTTCAGCATGATTCAAAAAATTGTGCGGATTTTTCTTTATATTCAGGCTGTGTTTTTGATTTTGTCGGCGATTGCAGAATTCATTTTTGTTGCCGGCACTGAAAATTCCGCTCCGTTCATAACAGAAGCCTTTTGCTCAATTTTTATTGCAGTTTTGCTTTTTATGCTTCCTGCTGATTTTGGCGTAAAACTTGTAAGAGTCGCCGGAGTTCTGATTTTAATTTCTGGAATAATTTTTGCGTTTAGAGAATGGAAATCTTCCCCAACTGAAGTTGAAGCAGAAATAATAGAGTAAAGAAAAAAAGGCTGCTCAGTAAAATTTGAACAGCCTCTTTTATTTTAAAGCTGAACGCCTGTCTTGATTTTTTCGTTGAATCTTTTCAGTTTCTTTTCATCCTGAATTGGATTTTCTTCGCCATTCAAAACTTTGCGCAAAGCTTCCATTTCTTCGCCGTTAAACGAAACTGCTTTTTCCATTGTATTTTCAAAAGAACTTACAGCCATTGGACAAACAGTTTTTATAATCTCAAGAATTTTTTCTGCATACAAGCGGATTTCATACTGGGCGTGGCTGTCGAGCCTGAGCTTTAAAAAGTGGAATAAATTGTGCAAGTCCATCTGCCAGTAAAATTCCGTGTACAATGCAAGCGGAAGATTTATGCGGGCGATTTCCCTTGCAATTCCTTTTTCAACCATGCCTTTGTAAACTTCGTAGGCTTTCTGCTGACCTTCAATAAATTCAGCCTGAAACTCTTTTGCCTGCTGCTCTTCAAAAACTTCTCCGCGGCCCTGCTTGTTATTTGTTGACTGCTTTGAAATGCACGAATTTTCCGGAACATAAAATTCATCTTTCATAATGCTGTATCTGCCGGAAACTTCATTCATTCTGCCCATTCTGTGCCGAACCCACTGGCGCGCTACAAAAATCGGCATTTTTAGATGGAATGTAAAAATGACCTGCTCAAATGGAGAAGTGTGCTGATGCCGCAAAAGATAATCTATCAACGCTCCGTCCTGGCTTACAGTTTTTGTTCCTTCGCCATAGGAAACGCGGGCTGCCTGTACAATTCTTGAGTCGCTGCCGTAATAGTCAACCATGCGGACAAAGCCTTTATCTAAAACTTGAAATTCCTTGTCCAAAATTTCTTCTGCGGCAGGAACAATGCAATGTGCCATAAATACCTCTTTTTATTAAATAAATTGTCATTCTCGTGCAGTGCGCCGCAAGGCGAATGTTGACACGGGGAATCTGCTATAACTTTTCAATAACATTGTTCAGACTATTTGCTGCGTTTTGCTTCAATTGCCTTTTTTACGCCTTCCGCAAAAAGCTGATTCTGATCTGAACGCTCTGGAACAGAAAACAAAGGTCCGCCGTCTTCTTCTGAAATTCTGTAAAGCTTGGAAGAATTCGCATCGTAAGCCGGGCTTGTAGGATTGTTTATCCACCAGTCCAAGACCGAAACAGTGCAAAGCGTGTACTTTATAAGATTCGCATTTGTAGCGGCAGTAACATCGTCATCTCTTTTTGCGCCAAGAAGCACATCAATTCTCTTTGAAACAGCATTTGGCAAGTCGAATGTGTAACGATCCCACGGATTCAAAACGCCAAGCACGGTTTTCTTTCCAGCGGAATTTTCATCGATTCTGCGGACAAGAGCTGTAAGAACACTTCTCATGTAGTCGGTGCGGGCGGCAAGCGGTCTGTACTTTGCATCGTTGACTGGCTTCTGCAAAACAGGAGCGTTGAACTTGTAATTTGGAAGAAAGTAAAATTTTATGCGCCACAAAATATTGTTTAAGTTTTCCTTGCCGAATTTACTTTGCGCATATTCCTTCTGCGAGTAAATTGAATTTACATAGGAACGCAAGTAGTCGCCGAGTTTTTTTGCAAACAAATCTTCATAATAAGAAGCCCAGTCTTCCATTGCAGAATCAAATTTGTCTGGATAAACTGCAAGTTTTTCGTCCGCTTCAATATTGAATTTTATGTTCCGGCAGCCTTTTAGGAAATCCTCAATAATCAAAATAAGAACAATTGTTACCTGCAAAGGATTTTCCGGCGCAATAACATTGAATCCGTCTTCAAAATTGTAAATCGGATTAAAGTACGGGAACAAGTCCGGGTGGCGTTCCAAGTGAAGAAATCCTGCCTGCGGAAAAAGCTGGTCAAGAATTTTAAGTCCCATGTTTACAATTTCATTTTTTTCGCCTGCAATATGATGGGTTTCCTGCTTTTTCTTTTCTTGAGCTTCTTCCTGTTTTTTTTCTTTTTTCTTTTTTTCAGGGAGAAGAAGATCGAACTTTGAAATTCCCAAGAATTTTAGAATTTCCACAATCTTGACTTTAAAGAAATCCGGGAATTCAACAAATTCATCGGAAGACATTCTCATCAAAAGCGGATACATTCCCTGGATAATCTGGTCATGCACGTAAAGCCATTCTGTTACGCCCTGCTTTACCAAAGTCTGAAGTTTTGCTTTGTCCGCATTCGGGAATTCAGCAAGGTCCGTATAAATGTCCTTTATTAAAAGTGAAACCTGCTGCTCGCCAATGTAGTAAACGGTAAGAAGCTGTCTGTAAACCGCCCGCACAAAAGGAATGAGCATGGGAACTGTAAGATAGTCAGAAGCGTTTTCAACATCCATTGCCAAAAGCTTAATGTCGCGGAGAGTCCACTTGCCCACGGTTCTAAGAAACTTGAACTTAAGATCTGTCTCTGTGGCAATTTTAGCTTTGTATACGTCCGGGGAAATCTGAATAAACGTTTTTATTGTGCCTATAAAAGACTGAATGTGGTCAACGTGGCGGCGCACAATGTATTCACCGAATTTTTTCTGCACACGCTCGCGGTTTTTGGCGGACATTCTATAGAAGAAATTGAACAGTCCGAAGTCCGGCTTAATATCGCAGCCCGGAGCCATCATGGTTTTGTCCATAAGTTTTAAATCATGCGCGGAAATTTCCGGCAAATCCTCGTCTGTGCGGATTTTCTTTACAGAAGCCTTGATTCCGCCCACAGCCGCCGAAGAAAATGACGAGCCAAACGACGCGCTTTGAGACGAAATATCCGAAGCAGACCTTCCTGATGCTTTTACCACAACATCCTGCCTTCTCCTGTTTGCCGGCATATTTGAATAGTCCGCTGGAGATAATTTTTCGCGGAGAACTTCCCCGCCAAGTTTTTTCTGCATAAAAAGAGCCTCATTTGCATCTATTGGTCCGATATTTTTCCGGGTTTTATCAAGCGTGCCAGGTTCAAGCGTCCGTTTTGGACGGTTCTCATTTTCCATAAATACTCCATTTTGCCTTCAAACTGAAATACTCCTCAAGAACTGCAAAAATTTAAAGACGTATCAAGTAATTTTCGGAAATTCCTGCAAGAGATTTGAATGAAACTTTTTCACTGCTGGCAGTAATTAGAGTTCCTTCAAAGTTGCCGTATATCGTATGGTACACGCTGCGCACAATAAACGCATTCACATTGTTTACGCAGACTGAAACAGGCGTAAATGTAAGGTCAACCATGTTTTCCGTGTCTTGAATAACCCACTTTTTGTCCATGCCTGAATAATGCGAAATAACAACAGGCGGAAGCGGCGTTGCCTTTCCATCGTAAAAAAGAACATTGCAGTTGTATTTGTCCGTGTCTACGCTTTCATGCGATTCGGAAGCAAGCTTGAACGCAATTTTCTTTCCATTGATTTCGCCAAATCCAAGCACGGATTTTCCATGCGAACGGAATTTCATGTAAGTGCGCGTCATGTCAAAAGAGCAAACTCCGTCAGACTCTGACATTGTTTTAGTTTCGCCGCTATTGTAAGAAAGTGTAAGAGAACCGTGCAATGGAAGAACAGAACTGTAGCTTGCGTAGCTTCGCCTTAAAGTAGGATTTGGGCGCACAGAAGTAAGCTCTGCAAACTGGCTGTCGTTGAACACTGCGGAAAAAGCTCCACGCGCGGAAGGACGCACAGAATCTCCTTTCAAGTCGAATATAACAGAAAGCCTGTTTTGCTTCCTGTTCCAGCTGATTCTTGTGTAACGCCTTTTGCTGTAGTTTGAAGTTGAAGCCGATTCAAGGCTATGCGGAATAAGCCTTTTTCTTGGACCCATGAGCGAATGATAGGCAAACCGCTGCGATGTATTTTTATTCCAGAACACAACTTCTGAAAAGCCAGCAATTTTTGCGTCTATAAAACTGATGCGCCCGATATATTCCCCAATATTAAACGAAAATATAAGGCGGCTCTTTATGCGGAGGTTTGTTATAAAAGTCGGAAGCGGAATCACTCCATAAGGCCTGTAGACTCCGCGGATGTCAAAACGCTTAGGATGCCCCCGGAACGTTCCGAACACTGGCCGCCCGTTCTGAACAAATGACGGAGGAATTTCCTGCAAATCTCGTGTGTACATAGATATACTTATTTTAACATTACGTGCCGCTAAAGTCTATGGAGGGAGGAAAACCAACTAATTTGTAAGCGAAGCGATGTAATCGCCGTTTCTTACATCCCTCCAAACCTCCTGTCTTTCCCAGCACCGCTTAGGGCTGCCGCATTAAGTACCTGTTTTCGTGTTTTAATTATTTCTTTTATAAACAACTGTCATTGCCGTGCTTGACACGGCAATCTATTCAAATATGTAATTGTAATATATTATCGAGCTTTTAGGGCGGCTCTTGCTATGCGGCGAGAAGTTCTTGCTGTTATAGCTGGATTTATGCAGAGCATTGGGCTGTAGTCTATGTCATTTTTTAAGACTGTGTAGATTATGTTGAGGAGCTTGTGGCAGACAAAGCCCATTGACTGAAAATGCGTTTTTCCTTTTGAAACTTGCGACTTGTAAACAATCGTTATTTCACGGCAGTGGTTTACGGAAACAAATGAAGCCATCCAAAGGCATCTTCTAAGGTAGCCAGAACCGCGCTTGGACATGTGGTTTTCGTTCCCCAAAAACTGCCCGGACTGCTTTACCGAAGGATCTATTCCGGCATAAGCACACAATTTTTTAGGATTGGCAAAACGGCTTATGTCGCCAATTTCACTTAAAATAGAAGCTCCAAGCACTGGCCCAATTCCCGGAATCTGCGTAATCTTTGTTCCGAACGACTTAAAATGCGACGATATGTGCTTTTCAAGGATTTCAATCTGATTTTCAAGAAGCTCCATTTGCTCCATCATCTGCTTTACAAGAAGCGAAAGTGTTTTTGAAGAAAGGCGGGCGGCAAAAGAGTTACGGGCAAGGCTTATAAGTTCTTGGGCTTTTTTTAGTCCAAATTTTCCGTTGGAGGCCACCTGAAGAAGCTGCGCAAGATTGTCTTCCCCGAACAAAGTTATTTCTTCTGGAGTTGTGCAGTGCTTGAGAATTGCAGTGGAAGATTTTCCGAATGTATCTGAAAAAAAGCCTTGGTATTCCGGGAAAATTCTGTCCATCATCACAATTATTTTTCGCTTTAAGTTCGCAACCATATCCACAAGAAAAAATCTCTGCCGGCACAAGTCGCGCATCATGAGCATACGGTCGTCCGCAAGTTTTGTTTCTGAATACTGCCCGATTCTGATTACCTGCGCGATTATTTTTGCATCCACGGAGTCTGTTTTTGTTTTTCTGATGTAGAGATTCCGAAGAGCGTCTGACTGGAGCGGATTTATTACGTGAACAATTGCGTGTTTGTCTGCAAGCCAAGTGTACAAGTTGAGCCAGTAATGTCCCGTGGCTTCCATTCCGAATTCAAAATTTTCAAGGCTGGAATCTACTGCCGAAAGCTTATCCATAAGAAACTCGAAACCTTGCTTTGTATTTGTAAATCTGAAAGATCTGCCCACAAGAGTTCCGTCCGGCTTCATTATTGCCGCCTGATGTGATTTTTTTGCTATATCGATTCCAACTATGTACATATTTGCCCCTTGAGTTTAAAGATTGAAGTTTGAAACGGGACTATCCTGCCCGAAAATAGCCGAGCCAAAGTCCTATTCTTATGTGCGGGCTCAAGTCCCAAGGAGGCGATTAGGATTCTTCCTGGATAATCCAGTTCAAACAGTTTCATAATATACCAAAACGCTTGACTAAAACAATAACGCAATCGCTTTTCTTCTATATAAAAGATGTTTTGTTCAGTTTATTAGCTTGAAGATATGCCATTTTTGAACCGTTTCCTGTCATTATCTGGCTTGACCAGATGCTCCATTAAAAAGTTAAAGTAAATTTCCTCCGGGGAACCCTAAGATTTAAACATAAGGAGGCTAAGAGATGAAAAAGACTCTTATCGCGGTCGCAGCGGCTGCCGCACTTACAGCAACTTCTGCTTTCGCAGAAATCACATTCGGAGCATGGCTTCGCGTTCTTGCTTCTCCAGTAGCTTCAACAGGCGAGGACATCATCGCCGGTGTTGAGAACTCATGGGGATGGGGCGCACGTACAGCCAGAATCAACATCAACGGAACTTCCGAGGACGGAAAGGCCGGATTCGTAATGGGCGTTTACAACGACTTTGAGAGCGGCCTTGGACAGGGCGACGACGCTTACCTCTGGGTTAAGCCTGTTGACATGGTAAAAATCTCTGTAGGTAAGTTCGACTCTCCTACAAACGGACTCCGCGGCGACTTCTGCTACGGCTCATGGAACTGGCTCAGACCTTACAACTGGGCTTATGACGGCGAAGGACTCACATTCGACGGAATCTGGCGCAAGGGTATGATGCTTGAAGCAGATCCAATCGAAGGACTCCACGCATTCGCAGTTATTCCTATGTCTTCTAGCTATGAAAAAGCTGAAGATGTATACAAGAATATTCAGGCTGGATTTGGCTACACAATTGAAGGTGTGGGTAGATTCAAGGCACAGTATATTGGCGATTACTCACAGAAGAAAGTTAAAGCCGCTGCTGCAAAAAAAACATGGGCACTTGGAAACAAAGAAGATAAGGATGGAAACTGGGTTTTTGATGACACAAAAAGCGAAGCGCCATCTTATAAACAGAATACAGTTAAAGCTGTAGCGGCTAATGATGATGTAATGACAACTGGACAGATTGGTGTTGCATTTGACCTTACAGCAGTTGAAAACCTCTATGTAACAGTTGGCGCAAGATTCGGTATCGCAGATAAGGATTACAGACCTGACTACCTCAAGATGGCGTTCACAGCAGGTGCTTCTTACCAGGTTTCAGAGCAGATGAAGTTCTCTGTAGACGGCGGATACCTCCAGTATCAGGATGACTGCACATATAGAAATGATGAAGCAGTTGACAATGTATTCTTTGTTGGTGCTGGTGTAGACTATGCAATCATGGACGGTCTTAGCTTGGCTGCAGATGTTCGCTATATGAGCAACGGAAAAGGTGTTAACACAACAGATTCTGAGGCACTTTCAAACTGGAAGGGATACGGAAAAGACAAAGATGAAGGTGCAATCAGCTTCCTCGTTGGAGTTAACAAGTCTGTTGGAAGCAACGGTTCTATCGGTATTGGATTCCAGGGCGCAACAAACAACTGCGGTCTTGTAACAAACGACGGTTCAGGAATCGTTGGCGGAAAATCTTATTCATGGGATAAGGATGACAACGGCGACAACGACAACTTCGTTTGGGCAATCCCAGTATCTGTAAGCGTTTGGTTCTAGTCGATAAAACGAAGCTGGCTTCGTTTTACCTCTGACAGTTTTGCTAGCAAAACTGTCGGGCAACAGCGCGTAGCGCGAATGCTGGCGAGTTTGCCTTGCAAGCTAGCGGTGGTACTGACCAAAGCATAGGGGGCTGTCCAAAAAGAAACGGGCAGCCCCAATTATTTTAAATTTACAAGTGAATTCAAATCTGCTAAAATTTAAATATGAGCAGAGGCGTAAGCGATAAAATCACATACAAACCATATAACCAGCACGCGCAGTGGCTCCTGCCGCCAAGCCTGGACGAACTGGTTCCACAAAATCATTTTGTAAGAATTGTCAGCAAAACAGTAGATGAACTCGAAATTGAAGAAGTATTTGCACGAAACACAAAAGGTGGCGGAGCAAGCCGCTACAATCCTGTCATGCTCCTGAAAGTATTGATTTACTGCTACATGACAGGCACCTATTCCTCAAGACAGATTGCAAAGCAGTGCCGCGAGAATGTAAACGTGATGTGGCTCACTGGATTCCAGAAACCGGACTTCAGAACTATCAACACATTCCGCAGTGAAAAGCTGAAAGACTCAATCGAAGAAATATTTGTATCGACAGTGAAGCTTCTGAACAGGAAAGGTTATGTCAGCCTTGAAAAATATTTCGTTGACGGAACAAAAATTGAAAGCGCCGCAAACAAATACACCTTCGTCTGGAGAAAGGCCGTAGAGAAAAACGAGAAGAAACTGGATGAAAAACTAAAGGTATTCCTAAGAGACGTAGAAGAAATTACACGGAAAGAAAATCAGATTTACGGTGACAAGGACTTTGCAGAAACGGGCGATGACACTCCAGTAACAAGTGAAGAAATCAAAGCCGTTGCCGAGCAGATTAACAGAAAACTTGCTGAAATAAATGACCTTGATGACGAAGATTCAAAAGACGTAAAAAAAAACTGAAGAAGGCAAAACGCCAGATTGAAAAGGATTATCTTCCGAGAAAAGAGAAATACGAGAAGGCTAACGCCACTTTTAATGACAGAAACAGCTATTCAAAGACAGACGAAGACGCAACTTTCATGAGAATGAAAGAAGATCACATGCTCAATGGTCAGCTCAAACCGGGCTATAATATTCAGGTTGGAACTGAAAACAATTTTGTAATCGGATATGACGTGTTCCCAAATCCTACGGACACAAGAACATTTATTCCTCATCTTGAAAATGTTCAGAAACGTCTTGGATGTAAGTTTAAGTTTGCAATTGCAGATGCAGGTTATGGAAGCGAAGAGAATTACGATTATCTGGAAAAAAATGAAATCACAGGAATAGTAAAGTACACAACTTATGAGAAAGAAACAAAAAGGAGTTTCAGGAAAAAGACATTCAACACTGAAAACTGGAAATACGATGCTGAACAAAAAGAATATACCTGCCCCTGCGGAAATCCAGTTCCTTACAGAAAGACAGTGACTAAGAAAAATAAATCCGGATATTTACAGACTTACGAAGTTTACCAGTGTGAAAACTGCGAAGGCTGTCCTTTCAGAGAGTTATGTACAAAATCCGAATATGGCAGAGTGATTCAAAGAAACGGGCACTGGCTTGAACAGAAAGCAAAAGTAAAAGATCTTCTTTCCAGTGAAGAATATAAAACTCTCATGAAAAAGCGTTCCACTGAATGTGAAACTGTCTTTGGACAGACAAAAGGCAATTTAGGCTTCAGGCGATTTCATCTTCGGGGAAAAGAAAAAGTTGGAACTGAATGGGGATTCTGATGCTGGGATATGATTTCAAGCAACTGATTCGATTAATGAACACCTAAGAAAAAAAACAATAAACGAAAATCTACAAAATTCATTTAACATAAAAAAGGCCGCCCTTTTTGAAGTCTGTTAATAACTTCTAGGACAGCCCCTTTTTTTTCAATAAGTATACACTGGATGACTACGCTCCAAAAAATCATCCAAGCACAGGAACACAACATAGCTTTTCTTGAGCAAAGAAGAAATTTATTTTATTGAGCGGCATAAGCAAGTAATATAAGCAATTTCATAACGGAATCAATTCCGGGTGCAGCAAGAATTCTATCAGATTGCAGTGGATTATTCCGTCGTCATCCGAAAAATGAGACGGAATGTCATTCTGTATGATTATCTTTGCAAAAAAGTCCTTGGCAAGTTTTAGAGAATCAAGTTCCGCCGCAATTTTTTCAGTTGTGCCCATCTGCCATGCGGACTGAATATACACCCGTCTGTCGCCTTTGTTCACGACAAAATCGATTTCTTTTTGTGCGTTTGCGCCTTTTCTTCTATCAACAACAACTCCAATATCAACAGAATATCCGCGCGTAAGCAGTTCGTTGTAGATTATGTTTTCCATAATGTGCCCGGAATCAATCTGCCTGAATCCCAGCCGTGCATTCCGCAGACCAATATCCGTAAAATAATATTTGTTCGGGTAATCAAAATAATGCTTTCCTCTCACATCGTAACGCTTTGCCTCGCTTATAAGAAAAGCATCCTTGCAATACCCGATATAATCGCTTACCGTGTTCGAGCTGAATTTTTCATTCTTTACGCTTTTTATGCTGTTCGTAATATTCAGCGGATTTGTCAAAGAGCTGATAAACGTGCTGAGCAAATTCAGAATGTCGTTCAGCAAATCCGGGCGCTCAATTTTATTCCGCTCTACAATATCCTTTATGTAGACCTCGTCAAAAAGATTTGAAAGATAGTCCTTGAACTGCTCTTCGGTCTTTAAATGCAGAAGATAAGGAAGTCCGCCGTAAATCATATAACGGTCAAAGTTGTCTCGCTTGTCGCCTCCAACCGCCTCATTATATTCTGCAAAACTCAATGGAAAAACATGAATCTGCGAGGAACGGCCGCGGAATTCCGTAGAAATATCCTTGGAAAGCATTTTTGAATTGCTTCCGGTAACATAAACGTCAAGGTTCTTATAATCTTTAAGCTCGTTCAGCATGTCGTATACTGTGATTTCAAAGCCGTCATTGTCCGGATCCGGAACTGAATAGCAGAACTGGATTTCATCAATAAAAAGATAGAATTTCTCCCTGCCTGCAGAAACTGTGTTTTCCACAAAATCAGCAAGGACTATAGGATTTCTGTATTTTGCGTATTTACGCTTGTCGAGCTGCAATGTAATAACGTTGTTTTGGGAAGTTCCGTTTTTGAGGAGATGGTCATAAAAAAGGTCGAAAAGAAGTGTGGATTTTCCAGCCCGGCGGATTCCTGTGATTACCTTTATCTGGCCGTCCCACATATAATCCAATAATTTTCTTAAATATAAATCCCGCTTTATCATTTGAAAGCTATCCTGCACTGAGAATTTACAGCATTTACGTCGTAAGTTCTCAATAAGAATAGGGAAATTTTCTTTTTCTGTCAACAATAAAAGGATAAATGACTCTACGAACTCTACAGACTAATTCCAGAAGAAATTGCTGTTAGGAAACCGTAGTTGCTGAAACAATCTATTTATTTTGGGATTGAACAAATCAGATAATTCATTTTCGATTAAATCTTCTGCCAGATTTTTATAGTCCAGATTTTCTATTCCGTAGCCGGAAACTAGCCATTTAAACACAAAAAAACCTCCCTTCCGGGAGGCCTATGCTTTGGTTCAGCATTCGCACTATGCGCTGTTGCCCGACAGTTTTGCTAGCAAAACTGTCAGAGGTAAAACGAAGCTAGCTTCGTTTTATCGACTAGAACCAAACGCTCAATGCTACAGGAACTGCCCATACGAAGTCATCGTTCTTATTAGCACCGATTCCTGTAAGTCCGTTTCCGTTTGTTGCACCCTGGAATCCAACTCCGATGTAGCCGTTGCTAGATACGTTCTTTGTAACTCCAACAAGGAAGCTGATTGCACCTTCGTCCTTATCTTTTCCGTATCCAATGTTCTTGTAGCGGAGGTCTGCAGCTGCGTTAAGACCGTCCATGATTGCGTAGTCAACGCCAGCACCTACAGAGAATGCGTTGTCTTTCATATCACTAGCTTTTCCAACACATTTGTCCTGGTACTGAACATATCCGCCGGAAACAGAGAACTTCATAGCGTCAGAAACCTGGTAAGAAGCTCCAGCTGTGAACTTAATTTTTTCGTTGTCAGCCTTGTATTCCTTGTCAGCAATTCCAAATCTTGCGCCTACAGTTACAAAGAGGTTCTCAACTGCGTTGAAGTCAAATGCAACGTTTACAGTTCCAATCTGCTTGCTATCTGCTGCTGGATCCAAGATTTCCTTTGATTCAAGAAGTTCTCCTACACTTTCATAATTGTCTTCATCTTTTACAACAATAACTTTTTTTGTGCTTTTCTTGTTTTTCTCTGCATAGCTTCCAAAGTATCCAGCCTTAAGAGTACCAAGACCTTCGATTGAGTAAGCAGCCGCATACATACCGTTCTTGAATGTGTCTTCAATAGTGTATTTTGAGTCTATTTTTTCTCCGCCTATTACAGTTTCTTTCTGGTAAGCATTGTTATATCCGCCCCAAGTACCATTGTATACAGGAAGCTGGATTACTGCTACAAGACCGTCAACAGGAGTGATTTTTGCCATAAGACCGTCTGTATGGCTTCCGTTGAAAGTAAGACCTTCGTCCTCTGCAATCCAGTTGCCTGGTCTGAGCCAGTTCCATGAGCCGTAGCAAAGGTCGCCGCGGAGTCCTGTTTCTCCTCCATCAAACTTACCAAGAGCAAGCTGAACAGAGCTGGCAGGTTTTACCCAAATGTATGCGTTGTCGCCAACTTCAAGAACCTGTGTTGATTCATCAAAAGTTCCGTCTGCATTAACAGTCTGTGCTTTTGTAGCATTGAAGTAAACATCAAGCTTGAATCCAGCGTTTCCGTCTTCTGATGTGCCTGCAACGTTCAATCTTGAAGGTCTAATTCCGCCCCAAGAGTTTGAAGTACCAGTAAGAATGTCCTCGCCGTTAGACGCTACGCCTGTGATGCTGCGAAGCCATGCTCCGAATGTGATTTCTGCGAAAGCAGAAGTTGCTGTAAGTGCGGCAGCCGCTGCGACCGCGATAAGAGTCTTTTTCATCTCTTAGCCTCCTTATGTTTAAATCTTGGGGAGCCTTTCGGAGCAAAGGAGAATATAGAGAGATATGGAAAAATCAATTTGATTTAATAATGAAATCAACTTAAAAAGAAAACGAAATTAAGTTAATTTCAAAATGTTTTTAAGTTAAAATCAAAACGAAATCAACTTAATTTTAAAATATTTTTAAGTTAAAAACAAAACAATTTTAAGTTAATTTTTAACTGAATATAGCATTAGCCGCGGACTAAGAAAGGCTGGCTTTTCTGCCATGGAACACTGCCGTTTTTCCTGTTCCGCATTTCTTTGCAAGGGTATAAGAATGAACAATTATATGTAAGAGGCTATGTTTAAAGATGGAATTATTGGAGAAAAAAAACAGTGGGTTGTTTTTGCTGTCAAATCGGGAATTGAATTTCAAAATATCAGAAGTATGTTTTACACAAAATTTGGAATTTAATGAAAAGACATTGAAAATATAAAAAATTTGCTGATAGATACCGTTGTTTTTTAAGCGGATTTGCATTAATTTATATTTATGTCAGATTTGGAAGTAAAAATCAGGAGTTTTTTTAAAAAGCCATCTTATGTTGTGGCAGTTATTGCAGGAGTTATTTTGCTTGCGTCGGCAGGCTCTAGTCTTTTTGTTGTTGATCAGGCGGAGCAGGCTGTAATCACTCGGTTTGGAAGATATTATGCTACTTTGGGACCGGGGCTTCAGTATAAAATTCCGTTTATAGACAAAAAATTTATTGTTCCGGGAAACAAAGTTGTCCAGACGGAGCAGTTCGGATTTAAAACCACAAAAAGCGGCTCTGTAAATCAGTATCAGAATAATATTACGCGTGAATCAACTATGCTGACCGGCGATTTGAATATCGTGGATGTTGAATGGATTATTCAGTACAGGATTGTTGATCCGCGTGCCTGGCTTTTTACGGTTCAGGAAAAAGATCAGACAATCCGCGATATAAGCCGTTCTGTAATCAATACTTTGGTTGGCGACCGGGCGATTTTGGATGTTATGAGCAGCGAGCGAAGCAACATTGAAAATCTTGCGGTTTCCATGATGAACGAGCAGTTTTCGCAGCTTGGGCTTGGAATAAATGTATTTGCGGTTAAGCTTCAGAATATTGTTCCGCCGGAAGGAGTTCAGGATGCGTTTGAGGACGTGAACAAGGCTATTCAGGACATGAACCGCTTTATAAATGAAGGAAAAGAAAGCTACAATTCAGAAATTCCAAAGGCAAAGGGCGAGGCTGACCGTCAGATTCAAGTGGCGGACGGCTATGCGGCTGAACGTGTGAACAAGGCAAAAGGCGATGTCGCAAGGTTCAATTCAGTTTATGAGGAATACAGAAAAGCTCCTGCAGTTACAAGGGAACGTCTTTACCTTGAAACTATGGAAGAAATTTTTGCTTCCGGCGCAGAAAAGAATCCGGCTTTGATAGACAGCGGTCTTGACAATGTGCTTCCGTTTAAAAATCTTGGAGGAAAAAATGGCAAAGCAGAATAAATTTTATCTTAGACTTGCGGCTTTTGTTGCCGTCATTGTGATTTTGCTTGCGGCAGGTCCTTTCTATATTGTGAACGAAGGCGATCAGGCTGTTGTTACAAGATTCGGTCAGATTGTAAAATCCTGCACTTCTACCGGGCTTTATTTTAAAGTTCCGTTTCTTGATGTCGTCACTTTTTATCCTGCAAAAATTCTTTCGCTTGAAGGTGATCAGGCCCGCATTCCCACAAAGGAAAATCAGTTTATAATTGTAGACACTACAAGCCGCTGGAAAATTTCAGATCCTGCGTTGTTTTATCAGTCGTTCAAGACTTTGGATGCGGCGTACAACAAGCTTAGCGATGTAATTGATTCTTCAACTAGGACAATTATCACACGCAACCGGCTTAGCGAAATTGTAAGAAGCAGCAATCTTATAAACGAAGAAAAAGACAGTGCGGATTCAAATCAGCTTGCAGGAATCGAAGGCGAGGACAGTGCGGAAATTGAAGCTTTGGTGAATGTGAATTCAAACAACGAAAGTGTTTCCAAGGGAAGAAGCGCACTTTGCCAGGAAATGGCTGACGATGCAAGAAAAATGGTTGGCGAATATGGAATCGAATTGATTGACATTGTTCCGCGCCAGATAAAATATTCTGACGAGCTTACAGAAAGCGTTTACAACAGAATGATTAAGGAGCGCAACCAAGTGGCCCAGGCGTACCGTTCTCTTGGCGAAGGAAAAAAATCCGAGTGGCTTGGAAAGCTTGAAAACGAAAAGCGTACGATAGAATCAGAAGCCTACAGAAAAAGCGAGGAGACAAAAGGAAAGGCTGATGCGGAAGCCGCGGCAATTTACACTCAGTCTTACACGCGTGATCCTAAGTTCTACGAGTTCTGGAAAAGTCTTGAGTCGTACAAAAATACAATTGGCAATTTTGATGTTACCTACAGCACAAAAATGGACTACTTTAAATATTTGTATAGTTCAGATGGGAAGCGTCAATGAGTTCTATCCCAGTTTTTCTTCAAGGCGAAAAAATTTTTTTAGACAGCCGGATGTCTGGTAATGTTTTTGTAAAAGCTGGATTTGCCGGAAAAATCAGGGAAAACGGACTTCTTGCTGAGCTCAATGGCGAAACTTGGAATTTCTCTTTATGGAGTTTTGAAAGCACACTTTCTTCTGCGGATTTAAAAGAATTTGCGCAAGACAAAGATGAGACTGTTTTTCTTGAAGGCTCTTGCTTTTATGGATTTGTGCTTAGTGAATATTTAGAATCCTTGGAGAAAGAAGAGTCTATAAAAGCCTGTTCGCTTGTCTGCAATGCGCTTGATGCTTTGGATGAAAGCAATTTGCCTCTTTCTTTAGTTGGCGCCGGCGGAATTATTGTTTCCAAGGATTTTTCCAAAGTTCTATTTTTGCCAAAGAATTTGCTTGAAGCATCTTTATCTTCGCTTGGAGAGGAAAATTTTTCGGAATTATATGGAAAATATTTGAATCCTGTGTTTTCTGGGAAAACTGCGGTTCGTTTTTTGCAGGCGGTTATTGTTTACAAGGCTATTTGCGGAAAAGTTCCGTTTGCTGAAAAAAATGCTTCTTCGAGGGAAACTGACATTCGGGATTTAAATTATTGCCCGTTGCGCTATGCAGTTTTTGGAGTTGACGAAAAAATTCTTTTATTTACTGAAAACGCTTTTGCCGGAAAAGACTGTTCATTTCCAAAGGAAGAATTTTCCGCGCTTGAATTAAAAGAACCTTCTTCATCAGATTTGGAAAAATTCAAAGCCGAGTCCCAAAAATTTCTTTTGTGCCAAGAAAAAAGAATCCGTGCGAAAAGATGGCTTAGAGCAAAATCCACGGTGATAAAAATTTGCGCTGCTGTTTTTATTTTTGCAATTGCGGCTGTGGTTTCGCTTTACAGGACTTTTTTGGAAAAGCGGACAACAAAAGGTCTAACTTCGCTTCAAACTGTGGAAATGTACTATAGCGCGGTAAATTTGCTTGATGTTGATTCAGCGCGGGCAAGCTCCGCAAAATCTCTTGGCGGCAGAGTGGACCGGCTTGCAAATATTTTTGTTACAGGAAAAACAAGCTCAATGTACAATGCCGGCAACGACCTTGTTCCGCCTTCTGTCTGGCTCGTAAAAAATCAGCTTAGCCACAATATTTATGGAATTTCAAATTTCACAGTTGACGGAAATCCTTGCAGAACTTTTTTTAAAGGCCAGCGCAGAAAAGAAAATCCAGTTGCTATTTCGGAAGAAAACGGACAGAAAATTTTCCCCGGAGAAACAAAGGAATATCAAGTTGGATTTTTTATTTTTGATTCGCTTGGAGAAGACAGCCTTTGTGTTTCGCTTCAAAAAGAAAAAGTTTCCCTGGAATTTAAAAAAGACCGCTGGATTATAACAGGAATTCAAACTGAAATTGAAAGCCGCTTTTTAAAATTCAGCGAGCTAAAGACGGAATATTCTGCTGCAATGGAAAATTGCGGCGGTGATGTTTTTGCCTGCGCTTCTGTTTTGCGCCAAAAATATGATTTTATTCCTTCCGACCAAGAAATTACTGATGCTGAAAAATATGTGGAAGAGCAGAGCCTTGTGTTTTTAAAGCCTGCCGCTGAATAAAATGACAGTTTTACGTTTTTTGTCATATTGACTTTAGAAAACATTCACGGTATTATAAGAAGTCAGTTGCAAAAGTTTGCTATTTGGAACTGGCTTGCAAATAAAGCATCGTTTTGTTTTTTGGAGGAAATATGGCTTCTAATTATAATATTGAAAAACAGCACGCAAAGGGAAAATTTCACGCTATTGAAAGAATCAACAATCTTTGCGACAAAGATTCATTTTATGAAATTTATTCAGCTGCGCGTCATACTTGCACAAGTTTTGGAATGGACAAAAAAGAAATTCCTTATGACGGCGTAATTACAGGCTTTGGAAAAATCAACGGAAAAAAAGTTGCTATTTATGCTCAGGATTTTACAGTTCAGGGCGGCTCTCTTGGAAAAGTTCATGGACAGAAAATTGCGGAGCTCATAGACAAGGCGATTATGGCAAAGTGTCCGGTTATCGGTCTTAATGATTCAGGCGGAGCGCGTATTCAGGAAGGCGTTGATGCTCTTTGCGGTTACGGCGAGCTTTTTTATCAGAATGTGCGCGCGTCTGGAACTGTTCCGCAGATTTCAATTATTGTAGGACCTTGCGCTGGCGGTGCTGTTTATTCACCAGGAATTACTGATTTTATTTTTGCAGTTGACACAATCAGCCAGATGTTTATCACTGGACCAAAAGTTGTAAAAAGTGTTCTTTCGCTTGATATTTCCGCGGAAGATTTGGGCGGTGCTTCTATTCATGCGCAGAAAAGCGGCGTTGCCCATTTTAGAGCTTCTTCAGAGCCGGAATGCTACGAAGCTGTAAGAAAGCTTTTGGATTATATTCCGCATTATTACGGCGAGGAAATTGTCGCTGAAGCTAAGTTCAAGTTTGATGAAAAGAAAAAGGCAAAGAAAATTGCAGAAACTCTTCCAGAAGAAAGCAAAAAGGGCTATGACATCCGCAACGTAATTGACTGTGTTGTTGACGATGACAGTTTCTTTGAAGTTATGAAAGAATTTGCTCAGATGGCAGTTGTCGGCTTTGCAAAGATTGAAGGAAAATCTGTTGGCGTTGTTGCAAACAATCCGGCTGTCTGGGGCGGACTTTTGAACTGCGATGCTTCTGATAAGATTGCGCGTTTTGTACGCTACTGCGATGCTTATAATGTTCCGCTTGTTACTTTTGTTGATGTTCCGGGATTCTTGCCTGGTCCAGATGAAGAGCAAAAAGGAATTATCCGCCATGGTGCAAAAGTAATTTACGCATACAGCGAAGCGACTGTTCCAAAAGTTACAGTTATTACACGCAAGGCTTACGGTGGCGCTTACATTGCAATGTGCTCAAAGCATCTTGGCGCGGACTTTGTTTATGCTTGGCCAAAAGCTGAAATCGCAGTAATGGGCGCAGAAGGTGCACTTGGAATTCTTTATGCAAAGGAAATGAAAGATCCTGCTCAGGCTGCCCTTGTTGCCCAGAAGTCTCAGGAGTATAAAGATACAATTATGACTCCGACAATTGCAGCTCAGCGTGATTACATCAGTGAAATCATAAACCCAGAAGAAACAAGACAACGTGTTGCGCGCAGCCTTGAATTCCTTGCTCAAAAAACACAGAATTCAGCTCCTGCAAAAAAACACGGAAATATTCCTCTCTAATAAAAAAAGTCCGTGGCTCATTTTACTGGGCTGCGGATTTTCTGTTGACTGATTTATTCATTTTTGCTAACATTCTTTCACTTGCCAACTTAGCTCACCTGGTAGAGCAGCTCCCTCGTAACGAGCAGGTACTCGGTTCAAGTCCGGGAGTTGGCTAAAGCATAAGACCGCACTTAAAATGAAGTGTGGTCTTTATTTTTTTATGGAAAACATGAACCGAGTACCGAAGCGAACGCCGACCAAGTGGGAGGAAAAGTCGGCAAGGATGCCGATGTAAGTGAGTGAAGGCGTCCGTAAGGAGACGGCATGGAAGCCGGCGACTGGAGGAATCGAGTTCAAGTCCGGGAGTTGGCTAAAGTATAAGACCGCACTTAAAATAAAGTGTGGTCTTTATTTTTTTATGGAAAAACCTGAACCGAGTACCGAAGCGAACGCCGACCAAGTGCAGTTTTTATTTTTTCCAGTAGGCTGGCGTAAGGAATATAAAAATTGTAAAAAGTTCCAGACGGCCGGCAATCATTGCAAAACTGTACCACCATTTTACAGGGGCAGCGAGCCAGCCACAGTTGTTGCTTGGTCCCAACGCTCCGAATGCAGGTCCGCAGTTTCCGATCATTGTTAAAGCTCCGGTAAAGGAAGTCTGCATATCAAGTCCGAAAAATGACGTGAAAAATGCGGTCAAAATCACAAATGAAAAATACAAAAAGAAAAAAGCCGAAACTGAAAAAACAACATCTTTTCTTCCTGCCTGCTGATTTAACCGGATTGAAAAAACTCCGTGCGGATGAATCATTTTTAGTATTTCATTTTTGAACTGCTTGTAAAGCACGACCCATCTTATGACTTTTATTCCGCCGGAAGTTGAGCCAGACATTCCGCCTATGAACAGAAGCATAAGGATTACAATCTGGCTTGCACTTTTCCAGTTTGTGTAGTCGGCTGTGGAAAATCCTGTTGTGGTTAAAATGCTTGCTGTTTGGAATGCTGAAAATCTGAGCGACTTAAAAAATCCGCCGTAAGAAGAAGCCTGGACAATTGCGATTGCGGCGATTGAAATAACGTTTATCCAGATGTATGCCTTTAGCTCTGAGTTGCATTTTATTTCGCTGAAATTCCGTGTAAAAAAATAATAGTAAAGCGAAAAATTTATTCCGGCTAAAAACATGAACACAAAGCAAATCCATTCGATTGAAGCGGAATTGTATGAGCCGATGCTTGCGTTCCGTGTTGAAAATCCACCTGTTCCCAAAGTTGAAAATGCGTGGCAAAGCGCGTCTATAAAATCCATTCCCGCAATTTTTAAAAGAACAGTTTGAATGAGCGTCATTCCAAGATAAATGAACCAAAGAATTTTTGCCGTGGTCGTCACTTTTGGCGTGAACTTTCCCTTTTCAGGACCTGTAGTTTCCGCCTTTATAAGCTGAAATCCGCCGACTCCAAGAACTGGCATGAGCGCAACCGTAAGTGCCACAATTCCCATTCCGCCAAGCCAGTGTGAAAGGCATCTCCATAAATTTATGCTGCGCGGAAGTTTTTCAATTTCGGAAAGAGTCGTTGCGCCTGTTGTTGTAAATCCGCTTACACTTTCAAAAAATGCATCGGTGAAATTTGGAATTGCTCCGCTAAAATAAAGTGGAATCGCTCCGAATAAACTTGCAGAAATCCAGGCGAGCGCGACGGCTGCAAAACTTGATCTTATTGTAAGCCTTGATTTTTTGTTGCGGAAAAAAAACAGTGTCATTGCGCCTAGAATCAAGCTTGCAATCATCGGAATTAAAAAAGATGGAATTACAAAATATTCATGGCAGAAAATTGCCGTGGCGATTGGAATTGAGAATGAAAGTCCGATTATTGAAATTATAAAAAAAATTATTATGCAAAGTGTAAATGCCATTGAAAGTTCCTATTTGCTGAATTTTTCCAGAATCTTTTTATCTCCAGTTTTTTCTATTATAACCAGATGGTCTCCCACGGAAAATGTTGTGTTTCCCTGCGGAAGTTCAAATTTTTCACTTCCAATTTTCTTTACAAGGAGAATCAGATATTCGCCGGGACTTGCGATGTCTTTTAGCTGCTTGCCGATAAACTTGCTTGATGAAGGCAAATCGCATTCCACGATTTCAAATGCACCGTTTGAAACTGTATGAATTCCCGTTACTGATTTTCCGTGCAGATGGCTTATAATTGAGTCAACCAAAGTGTCCCGCATAGGAATTGCAACATCGACTCCAAGTTTTCTGGCTATGTTTCCAAACTGGGACTGGGCAACTAGCGCGATTGTTTTTTCCACGCCTAGAGATTCAAGGTAAGCGGAAACAACCATGTTCAGTTCGTGATTGTGCGTGGCGCAAATTACAAGGTTGTACTTTTGAATTCCTTCTTCTTCTATAAAAACATCGTCTGTGATGTCCGCGTTGAAAATCTGTGCCTGCGGAAATTTTTTTTCAGCTTCCTTGCAAAGATTTTTGTCGCTGTCTATGATTGTGAATGTCTGCGAAATATTTTTTGTTCCAGTGAAAATTTTTTTTAAAAATGAAACCTTGTCTTTTTCGATAATTTTGTCTGCTACGATTGTTCCGATTCTTCCGATTCCAACCAGAGCGATTTTTTTTATTGCGTCTGTCTTGATTCCGCAAAGCTCAAGTATAAATGGAATGTTTTCTTTTTCAATTATGATTCCGATTCTGTCTCCTGCATTTAAAATTGTTTCGCCGGATGGCAGGGCTGAAATCATGTTGTCTGAATCTTTTTCTTTTGTTTCCTGATAAACTATAAGAAATTTTTTGTCTGTAAGCGAGCGGATGTTTTTTAACGCGGCTCCATCGAGTTTGCTTCCTTTTTCAATTTGAAGCGCAATGATTTCAAAATCTCCGTTTTCACCAAAATCAACAATGTCGCTTATTGCTCCATGCTCAACAGCTTTTACAATTGCCTGAGCGGCTTCTACATCAGGATGAATCATGTAGTCAATTCCGTAAAGCGGACGGTGATTTCCCTTGAAAGTTTCCGCGTGCTGGCGAGCTGTTGTGTTTGTGTTTGCATAGTAGGCGTAGTTTCTTACACGCGCAATTTTCAGTACGTCTGGATAAACGGCGTCCACAAGGGAACAGGTAATCATGTTGATTTCATCGCTGTCAGTCAAAGTTACAAGCGCATCCATTTTTCCAATTTCAAGCTCTTCCAAAACTTGAAGATTGTTTCCGTCCGCATTTATAACTTCGCAGTCAAGACGATTGCTTACGTGCTCAACAATGTCTTCGTTGCTTTCGATTATTTTTACAATGTTGCCTTCGTTTATAAGGCGTTTTGCCAGCTGAACTCCAGTAAAGCCTGCACCGATTATCATTATGTTCATTTTTTTTATTATACATGAAACTCCGCGCTGTGTTCAATCTAAGAAAATGGTGGGAATTAAACGTAGCTTTTTATAGACAGAAAAATCAAGATGAACTAAAATGCTAGCGTATCTAAAATTTATTTTTGGAGATTTAAATTGTCAATTTTTCAAGGAATTGTTTTGGGTGTTCTTCAGGGCATTGCCGAGTTTCTGCCGATTTCTTCTTCTGGACATTTGATTGTCGCGCAGAATTTATTTGGACTTGAAGAAGTGCCGCTTTTGTTTGATGTGTTTCTTCATGTTGCAACTTTGCTTGCCGTTGTTTTGTATTTTAGAAAAAAAATATGGGAGCTGATTTGCAGTTTTGCAAGAATTTTTGTTCCTATAAAAAATCCTTCCGCCGCCCAGATTGAAAAAAAATCTGAAGACACAAAATACATTGTTGCCATTATTCTTGCGACTTTCGTTACCGGCGTTCTTGGAGTTTTTTCTTCAAAAGTTATTTCTGAAATTTCTGTAAAAGCTGTTTGCGCAGGATTTGTTGTTACAGCGTTGCTTTTGATTTTTTCTTCACTTCTTGAAAAGAAACATTCGGCATCTTCTGAATCTTCTTTAAAGTCTCCGTCTTGGAAACAATCTTTGGCAATTGGATTTGCGCAGGGAATTGGAACATTGCCTGGAATTTCAAGAAGCGGCTCAACAATTGCGGGCGCTCTCTTTTGCGGAGTTAAGCGGGACGTTGCCGGCGAATTTTCTTTCATTGTTTCTATTCCGGCGATTTTGGGCGCATTTATTCTTGAACTGAAAGATTTGGGTGAAGTTTCATCTTCGATTGGAGCAGAGCCTGTTATTGCAGGTTGTGCGGCGGCTTTTGCAAGTGGATACATTGCGCTTTCTTGGCTTATGCGGCTTATAAAAAAAGGCAGGCTTGAATGGTTTGCCTGCTACTTGATTCCAGTTGGAATTTTAGGAATGATTTTCCTTCATTAATATTTTTATTCTTCAATTTTACTGGAACTATTTTCATTGTCATTCCCGCACTTGATGCGGGAATCAATGTTTAAGAAAAGTATTATCGAGTCAAGCCCGATAATGACAGTAGGTAAAAATCAAAGCTAATTAGATTCAGCGGCTCCCGGAAGTCCTATGTCTTTTCTGTAGAACATATCGTTGAATTTTATTCCGCTCATTGCTTCATAGGCATTTTTCCAAGCTTCGTCAAAAGTCGTTCCATAAGCAGAGCAGGCTAAAACGCGTCCGCCGCTAGTTACAAGTTTTGTGTCGTCCGGGCTTCGGCTTCTTCTGTTTTCCATTGCGCCGGCTATAAAAACTTTTGCATTGGATTCATTTACTTTTTCTTCATTGATTATAATGTTGTATCCTTTTTTATAGGATTTTGGATAACCGCCACTTACTGCGACTGGAGCAACTTGGTATCCTTTTTTCCATTCAAGCTTGAAATCTTTTAAAGAACCGTCAGTTATGGATTTGCAGAGGCTTGCAAAGTCAAAGTCCATGAGCGGAAGCACAGCCTGTGTTTCAGGATCTCCAAGGCGCACATTGTATTCGAGGCACTTTGGTCCGTCTTCTGTAAGCATGAGTCCGAAGAAAATAAATCCGCGGTAGTCATAATTTTCAGACTCAAGACCTTTTAATGTTGGTTCAAGAATATTTTTTTCAAACTGGGAAATTATTGCAGGAGTTGCGTCATCAACAGGAGCAATTGCGCCCATTCCGCCTGTGTTAGGACCTTTTGCGCCGTCGAAAAGCCTTTTGTGGTCTCTTGCGCTTAAGAATGGAACTATGCAGGATTTTCCTTGCTCTGAAAATTCTTTTGTAACGCTTACAGCCGCAAGAATTGAAATTTCAGTTCCGCGAAGATATTCTTCAATTACGAGTTTTTTTCCGGCTTCTCCAGCGATAGAGCCGTCCATAAGCTGCTCGACCGCGTTTTCAGCTTCTTCCAAAGTCTTTGCAACTACAACGCCTTTTCCAGCTGCAAGTCCGTCCGCCTTTACAACAATCGGCGCGCCTTGTTCTTTTATGTACGAAATTGCTTCTTCTTTTGAAGTGAAAGTTTTGCTTTTTGCGCAGGCAACGTTGTATTTGTGCATGAATTCTTTTGCAAGATCTTTACTGGCTTCAAGCTGCGCTGCCTGAAACTTCGGTCCTACAGTTGGAATTCCTGCGTTCCAGAATAAATCTGCAAGTCCTTCTGCAAGCGGATTTTCCGGTCCGATAACGGCAAGCTCGCATTTGTTTTCCTTTGCAACTTTTATGTACGCATCGTTTCCTGTGATGCCGTTAAGATATTCACATTTTGAAAAATCAATATTTCTGCATTTTTTTTCAAAGGCTGTTCCGCCGTTTCCTGGAACACAAATTACTTCTTCAACAAGATTGCTTTGTGCTAATTTCCATGCAATTGTATGCTCTCGTCCGCCGTTTCCTACAACAATAACTTTCATAGTTGCTATGATAGTTTAAAAATCAAAAAGTTACAACATTGCAGAATTTTCGGCGGATAAGAATTCAGAGTTGCTTAAAAAGATTCAAGTCGAACTAAAAGCTGCTCAAGTTTTAAAGCGTAGTTTTTGTCTGCAGCCCAAGTTCCCGCAAGTCCTTCTATTGTTGGAGATTTTCCGCGCGGATTTACATACTTATACCGAGTATCAATGCATTCATTGTTCAGCGGAATATCTTTTGTTGCATAAGCGTGAAGATGCTGAATGTGCGCTCTTACTCCAAGTTGTTCTGTTGCAAAAGTTTCGCCTGGATGTTCTGCATCGATTGCGCCCAGTCCGCAGTAATTGTGCATTTTCGGCGTAACAAGATTTCCGAATCTTAAAAAACCAGTTTCGAGGCACATCTGGACAAAAGCGCAGTCGCTGTTTATTCCTTCCGCATTTGCTTCTTCAATATAAAGAGCTGCAAGCCGTGCAACTTCTTTTTTGTCTGCTGAAGGATTTGCGCTCATAAAAAAATTATAAAGCTGCTTTTCTGATTTTATTCCTTGGTCAGAAAGATTTCTTGAAATTTCTTTGTGTCCTTTTGTTGAAACGCATGAAACTGCTGTTAGCAAAAGACAAAATATAAAAATCGGCAATTGAATTTTTTTCATGCTTACGAAATTGTTGTTCCTATGTAATTTTTTCCATCAAGAACTGCTTTTATATTCCCGATGTTTTTTCCGCCTGCGCAAATAACTTTTAAGCCAAGCTCCTGTGCTTTTTTTGAAGCGATTGGATCAAACGGACAGTTTTTTCCCGGAACCCATTCGTCTCCAACCATTTTTCTAAAATCGCTCCAAGAGATATTGTCGATTGGTTTTGCATCAGGATTTTTGCGCGGATCGTCTGTGTACACTTTTTCAATGTTTGAAAGATTTACAACTGTGTCTGCTTCAAAACGTTCTGCAAGAAGAACTGCGTCATTGTCTGTTGAAAATCCAGGTTTCCAGCCGGAAGCAACAAGAATTCTTCCTGTAAAGTCGCTGACTTTTGTTGGATCTGTTACAACATCTTGGCTGCACAAAGGTCCGAATACAGTTTTTAAAAGCTGTGCGTTGAGCCGGGTTGCCATTATGCCAATCCAGTCGCAGGCATAGTTAAGTTTTTCTGAATTTTCAAATGCTGAAAGTTTTTTTTGGTTTTCATCAAATTTTGCAGAAACCGCTTTGTATGAATTTTGATAGTTTCTTGCAGGTCCGCCGCCGCCAGCTACAAGAATCAGCCGTGCATCTTTATTTTCAGAAAGCCACGAGCAAATCATGCTGCTGAATTCAAAAAGAAAATCTTCATCTGGCTTGTCCGGTGCAATTATTGAACCGCCTACGCTTAAAACTTTTGTAGTCATTTTTTTCTCCATATATATTTTAGTAAATTCCTTGAATAACAGGATTGTTCCATAAAGAACTGTAGCTTGAAGTTTTGTCTCCGGCTTCTTCCCATAAAGATTGTAAAGCATAAGTACGCGGTCTGTAAACAATTTTGCTGTTTAAAGACGACTGCTTTATCTGATGCCAGCCTCTGCTGAATGCAATGTGCTGATTGTCAAGATTTCCAAAGTAAAATTCTTTTGGGTCGGCTATTTCAATAAATGAAGAAAATGAAAGTCCGGCTCCAAGCGAAACGTCAACAGGCAGCCATCCGTATCCTTCAAAATAAAGTTCTGTCCACCAATGCGGAGTTACATTTGATTTGTCTTGCGCAAGAATTCCCGCAACTGGAACAGAAGGAATTCCTGCCGCTCTGCACAAAGCTGTGTAAAGAATTGCAAAGTCGTAAGCGTCGCCTTTTTTTCTGCGGATTAAATCAAGCGGCGAAATATTTCCTGTGCGGATTTTTTCCGAAACTTCATAATTTTCCGTCATAAAATTGTAAATGAGTTTTGCCTGCCTATACGGATTTTTTTCGCGCCCGACAATTGTTTCAAGAAGCGAAGAAACCGCTTTTGAGTCCGACGGAACACAAGCATCCGCGGAAGTATTTTTTGCGTACAAAATTCCGCCTCTGTCTTTGTATTGTCCCAAATTTCTTGGATTGAAATTTCCTTTTATTCCGAAAGTACTCACAATAAATGTCTGGCTGAATCTTTGCTTGTTGTTTGTAATCCGGTTCAGCTGCTTGTTGTGAATTATGTCAAAAGTGTCGTCAACTATAAATGGCTCAGGGTAAACTTCATTCAGTTCAACAAAAGGCTGAAACGAAGAAACTGCGGGCTTTGGAATGTAAAGCAGAATCGAGCTTTCCTGTGAAGCGACGTGATTTGAAATATCGGCGGCAATCTGAATTACATAAGTTCTTTTGTTTGAGTACTGCTTTTTTCCGTAAGGGAAATTTACATTGATTTTTTTTGCCGCGCTTGTTCCGTGCGGAGTTTCTATAAAAATCGAGCCGCTTGAAGCACCGTCTGGAATCTTCACAGAAATTTCAGAGTCTGTCCAGGCGATGTAGTCAAAGTCAGTTTCACTTGCCGGAATGAAAATGTTGTTTTTGTCCTGATTTTCATTTTGTTCCGAGCTATGCAAAGATGAAGTTTCGTCCCGGTTCGCTGTAAAGTAAACTTTTGATTTCCCTTTTGAAGTTCCGAAATTTGTTCCGCGGATTATTATCGTCTGCCCGGTTACTGCGCTTTCTGCGGAAATTGATGCGATTACAGGAACTGAAGTTGCCGCTGGCGCAACTGCCGCAACGGGAATTCCGTTTTCATTTGCAAAAAATGCCGGCTCGGATTTTCCTGCCGAAGTTCCTACAATTACAAGTCCGTCCTGCGCATTTGGCGGAATTATAAATTTGATTTTTTTATCTGACCAAAGTGAATATCCGCTTGCAGTGATTTTAGAGCCTGCGATTTCTACGCTTGAAGTTCCCCTTGAATCTCCAAATCCGCTGCCTTCTATTGTCATTTCATCGCCCGGCGAGCCAATCATCGGACTTATGGAATCTATTACCGGCTTGCGTTTAACATTGCGACCTAAAATTCCCAAAATTAAAACTGCGGAAACAACAACAATTATCCAGCTTATTGTTCTTGCCAGCGGAGAACTTCTAAGGAGATTTGCATAAGATTTTAAAATTGCCAATTCATTTTCCTGAGTTTAAATTTGAAAAAGGGTAGGAAACGTGAAATGCAAATCCGTTGTTTCTGTCCTGCTGCTCTGAATTTTCGCCCTGCGGATAAAAAACATCGTAGCTTTTTAACGAAGGAATCAGCGCGATTTTCTTGAAATTCGATCCGCCAATTATAAGAACAGGAACTGCCGAAACTGAATTTGAAGAAACGGGCAGCGTGTAAAAGTTTTTATCTGAATTGTCGGAAGCCAAAATTGAATTCAAAACTGAAACATCGATATTTCCGTCGGAGCTAACCTGATTTGCCGTTGACGAAATTGAAGTGCGCGCTACAGGCTGAAATGCGGAAACTTGTCCTTCAAACGGATTTGCTTTTTTTGCGCTTGGAACAACGAATGCAAAAACTGCCGCCGCCGCAATTCCAGCTGCGAAATATTTTATGCCGCTGCTTGGCTTTGGAAATTTAAATGTATTTTTTCCAGCTTGAGTAACTTTTTTGTAGGAAAGCCGCGCTTCAAGCCTTTGAAAACTTGAATCCAAATCTTCCTTTGAAAAATGAAAGGACTCTTTGTCTTCAGCAAAAGCCGAATTAAGCGCGAGGAATTTTTTTAGCTTGGCGGAACATTTAGGGCAGGAATTTACATGCGCTTCGTATTCAGCGACATAATTCTTGGGAAGTTCTCCGTCCGCATAGATAGAATGAATGTCATCTTCAGGACAAGTAAACATCTTCTTCTCCTATCAATTTTAGTAATTGTGCCTTTGCCCGGAAAACCCGCACCTTTACATTCCCCTCTGTAATTCCGAGCTGGCGGCCAATCTCCTTGTAATTCATATCGGCATATTCTTTTAGAATAAGCACTTCTTTTAAATTGTCAGGAAGCTTGTTTAAGGCTTCGAGCGCAATTTTTTTTGCTTCCTTTTTTAAAAGCTCAGTTTCGCCGCTTTCCATTTGCTGACGGCCTTCATAAAGCGCCTTGTGGTAAGCGTTCGCCTCTCTGACTTTTCGTTTTGCATAATTCAGCGAAGCGTTTTTTACAACTCTGATCAGCCAGAAAACTGCGTCATTTATAGAAGGAAAAACCATTGCTTTTTCGTTTGCCTTTATAAATGAGTCGTGAACCAAATCTTCTGCGGCTTCTTCATCTTCTACAATTTTAAACGAAACTTTAAATAAAAGTTCCATTGCAGAGTCGTATAATTTTCTAAAGTCCTTTGAATCCGCACAATTTATCGAGCCTGATTCGCTTTTATTAAAAGAAAACACAATAAGTCCTGTTTAGTTACATTTTTTCTGTTTTTTTAAGAACGCTTCCAAACTGCTCCATTTGGCGTGTCTGTTATAATTATTCCGCGGGATGAAAGCATATTGCGGATTTCATCGGCTCTTGCAAAATTCTTTGCTTTTTTCGCTTCAACTCTTTCTGCCACAAGCGCGTCAATTTCCTGTGCCTCTGGATCTCCTGAATGGTCTGGAACGGAAGCCTTTTGCTCTTTTTCCTGTTCAGCAAGAAAATCCGCGGCAGATTTTACAAGGTTCAAGCCAATTACGCTGTCCATTCTGCGCACAAGCTCAAGCGATTCTTCAGGCTTTAAAGAGCCGTCTTTAACTGCTTTTTGAATGCAGCTCAATGCAACTGGAGCTGAAAGGTCGTTTTCCAAAGCAGCTTGGAATTTTTCTATATATTCCTTTGCTTTTTCAGATAGATTTTCAGTTTTGCAAGCTTCGCCTTTTGAATATATTTTAGAATAGTTCAGGGAATCTGCACCGCCTGCATTTTGAGCAAGCCGGGCAACACGCTGAACAAGAGCGGCTCTTGAATTTTTTGCTGAATCCATTGCGTCCCAGCTGAAATAAATTTGCTTGCGGTAATGTCCTCCCAAAAGGAAAAATCTGTAGTCGAGCGGATCGTATCCTTTATCTATTAATGACTGAAGCGTCAAAAAGTTACCATGGGATTTTGACATTTTTTCCGCCTGGCCAGATTCCGCGGCTTTTTTGTCTTTTGCAATCACCAGGAATTCGTTGTGCAGCCAGTAGTTTACCCATTTGTGGCCGGTCGCGCCTTCCGACTGGGCGATTTCGTTTGTGTGGTGAATCGGAATGTGGTCAATTCCGCCCGTGTGGATGTCAAAATGCTCACCGAGGTATTTCATGCTCATTGCGGAACATTCGATGTGCCAGCCCGGATAGCCTCTTCCCCAAGGCGAGTCCCAGGTCAGGGCCTGATTTTCAAATTTTGATTTTGTGAACCAGAGGACAAAGTCGTAGGGATTGCGCTTGTTCTGGTCAACTTCGATTCTTGCCCCGGCTTTCAAATCGTCAAGATTCAGGTTGGCGAGCTTTCCGTAGTCGGGGTAGGTCGTAACGTCGTAGTAGAGGTTTCCGCCGGACATATAGGTGTGTCCGTTCGCTTCGATTCTCTTGATAAGCTCAATCATGTCCTGGACGTGCTCAGTCGCCTTGCAGACGACATCCGGCCTGATTATGTTCAGCCTGTCGATGTCATTGAAAAAAGCGTCCGTGTAGAATTTGGCGACTTCAAGAACCGACTGGTGGCGTTCCTGTGCCGTCTTGAGCATTTTGTCCTCGCCCTCGTCTGCGTCTCCTGTAAGATGTCCGATGTCGGTTATGTTCATCACGTGCTTTTTGTCGTATCCGAGGAAAGTGAGCGTGCGGTCAAGCGTGTCAAGAAAGACGTAGGCGCGGAGGTTTCCGATGTGCGCGTAGTTGTAGACGGTCGGTCCGCAGCCGTAAAATCCCACAAAACCCTCGTGAATCGGAACGAATTCTTCTATCTTGCGGCCCATTGTGTTGTAAAGTCTCAACGCCATTTTTTCCTCCGTTGAAAAATCTTATGCGCTTTATATTAAGTGCTTGTTTCCACTATCGATTTTTTTAATTTTTTTCTATAAAATGAAATGCAATGACTAACAGAATACGCAAAATAGTTGAAAATATCAAGAACTTGTACAAAGGGCGGTTTTTGCCTGATGAGCCGATGAGGCTTCACACAACGATGAAAGTCGGCGGAAATGCTGAGCTTTTTGCTGAGCCGGAAGACGTTTTTTCTCTTGCGCTTGTTATTTCAGAATGCAAAAAAAATTCCGTGGATTTTTTTATTCTTGGCGGTGGAAGCAACTTGATTGTAAGCGATGAAGGATTTTGCGGCGTTGTTATTTCAATGAATGCATTTTCTTCTATTAAATTTGAAAACGGAATTGTGGTTTGCGGTTCTGGAGTTGAAACTGGCCACGCCGTGGAATTCTTTGCGGAAAACGGAATTTCTGGAATGGAATCTTTTGCGGGGCTTCCTGGAACTTGCGGCGGAGCCTGCTACATGAATGCCCGCTGTTATTCGAATGACATAAGCTCAAAAATCAAATTTGTTGAATATCTTGACTTGGAAAATTTTGATGAAAATTCCTATAAATTTCTTGAGAAACATATAAAAATGTATCATAATAATAAAGATTGTGCGCAGTGGGCTTATAAGCATTCGCCGTTTATGGAAAAATCCGTTGTTATAACAAAAGTTGCCTTTAAAGCGGAAGAATGCCAGCTTGAAAAAATTTCTGAACTGAAAGCTGCGTGCGAAAGTTTTATAAAAGACAGAGAACAAAAAGGGCATTTTAAAGCTCCAAGTTCTGGAAGTGTTTTTAAAAACAACCGGGATTTTGGAGAGCCGAGCGGAAAGCTTATTGATGAAGCCGGCTTGAAAGGCGCGAAAATCGGCGGGGCGCAAATAGCTCCGTGGCATGGAAATATAATTATCAACACAGGAAACGCAACTTGTTCCGATATAAAAAAACTTGTTCAGCTTGCGCAACAAAAAGTGAAGGAGCGGACAGGTTTTATGCTGGAATGTGAAGTTGTTTTTGTTTAGAAGGTGGTTTGAAATTGCTTCAGCTTTCATTTGTGAATTTTAAGCAGAACTCATATATCCTTGTTGAAGGAACTTCTGCAAATGACAGATTTTTTATTATTCAAAGCGGAAGGGTAAAGTGCTTCAATGAGGTTGCAATTCCGGGGACAACTCCTGAAGTTTTAGGTCCGGGCGACTTTATCGGGGTTGTTTCCTGTATGTCTGGGCACGGACAGACGAAAAATGTTGTCGCATTGACTCCGGTTGTTGCAATCATGGTTCATAAAAGCCAGTATCCAGAGCTGATTATGAAAAACACGCCGGTCGCCATGAAAATTGTGCGTTCTTTTGCCCGCGACATGAGGATTGTGAATGATCAGCTTACAAAACTTACGCTCAAAAATATAATTTTGGATTCGCCTGAATCTCTTTTTTCTATAGCGGAATATTACGAAAAATCAGGACATTACAATATAGCTTTGTACGGATATTATCAGTATTTAAAGCAGTGTCCGACTGGAATCAATATTGAAAATGCCAAGCGTCAGTTTGTTCTTCTGCGGAAAAGAGCAAAAGCCGCTTACTTGGAGCCGTCAAACGAAATTTTCCGTGAGTATCCTGCCGACTCAATGATTTTTTCTGAATGTCAGAAAGGCGCGGATATGTTTATAATTCAGGAAGGCTCTGTAAGAATTTCAAAAGTTGTAGACGGAAATGAAGTTACTCTTGCGCTTTTAAAGAAAGGCGATATGTTTGGCGAAATGGCGCTTCTTGAAAACAAGCCGCGTTCTGCAAGTGCGATTGCCCACGAGCCTTGCCGTCTTATGGTTGTGAATATGGCGAACTTCAATCAGATGGTTACAACCCAGCCGCAGATGATTTCAAAACTTACAATGATGTTTGCGGAACGTCTTTGGGCAATGCACCGTCAGCTTGCAAATACTCAGCTTGGCGATTTGAGAGAAAAACTTATCGACATGATTTCGCTTCAGATTGAAAAGCAAAAAGTTCCTTTTGTAAAAGGCAGCGTTTACCATTCAGGACTTTCTTTGACAGATGTGTTTAAACTTTGCGCAATTCCACGTGAACAGCAAGGTGAAGCTTGCCGGCAAATTCAGTATGACCAGAATATAAAAATTGTTGGCGGAAAAATTGATGTGCCTGATGTTGAGGAGCTTATAAAACAGGCTGCATTCTATAGAAAACAGAGTTCAAAACATGCGAATTAAAAGAATTTTTATCTGCATTTTTGCTTTATTTTTGGCTTTTCCTTTTTTTGCTGAAGATGCGCTTCCTTTTGGCTACCGCGGAATACAGCTTGGAATGTCTGTGGATCAGGTGAAAGAGGCTTTAAAAAAAGATTTGAATTTTGGCTACAGAGGCGACAGGGATGTTTCTCTTTTGCCTGGGGAAAACAGAACTTTAATAGAAACCGACACTTCAAAAAATGCTCCGTATTCGTTTCTTGACCGCTGCTGGTTTCAGTTTTACGAAGACAAGCTTTATACAATTACGCTGAACTTGCGTCGCTCAAAAATTGACCATTATTCTGTTTTTTCTTCATTGACTGAAAAATATGGAAATCCATCTTCTCTTAATCCTGAAAAATCTGAATGGAAAGACGGCAACGTGATTATGTCGCTGGAACGTCCGCTGACTTTAAAATATACCGACAGGAAAATTTTTGAGGAGCTGCAGTCAAAGGCTCTTGTAAATAAAAGCGCGGAAGAAATGGCGCGGGATGAATTCCTTGAAGGACTTTGATTTATGAAAAATTTTAAGTTTTTTGTGATTTTTGCAGTTTGCGTTTTTGTTCCTTTTTTTGTTTCGTGCCAAAATAAAAAGTTTAATCTTCCTATAAAAGAAATTGAAATTTTAACTTCCGCAGGAAATTCTATTTTTGTAAAAGCTGAAGTCGCACAAAAAGAAGAAGAGCGCAACTATGGATTTATGAACCGCAAGAATATTCCAGAAGGAACTGGAATGCTTTTTGTTTTTGAAAAAGATCAGGTTTTAAGTTTCTGGATGAAAAACACGCCGCATCCGCTTTCGATTGCTTACATTGATAGAACTGGAAAAATTCAAAATATTTTTGACATGACGCCTTTTAGCCTTGCGCCCGTAAAAAGCACTCGTTCTGTAAGATATGCTTTGGAAGTTCCGCAGGGCTGGTTTGAAAAAAATGGAATAAAAACTGGCGATAAAATTGTTTTGGATTAAAGCGCGCTAAATTTCAGCATCTAGCTTTGCTATTTGTGCAGCGGCAATTTTGTCATCCGGGTCGATTTCAAGGACAACTTCAAAATATTTTCTGGCTTCTTCATTCTGGTTCATTTTTAAGCACAGGCATCCGAGATTGCTTATAATTTTTGTGTTTTCTGAATCCATTGAAAGTGCTTCTACCAAGGTTTCTTTTGCTTCTTTTAATTCGCCTGTTTCCATCTGGCAGATTGCAAGCTCATTTAATGTGTCTGCATTTTCGTCTCCGCCTTCACATTCTCTTGCTTTTAAAAATGCCTGCTTTGCGTCTTCAAATCGTCCAAGCCGCCTAAGTCCCCAGCCAAGCAAAAACCATGCGTTCCAGACAACAGGATTGTCCCTTATGAATTTTCTAATTTCTTCAAGTCCTTTTTCTTCCTGGCCTTCAGAAATCAATTTGTATGCGTCGCGGAATCTGTCGTTTTCCAAATTGCGGTTTGAAATTTTATTGATGATTTCCTGCGCGCGTTCTTTCTTGTAAATTCCGTTTTCGCCAAGCTCTTCGTCTTTTGCATCTGCAACAAGTCCGAGGTAGCTTTCAAAGCAGCCTTTCGCTTCGCCGTAATCACGTTTTTTCAGATAAAAAAAGCCGGCGTTAAAATATGCGTCTGGAATTTCCTTGTCGCTGTCCATTGCCTGGTTGTAGTAGTCAAGCGCGGCTTCGTCGTAAGCATCTGCGTCTTCGTTCAAGGAATTGCGCCGGTAGCTGTCTGCTTTCTGGTCAAAGAAAATCGCCATATTCAGGATTATCGCTTTGTCTTGCGGGTCGATTCCGTTTACAGCCAGCCAAATTTCTTCCGCTAAATCCCAGTCTTCGTTGCGGGCTTTTAATATTGCGGCTTCTGCCAGCTCTTTTTTTATTCCGGGGCGGACATCTGTAATCAGCTTGCGGTAATATTCTGAATTTTCATTTTTTTTGTCATAAGCAAGAACTGTTAAAATGCCAGAGAGAATCTGCTCTTCTGAAAGTTTTGCCGCATCTTGTTCAACTGGATCTTCTGGATTTTTTTTCTGAACAGGCAGCGGAATTTCAGGGTCGATTTTCATTGCCTTTGGAGAAAGTACAGAGCCTTCCGGCAGTTTTATAAAATAGATAGAATCCAGTGAATTTGTAGAAACCATTTTTTTCCTTGCTAATTATGTTGCTGAATTTTCCGGCTGAACAGGAGATGCAGGCTTGATCTCGTCCGCAGGCTGAGCATCTTCAAGTTCTCCGGCTGTGAACTTATTGTCCAGCTCTTTGCGCTTTGTGTTTGCAATGTATTTGTTTATGTGGACTTTATATGCAAGGCTTATGGAATCTTCTGCAAATTTTATGCTTGCTGAAATAATGTCCTTTCTGCCTTCTATAAAGTCTGTTCTTACAATAATTCCGCGGATTGAAATTGTTTCGTGAGGATCTTCAAATTCAAGCTGAATAAGAGCTTCCTTGTTTATAAGGAATTTTGCAAGCCCAAGCAGAACAACTTTTGCGCCTCCAAATGACAAGTCCTGCAAAATGCAATGGCGCGGAACATTTTGTATGTAAATTACAATTTCCTTTTTCTGAAGTCCGAGCTTGCGCATTGATTCCTGAGTTATGAGAATGCGCTCTTCTTTTCTTCTTGCCGCATTGGAATTAGCATCAAGGATGTTGCCAATCATCAGAATCAAGTCGTCCGGCGGTCTTTGTGTGTACTGAATTGTAATAATGGAAAGATCCGTGCTGTTCATATACGGTTCAATCAGGTAGACTTTAGCCGTAACAAAAAAACTCATCAGTTGACCGTCTGGCTGGTAAAAGCAAAATCTTAAGCTGACTGGTGGCGCGGATTTATTTGAAAGCACTGCATAGGCTCCGCTTTTAGTCCCGAGAATTATTTTTGCCTGATTGAATGACGTTGAATTTATAATACAAGGCCATTGAAGTCCGCTGCATTTTATATAAACCTGGCGCGGGTCCATTTTTAGAGTATGTATTATTTCCTTTGAAAAGGTGATTTCTGTGTTTTTATAATTTTCGTAATAGCGGTTAATAACCTGAGCTGTAACGATTGCCATAGTATATCAATAATAACTCATAATTCTTCTTTCAACAATAGAAAATATCAAAAAAATTACAGTAGCCTTAGTTTCGAGTTAATTGTAATTTCGTATAAAAAACAGCTGTCAGTCGAGCTGCGTCTATCAAAACCGTCCGATATCGGACTACACGCTGTTTTGCCTTGGAACTATTATCGTTGCCGCTTTTGCGGCAGCAAAACAGAGTGTTTTTGCCAGCCGCAACTCTCCTTACGTTGTTTTTTGACTGTATATAAAACTGAAGCTACAACTATTTAAGGTTTCTATTGAAATTAGTTTGGAAATTTTATATACTTTTCCAACTGATTTATATCCCTCACCGCGGCAAAAATTGGTGAGAAAATCACCATGGTGAATAGGAGTAAAAATTATGGCAACTAGAAGAAATCCTCGTTTTAAGGAATGCAGAAGACTTGGTGTAAATGTCTGCGGACACCCAAAGGCAATGAACAGAGCAAATGATCCGGCTTTCAAGAAGTCAAAGAAAACTTCTGAATACGGAAAACAGCTTTGCGAAAAACAGAAGGTAAAGGCTTACTACGGAATTCTTGAACGCCAGCTTCGCCGTTATTACGACATCGCTTCAAGAAAAGAAGGAAAGACTGGTGAAAACCTTATCGTTGGTCTTGAAACTCGCCTTGACAACCTTGTTTACCGCATTGGATTTGCAAATTCAATCCGCATGGCCCGTCAGGTTGTTTCTCATGGACACGTTCGTGTTGATGGCAAAAAAATCAACATTCCGTCTTTCCAGGTAAAACCAGGCCAGGTTGTAACACTTTGTGAAAAAGCCCAGAAAAATGAGCAGTTCAAGACAAGCTTCCTTAATGGAAACCGCCGTCCGCTTGCTTATATTGAAGTTTCAGAAGAAGCTTTCTCTGGAAAACTTATCATGATGCCAAAGCGTGAAGAAATTCCTGTAGAAATCAACGAACAGCTCGTTGTTGAATTCTACTCTAAATAATTAGATTCCGCTTTAAAAAGAAAGTCCGCTTGTTTTCAGGCGGATTTTTTTTTGTTTAAATATCTTAAATGTTGAGTTTTGCTATTTAAATGACATTTCTATGTTAAACAGTTTGTCATTGCCGTGCTTGACACGGCAATCTGTTGCTAAATTAAATAGATTATTGGGTCTAGCCCGATAATGACATAAAATTACAAAACTCGAAATTAAGGGTAAAGTTCATTATTTTTAATATTCGCACACGGAGCAGAAAAGTCCGTTTTTTATTACAATCGAATAAATAAGCGTATAAAGGTAGGTTTCTTCAAGGACGGCTCCTGTTTCCCTGATTGAAATGTCGGTTGCGGAAAGAAGTGCAAGAACTGAAGATGCGGCTCCTGCTGTCCAGATTTTGGCTGCCTTTGAATATTTTTCCTGATTTTTTTTGCCTGAAAATCCTGATGACTTTAGCTCTGAGTCGGCTGGAGATTTTCCGCCTGAATGAAGTGAATGCCACTGCCGCAGCTGCCTAAAGCAATATGTGAGTCCTGCGATTAATGCGATTCCGTTTGATTCTTTTGTCGCACGGATTTTCTGAAGAATTTCCAATGAATTTTCAAAACGCTGCTTGGGACTTTTTGAAATGTCTGCCATTGAGTCAAAAAGTGTAAACGCATTTTCTTCCCGGTTGTGTGAAAGAATTTTCTCCACATCAGCAGAAGTGATTGTTGCGCCTTTTTCAAAGCAAAAGAAAAACCTTGAGCATTCGGCCTTGAGGCTTTCCGTGTTGTTTTCGACCATTTCAAGAATTTGATCAACCGCATCCGGCGCAATAGAAAATCCGTTTTTCCTGAAGAAGCTTTCAACCCACTGGGGCTTTCTGTTTTCAAACATTTCCCAGAAAATTTTCTTGTGGCTGGAAGGAACTGCGCTTTCAATTTTTTTGTCTATGGAATTTTCTTCGGAAATTAAAACAAGCGTGTTTGGAGAATTTTTAGAAGCCTTTATCCAGGAAACAAGAGAATCAATGTCGCTTTTTTGCTTTATCTGTTCAGCATTTCTAAGCGTTATAAAAAGCGCCGGAGAAAAAAGACTTGCGTTTTGAAGCTGGGCTACAATATCTTCAATTCTTACATCGGCGGCGTAATATTTGTACTGCTCAATTCCGTTGTTTTTCTTTGAGGCTGCGTCCCGTAGATTTTCTATTGCTTCGTTTTTTTCACCGGCTTCTGGACCTGTAAAAAGATAAACTTCTGTTTCTGCCATTCTAGTATGTTCTTACAAGTCCAACCATTATTCCTGCAATCTGAACGTCCCGTGTGTAAATCGGCTGGAAATCTGGATTTTCTGGCTGAAGGCGGATTCTTTCTTCTTCACGGTAAAATCTTTTTAATGTGATTGCATTGTTTACAACGGCGACAACAATCTGGCCTTCTGTGGCGATTTCTGCCTGCTCGATTATTGCAAGGTCTCCGTCAAGAATTCCGGCATTTGCCATGCTTGCTCCGCGGACGTGAAGGGCAAAGTAGCTTTTTCCCGGGCGCACAAAAGGCTCTGCGATGTTTACATAACCGTCAAGGTTTTCTTCGCAAAGAAGAGGCTTTCCTGCGGCAACAGTTCCAAGCAGCGGAATTTTTGCTAGGAACGGCTTTGTTTCCCTTACAAGTCCGTCGTCTTTTAAAACACGGATTGAGCGCGAGCGTTTCTGGCACTGCGAAAGATAGCCTTTTTTCTGGCAGGCGGCAATATGATCTTGCACGGCTCTAAGTGAAATTCCGAAGTTTTCTCCAATTTCGCGTACAGTCGGAGGATAGCCGTTTTCTTCTGTAAAACGCGCGATAAATTCCAGAACTTCCTTTTGCCGGTCTGTAAGATTTTTCATCGGCTACTCCTCTTCAAATTTCGCTTCAAAAAGGTTGAAAATCGCTTCGGCAGCTTCTTTTTCGTCCGAGCCTTCAGCCTTTAGAGTTATGTTTGTGTTGTATCCAGCCGCCATTGTGATAACTCCCATTATTGACTTGGCATTTACGGTGGTCGAGTCTTTTTCAAGGATTATTTCGGATGAAAATTTGTTTGCTGTCTGGGCAATCAATGCTGCAGGTCTTGCGTGGATTCCTGCGCGGTTTCTAACTGTAAGAATTTTTTCTGTCACAGTGGCACTTCCTTTGTTTTTATTTTTTGGACTCAATAAGAGTCTTCTTTTCCATAGTAATCTCTTTGGGCTGCTCCAGTTTCTATCCAGCGCAAAATGTTCTGGTTGAATTCCTGCGCGGAATAGTAGCCCATTGTTTTTAATCTTTCGTTCATTGCGGCGGCTTCAATTATAATTGGAAGGTTTCTTCCCGGTTTTACAGGAATTTCTATAATCGGAATTTTTACGCCCAAAAGATCTATAAAAGCTCCCTTTGTTCCGATTCTGTCATAGACTTTTGTCTGGCTCCAGGCTTCAAGCTTTATGACCATTTGCACTTCTTTTTGCTCACGGATTGCGCCGACTCCATAAAGCTGAGCGATGTTTATAATTCCAAGCCCGCGGATTTCCATGTGGTGGCTTATAAGCTTGTTTGCTCCCTGTCCGATAATTGAGTTTCCGTTTACGCATCTTATTTCAACAATGTCGTCCGCAACAAGCCGATGTCCGCGCTCAACAAGCTCAAGCGCAGTTTCACTTTTTCCGACGCCGCTTTCTCCAATAAGAAGAATTCCAACGCCGTAAACTTCTACAAAAACTCCGTGGAGCGTTTTTCTTGGCGCAAAAATATTTGAAAAAACTCTTAAAAGCCGCTGTGAAAAATCAGTTGAAATCAAGTCAGTCTGAAGTACCGCGCATCTTGAAGATTCCGCGATTGAAAGAAAAAATTCCGAAGGCTCAATGCTGTGGCTAAAAACTATGCATGGCATCTCATAAGTAAAGAATTTTTTTATAAGGTCGAAATTTCCTTCGGATTCAAGCTTTCTAAGATAGGCGGATTCTCCTCTTCCAAAAAGCTGGACGCGTTCATAGGCAAACGACTCATAAAATCCGGAAATTGCAAGCCCTGGGCGGTTTATGTCGGAAACAGTTATTTCCCTATAAAGACCCGACCTTCCTGCAATGCACTTCATGTTCAGAGAGTCCTGGCCTTTTAAATCCAAGTCAAGAAGGTCTAATACTGTTATCTTTTTTTCCGACATATATATAGTATACAACTATGAATAAATAAACTCAATATGGAATGACTAATGAAAAACAAAAAAACTGAAACTGAATGGTTTGAAAACGAAGATTTCTGGCTGAACTACGGGCCGATTATGTTTGACGGGCAGCAGTGGGCGCAGGCGGCAGGAATTGCAAAAAGCGTGGTGAATCTTGCGGAGCTTGGCGAAGGGGAGCGCGTGCTGGATGTTTGCTGCGGGCCTGGAAGAATCAGCGTGGAGCTTGCGCTTCTTGGACTGAACGTTACTGGCGTTGACATTACCCAGCCGTTTTTGGATGCGGCAAAGGAAACTGCGCAGGATGAAGGCGTTCAGATTGAATTTATAAACAAGGACATGAGAACTTTTTCTTCACGCAAGAAATTTGACGCCGCCGTGAACATTTACAATTCGTTTGGCTATTGCGACAAAATCAGCGACGACATAAAAATCCTAAAAAAAGTGAATGCTGCCCTTAAAAAAGGCGGAACCTTTGTTCTTGAATGCATAAGCCGCGAAACTGCCGTAAAATATTTTACAGAAGGCGAATGGTTTGAGCGCGCCGGAATGACAGTCCTTACAGAATTCAAAGTTCAGGGTGCATGGGAAGGCTTGCTTTCAAAATGGATTTTAATTGGCAAGGACGGAAAACGAATTGAGCACGAATTTATCCAGCGACTATATTCCGCCGCCGAGCTACGCGACATTCTTTGCAAAGAGTGCGGATTTTCTTCTGCGCAGGTTTTCGGAGGATTTTGCGGCGAACCTTACGACCAAAACGCCAAAACAATGGTAATTGTGGCAAAAAAGTAATTTTGTAAACTTGAGTTTTATACATAGCTTTTATTCCCTGATAGAACTCTTGTCATTCTCCGGCTTGATCGGGGAATCCGTTTTATCACAGAAGATTGCCGTGTCAAGCACGGCAATGACAGTTTGTTTGTCATAATAATGAAATTTATTATCACATAAATGACATTTAAATGGCTGTTTTTATTAAAACTTGAAGTTAAAGGCAGGCAGCATATAGATTCTTTGATTTCTCTGGAGAATTAACTGTATTCTTCAATTTTTATGCAAAATTTTCAAGAATATTGAATATTCTAGGAGAATAAGATATATTCTTGCATTTTTATACATTTTACAGAAGAATATTGTATATTCCTCAAGAATATTAAATATTCCAGAAGAATATATGATATTCTTGTAGAATTTCTCATATTCCTGAAGAATTTCTTTTGTTCTTGAGTTTTTAGGCGTATTCTTGAGAATTTCCTCCTGTTTTAGTTGTTTTTATACAGTTCTATGCTTATCTTTTATTTATAAGGAAATTCATTTTTTCAGCTTAAAAAACTAAGAAGGGGGCAAAGAATGGGAGAAACATTCGCGCAGAAACTGAGCGATGCAAGGCTTATGGTGTCTGGCATCAGGGCGCACATGGAGGAGCTTGCCAAGGTGAGCTTGGGAGAAGAGCAGGCCGTTCAAATTGAAGAAATGGTCAATGGAATCCGCGAGCTGGACAGCAAGCAGGAAAAGCTAAAGGCCGATCTTAAGTCTTGCACCGCTGAGCTTACTGAAAAGACGAAGCTTTTAAGCAAAGAAGTTCTTGATGCAAAAAGGCGTGTTAAGCTTACGATTCCGCAGTCGGGCTGGAAGGAATTCGGCATTGCAGACAAGAAGTAGCTTTATTCCTGCTTAAGTTTTGAAGCCTCTGTGTATTGTATAGGTCTAAAAAAGGTTATAAAATACGGACTTATATTTTTACATGGAGGCTTTTTTTTTGGAAGGCGATATTACAGCCCGGATGGGAAATCTTGTTATTCAAATCGGAGTTTTGCTTTTTGCTGTCCGCTTTTTTGGATTTCTTGCTAAGAAAGCTAGAATTTCATCAGTTCTTGGCGAGCTGATTGCCGGTGTTGTTATTGGTCCTTACGCTTTGGGAGCAATTCCGCTTCCTGGATTTCCGTCTGGAATTTTCAGTTTGAATTCTGTTTCGCTTGCTGTAACTCCTGAGCTTTACGGCTTTTCTACCGTGGCTTCTGTTATCTTGCTTTTTGCTTCCGGCCTTGAAACTGACCTTGCGCTTTTCTTGCGCTATTCACTTGCTGGCGGCGTAATTGGTCTTGGCGGAGTTGTTGCTTCGTTCCTTTTGGGCGATGTTGCCGGAATGATGCTTTTTGGCTGCGGAATAATGGATGTAAGATGCCTTTTCCTTGGAATTATGTCCACCGCGACTTCTGTAGGAATTACGGCGCGCATTTTATCTGACAAAAAGAAGATGGATTCCCCGGAAGGCGTTACGATTCTTGCGTCGGCTGTTTTTGATGATGTTCTTGGAATTATTCTTCTTGCTGTTGTAATGGGAATTGTCGCGGCTTTGAGTTCTGAAGGCGGACAAGTTTCTATTGACGGAGCTAAGATTCTTTTGATTGCGGCGCGCGCTTTTGGAATATGGCTCGTGTTTACCGCTGCGGGTCTTTTGTTTTCAAAGAAAATTGCAAAGTTCCTTAAGCTTTTTAAGCATTCGTACGATTTTTCAATTTGCGCTTTGGGAATTGCGTTGCTTCTTGGCGGCTTCTTTGAAAAGCAGGGGCTTGCGATGATTATTGGCGCGTACATTACAGGACTTTCGCTTTCTGCAACAGACATTGCGGCGATTATTCAGGAAAGAATCCACGGACTTTACAAATTTTTTGTTCCGCTGTTTTTTGCTGTAATGGGAATGATGGTGAATATGCGCGAGCTTATGTCCAAGGAAGTTCTTGCGTTCGGCGCGTTCTATACAGTTCTTGCGGTTGTTGCAAAAGTTGTTGGCTGCGGACTTCCTGCTTTAGGGTTCGGCTTTAACTTGAAAGGCGCTTTGAGAATCGGCTGCGGAATGATTCCGCGTGGAGAAGTTGCTCTTATTATTGCGGGAATCGGTCTTACGGCTGGAATTCTTGACGAGCAGATGTTCGGCGTTGTTATTCTTATGACGCTTGTTACAACTTTGTTTGCGCCTCCTCTTATTTCTGCGGCTCTTTCTATAAGCGGAAAGGGAACAAAAAAAGAAACGCGCTCAACAGATAACGTTGCGTTTACCTGGGACTTTGGTTCTGATGAAATTGCTGACCTTGTAATTGACATTTTCCTTAAGGATCTTAGAAGCGAAGGTTTTTATGTTCAGATGATGAATATTTCCGACGGAATTTCCCAGGCAAGAAAAGACGGAATTTCCCTTTCAATTACAGAAACTGAGTCTGTTGTAAAAATTGAAACAAGCGCGGAAGATTCAGGCTTTGTGAAAAACGCGATGTACGAAGTTTTAATCCGCCTTGGAAATCTTGTTCAGGATTTAAAGGAAAACTATGTTCCTGAAAAAATAAATTTTTTTGATCAGAGCGAAGTGAGCCGCACAAGTTCCGACATCCTTAAGCTTTTTGCGCCGGACGCTGTTTCTGTTGATTTGAAGGGAACAACAAAAGAGCAGATTCTTCAGGAAATGGTTATGCTTCTTGCAAATTCCGGGGCTGTGCGCAACTGGGAAACTGTTCTTTCAGATGTCCGCGAGCGCGAAAATATTATGAGCACTGGAATGCAGCACGGAGTTGCTTTCCCGCATGGAAAATCCGACGCCGTCACTCACACTTGCGTTGCCTTGGGAATTAGCCGCAATGGTGTGGACTTTGATTCCCTTGACGGTGAAAAGTGCAAGGTCTTTGTTATGATTGTTTCGCCTAAAAAAACTTCTTCGCCTCACATGCTTTTGCTTTCTTCTATGAGCTACATTCTGCGTGATGAAAAAAATGTTGAAGAGCTTTTGAAATGTCCTGATGCGAAATCTCTTTTTGAAAAGATGAAGAAATTTGCCGCGCGGAAAAATAATTCTTAGAATGAATAAAAGTTTTTAGTTAATCCAACATTTTTTGTTTTTCTTAAGCAATAAAGTTTTTATCAGAAAAAATCAGGCTGCCTAGTAAAGTAAAATTTATTAGGCAGTTTTTTTTTGCAAATAAAAAGAGGACTTTATGGCAGAAGAAAACAATGATGAATTTTGGACAGCTCCAGAATCGGAAGAAGAAAACACTTTGGATTCTGATGAAGTTTTGCAGGCGGCAAAAAAAGCGTTTGGCATTTCGTATTTTTTTCCGTGGCAGAGAATTGTAATTGCAAATATTTTGGATTCGGCAAATCCAAGAAATGATGTTTTAAAAGATGATGTCTGTTCGAATGGACGGCAGATTGTTTTGCTTCCGACTGGAGCTGGAAAATCGCTTTGCTTTCTTGCGCCGGCTTTGCTTTTAAATAAACCTACGCTTGTTATTTATCCTTTGCTTGCGCTTATTTCAGATCAAAAAAGAAGAATGGATGAAGGCGGCCTTGACTGCGTTGTGTTTCGCGGCGGTCAGACTGATTTGGAGCGTGAGGAAAATTTTATGCGCATAAAGAACGGTGCAAAAGTGATAATTACAAATCCAGAGGCGTTGCAAAATCAAAATCTTTTGGAGCGGCTTTGTTCGTTTGGAATTGTTCACATTGCAATTGACGAGGCGCATTGTGTAAGCGAGTGGGGCGATTCCTTTAGGCCTGCTTATTTAAATCTTGGCGATGTTATAAAAAAAATTAATCCGCCGGTTGTAACAGCTTTTACTGCGACTGCTTCGGAAAGTGTTCTTGCAAGAGTTTCTGAAGTTCTTTTTGATGGAGAGGCGAAAATTGTAAGAAGTGAAAGCGACCGTCCGAATATTCATTATCAAGTCGTAAAATGCTATGCGAAAAAACGGACTGCCTTTTTGCTTGCGCTGACGGAACAAAAGCCGCTGATTGTTTTTTGCGGAACTCGTGCAAAATCTGAAGACATGGCGAGGGAACTTTCTGCTTACTATGGAAATGACAAAGTGAAATTTTATCATGCTGGAATGACCCGTGAAGAAAAGCAAAAAGTTGAAAAATGGTTTTATCCGAAAGATGATGCGATTTTGTGCTGCACTTGCGCTTTTGGAATGGGAGTGGACAAGAAAAATATTCGCACTGTTATTCATTTGGAGCCAAGCCCAAGCGCGGAATCTTATATTCAGGAAGCCGGCCGCGGAGGAAGGGATGGAAAAATTTCAAATGCGATATTACTTTGGAGTTTTAACGATCACAAAAAATTTTCAGCAGTAAAAGAAAATGACAGAAGAAAAGTTATGCAGAAATTTGCAGAAAGTAAAACTTGCCGCCGTCAAATTTTATTGGATGCGTTGGGCGGAGAACAGGCGACGTGTGATGGCTGTGATGTTTGCTCTGGAAAATCAGATAAAAAAATTGCGCTTGATGCAAAAATTGTTATGGAACTTGTAAGAAAAAATCCAAACCGTTTTACTCAAGATGAATTGAATCAAGAAGCGATGATTGCCTTGAATAAATCGGCTGGAAAAAATTGCTCGGTAAATATTTATGAACATTCAGATACGGATGAAATTATAAGTCAGCTTAAAATGCAAAAAATCATACGCATAAGAAAGTTTCTGTTTAAAGGACTTATTGCTCCTGCTCGCCAAAATTTAAAGTTGTATTTTCGCCAGTTATTGCGAACCAAGCGGAAGGATTTTCAACCCAGTATTTTTTGAAGACACGGAGAATTTCTTGAGCTGTAGTTTGCTTGATTTGCTCTAGCTGCTTTAAGTCATAGTCGATGTCGTTGAACTGAATCAAATTGTAGCCCAGTATTGAAACTAATCCTGCGCTGGTTTGCTGGCTTTGATAAGTCTGGTTTATATATGAATTTTTATAGCCTTCCAAATTTTGTTCAACTGTTGAAAATTCATAGCTTCCATCTGCATTTGTTTTTTCTACGATTTTATCATTTGCCATGTAGTTTCTTGCTTCTTTCATTGTTTTTTCAAAATTGCTAAAATCAGAAACTTTAAATAAATGTTCAATTCCATAAGGAGCTTTTGAGCCTATGACATAACTCTGCGGCGAATAGCAAATTCCGTAGTGCTCTCTTACAACGTTAAAAAGAATGTCTGTGTAAATATTTCCTGCAAGCACACATGGAATAAAATCTGGTTCAGTATTTGCCGGGGAAGCGAAAACTTTTGTAATGTACGCCGTTCCTTCTGCTGACGAGTGGCGAAGCGTAACTGGCGCATTTTTTTGTATGCTGATTGGCTGTACGTTTTTTCTTGTTGTTTCTTCATTTGAAAATTTTAATTTTCCAATTGTGCTGTTTAGTTTTTTAATTAAAAAGTCTGAATTTATTTTTCCTGAAACAACAACAGAAAAATTTCCGTTTGCCAAAAGTTCCTTGTGGTAATTTTTTAGATTTTCTATTGTAATGTTTTTTATTGAATCTGGAGTTGCAAATGTTTTTGCTTCGTAAGGATGACCTTTGTAAAGTTCATTTGAAATTGTGTAAGCCAAAAAAGATTCCGGGTCGTTGAAAATTCCTTGGATTCTTTGGCGCAGGCTGTTCATTGTGTTTTCATATTCATCCTGTTTAAATGTAGGATTTAAAAATCCGTCCAGAAAAACTGGAAGTGTTTTTTCAAAATGCTTGTCCATTGCATTTAAGTAAAGCGCGCTTCCAGAAAGTTTTGAAAAATATCCTATGCTGGAATTTGTGTTGTATGAAATTTCTGTTCGTTTTTTGTATGAAAACTTTTTTGAAGAATCTGCCATGAAAGAAAACAATGTTGTTTCCATGCCGGATGTTTCTGGTGTAAGTTTTTCAACTCCGCCCGGACAAAGAATTGCAATGGAAATAATTTTGTCGCTTGTGTTATTTATGTAAACAGGAATTCCGTTTTTCAGTTTTTTAATTTCAATATTTCGCTTTGAAATTTTATTTTCAGTTTTTGTTTCTTGATTTTCTTGCGGAATGTAAATATTTTTTTCTTCTGCAAATTTGTAATTTGAATTTTGAACTGGCTCTTTTAATTCGAATTGTTTTTCCTGCCACCATCTTTTTTCATCTGAGCGGATTTCGTAGAATCCTGCATTTTCAAAATCTTCTTTTGTGCTTTTGTAAATTTCAGGATTTAAAAGAACACTTACGAGCGGCTTTTTGTTTGATATATATTTTTCTACGATTCTTTTTACATCGTCCTGCGTAACTTTTGAAAGGTTGTCGTAATAGCTGAAAAAATATTCTGCATTTGTATTTGTCCACCAGCTTCGGATGCTTGTCAAAAGTTCTGACGGAGTTTCTGTTGCTTGTGTCTGACTATCTTTTAATTGTTCTATAATTTTTGATTTGTATGATTCTGTAAAGAATTTTTTTTCATTTGCGATTTTTGGAATAATTGAATTTTGAATTTCTGAAAGAATTTTTTCTGCTCGTTCTGGCAGCAAATTTTTCGGCTCTGTTACAATTGTTCCGAACTCAAAAAGTCCGTTCGCTCTTACTGTTGCATATTGCGCCCAGGAATTGTTGAAGTCTGGAATTTTAAATTCTGAATTTTTGTAAAGCGACTGAATGTATTCTCCGTTTGGCTCTGACAAAAGATACATAAGATAGTCCGCGGCATAAGTATCTTGCAAATCAAAGTCTGCGTCCGGACCTCTGAACTGAATCATAACCTGCACAAGTTCTTTTGTGATTTTGTCAAAAGGCATTACGCAAAATTGTGTGTTTTCAAACGGCTCTTTTTTCTGCTGAGTGGAAGGCTCAATGTTTGAATTGTTGTTGCTCCAAGTTCCGAATATTTTTTCTGCAAGCTTGAAAGTTTCTTCAGGCTGAATGTCTCCGCCAATAAAAAGAGCGGCATTTTTGGGAATGTAATATTTTCCTTTTATTTCTTTTAGCTGAGCTGAAGTTGCATTTCTTACAGCGTCAAATGAACCGCCAGAATCAAGTTTGTAAGGCGCGTCTGGGAAAAGTTTTTTATTTAAATAGCTATAAAAAATTTTTGATGGATCTGATTTTCCGCCTTCAATTTCTGAAAGCACAACTTTTTTTTCATTTTCAAGTTCCTGTTCATCAAGAAGAGGAGAGCGAACCGCCGCATTCCAAAATGCAAGTCCTTCTTCAAGTTTGTTTGACGGCACTGTGAAAAAATAATTTACATGGTTTATTCCTGTTGTTCCGTTCCAGCTTGCAACTCCAAGATTCGAAAGGGCTCTGTTCACAGAAGCCGCATCTTTGTAAAGTTTGTTTCCCTTGAACATCATGTGTTCATACAAATGAAAAAGGCCTGCGGTCTTTGGAGTTTGCGTTATAGCTCCAGCTCGGATTGCAATTTCAATATAGACCAAAGGAACGGTGTGGTTTTCCGCGGCAAAAACTGTAAGCCCGTTTTCCATTTTGTATTCATATAAATTTTCAACGGGAGTTTTTTCAGCGTGAATAAAATTCAGTGTAAAAAAAAATACAAATAATGAAATAATCTTAATAAATTTTTTGTTTTGTTTCATAAGTTTATTTCACTGAATTTTTGTTAGATTTTCAAGAGTGTTTTGTTTTGCACGGAATAAATTTTTATTATGGAAGAAAGATGCCGTGGCTGCATTTTTACCACGGCGTTTTTTTTAGATTACTGTGTAACCAGCTTTTTTTACTGCATCTGCAATTTTTTTGTCATCGACTTCTTTTGAAAGTTTTAAGACAACTTTTCCTGTTTCGTGATCTGCTGCGGCTTCTTCAATTCCCTTGATTTTTTCAAGTGCTTCTTTTACGTGCGCCTCGCAATGTCCGCACATCATTCCTTCAACTTTGATAGTTTTTTCAACTGTTGGCATAGTAACCTCCTTTTGCCTTTTTAAAGATTGAAATTTATTTTCTGCTTTGGAAAATTTATACGGCTTAAAAAAATTCAGTCTAAGCGCATTTGTTACAACGCAAAAACTTGAAAGGCTCATTGCCGCAGCCGCGAACATTGGATTTAAAAGAAGTCCAAATGCTTTGTAGTAAACTCCTGCCGCAAGTGGAATTCCTGCAATGTTGTAGAAAAATGCCCAGAACAAATTTTCATGAATGTTTTTTAATGTCGCTTTGCTAAGCCGGATTGCCGCCGGAACATCTAGCAGTGAATTTTTCATAAGAACAACTTGCGCGGAATCTATTGCAATGTCGCTGCCTGCTCCAAGTGCAATGCCAATGTCTGCGCTTGCAAGTGCCGGCGCGTCATTGATTCCGTCTCCAGCCATTGCTGTTTTTCCTTTCGATTTTAAAGTTGCGATTGCCTTTGCTTTTCCATCTGGAAGAACACCCGCGATAATTTTTTCTATGCCGGCATTTTTTGCGATTGCCTGCGCTGTTCTTTCGTTGTCGCCTGTAATCATAACCGGAGTTACTGACATTGCCTTTAACTGTGAAACCGCCTGCGCGCTGTCGTCTTTTATTTTATCTGCGACACAAATCATTCCAAGAATTTTATTTTCCTTTGCAAATATAAGTGGAGTTTTTCCTTCGGAAGAAAATAAAATTGTTTTTTCTTTTATTGATGAAATGTCTGCATTTTTTTCTATAAAAACTGAGTTGCCTGCAAGAAATTTTTCTTCTTTGATTTTGCATGAAATTCCATTTCCCGGAAGCGAAACAAAATCCTGCGTATCAAAAAGCTCTTCATTGGCAAAACTGGAATTGCTGTAAAATTTCATAATAGCTTTAGCAAGAGGATGCGAGCTTTTTGATTCAAGCGATGCCGCAATTTTTATAAAATCTTTTTCTGAAATATTATCTGCTACAACAATATCGGTTACTTCTGGCTCGCCTTTTGTTATTGTTCCGGTTTTGTCTAGCGCGACAATTTCTATTTTTCCAGTTTCTTCAAGAGAAGTTGCAGTTTTAAAAAGAATTCCATTTTTCGCTCCAACTCCGTTTCCAACCATTATGGCTACTGGAGTTGCAAGCCCCAATGCGCACGGACAGCCTATAACAAGAACTGCAATTGCTCTGGACAGTGCAAAGTTGAATTCCGCGCCGGAAATCAGCCAGACAAAAAATGTTATTGCTGAAATTAAAAGTACGGACGGCACAAAAATTCCAGAAACCTTGTCTGCTGTTTTTGCAATTGGAGCTTTTGTTGCGGAAGCATCGCTTACAAGTTTTATTATTTGTGAAAGAGCTGTTTCTTCTCCGACGCGCAATGCCTTGCATTTTAAAAATCCATTTAAATTTATTGTTGCCGAATATACTTCGCTTTTTGCAGATTTATCGACTGGAATGCTTTCTCCTGTTAATGCGGATTCGTTTACTGAAGATTCCCCTTCAATTACAATTCCATCAACTGGAATATTTTCTCCGGGCTTTACAATGAAAATTTCGTCTTTTTTTACTTCGCTTATTGGAACTATAATTTCTTTTCCTTCACGTATGACTGTGGCGTTTTCTGGCTTTAGCTTTATGAGGTTTTTTAGAGCGTTTGTGGTTTTTCCTTTTGAAATGGACTCAAGCATTTTTCCGACTGTGATTAAAGTTACAATCATTGCCGCGCCTTCAAAATAGAAGTTGTCCATGCATTTCATTACACGCTGCTCATCGCCCTTTAAAACTGCATCGGTCATGTTAAAAAGAACTACGAGGCTGTATGCAAATGAAACTCCGCTTCCGAGCGCAACAAGCGTGTCCATGTTTGGAGTTCCGTGAAGCAGTCCTTTAGTTCCGCTTATGAAAAATTTTCTATTGATGAATAAAATTACGATTGTAAGCAAAAGCTGAATAAGTCCCATCGCAACATGGTTTCCGTTGAACCAAGAGGGAAGGGGAAAGTTTAGCATCATGTGGCCCATGCTGAAGTACATGAGAATCAAAAGAAAAATCAACGAGACTGCAAGGCGGCTTTTTAAATTTTTTAATTCTGAATTTTCTAGCAATAGCTCCTGAGTTTCTGAATTGCTTGTTTTTTCATTGCCTGAAATTTTTGCGCCGTATCCTGCTTTTTCAACAGCTTGAATTATGCTTTTTGCGGAAGCTGTTCCTTCCACTGACATTGAATTTGTAAGAAGGCTTACAGCGCAAGATTCCACGCCTTTTACTTTAGTTACTGCTTTTTCAATTCTAGCCGAACAAGCTGCGCAGCTCATTCCTGAAATAAGAAATTTTTCCATTCGAACCTCCATTGCTTACAGACAAAAGCCAAGAATGAAATTTCCTTTTTATTGTGGAATAGTTTTTATAAATTTATATCCGGCGTTTTCAACAGCAGATTTGATTTCTTCTTCTGAAATATTTCTGCTTGCTTCAAAAACCGCAGTTCCGTTTTTAAAGTTTACTTTTTTTACAGAAAGCTCTTCAATTTTATTCAGCGAGTTCCATAGTTTTTTTGCGCACTCTGAACATTTCATTCCTTCTGTGAAGACTGTTTTTTTTTCAACAACAGGATTTTCAAGCTGTTTTTTTTCAACTAAAGTTCCGCCGCCTCCACCGCAGCAAGAACCTTCGCCTTTAAAATGTTTTATTGAATTTCTTAAGGCAAATGCAAAAACTACGATTATAAATAAAACCAAAATTATATTTATCATGTTTCCTCCCATGAAAATTTATTTCATAAGCTTTTGAAGTGTGTGGACAAGCTCATCAACAATTTCCTCGTCGCCATTTTTGATTCCTTCCGCAACGCAGCCTTTTATGTGGCTTGCAAGAAGCTCTTTTGTGAACGAGTTGAATGCAGCCTGGCACGCTGAAACTTGAATAAGAATGTCCGTGCAGTATGCGTCATTCTGGAGCATTTTTTTTACGCCGTTGACTTGCCCTTCAATTCTGCTGAGTCTGTTTACAAGTTTTCTTAGTTCCTCTTCAGGACGTTTTGTTGTCTTGTTTGCGCAGCAAGATTTTTTTTCTTCTTCCATTTCCATAATTTTTCTCCACTGATGAATTTTTTCTTATACTATACCACGCTACTGTATCTGTCAATATGTTGGGAAAATTTTGCAAACTATTTTTCAGCATGAAATGTAAAAATTTTTTTGCGGCGGATTTATTTAAAATAAAAAATCCCTGCGAATGTAAAATAAAATTTATTCCGCAGGGAAGTTTCTTAATAGAAAATTTTTAGTTGTAAATAGGTCTTACTTTTGTAACGTCTTTTATTGCTGCAAGATTTTCCAATGTCTGCTCGTTGACTTTTCCTGCTACGTCAATAATGTTGTAAGCAACTTCGCCGCGGTTCTGATTGACCATTCCTTCAATATTGAGATTTGCTTCTCCAAGAATTGTCGTGAACTGCGCAACAAGTCCCGGTTCGTTTTTGTGGCTTATGCAAAGTCTTGTTCCGCCGCAAGGAATCGGGTTGTCTGTTGTTGTCTTTGGAAAGTTTACGCTGTTCTTGATGATTCCGCGCTCAAGGAAATCACGCAGTTCTTTTACAGCCATTACTGCGCAGTTGTCTTCTGCTTCTGGAGTTGAAGCTCCCAAGTGCGGAAGGCAGATTACTTTGTCGCAGGCAATAAGCTCCTCTGCTGCAAAGTCTGTAACCATGCATGAAATTTTTCCGGCTCTGATTGCGGCAAGAACATCTTCATTGTTTACAAGTCCGCCGCGCGCAATGTTTATAAGCTTTACGCCGTTTTTCATGTTCTTGATTGTATTTGCATTGACAAAGCCTTTTGTGTCTGGAGTTTCTGGAACATGGAAAGTAAGGTAGTCAGCTTTTGCAAGAAGTGTGTCCAATGTTTCAGCGTGCTTAACCTGATGGTTCAAACTCCAGGCAGCGTCTACAGAAAGGAACGGATCATAGCCAATTACATTCATTCCAAGTTCTACGGCTGTGTTTGCAACCTGCGCTCCGATTGCTCCAAGTCCGATTACGCCTAAAGTTTTTCCTTTTACTTCCTGGCCGATGTAGTTCTTTTTTCCTTTTTCAGCGAGAGTTGCGATTTCAGCTCCTTTTCCGGCAAGGGAATTTACCCACTGGTTTGCAGCGATTACTGGACGGCTTGCCATAAGAAGTCCGAGAATTACAAGCTCTTTTACAGCGTTTGCGTTTGCTCCCGGTGTGTTAAAAACTACAACGCCTTTTTGCGCAAGGTCTTTTACAGGAATATTGTTTACGCCTGCTCCAGCGCGGGCAACAGCTTTTATGTTCGGATCGATTTCCATTGAAAGCATATCGTGGCTGCGAACAAGAATTGCGTCTGGCTTTACAATTTCGCTTGCAATTTCATATTCGTCGCGCGGAAAATTATCAAGTCCAACTGCGCTGATTCTGTCTAGTGTCTGAATCTTAAACATTTTTTTCTCCATTTTTTATTTGTTTTCTTCTGCGAATTTTTTCATGAATTCAACAAGAGCTTTAACTCCGGCTAGCGGCATTGCATTGTAAATTGAAGCTCTCATTCCGCCTACAAGCCTGTGGCCTTTAAGGTTTACAAGTCCTGCGGCTTCCGCTTCTTTTACAAATTTTGCATTGATTTCTTTTTCTTTTGCAATGTCTGCTTCATCTTTTGAGCCTGTTGAATATTTTGTAAGGAACGGAACATTCATTAATGAGCGGCTTCCTTTTTCTGCTGTGGCATGATAGAAATCGCTTGAGTCAAGATAGTCGTAAAGATAGTTTGCTTTTTCTACATTCAGCTTGTTGATTCCTGCATCTCCTCCGTTCTTTTCAATCCAGTCAAGAACTTTTCCAAGAACATAAATTGTGTAGCAAGGCGGAGTATTGTACATGCTTCCGTTGTCTGCGTGCGTTTTGTAGCAAAGCATTGTCGGTGTTCCTTCGCGTGGAGTTTCTGTAATCAAGTCTTCGCGGATTATAACAAGCGTAACTCCAGCCGGAGCAAGGTTTTTCTGCGCGCCTGCAAAAAGAAGTCCGAATTTTGAAACGTCAAGCTCCTCGCTCAAAACGCAAGATGAAATATCTGCTACAAGCGGAATTTTTCCAGTGTCGGGAATGTACTCGTAGTGAGTTCCCATTATTGTGTTGTTGAAGCAAATGTAAGCGTAGTCGTAGTCGCCTTCAATTTTTTCAACACGCGGAATGTAAGAATAATTTTTGTCTTCACTTGAAGCGATTATGTCAACTTTTATTCCAAGATGCTTTGCTTCTGCCGCCGCTTTTTTTGCCCAAACTCCAGTCTGAATGTAAGCCGCTTTGCCTGTGTGGATTCCAAGGTTTTCTGCGACCATTGCAAACTGAGTTGAGCCGCCTCCCTGCAAAAAAAGAATTTTGTAGTTTTCTGGAACTTTCATAAGCTTGCGGACTTGAGATTCCGCGTGGTCAATTATCGCCTGATATGTGCTTGAGCGGTGGCTCATTTCCATTACTGACTGGCCGCTTCCGTTGTAGTCTAGCATTTCTGCCGCGCATTCTTTTAAAACTTCTTCCGGCAAGCAAGATGGACCTGCGCTAAAGTTGTATACTCTTGACATTCTGTACCCCTTTTAATTTGATTTGTGAGAAAAATCACAATGATTTTGCTGTAATTTACTTAATTTTATAAGAAAAAAGAAGGCGTTTCCATTGAAATTTAGCCAAGGCTTACAAAAATTGTCAGAATTTGCTGATTTTATGCTGAAAATTGCCTTTATGTGAGAAAAATCACAATAATTCTGTATTTTTTACTGCAAAATTAGCATGGCATAAAAGACGCTTTTGAAACATTCTCTTGGTAAACAGTTTGTCATTGCCGTGCTTGACACGGCAATCTGTTGTAATTTTCAAGCTGTTAGTTACTTGCGGATTTTTCTCAAGCGTTCGTTGCGTTTTTTTTCGATGCTTTCCTTGAGCGTCTGCTTTATGTGGTCAAGCGGAAGTTTGTATTCGCGGCTGGACATTGTAGGAAATTTTCTGAAAAGGCTTTCTTCGTTGCGCTGTCTGCGTGAGAATTTTTCAAGCCGTTCTTTCATTTTTTCGCTTGCCTGAATTGAGCCGGATTCTATTCTTGATTTTACAGACTGAATCATTGTATGCAAGTTTGTGTCCGCAAACCAAGATTCGCTTCCGTATTTTTCCTTGAGCTGCTCGCCGAACATCTTGAGCTTTTCCATTGTCTCGCTGAATCTTACAAGCCGCTTTATCGTGAAAATCACATCGATTCCGAGCATTGTGCTAAATGCGTAGTAAACTGCAGGAATGAACGGCTGAATTTCAGGAGCAAAAATCAAGTTTACGGCTATTGGATGAAGAAAATGTTCAAGCGCAACTCCGCCAAGTCCGAATGCGCATGAATTTAAAAGGCAGATTCTTCCATTTAAATTGAAGTTATGTGCTGAATAGTCCCACCATTTTGTGTGGAAAATCGTTTCCAAAAGCCAGCTTGAAAAATATTCCAGAATCGAAGCTAAAATTGCCGACGCAACAAAAAGCCTGAACCAAGTTTCGCGCCAAGGATAAATTCCAAAAAGAATTATAAGCGCGCCGAATCCGTAAATAGGACAAATCGGACCGTGCAGCATTCCGCGTTTTTCGATTTTTCTGTAAAGTGAAGAAACCCAGATTTCCTCGCAAATCCATCCGACAAAAGAATAAAAAATAAAAAGCAAAAAAAGATGCTGGCTGTCAATCAAAGGCATATTTATCTGGCTCATTTTTTTACCTCAGGGAATTTTTGAAAAAATTTTAGGCGCACAAAAGTTTGCTGAACTGCTCCACAAGTCTGTTGATTTCGTCAATTCCCTTGTCGTCAGACTGAAGCGTAAAAAGCTCTCCTTCGCCGCTCTTGGGATTCTGAACTACAGCTTGCTTGCGTTCCAAAAGTCTTCGGTTTAAAAAATCGTTTATTCCGGCGCAGAACCATTTTGAAATTCCCGGAATTTGCTCTTTGGAAATTTTTATTTTTCCCAAATCTAAAAGGCATTCAAGCACGATTGCGGTCTGGGATTCAAGTTTTTCATTTTCTTCCTTTATAATCTGCGCGGTTTTTATGTCGAAATATTTCTGGCTTTCCACAAAAGTATAAATTTGAAACAGTGGCGCTTTTTCGTGCATTTTTACGTAGCGGCTTACGATTCCTTTTAGGACAGTTTCAACAGGATATTTTTTTGCCACGCTTTCAATTTCGGCGGGAATGAATGAAATGTTCTTTAAATATTCGGCGCAAGAAGAAGTTGTCTGCTCGATTATGTCATTGCGGCTTTCAAAGTGATTGTAAAGAGATGCTTTTTTTATTCCAAGTGATTCGGCTATGTCAGAAAGGCTTGTTCCTCCCGCGGACTTGTAAAACGCTGTGTCCAAAAGAGATTTTATAACATTTTCCTTTGTGATTTTTTCCGACATATAAACCTCGCTTTAACTACTAACGCTCGTTAGTCTAAATCAACTTGCCGGTTTTGTAAAGAGGAAAAATGGTGAACATTGCTGGGATTCAAAAAAACTTTCACCTCTTCCCGTTCATCTTTTCAATTTCCTCAATAGGTTTTGCGGTCAGTTCGCACCAGGCAGGACGGAAGCCGCTTCTGATTGCGTTTCGGGCGGAAACGATGTTTGACCAGGCGCAGCAGTAGAACGGAATTTTTCCGCGCCGCAAAGTTTCTTTCGCAAGTTCCCTCGTGAGAGTGGAGGCGATTCCCTTACGGCGGTATTCGGAAAGAACGTCAACTCCAATCTGCCACATTGTGTCGCAGTCCGCGGAACAGCCGGCAAGTCCAACGAGTTTCTGCGAATCTGAATCGAACGCGGCGATCGCAAGCACGTCAAGATTTTTTCTGTCCGCACAGAGCGCATTGCTCCATTCGTCAACGTAAAGGTTCTGAAAATCGCACGGCTCAAGAATTTTTGTGGTGAAGGCGTTTTCGTTCTTGCCGGATTCATTTTCCGAAAAAAGCTTGTTCACGTCGTGCAGCCAGTATTCCGCCATGAAGCACACGTCGAATCCGAGCGGACGCAGTTTTTGGGAAAGCACGTGCATGTTCGGCGTTTCAAAGCAGTGGTACCACACGAAGGACGAAATGTATTCCTCGACGATTGCGCAAAGTTCGGGCGAGCATGAGGCGACTATGTTGTTTCCGTAGCTCACAAGGTCGGCGGCAAACGGAAGCTTGAGGTACCGGCGCGCGTCCGCATTTTCCTTTGAGATGACGACTTTGTTTTTGCTCAGAAGAAAATCATCTGCGTTGCAGTTCATGTCAATCGCCGACTGCCTCATTGCGGTTTTGAGAATCTGTTCGTTTGTGACTTTTTGCGGAAATGAAATTGTGGACAAATCTGGTTCTCCTATAAATCCTTCACCATCGCTTCAGTGTTTGCGTGCCAGCCCATTGCCTCGTAGAGTTTTCGGCCGTCATCGGTTGCGTCAAGGCTGATTTCGGTAACGCCTCGTTCCTTTGCCTCGTCAATAAGAAATTCAAGCATTCTGCGAGCGATTCCTTTGCGGCGGAATTCTTTTTCAACGTGCACGTTCATAAGGTGTGCGCGTTTTCCGCTTTGGTGTGAGAAAGTCGGCATCATGTCCGTGTAGCAGAGCGTTGCGTTCCCCACGATTTGCGGTGTTCCGGTAGAATCGTTGGTTGCGATTACAGTTGTTCCGTCGCCGTGCAGAAAATATTCTTTTGTGACTTCCATGAACTCGGCGGAAAATTCGTAGTTATCGTCAAATCCGCAGACTTCGCGCATTGTTTTGCAGCGGGATTCCATTAGTGCGCCAATGTCTGCGTCGGTTGCTTTTCTGATTTGAATCATGTTTTGTTTCCTTTTAATTTTCTGAAAACTCGTCTTTTTCAGGGTTGTCGTTCCAGACGTATTCAATCCGCCTTGCAATTTCGTTCGCTTTGTTTTTGCCAAGAATGTCGGAAACAAAACCCAACGCCATGTCCATTCCGGCACTGACTCCAGATGATGTGTAGATTTTTCCAGCGACGACCCATCGAGCTTTTTTTACCCAAAGCGTTTTCTGCGAAGTTGTTTTTACCCAGTCAAAAGCCCTTTTGTTCGATGTCGCCCGGATTCCGTCAAGTGCGCCACATTTTGCGAGAAGGGCAGAGCCTGTGCAGACTGAAAGACAGAACTTTGATTTTTGGGCAAGTTGCTTTAATTTTAAAAGGAAATCTTCATCGTGAACAAGGCTTCTGGTTCCTTCGCCTCCGGGAATTAGCCAAACGCAATCTTCTTTTGATTCTGTGATTGGTTTTGTTACAATGGAAACATTCTGCGAGCTTGTTACGATTCCGCCTTCAACTGAAAAATAGTCAAGTTCAAATTCCTGAACTTTTCCAAAAATTTCTGCAGGTCCGAATGCGTCGAGTGTTTCAAATTTGTCAAAAAGAAGAATGTTTATTTTCATGCTCTCTCCTAAAAATGTTCTTTGTCATTATCCAACTTCTTTGTCATTATCTGGCTTGATCAGATAATCTCCTGCAATGGATTCCTGTGTCCGGTGTATGGGAATGACAAACTGATATGTCATTGTTGTGCTTGCCCCTGCAATCTTGCATGAATCAATGTTGCAATTTTACTTCTGATTCCGATTTTTTGCAATCTGTGAAGGATGGTGAAAATTTCTGTGTTCAATTTTCCGTTGCTGTAATATAATCTTTGCATGAACAAATTTCTTTTCATTTTATCCGCGGTTTGCATTCTGTTTTTCTCGTGCAATTTTTCCGGCGATAATTCCAACGACTACGCTTATTACAAAGTCGCTCCACGCACGGAAGATTCGCAGTTTTCTGTTTCAGGTTCAGGCTTAAAAATCGACATGATAAGCGTTTTGAATACGGACGCGATTGTTCTTGGCGAGGATGTTGAAAGTGTTACGAAAAATGTTCAGGTTGTGCCGTTCAGCATGTCAAAGTTCGAGGTGAGCTACAATGTTTGGCGTTTTGTGTATTCTTGGGCGACTTCTGATTTGCGCGGAAACAAGAAATATACTTTTGAAAATGCCGGCGCGGAAGGTCAGTATGGAGATTTGAGCAGCAGCAAACTTTTTAACGAGGGTGGCGAACCGCAGGATGAGGGAATTCCTGTTTGCGGAATAAACTGGCGCGATGCGGTTGTGTGGTGCAATGCCTTGAGCGAATTGTGCGGTCTTGCTCCGGTTTACTTCACGGATTCCGATTTTAAAAATCCTCTTAGAAATTCAATCTACGCGGAAGGCGAGAGTCCTTCAAATATTCCGCTTCCCTATGGAAATGCAAAGGCAACCGACATGACAAGTCTTGCAAAAGGAAATGTTGACAATCCGTATGTGAACAAAAATGCGGACGGTTTCAGGCTTCCGTATCTTTATGAATGGGAGTATGCCGCGCGCAAATGCGAGGACGGTTCTTTTATAAGCGGAAGAAATGCTCCCGGCGACAAAACCGGACCTTGCAACGGAAGCTCAAAGCCCACTCTTATGGACGAAATCATAGGAATTGAATTTGTCGCGCAGTCAAAAGTCGCAAAAAACTACGGCTGGAATATGAGCAACTCAATGCAGGACGGACCAAACAAAACTGCCGCCGGCTGGGACGACCGCAATTCCGCGTGCAAGATTCCTGCAAACGGCGGAATGAGAATCCACAAGCAGGGCGGAAAACTTCCTTCCAAGCTTGGATTTTACGACCTTGCCGGAAACGCCTACGAATGGTGCTACGATTTTGGCTCGCCCTACGACTGGAAATACGAAGTTTATCCTTACAAAAGCATGAAACAGGGCGGCTACAACGCGTCCTATTCATATTTTGAATCCTGCTACCGAAGAGCCGATCCATCTTACGTAAAAACCGGCGGACTTCGCCTTGCAAGAAACGCGGAGTGAAGACTATGATTTCTTCTTTAATTCCCAAAATCCGAATGGGTCTGTTTTTAGTTCATGCTCATAAAGCGAAACGACTTTTCCCACATCAAAAAGCATTGCCTTGCAGCTTCCGATGTCAAAATGTCTTATAAAGCCCATTTCGTCAGCCATGTTTTGAATTTTGTACCAGGCTTTTACAGGCGGATCTCCTGCTTCAATAAACCATTCTTCAGGCGGATAGATTTTGTTGACTTCTTCGCTTGGAGCAAATAGAACTGAAATTTCTTTTGGAGTGATTTCTTCAACATAATGCATTGCGGTAAGCTTATAAATGTCCACGCCCAAAAGCAGAGCCTTGCCTCCGTTGTGAATGGCAAAATTAAGTCCGCCAGTTACAGCTTCCTGCGCGTGTTTTCCCCAGCCTGAAATTTGCATTATTCCGCTTCCTGTAAGAGTTCCGTTTTGCAGCCTAAATGTGTCGGCGGTAATTCCCATTGCGCTTCTTTTTCTGTCGTTGGGAAGGATTTTTATTTTGCAGGTTATTCCAAGCTTTTTGTCTTCGTCTGTGAGCGTAAGGGCAGGGCTAAGCCTTAGTGCCGGCATAAAAATTGTGCCTTCTGAACCGACACATTCTTTGAGCGCGCTTATTACAGTTTCTGCTCCGCCTTCAACATAACCAAAACTGCTGAGGCTGCTGTGAACTTCAAGGCACATTCCTTCTTGCACGCCGTTTTTCTTAAGCGTATTTACGATAAAGCTCTTGTCCATTTTTTTCTCCCATAAAAAGTCAATGAGGAAATTTCAATTTCCGATTTGACTTTTTAGCACAATTTCGCAACAAAGTAAGAAATTGCAGTTGATAAGAAAGTTTGCAACGCAAACTTGTGAATAAAAACTTTGACGCTATTTTAGGCAAAGTTTTTATTACAGTCTCCATGTGATTAAGGATTTAACGATATTTTAGGGACTAGAGCCTATTACGTTTCTGAAAAAAAATCAACTTGAAAGCGCAACTTTGGAAATTTCCAAGCGGGTTGCAAAGTTGTCTTTTTGCTGTTTGCAACCTTATTTTGCATTCCTTACTACACGGAAAGAGTATGGGTAAGGACCTGCAGCTGTTATATATTCTTCTGGATAGAACATTTCTCTTTTGTATACAGGAACACTTTCGTATACAGAAATTGATGTTTCACGTTGTCCTCCTCTATATACTCTCATATCTCCATGGTTTGATCCATGCGGATCTTTTGAATTTTTGCTTTCGTTATAATAATCGCTAGAATACCAGTCCCAGCACCATTCTGGATTTCCTTTGCTAAAATCAGAAATGCTTATTTCATTCCGAGCGGCATATTCCCATTCTGCTTCCGTTGGCAATCGATAACCATTTGCATTCCAGTCGCAGGTAATATTTGGATATTTTGTTCGGGTTCTTTCTGCATAAGTAATATTGTCTTTTGAACCGTTAGAAGCGTAGCAAGGAGTAAGACCTTCATCTCTGCTCCGTCTGTTGCAATATACTATTGCATCATACCAAGTGATATTTCCTGCAGCAGTTGTACTCCATTGGCTTTGCGGAATTTGAATTTCTTCTCTATAAAATCCTTTGGGATATACACCAGTGTTACTCATCCATTCATCAAGTGTGATTTTAGTTTGGCTCATGTAAAAATCGCTTACAGTAACTGTGTGCACTGGAGCATCTTTTTCAGAATTGTTTCCCATCTGGAATGTGCCGCCTTTCACTAGAATCATATTGTTCTGTGCTGAAAGTGGAGCGATTGCAGCCAACGCTAAAACTGCCGCAAGAATAAATTTTGTTTGTTTCATAAAAATCTCCTGTTTTTATAGATTATTTTTGATTACTGAATAAGAGGCATAATTGTTGTGATATAAATTTGTTTGGCTCTGCTATAGCTGTTTATAACTACATAATGATTGCCAGCGCGCCAGTCATCCGTTACAAGGGCAACACTTACATCGCAGTTGCGCTGGTTCATCAAAGCTTTTACAGATGAAGCAACTTTTTGACTTGGGTTATATTTTTTTATATTGTCAAAATCAATTACATATCCCATGTTTTCAACCCAATAAGGAATATATTTATTAAAAATATAGCTGTCGTTCCCATCATGGTATGTATAAGAATCATAGAGCCAGTAATGAAGTTTTCTGCCGTCAACTATTGCCCAGCCATCCTGTTCTTTGTATGAATTTGCGACATCAAAAAATAGCTCTCCTTTAAGATGGCATGATATAAAAGGCTGGGAAAAAGTGGTACTCTGGTTTGACGGA
>NZ_CAMCEC010000012.1 GCF_945873775.1 uncultured Treponema sp. | reverse complement strand
CTTGTGAAAATATTCCGCTTCGCTTCATATTTTCACGGGCTCACGAGCCCGATAACATAAGAAAGCCCATGAGAATTATCTCATGGGCTTTTCACTTTTAGTTTTTATTTTGTCAATTCAAAAATTACAACAGATTGCCGTATCAAACACGGCAATGACAATTAATTTCATCAAAATCCAAATTTATATTTCAACTTCGCCTTGGTAGCACATTTTTGTGTTTCCCGTAAGCAAGACAGTTTCGCCTGTATATTTTACAATCAAATTTCCGCCGCGGACTTTTACTGTTATATCTTGATTTATAGGAGAAAATCCGTTTATAACAGAAGCAACCGCAGCCGCACAAGCTCCAGTTCCACAAGCCAAAGTTTCGCCGTTTCCGCGCTCCCAAGTACGCATCTTAAGCTCGTTCGGACCAACAACGCGCACAAATTCTGTGTTTGTCTTTTCCGGGAAAACTGAATGGCTTTCAAACAAAGGTCCAATTTTTGCAACAGGCTCTTTGTCCACAAACTTGCTGAAAACAACGCAATGAGGATTTCCGACATTTACACAGGTAACTCTGTATTCGTTTTCCGCAACAATCAAAGGCGCATTGACAACAGCTTTCTTTGGAAGAACAGCATTTTTGTTTTCTTCATTCAAGCCGCAATTTGGAACATCGACAGCAACCAAAGACGTTGGAATTTCTTCGCTAGAAAAAAGAGGCTTTCCCATGTCAACTGTAACAGAAGTAACTTTTCCGTTCTGCTTATACAAAACCAGAGTTTTTACTCCGCTGCCAGTTTCAATTGTGATTTTTTCAGTCGCATCGGTTTTCTTTCCGTGTTTTTCCTGAATTCCCTTTATGTTGTTGTCGTAAAGATATTTTCCAACACAACGGATTGCATTTCCCGCCATTTTTCCTTCTGTTCCGTCAAGATTGAAAAAGCGCATTTTTGCATCGGCAATTTTGCTTTCTTCAATAAGAACAAGAGAATCCGCGCCAATTCCGCCATTTCTTCTGTCGCAAAGACGAACCGCAAGCCCTGCTGGATTTTTTACAAGCTGATTCATTGCATTTATAACAATGAAGTCGTTTCCTGTTGAATCCATCTTGTAGAAAGTAATTTTTTGCTTTTCTTCCCTAAGCTGATTTATATCTACAAGCTCGACATTTTCAGCTGTATATTTTGACTTTAGGCAGTTTGCAATGGCATTTGCTGTATCAATTGCTGTAAGACACGGAATGTCGCGCTCAACTGCATGGCGTCTCATGCGTACAGAATCTGCGCGTGGATCTCTTCCTTTTGCAGAAGTCGAAATCACGTAGTCAACTTTTCCAGAATCAAGCAAAGACAAAAGGTTGTCGTTTGGATTTTCATGGATTTTATTTACAACTTCAACTTCCATTCCAAAGTCGCTGATTGTTTTTGCATTTCCTTCTGTGGCATAAAGCTTAAATCCCATGTCATAGAATTTCTTCGCCAAGTCCGGAAGCTCATAGCGGTCAGTTTTTCTTACGCTGAACAAAACTCCGCCGCTTCTTTTCATATTGTAGCCTGCGCCAATCAAGCCTTTAAAAATAGCCTCTTCCATTGTAGAAGCAATTCCCAAAACTTCACCAGTAGACTTCATTTCAGGTCCAAGATGAGTATCAACGTCCATCAGTTTTTCAAAACTGAAAACAGGAACTTTGACTGCAAAATACGGAGGCAAACGGTAAAGTCCAGTTCCAAATCCCATGTCCTTTACTTTTTCTCCAAGCATTGCACGAACAGCCAAATCAACCATAGGAACATTTGTAACTTTTGAAATGTAAGGAACTGTGCGGCTTGAACGCGGATTCACTTCAATAATGTACAAATCATTGTTGTAAATAAGATACTGAATATTTACAAGACCTTTTGTTCCAAGCGCCAAAGCAAGTTCTCTGGACTGATTTATAATTTTTTCACGCAGAATATCGTTTAAATTCCAGCTTGGATAAACCGCAATGGAATCTCCTGAGTGAATTCCTGTGCGCTCAATATGCTCCATTATTCCCGGAATAAGAATATCTTTTCCGTCGCAAATAGCGTCAACTTCAAGCTCTGTGCCCATCATGTACTGGTCAATCAAAACCGGATTTTCAATTCCCTGGGCAAGAATAATCTTCATGTATTCCTTTACATCGTCATCGTTAAAGGCAATAATCATGTTTTGGCCGCCAAGAACATAAGACGGGCGCAAAAGAACAGGGTAGCCAAGTTTCTGAGTTGCTTCCAGAGCTTCTTCCTCTGTAAAAATTGTAAGTCCTTTAGGGCGGTTTATATGAAGTTTTTCGCAAAGCTCTTCAAAACGCTCACGGTCTTCCGCAAGGTCAATTGAATCTGCGCTTGTTCCCAAAATACGAATTCCCTGGGAATCAAGGAATTTCGTAAGCTTAATTGCAGTTTGCCCGCCAAAAGCAACAACAACTCCAACAGGTTTTTCTGTGTTAATAACGCTCATAACGTCTTCTGGAGTCAGCGGCTCAAAATAAAGGCGGTCACTTGTATCAAAGTCAGTAGAAACGGTTTCTGGGTTATTGTTTATTGTAACAACATCATAGCCAAGCCGTTTTAAAGCCCACACGCACTGAACGGAAGCATAGTCAAATTCAATTCCCTGTCCAATGCGGATTGGTCCTGAACCAAGAACGATAATTGTTCCTTTTGATGATTTCTTTCCTTTTTCTTTGCGCTCATCAAGGAAAATGCGGGCTTCATTCTGAGAATCATAAGTTCCATAAAAATACGGAGTTTCCGCATTGAATTCTCCAGCACAAGTGTCAACCATTTTGTAGACAGCAGGAATATGGGCAACTTTTCCTTGTTTTACAAGCTTTGCAGCTTCTTTTGCTTCCGAAAGAATTCCAGAAGCTCCAATTATTTTTTGTCCTGCAAGCTCCTGAATAACCTTGTCTGGATAACCAGCATTTTTTGCAGCTTTATAAAGTTCCGGCGTGAATTCTTTTTCTCCAGCTTTGACTTTTGCAAAATCTTTTTCCATAAAAGCCAGATTTTCAAGCTTAGCAAGAAACCACAAGTCAATTTTTGTAATTTTATTAATCTGAATTATTGAAAGGATATTTCTCTTAATTGCCTGGAAAATTGCAAAAATACGCTGGTCTGTACATTCGCCAACACGTTTTTCAATTTCCGCATCGCTCATTTCAACAAAAGACGGAAGGTTTAAGCTTTGAGCTCCAACTTCTGCTCCGCGGACAGCCTTCATAATCGCCTGCTCAAAAGTCTGGCCAATAGCCATAACTTCGCCAGTCGCCTTCATCTGTGTTCCCAAGTCACGCTTTGCATAAACAAACTTGTCAAACGGGAACTTCGGCATTTTTACAACAACGTAATCTAAAACAGGCTCAAAGCAAGCCGCAGTTTTCTTTGTTACAGCATTCGGAATTTCATCAAGCGTATAGCCAATCGCTATCAAAGTGGCAACTTTTGCAATAGGGTAGCCAGTAGCTTTTGAAGCAAGGGCAGAAGAACGGCTTACACGCGGATTTACTTCAATTACCGCATACTCAAATGAATTTGGATTCAATGCAAACTGGCAGTTGCAGCCGCCTTCCATTCCAAGGCTAGAAATAATATTCAAGGCCGCAGAACGCAGCATCTGGTATTCCTTGTCGCTCAAGGTTACAGTTGGAGCAATTACAATGGAATCCCCAGTATGAACACCAACCGGATCAAAGTTTTCCATAGAGCAGACAGTAAGAACGTTTCCCGCGCTGTCTCTCATAACTTCAAATTCTATTTCTTTCCAGCCGGAAATACATTTTTCAACAAGAATTTGATGAATAGGGGAGCGGTGAAGTCCGTTATGGGCAATTTCGTCCATTTCCTCGTCATTGTGGACAATTCCGCCGCCAGTTCCTCCCAAAGTAAACGCAGGACGGATAATTGCAGGATAGCCGATTTCATTCTTTACAAAATCAAGGGCATCTTCATAAGTTGTAACGACTTTAGACGGAATGCAAGGTTCTCCAATTGCAAGCATTGTGTCCTTGAACATCTGGCGGTCTTCTGCCTTGTCTATAGTTTCTGGCTTTGCGCCCAAAAGTTTTACGCCGTGCTTTTCAAGGAATCCAGATTTTGCAAGCTCCATGCTCAAAGTAAGTCCGGTTTGTCCTCCCAAAGTTGAAAGAAGTGAATCCGGCTTTTCTTTTTCTATAATGCGCTGAATTGTCTCTGGAATCAAAGGCTCAATGTAAATCTGATCAGCCATTGTATGATCTGTCATCAAAGTAGCTGGATTTGAATTTACAAGAACAACTTCAAGTCCCTGTTCCTTTAAAGCCTTGCAAGCCTGGCTTCCCGCATAGTCAAATTCCGCAGCCTGACCTATAATAATAGGGCCAGATCCAATAACCATAACTTTGTGAATATCTTTGTTAAGCGGCATAATTTTTGCTCCCGTGCCAAATATCAGTTAAAAAGAATATATTCCAGTACCCGCAAACCGCTTATTTTGCAGCTTTTTTATGCGCAGAAGTATTCTTTATAGTTTTTGCAAAGTACTTGATTGAATCGATTCTTTCAAATTTCGCCTCAAAATTTTTAAAATAATCATGGTTGTTTATAAGGCGAACAAAATCATCGAACAAAAATCCTGTATCAAGAGGACCTGAACAAGCTTCCGGATGGAACTGCACGCTGAACGCCGGAATCTTTGTATAAATGATTCCTTCGCAAGTTCCGTCATTTGTATTTACAAAGCTCAAGACTGCATTTTTTGGTAAAGTGTCGTTTTTTACAGCATATCCGTGGTTCTGGCTTGAAATATAAACACGGCCAGTAGCAAGATATTTTACAGGCTGATTTGCACCGCGGTGTCCATACTTAAGCTTGGAAGTATCTGCACCCATTGCCAGCGCCAAAAGCTGATGTCCAAGGCAAATTCCAAAAATCGGAACTCCTGACTTTGCAATCTTTTTGATTTCTTCGATAATTTTTACATTTTCTTTTGGATCGCCAGGTCCGTTTGAAAGCATGATTCCATCTGGATTAAGCGCAAGAATTTCTTTTGCAGTAGCAGAACCTGCAACAGTAACAACTTCAAATCCTCTTTTTAAAAGCTCTCTGCGGATATTAGCCTTTGCGCCAAAGTCCCAAAGAACAACTTTTTTTCCTTTTCCGTCCTTCATGGCAATGGCAGGATCATTTTCCTTTGTGCCGTCAGAACGAACAGGAACAAATCTGTATTCCGCAGACTCCTTGAAAACGACATCGGCAGGCTCTTCTATTTTTGAAGCATTGCAAGTTACACTTTCAACCGCATCTTTTATTTTGTATGATTTGATTTTTTTAAGAAGTTTTGCTTTTTCTGTCTCGGATTTCAATGCTTTTCTGATGCTTTGGGCTTCTTCTCCATCGCCTGAAACAATCATTCCGTTCATAACGCCTGTTTCACGCAAGATTTTTGTCAAAGCCCTAGTGTCAATTCCGCATAGTCCGATTATTTTTCGCGCCGCAAGGAAAGTGTCCAAGTCGTATTCGCATCTAAAATTGGAAGGAATCTCGCAGACAGACCGTACTATATAGCCTTTTACATGGACATCCGCGCTTTCAAAATCCTTTGAAATAACGCCGTAGTTTCCTATTAAAGGAAATGTCTGGGTTACAATCTGACCGTAATAACTGGGATCTGTTAAAGTTTCCAGATAGCCATTCATGCCGGTAGTAAATACTGTTTCGCCAACAACACAGCCAGTTGCGCCAAAACTTTCACCTTCAAAAACCTGTCCATTTGCAAGGAGCAAAAATGCTTTAGTAGAGTCTGTCATACTAAAATCTTAGTATACATTTTTTTTCTATTTATGTACAGATGAAGAAATTCTATTCTTTTTGAGAGTAAAGCCAAAAGTATTCATCAGAATTTGTTGTTTCAAAAAATATAATGCATGAATAATTTTCTTTTATATACTGAATTTGAGAATCAGTTAAAAAATCAAGTTCACTAGCCAAGTCGTCTTCATCAACAGTTTCTTTTTCATAAGTTCCGGCTTTTGTATAAAGCAGACATTCAGCTCTGCACTGGTCAATTTGAGATGATGAATAGTATCTAAATTTTTCATAAACAGTTTTAGAAATTATACCGCCTTCAAGCAAATAGCTTTGTTCATCATCATCGCTGTCATCTTTACAACCTAAAGCAAAAAACACAAAAAATAAAGAAACCAAAACAGCCGAAATTTTAGCAAAGTTTTTCATAAATTCTCCTAAAACATGAAAATAATTACTTTCATTTTACCCCCCCCCGGAGTTTTGTCAAGCCAAAAAGTAAAATTTCTGCTAATTTTTAAACATTGAAAAATAAAAAGAAAAAATCTAAACTGACATTATGGCTATTTCATCTGAACTAAAAGAAAAAATTGTCTTTCTTGCGCAAAAGTACGAAACAAAAGATTTTCTGGAAAAAGACCCTTCTAAGTTTATGCACAGATACAAATCAATTAGAGATCAGGAAACTGCAGCCTTTATTGCGGCAAACATGGCGTTCGGTCAAAGGGTACAGATTTTGTCCCATATAGAACAAATACTGGCTCAAACAGACTGTCCCTCACAATGGGTACAAAAAGAAGGTTACAGAGATTTTTTTACACAAGGAAATAAGTCATTTTACAGAATGTACACTCACAATGATTTTTTACTTTTCTTTGATACTCTAAAATCAATGCTGGACAATTCTGACACCATAGGAAACTTTATCTGCAACCATTATAATGGAGGTTTTCTACACGAAACAATCTGTTCACTTTTTCCAGAAAACTGCGCCTTGATTCCTCATTCAAAAACTACAGCCGCAAAAAAAGTAAACATGCTTTTAAGATGGATGGTTCGCGACAATTCACCAGTTGACCTAGGACTTTGGAGCTCTTGGTATAAAAAAGAAAATCTTTTAGTTCCGCTGGACACACACGTAATGCAAGAAGCCACAAAAATGGGAATTCTGTCCCCATCTTCATCAGGAAAACCAAAATCTGCAACCATAAAAACTGCAATTGAACTTACAAACGCAATGAAAGAAATTTTTCCATCTGACCCTGTAAAATCGGATTTTGCGCTATTTGGACTTGGCGTAGACATTTGACTTTAACACAAACCTCGGATAAAATATTTATATGTTAGAACTTACAAGCAAACAACGCAAAATACTTGAAAAAGCCGCCCACAATCTTGATCCTATCGTTATAATAGGACAGAACGGAGTTACAGATTCCCTTGTGCAGATGGTTTTAAATTCTCTTAAAGCGCATGAACTTATAAAAGTAAAATTCAATGAGTACAAAGAAGACCGCGCTGAATATGCAAACGACATAGCTTTAAGAACAGACTCAACTCTTGTCAGAATAATCGGAAACGTAGCGATTTTTTTCAAGGAAAATGAAGATCCTTCAAAAAGAAAAATAAAGCTTAAAAAGGCAGCAAAATAATGGAAAAAATCCTCATAGAAAAACTTATAAAAAAAGCAATCGAAATGCTAAATTTCAGCTATGTTCCATACTCGAATTTTCATGTTGGAGCGGCTCTTTTAACTTCCGAAGGCGAAATATATACAGGATGCAACATTGAAAACGCAGCTTACGGACCAAGCAACTGCGCAGAAAGAACCGCAATTTTTAAAGCTGTAAGCGAAGGAAAAAAAGAATTTGAAGCAATTGCAGTTGTCGGCGGAAAAAATAGGAAAATAGAAGACTTTTGTCCGCCATGTGGAGTTTGCCGCCAAGTTCTTGCTGAATTCTGTAAAAAAGACTTTAAAATAATCTTGGCAAAATCTACAGATGAATACAAAATAATGACTTTGGAACAACTTTTGCCGGAAAGTTTCAGCTTATAATTTGCTTTTTTGAAAATCATGTTTTATAATATCTAATGCCTTTTTATGGGTACAGATAAAATTTGGAGTGGCTTTGTGAACAATTTTGAAATAAAACTGGACAAGACAAGCAAAGTAAAGCTTTATCATCAGCTTTATTTATTTTTCGTAAATGCAATCGAAAACAAAGAGATTCCAGAAGAAACAAAGCTTCCTTCAATTAGAACACTTTCAGTAGACTACAACATAAGCCGAAACACAGTAACAAAAGCCTACAGCGAACTTGAATCAAACGGCTACATTTATTCTCTTTCTAAAAGCGGATTCTTTGTAAAAAATCCAAGCAATACAGAACCAAATCTTCATTCCAAAGAAAAAACTGAAGATGAAGGAATTCCTACTGTTGAATCAATAATAAAAGAACGCAAAAAAGAAAAATCTGAAGAAAAAAGCGACTTTGTAACAGAAAACATTGATGCAGACAGTTCTGTTTTAAAAAATTCAGGAACTTTTATTTTGCCCGATCCTTTTTCCACTGAACAGGAAGAACAAAATTCTGTTTTAAAACTGCCTTCAGATAATAATGAAAAAACAATTCTGATGAACACAGGCGACCTTGTAAAAGCCTCACCAGAAAAAAGAAAAATACTTTCTCCAATAGAAGATTATGTTGAATCAGCAAAAACCGCCATAAAAGAAAATAAAAATCTCTTGGAAGGAAACAAAATTCCAGATTTAACCGGTGAAGCACCTCTAAGAATAGCAATAGCCGCATTTTTATATAAATTTCATCATTTGGAAGTAAATCCATCGCAAGTTGTTGTTTCTTGCAATAAAGCCGATATTTTATTTAAACTTCTTCTTTTAGATGAATTCAAAAATCCCAAGAGCAGTTTGCACGGACTTTTGCACCTTGCAGAAAAATCAATCCGTCCAAAAGAAATAAAACCATGCATTGCAGTTCCGCAGGGATTTCATTCTTCTCTTACAGATGTTTTTTACGCGGCAAATATAAAAACTACTGAAATTCCGTTTGACTCAAAAGAATCCATTGCCGCACTGCTAGAAAAAAGCGGAGCAACATCAGCATTTATTTACTCAAAAAACACAGATTCAAAGAAGAAAAAGCAGGAAATTCTTGAATGGGCGGCAAAAGAAGATTTCAGATATATAATTGAATACGACACATCTACAGAAATATCTGGCTCTGACTTTGTTTATAGCCAAGATTTTAACGGAAAATGCATTTATATTGAAAATTTTTCAAATCTGATTTCGAAATCAATAAATACGACGGCGGCAATTCTTCCAAAGAAAATTTTAGAAAGCTACAAAAATCAGTACCAAAAATTCGGCTGTCCGCTTTCTATTTTAAGCCAAATGGCAATCGCTGATTTTTTGATAAAAGACAAACTCATAAATTATTTGTCCAGCATAGAGCAAATTTAAGAGCCAAATATTTCGTTTTTATGAATTTTTCCGATTTCTTCAAGACAGTTTTTTAGAGGAAGATTGCTGTTTTTTCTAAATTCATTTAAATCTATAATAAATCTGTTCATTGAAAAATGCTGGTATACAAGAACTTTATTCCAAGAACTGTACCCTTCATATTGCTTTTTCAACTCATCTCTGTACCCATTAAAAACTCCATTTTTCTTAAGTTCAGAATATCCAACAAGCCATAATTCCGGAAAACCATCTTCTGCATTATAAAAAAGTCCATTATGAAGTTCAAATGCAAGCTGAGCCATTTTTTTCTGGCTTTCATTTACAAGATCTACAATTTCTTTGCTTCCATTTTTTAGAATATATTTTAATTGAACAGTTTTTGCAGTATGAATAGGAGTTTTGTTCAAAATCAAGACATTTTTTCTAAAATCTGTACCCAATTCTGGATTGCGTCTAAAAAATCCTTCTGCAATTCTTCCGCTTTGTCCGACCAAATATTTTTGATTAGAAGCCAATTGCTCTTCTTTTCCAGGATTATCTCCAATAACAATGAAATTTATTTTGTCAGATTTTTGAACTTCATCATAAGCTTTGTTATAGACAATTGCAGTTTCCAAATTGTAATCTGGAGTATCTTTTGCAGATTCTTTTTGCAATGGGTACAGTTCACTTGAAAACTGGCTCCATTGACTACAAAGATTTTTAAACTCGTCTCTAAATCTCAAAAAAACATTCCATTGCAAATCATTCATTTTTATTGCTCCACATTCTTTCGCATTAAAATTCCATCAGATTTTATTCCGTCAGAAGAAAAAAAATTCTGTATTCGTCCATATTCTATGAAACCGCATTTTTTATATATGTGCAAAGCCGGAATCCAAATTTCATTTACTAAAAGCACAATTTCTTTTATCTGCGGAAATGACTTTATAATTTTTTCTACACTTTCACTGAAAAATCTGTACCCCAATCCGTTTCCTTTGTACTCATTTAAAATTGCTATGGAACTTATATATAAAACTGTACCCTCTTTTTTATGATTTTTCAACGCTGAATGATTTAAAGAAAAGCAACTGTCACCTTTTTGAGGTACAGAATTCCACAATTCAGAAGAAAAATATCCAATTTTTTTGTTTTTTTCTTCTAAAATAAAAAATCCTTCAGGAAATGTTTCTATGCGTTCAAGAAAAACATCTTTGCTTTCTTGAATTTCTTCCGCAAAAGCTTCTTTTTCAATGTTCATAATAGCATTTATATCAAGTTTTGTGACTTTTCTTAAAATTTCCATTCAAACCTCTTTTTACTCAACATAAATTTACTGAATTTTCCACCAATTGTGGAAAACTTGTGTAAATTTATGTGCATTTAAAGGGAATTTTCCACAGATTTATGTGTAAAACTCTTAAATTTTTGTGGAAAACTTGGTATAAAAAAGTGAATAAATGACTTTTCCACAATAAAAAAAAGCACGCTGCTATTAACAACGTGCCTGTTAATTTTCAAAAAAATTATTTTATCTTTACAAGTTCAATATCAAATGCAATATAAGCGCCGCCAGGAATTACTCCAGGGTAGCCTCTGTCTCCATACGCCAAATCAGAAGGAATTACAATTGTTCTTTTTTCACCAAGCTTCATATCCTGAACCATAATATCAAAGCCTGGAATCATTTGTCCTGCTCCAGTTTGGAATTCAAGAGGGCCTCTGCCTTTTGACTGATCAAAAACACTTCCGTCTACTAAATATCCCTTATATTCAGTAGCAACTGATTTTCTTGAGCCGCATTTATTTCCAGTGCCTTCTTTTGTTATTTTATAGTAAATTCCATTCTTATCTTTTTCAAATCCTGGAAAATTCTTTTCTACTTCTGCAATTTTTGAAGCATTTGCTTTTTCTTTTGCTTCCAAAGCCTTTTTTTCAGCTTCTGCGGCAAGCCTGTCAAAATCAGCCTGTGTTGCAGTGAATTTTTCAGCTTCTTCGCCTTGACGGAGAATTTTTATGCTTTTAATTTCATCATTCTGAGCAATAGCATTTACTGTAGCTTGGCTTGCTTCATCAACAACGTGTCCAAAAATTGTATGATGACCATTCAGCCAAGGAGTTTCTACATGGGTTATAAAAAACTGACTTCCATTTGTTCCAGGTCCTGCATTTGCCATTGCAAGAACTCCAGAACCTGTAAATTCAAGTCCATCTACAATTTCATCTGCAAAATTATATCCAGGACCGCCTGTTCCGTTTCCTTTTGGATCTCCGCCCTGAATCATAAAATTAGCAATAACACGATGAAATTTTAATCCATCATAAAAAGGCTTTCCTTTTGCAGCATCCAAAGTTCCTTCCGCAAGTCCAACAAAGTTTGTTACCGTTAAAGGAGCCTGTTTATAAAAAAGTTCAAGAATAATATCGCCTTTGCTTGTATTTATTACAGCAAAAAGTCCATTTTTTCCTTCCAAAGATTTCATAGGTTTACATCCTCCATAAAAAATAAGCGAGCAGGCAAAAAGCAACGCCCCTATAAATTTTTTCATTTTTCCCCCAAAACATCACTCAGAAATTTGCTTAGAAAACCATGTGTAAATCGCATCAAGCCTATTTAAAAGCGACTTTTGCATTCTTTTTTCAAGAACTCCCAAAGAGAAAAAATTCGCCTTTACATTCATATAAACGACAATATAATCATCACAAACTGTCATAACAAGATTTATATGAACATTTTCTGGCTTTACAGCTTTTATAAACTTGTAATATACAGGGGTTGTGTTTACAAGTTTCATTGAAATTTCATTTTCAGTCTGAAAATATGAAACTTCGTAGTTTGTTTTTCCAAGCGAATTGTCATTTAAAAGGCAATACTGAACAAGTCCGTTTGCGCTTCCTTCTGTTTTATCATCAACTCTAGTTCTATCTTGAGGTCCTGCAATGCAATATGCGTCGTGATAAAGCGTAGTCCACTTTTTTTCACCATTTGAATAATATTGCATTCCTTCCATTTTGCTGACAGAACGTAAAATTACAGAAGCCTCATTCAAATCAATATTTTCTTTTGGAATAAGATAAATATTTTCGCCAATGAGAGAAGGCAAATCACCTTCATTTGACGCAAGTTCTTCTGCAATTTTATTTGAAAGCTCAGTTTTAGGAAGAAGTGAAAATTTTGCTTCTTTTGGCTTAAACTCATTAGCCTGAATTTTTCCCTGCTGCTTTAAAAGCTCAAAATTTTCTTTTCCAAGAATTTCTTCCGCGGAATAAGCCGACAAAAATGCAGTAAAAAAATTCAAAACTAAAAAAAATCCTGAAATTCTAAAAATAAACTTTTTCATCGGCTTTTCTCCAAATTTTAATCAGCGCACACCTTTATAAATAACGCGCACCTGCTTATATAAACCTTCTCCTTCCGATTTGGTTTCAACATCTGCAATATCATTTAAAGTTGTATGAATAAGACGGCGCTCAAAAGGATTCATCGGCTCAAGCAAAATTGAAGTTTTCTTCTGGCGGACTTTGTCAGCTGTAACATAGGCAAGGCGCACAAGACTTTCTTCACGGCGGATTCTATAATTTTCTGTATCAAGAATAATGCGCAAATCTTCTCTTCCAAGATGTCCTGCGTAAACATTTACAATAAGCTGCATTGCATCAAGGTTTTTGCCTTTTCTTCCAATAAGAATTGAAGACGACTCGCTTGAAAGTTTTATTCCAATCTTTTTTTCTTCACGGAACATGATTTCAACAGCAGCCTCATATCCCATTTTTTCAATAAGAGTTTTTACAAAATCAATAATTTTTTCTTCAATTTCGTCCTGAGGAAGAGGATTAGAAACTAACGAAGGGTCATTAGCTCTTGTTGTTGCATTAGGAACTTTTCCATCAAATTCAGGTGAAACTTGATTTTTTGAATCAACTGTGTGAACTCTGATTTTTACATATCCGTTTTTAAACAAGCTTTTTTTCTGGGATTCAAGAATTTCAACATCAAACTGGTCTTTTTCAAGTCCAAGCTCAGCAGCAGCTTTTTCAATAGCTTCTTTTTCTGTTTTTCCTTCATATTCGTAAGTCATATATTACCTCGCAAAATTAAATTTTATCTTGTTTTCTTTTTTCCGCCTTTAAATTTCAAGACGTTTTTATTTACAGTTTTTTCGTTTTCAAGCTCGGAGCGTTTTTTGTTCATTACGCTGTTTATAACAAGCTGCTGACCAATCTGAATAATATTACTGACTGCCCAGTAAAGCAAAAGTCCGCTCGGAACATTATAAAACAAGAAGAAGAACATCAACGGCATTCCATACATCATGAACTTCATCTGCGACTGGCTTGCTCCAGTTCCAGGATTTCCGTACTGAGTTATTTTTCCGTTCAAAAGCTGAGATGCAGTATAAATAAACGGAAGAAGGCGCAAATTGTTCATCGTAAATGCTGAAATAAAAGGAATGTTGCGTTTCCAAGTCCAAATGCTGTCTCCAGCTGAAAGATCTTCAATCCAACCTTTTACAAAACTTGCTCCGCGGAATTCAAAGTAATTATTGAAAACATTGTAAAGAGCAAACAAAATAAACATTTGAACAACCATCGGAAGGCATCCAGACATCGGATTGTATCCAGCTTCTTTATAAAGTTTTTGCATTTCCATGCTAAGCTTCTGCTGGTCATTCTTGTATTTTTCCTGAAGAACTTTCATTTTAGGCTGAATTTTCTGCATCTTAAGAGAACCCATAGCGGCATTTTTATTCAGCGGGAACAAAACAATCTTCAAAAGAATCGTAAGAATTATTATGGAAATTCCCCAGTTATGTGCAACTAAATTGATTTTTTCAAGACACCATTTTAAAATTATTTCAATCCAAGAAAGGAATCCGCTTGTCTGCAAAGCTTCGTTGAATTTAGCATTTGAAAGATTCCATGCGTTTTTTGTCTGATCATTATATTTTATAAGCTCGCGTTCCTGACGAGGTCCAACATAAATGTAATAAGTATCATTTGAAGTTTCGTCCAAAACAGGCTTTCTTGGAATAAAAATCTGGCATCCGTCTTCATTTTCAGATTTAGATGAAACTTTTATTTTTCCAAGCATATCAGAAGGAGAAGAAGGCTTTACAAGCATTGTAAAATATTTTCCGCCGACTCCAGCCCAGTCCACAGAATTCAAGTCGTAAAATTTATCTGAAATATTCTTGCGGAATTTTTTTCCGCCGTTCAATGCAAGAAATTGTCTTACTTCGTAGCGGTTTTTCTTATCGTATCTTGGTCCAATTTGAGGAGCGGTTCTTAAAGTATAAGCTGCGCCTCCAATTCCAAATTCTCCGCCTTCCTTAGAAATTATAGAAATATCAAGTTTAAAAGCATAATCATCAGGACTGAAAGTATATCTTTTTCCAAGTGTGAATTTTTTAGGATTTCCTTCAGAATCTTTAATTTCATAATCACGATAGAAAAGAATCGTATAATCGTCTTTCTTTGTCACATTGAATATATCATTTAAAGCCGGATTTTCAGTTCCGCCAAAAGAAATACTGAAAGCTCTGTTTGAACTGGTTATATTATTTACCATTTCAACGCCAGAACCAGTTTCTTTATCTTTATGCTCAAGAAGCTGATAGCTTGTAATGTCTCCGCCACGGTTTGTAAATGTAATTTTTGCTTTGTTAGTTGAAATTACAAATTCCTGAACATCTTCAGAATTCTGAACTGTCGCCTCAGAAAATGAAGCAGAAATCATTTCTTTTTCAGCTTTTATTTGAGCTTCCTGCTCTTCTTTTTTTGCTTCAAATTCGGCAGCTTGCTCACGCGCTCTTTCCTGCTGACGCGGCATAACATACTTTGTCTGAATAAACAAAGAAACAACAAGAACAATTGTAGAAAGTGCTATTGCTAAAATAGTATTTTTTTCCATAAATTTTTCCTTTTACGCCTTTAAGGAACAGGATCATAGCCTCCCTTGCAAAAAGGATTGCATCTGAGAATTCTTTTTATGGCGAAATAAAGCCCCTTTACAGGACCATGTTTTTGAATTGACTCCAATGCATAGGCAGAACAACTTGGAGTATAACGACAGCACGGAGGAAATAGAGGAGAAATACAAACTTGATAAAATCTTATAAAAAGAACAAAAAAACTTATGAAGAAATTTCTTATTCCTTTAATAAGCCAGCTTTTTTGCATAATGTCTTAAATTGTCCGCACCGCGAAAGGAACGAGTCATTTCCGGGATAAACTAAAAAAAGAATATCAAAACCGGTGTTCAGGCGCGCTTTAAAAAAACGATATGTTTCACGGCTATAACGTTTAGATCTGTTTCTTTCAACAGCATTTCCATAGCCACGGGGAAGAGGAAAAGCAATTCTATTAAAATCCAAATTATTTCTGGAAAAAAAAATTTTTGCTCCAGCAACACTGAATCTCTTCCCTGTTTTAAAAAGTTTCTGGATGTCGGCAAAGCGCTTTATATGTTCTTCTTTTCTAAAACGCCCTGTTTTTAGCAAGTCCGTATCCATCCTTTTATTCAGAAAAATCAGTAAGGCTTCTTTTCGTCAGAAACTGTAAGCTTGTAGCGACCCTTAGCTCTTCTTCTAGCAAGAACCATGCGTCCGCCGCGAGTTGCCATACGTGCACGGAAACCGAATTTTCTATTGCGCTTTACTTTGCTAGGCTGATATGTACGTAACATAATAAGACTCCTATATAAATAAAATTTTTTTCAGATTAGTAGAGCAGATATTATCATTATTTTTCAAGATTGGTCAACATACTTTTTCTTAAATCATCAAAAAGAACTTTTAATTCTGGAGGAAGCTCTTTTTTTTCTGACTTTTCCAAATTTTTATTGATGTTAATTCCAGATTTTTTGTTAATTTCTTCTTCAAATTCAAGTTTTTTTTCAACTTTTTTATAAATTGAATCTTTATTTTCTATTCCTGATGAAATTTCACCTTTGTTTCCTTTTAGGCGGAATGCAAGAGTTTTAAATTCAACTTCAGGAAATTTCATTCTAAATCCATTGATTATGTATTTTTTATGAAATTGTATAAGCGAAATCCAGCCAGGATGATCGGCTTCAATTAGCAAAATTCCATTTTTCAAGTCAATTACACGGCTATGTCCTGCCATGTTAAGACCTTCATTCGGATTTGAAGAATTTGTTTTTATGCGCGAAAGAATTTTTTTCCATTCGTCATAAATATTTACAGAATTCTGTGCATTTTCAACTTTTATAGAATTGAATGCATTTGAAATTATCTGGCTAAAAGAAACAATTTCTTCTCTCATTCTGAATCTTCCCATTTTCCGTCTTGAATTTTGTAAACTCTTGTGCTTTCTCTTTTGTAATTTTTATAAGGTTCTCCGGGAAGAAAAGTGCAAAAAAGCTGATCATATTCAGGCAAAAGAGAAGTTACTTTTTGTCTTTTTTCAGGATCTAGCTCAAGAAGAACATCATCCATAAGCAAAACTGGCTTTCTTGACGTAATCTGCTTATAAAAAACAGCTTGACCAGTTCTTAAAATCAAAGCTATAAGCCTTTTTTGACCAGTAGATGCTGTTGGAACAAAAGGAATTCCTTCTTTTTCAAAAACAATTTTATCCCGATGAGGTCCGCTCATTGAAGAGCCAATTATTTTTTCCTGCTCCCTTGTTTTATTTAAATAATCAACAACATAATCGACTGACGGAATATTTCTATCAAAAAAAGGAGAATTCAAATTGTCTGATTTATTTTTCCAAGACGGAATATATTTTATGGAAACTCCAGAAATTCCAGTTACCTGCTCGTAAAGTTTTCCAAAAATCTGATTAAAACCAAAAACAGCGTCTTTCCTTTTTTTCTGAATTTCAAGTCCATTTTGAGCAAGTTGAAAATCATAAGTTTCAAGCAAATCGTAATGCTTTTCTTTTAAACTTAAATTTCTGTTTTTTAGAATACGTTTATATTTTCTCATAATATCAATGTAAAGAACATCGTACATGCTCAATGACTGATCTATGAAAAATCGCCTTCTTTCTGGAGAACCTATGGCAAAGTCCAAATCTTCATGGCTATAAAGAACGCAAGGCATTGTATTTATAAGTTCTTTTCGGTCATGAAGAATTTTTCCGTCTTTTTCTATTTTTTTAAGCTTTTCCTTTAAAATAATTGAAGTTGTATGGGAAGTTCCGTTTTCTTCCCTGAACAAACATCTAAGGCTCATTTCATTTTCATTTTTTTTTATAACTTCTGAATCAATATGAGTTCTAAACGATGAGCCGTAAGATGAATAATAAAGTGCTTCCAAAAGATTGCTCTTTCCCTGTCCATTTTTTCCAACAAAATAAATTTCTTTTGATGACAAATCTATGTTTTCATTGCAGAGATTTCTAAAATTATATGGAGACAGAGAAAGAAAAGGCATTTTTTATGCTTTATTTTCTATTCTTTTTGCATCGGCATTATTATGTGGAAATAATCTTCAGCTGGCTCAGGGCGCATTGTAACAGCTTTCATTTCCTCTGTGAATTCAAATGCTATTTTTTCAGAATTTATGCCTTTTAAAGGTTCTTCAATATAGCGGAAATTTAATGCTATTGTATAAGATTCACCTTGATATTGACATGGAATTTCTTCATCTGCGCTTCCCATATCCGACTGAGAAGATGTTATTTTTAAAACTCCGTCAGAAATATTAAAGAAAATACGTCCAGCCTTTTTGTCAACCATAAGAGCAACACGTCTAAGAGCATCTACTAAATCAGTTCTGTAAACTTGAAAACTGTAAGCCTGATGTTCAGGAATAACACGCTCATAATTAGGAAACTGTCCTTCCAAAAGAGCCGCTCCAAATCTGTAGTTTCCGAATTTGAAGAAAATCATTTTATCAACAACAGCCACAAAAATATTTCCTTCTTCCGGAGCGTGCTTTAATATAATATTTAAAATTTTTGGATGAACTATAGCTGAAGGAAATTCGCTTATTCCAGCAAGAATTGATTTTGAAACAAAACTCAAACGGCGTCCATCTGTGGCAACCATATTTAAATTGTCGCCTTTTTTCTCAAAGAAAACACCATTCATAAAATAGCGAGTTTCATCTTCGCTTACTGCAAAAGAAGTCTGTGCTATCATTTCTTTTATGTCTTTTGATGAAACTTCAAAATAAGGAACATTTTCAGCTGAATAAAATTCAGGGAATTTTTCCTGAGACATGCTTTTCATCTGAAATTTAATTTTTTTATCTACAGGCTTGATTATTACATTTATAGACTGTTCTTCGCCTTCTTTTTTTTCCTGATTGAATTCAATTTCTCCAGAAGGAAGAGAATTCAAAATTCCCATGAATTTATCACAGTAAACTGTTGTAGTACCTTCTTCAGTTATCTGGACAGGAACTTGAGTTTCAAAATTAACTTTTATATCAGTTGCTTTTATAGTCAGCTTATTTTCCTGAGCTATAATAAGAATATTTGAAAGGATTGAACCCATGTTTTTTGTTGAAATGATTTCTTGGGCAATTGAAATTTCTTTAATCATTGTGTCTTTGTCAAATGTAAATCTCATATATTTCTCCTAGCTTTACTATACAATTTTGCATAATTATTCGCTTTTTAAAAGCAAATGAATTTTTATACACAAGCTATATTAAATTTATAAATTTATAAATTTTAGTAATAGTAGTAATAGTGCTTGTGGATTTATGGAAAAGTGATTTTTCTTTTTGTATTAAAAGAAATTAAGTTGTGCAAAAATCAATGAAATGAGTTCACTTTTTTTCCACAAATTCACTTTTTTTATAAAATCCTTATTTTTTCCACAGGATTATAACATATTTGAATATAGTTTTCCACTGAAATTAAAGCCTCTTGTAATCTTTTATTTCTTTTATAAGGAGCTCAATTGTTGAATTTAAGCTTTCGTCTGTTTTAAGCTGAAGTTCGATTGTATTGTAGCTGTGCATTATTGTTGAATGGTCTTTTCCGCCGAATTCAGCAGCAATTTCATTGAATGAAGATTCCGTTAAAATACGGGAAATATAAATTGCAATGTGGCGTGAATATGCTATTTTTTTATTGCGCTTTACTCCTTTTATATCGCTTAAAGAAATGTTGTAATGGTTTGCGACAACTTTTTGAATTGTGTCTATTGAAATTGAGCCGTCGGAAACTTTGCTTATGTTGTCGCTTAGAAGTTTTTTTGCAATATCGATTGTAAGATTTTTCTGCAAAAGCTCAGCATAGCCAATCATTTTATCAAGGCAAGCTCCAAGTTCGCGCACATTCGACTGAATATTTTTTGCTATGAAATCAATTACATCTTCTGGAACTGATTTTTTCTTTATTTCAAGTTTTTTTAAGAGGATGGCTTTTCTTATTTCGTAGCTTGGAGGCTGCAAATCTATTGTAGTTCCCATTGAAAATCTTGATTTCAGCCTGTCTTCGATTCCATTTAATTCTGAAATTGGACGGTCGCAGGTAAATACAATTTGAGCATGAGTTCTGTAAAGCTCTTCAAATGTATAAAAAAGCTCTTCCTGTGTCTGAATTTTATCTTCGAGAAAGTGAATGTCGTCTAAGAGCAGAACATCAAGTTTTCTGTATTTATTTTTGAATTTTTCAGAAGTTCCGTCTCTTAAAGAAAAAGTAAATTCATTCAAGAAATTTTCCGCGCTTATGTAGCAGATTTTTATGTTTTCTTTTCCTTCTGGCGGATTATTGTAGATATAGTTTCCAATTGACTGCATTAGGTGAGTTTTTCCAAGTCCGACCCCTCCATAAATTAAAAGAGGATTAAATCGTCTGCCTGGCTCTTTTGCGGCTGCGAGAGATGCGCTGTAGGCAAATTCGCTGTTTTCGCCTTTTACAAATTTTTCAAATGTGTAATCTTCGCTTAATTGAGGATGAATTTTAAAAGTGGGTACAGAATTTATGGGTGCAGATTTTTTTTCTGAATCGATTTCTATTTCGTTTGAAATATTTGAATTGTCAGAATCAATGGTTGCAGTTTTGGGTACAGAATTTATGGATTCAGATTCTTTTTGAGAATTTCGTTTTTTCAATATATAAGTTAAATTTATATTTTGTCCTGACAGTTCGGCTATTTTTGATTCTACTGCGTTTACATAACCTTTATTTACCATGCTGATCCACATGAAATCAGAGGGTACAGATACGGTTATAGTTTCAATTGTATCTTCTACATATTCCATGTTGAACCAAAGCTTGAATTCTGATTCCAATCCTTTTAGTTTGTATTCATCATGGATTTGTTTTAAGGCTTCATCCCAAAAAGCACGGTAATTCTGTTCACTCATAGCTTACAATTATACTCTGTCTTTACTTTTTTCTTCAATATGAGTATACTTATTTTTCAATTTATTTCTATTTTATATACATTTCATTTTGCGGAAATTTCGGAGTTTTTCATGTCTGAAGAAAATAATCAATACGGAGCAGGAAGCATTCAGGTTTTAAAAGGACTTGAAGCTGTAAGAAAAAGACCTGGAATGTACATAGGTTCTACAGGACCAAATGGACTTCATCATCTTGTTTATGAAGTTGTGGACAACAGTATTGATGAAGCTATGGCTGGTTACTGTACACAAATTACTGTGGCTCTTGAAAAAGACGATATTTGCCGTGTAGAAGACAATGGACGTGGAATTCCTGTTGATATTCATCCTACAGAACATATTTCAGCGCTTGAGCTTGTTCTTACTCGTCTTCATGCTGGCGGAAAATTTGACAAGTCAAACTATAAAGTTTCTGGCGGACTTCATGGAGTTGGAGTTTCCTGTGTAAATGCGCTTTCTGTGTGGATGGAAGCTTTTGTAAATAAAGACGGGAAACGTTATCATCAGAAATATGCGGAAGGAATTCCTAAGTCTAAAGTTGAATGCATTGGCGATACAGGACTTCATGGAACTACAATCCGCTGGAAAGCAGATGCTTCAATTTTTACAGAAACAACAACTTATAATTTTGATGTTCTTTCTACAAGGCTTAGAGAACTTGCATTTTTAAATCCTGGAATAACAATTGTTTTTAGAGATGAACGTCTTGAAAATCCAAAGGAAGTTGTCTTTAAATTTGAAGGCGGAATTAAGCATTATGTAAGCTATTTGAATGAAGGAAAAAAAATAATTCCAGAAGAGCCAATTTATATTAACGATGAAGAAAATGATGTGATTATAGAACTTGCAATGCAATATAATGACAGCTATTCTGAAAATATTTTTTCTTACGTTAATGATATTAATACTAGAGAAGGCGGAACTCATCTTGACGGATTTAAAACTGCGCTTACTGTGGTTTTAAATAAATTCCTTGAAAAAAATGAAAAGCTTCTTAAAAAGCTTGACAAGGATGAAAAGCTTACAGGAGACGATGTTAGGGTAGGGCTTACTGCTGTTTTGTCACTAAAAATTCCAGAGCCGCAGTTTGAAGGCCAGACAAAAACAAAGCTTGGAAATTCTGAAGTCCGCGGATATGTTGATTCGCTTGTAAAAGAAAAACTTACACTTTTCTGTGAGCAGAATCCGCAGATTACAACAATGATTCTTGAAAAAGCTGTTGGAGAAGCCGCTGCCCGTATTGCCGCTAGAAAAGCTAAAGACAGTGCGCGCCGTAAAAACAACATAGACAGTTTTGGACTTCCAGGAAAATTAAGCGATTGTTCTTCAAAAAATGCCGCTGAATGTGAAGTTTACATTGTTGAGGGAGATTCTGCAGGTGGTTCTGCAAAAAAAGGTCGCGATGCTAAAACTCAGGCAATTCTTCCTTTGTGGGGAAAAATGCTCAATGTTGAAAAAGTCCGTGCAGACAAAGTTGTAAATAACGAAAAACTTCAGCCTGTAATTGCTTCTCTTGGAGCTGGATTTGGAAAAGATTTCAATATTGAAAAGCTTCGTTACCATAAAATTATAATAATGGCCGATGCCGATGTTGATGGAAGCCACATTAGAACTTTGCTTTTAACATTTTTCTTCAGATATATGCCTGAGCTTATTGAAAAAGGATATGTTTATCTTGCAATGCCTCCTTTGTTTAAAATTGAAATTGGAAAGCAGAAAATTTATGTTTATTCTGATGAAGAGCGCGATGCTGAGCTAGAAAAGCTTGGAGACAAAAGAGAAAAAGCGGATGTTCAGCGTTATAAAGGTCTTGGCGAAATGGACGGAAATCAGCTTTGGGATACGACTATGAATCCTGAAACACGCAGAATGAAAGTAGTTACAATTCCAGATGCAGTTGCTGCAGACAGAATTTTCAGTATTTGCATGGGAGAAGAAGTAGAACCACGCAGAAAATTTATTGAAGAAAACGCTGTTTATGCAAATCTGGATGTTTAGGATAAAAAATGGAAAACACAGAAAATACAACAAATCTTATAAAAATTCCGATTGAAAATGAAGTAAAGCAGGCTTTTATTGACTATTCAATGTCTGTTATTGTAAGCCGCGCTCTTCCTGATTCCCGCGATGGTTTAAAGCCTGTTCACCGCCGAATTATTTATTCCATGGAAGAAAATCATCTTTCTGCAGGCGGAAAAACAAAGAAATGCGCCACAATTGTTGGTGATGTTCTTGGAAAATACCATCCTCATGGAGATGCTTCTGTTTATGATGCTCTTGTTCGTCTTGGACAGGATTTTAGCCAGCGTTATATCGTAGTTCATCCGGGCGGAAATTTTGGAACAATAGCCGGAGATCCTCCTGCCGCATATCGTTACACCGAAGCAAAAATGACAAAAATTGCCGAGGAAATGGTTGAAGATATAAACAAAGATACTGTAGATATGATTCCTAACTATGATGATACAAAGGAAGAGCCTACAGTTTTGCCTTCAAAATTTCCGTTTCTCTTATGCAATGGTTCTGTTGGAATTGCTGTCGGAATGGCTACAAATATGCCTCCTCACAATCTGCGTGAAGTTGCAAATGCCATAAGCGCATATATTGATAATCAGGATATAACAGTTGATGAGCTTTTAAATCATATAAAAGGTCCTGATTTTCCTACAGGCGGAATTATTTTTGGAAAACAGGGAATTGCAGATGCTTACAGAACTGGACGTGGAAAGATTCTTGTCCGCGGAAGATTCAATATCGAAGTAAGCAAAACAGGACTTGAATCCATTGTATTTACTGAAGTTCCTTACGGAGTGAATACAAGAACTCTTTGTGAAAAAATAGGCGAGCTTGCGCGTGATAAAGTTATTGATGGAATCAGCGCAATAAATGACGAATCTTCCGACAGAAGCGGAATGAGAATTGTAATTCATCTAAAACGTGGCGCAATAACAAAAGTTGTAATAAATCAGCTTTTTGCAAAAACAGCGTTGCAGTCAAGTTTTGGAGTTATAAATCTTGCGCTTGTAAAAGGTCGTCCGCAGATTTTAAATTTAAAGCAGATTATAAAATGCTTTGTTGATCATCGTGATGAAGTTATAACTCGCCGCGTAACTTTTGACTTGAATAAAGCACGTGCGCGTGAACATATTCTGGAAGCGTTGATTACAGCTGTTGATGCAATTGATGAAGTTATAAAGATGATTCGCTCTAGCCGTGATGAAACAGAAGCCAAAGCCAAGCTTATGCAGCGTTTTGGATTTGATGAGATTCAGGCTGAAGCAATTGTTGAAATGCGTCTTGGCCGTCTTACAAATTTACGTATCGATGAGCTTCGTAAGGAAATGGAAGAAGTAAAGGCTTTTATCGCCCATTGTGAAGATTTGCTTGCTCACCATGAAAAAATTCTTGCGATTATAAAAGACGAAACAAATGAGCTTTCTGAAAAATATGGTGATGACAGAAAAACTGACATTGTTGCTGGCGAAGTTGAAAGCATAAATGTTGAAGACATGATAAAAGAAGAAGATATGGTCATTCTTGTTTCTAAGCTTGGCTATATAAAAAGAGTTTCTGTAAGCCAGTATAAGAGCCAGGGAAGAGGCGGAAAAGGAACTATTTCAGCAAAGCTTGTTGAAGAAGACTATATAAATCAAATGTTTGTTGCTTCAACGCATGATTATTTGATGTTTATTACAACTGAAGGAAAATCTTACTGGATAAAAGTCCATGAAATTCCTGAAGCGTCTAAGACAAGCCGCGGTTCCCATATAAAAAGCCTTCTTGCTGTCAGTGCGAATGAAGATATTACAACAATTGTCAGCTTAAAGGAGTTTTCAGAAAACAATTATTTGTTTATGGCTACTGCAAATGGCGTTGTTAAGAAAACTCCTACAAGCGACTTTAGAAATGCAAAATCCCGTGGAATGCAAGCTGTTCGTCTTGACGAGGGAGATACTCTTGTAAGTGCAATTCTTTCTACAGGAAAAGATGAGCTGCTTCTTGTAAGTCGCCGTGGACAAGCATTAAGAATCAATGAAGAGGATGTGCGTCCAATGGGAAGATCTAGCCGCGGTGTTGCCGGATTAAAACTTTCTGAAGGCGATGAGCTTTGTTCTGCTATAAGGATTCATACAGAGCCTGATTCAAAAATTCTTGTAGTTACAGAAAAAGGCATAGGAAAAAGAGTTGATTCCGCAGAATTTAACGCGCACGGAAGAGGAACTGGCGGTCAAAAGATATTTGGCAATGTTGAAGACAAAGGTGAAATTATAGGCGCTTTGTGTGTTCGTGATACAGATAGCATTATGTGTATTACAAGCCAAGGAACTTCTGTCCGTGTTGAAGCTAAGGATATTACAGTGCAGGGCAGGGGAGCGAGCGGAATAAAAGTTGTTTCAATCACAGATCCTGATTACGTTGTTGGAGTGGATAGAATTGCCAACGATGAAGATGAAAAAAAATAACTTTTAAAAAGTGAAAAATTGCCGTGGATTTTCTTTTGAATTTCCGCGGCTTTTTTTATGAAATTTTACTAAATTTTTGTCAAATTTGTTTTTACTATAAATTTATTTAAATTTTGTATTATCTTTATTTAAATATAGATATTTTAAAATGTTTCATGTGAAACATTGTTTTTCAACAAGTTTTCCACAAGTGTAGGTTTCCTTTTAAAAATTTTAAATCCATTGTAGTTTCTTATAAAACAAAGAATTACAGAATTTTACAATTCAATTGTGTTTTAAAATTTGAAAATTTCCATAGTTTTTCCACATCTATGTTTCACGTGAAACACATTCACTGTTTTTGTATATTATGTTTTCCTATTAATTTTGATAAAAAATATTTTAATATTAGGAAAAGTATCGAGTTTTAATTTTATTATTGAACTTAATACTGCTGTATTTCTGAAAGAAAATTGGTTGATATGCTATTGAAATCTTGCAGCAAATTCTTTCGTCGTAGTATGGGAATGACACTTAAGTGACTGTTCTTATCAAAACTCGATATTTGGGCAGTTTGCTTGCTGTGGTGTTGTAATGTTTTCATAATAAATTTAGTTGTGAATCTACTGTAAATTTTCAATTATATTTCTTTTATCATTGTGTAATAGTAATTCTTAACAAATATAGTTTTAAAAATTTTATTAAAAAAAAATACCCATGTTTCACGTGAAACACAGGTATTCATTCTTTATTTTAAAATTTGAATTAAGTTTTTGACGTTAAAAAAGCCTTAATACTTTTGAACCTCTATTTGGATTCCATTTTTCTTTTCTTTCTTTTGGCAAAGTTGATATATCGGAAAGTTTAAAGCCTAGTTTTTCAAACCAATCTGCTGTTTGTGTCGTTAATAGGAATATTCCTTTTGAATTGTTTTGTTTTGCTTGTTTCACGAGAAACTCTATCATTCTTGGACCGATTCCTATATGAGAGCAGTTTTTGTCAACTGCGACGCCTGCAATTTCTGTTTGTCCGTCTGAGTAAGTAATGAGTGAAGCGCAAGCTCTAATTGCACCATCAAGTTCGTATACAATAAAATTGTTGAACTGAGCTGAAAGACTTTCTTTTGTTCTAGGAAGAAGAATTCCTGATTCTATAAATGGCTGCATTACATTTATAACTGCTGGAATGTCTTCTCTTGTCATTTCTCTGATTTTTCCGTAGTTGTTACTGTAAACCATTGTTCCAGAGCCCAAGTCGCTGAATATTTCACATGGAACAACTCCGTCTATAGAGCCGTTCAGTATGTGAACTCTGTCAACTCCTTGAGTGCAGGCTTTTTCCGCTTTTTTTAAAAGAGTGAAAATTTTTTCTTTCAAATACATTTTATTTGTTTCAGGTGAAATATTTTTATCTAAATTTACCAAACGTTCGGTAGAATTTTCGTTATTTTCAGTTGAATTTACCGAGGGTTCGTTTGTTTTTAAAAATAATTCAACTTCTTCTAAGTTTAAAGCCGGAATATTTCCTTCCTGTGAAAGACCTATTTCTTTTGGAATTAAGAAATTTTCTGAGCTGATTTCCGCATTTGGAACAAGAAAAAAAAGCTTGTCGGCGTTCAGGTTGATTGCGATTTGCTGTGAAAGTTCAATTGAAGAAATATTGTAAGGCTTTCCGGCTATGCTCCATCCTATGCAAGGAAAAATCGGAATAAATCCATTGTCTAAAACTGTTTTTATTGAATCAGTTTGAAGCTTTTCTATTTCGCCGCTTGTGCCGTAATCAAATCCGTCGATAACGCCTTTTCCTCTGGCTCTGACCCAGTTTCCTATGACTGAGGTTTTTCTTTCACCTGCAAAAGCTGTCATTATTTGATTTGAAACATCAAACGCCGCCATTTTTATAAGAGGCATTGCTTCTGGTCCTGTTATTCGGCAGTTGCAGTGAATTTTCCATTTTATATTTGCATTTGAGAGAATTTCATTTATTTTTTTGCTTGCTCCGGGAACTAAAATTATTTTTAAGCCAGCTTCGTGAATAAAACAAATGTCTCTTATGTGGTTCAGAAAATGCGGACTGTCAATAAGATTGTCATCTATGTAAATTACTACGAGCGCATTTTTAAATCTTTTTATATAGCGGATTACGTCCCGGATTCTTTCGGCTTTTTCGTGAATTAGATTTTCTTCCATAATATGTTAGTATTACGAAGCTAAAAAAAACTGTCAATCATTAAAATATAATAACAAATTGTTATAAATGAAATCTTTTTGATTTTTTATATAGACAGAGTTTTTTATATATGCTAATATTCAAAAATATAAGGGCTCTTAGCTCAGCTGGTACGAGCGTCTGGTTTACACCCAGAATGTCGGGGGTTCGATCCCCTCAGAGCCCATAAAGACTTCATGTTTTTACATGAGGTCTTTTTTTATTTACGGAAATTTGCAGGAAAAAAATGAAAAGTCAGCTTACAACTTTGTGTTATATTGAAAAAGATGATTGCTATCTGATGCTTCATAGAGTTACGAAAAAAAATGATATAAACCACGATAAATGGATTGGCGTTGGCGGACATTTTGAAGCTGGGGAAAGTCCTGAAGATTGTTTGCTCCGGGAAGTAAAAGAGGAAACAGGGCTTGTTTTAAATTCGTTTTCTTTTAGAGGAATTGTTACATTTTTGTCTGATGATGATCCTGCTGAATATATGTGCCTCTACACAAGCGATGATTTTTCCGGGAATCTTATTGAATGCGATGAAGGAAATCTTGAATGGATAAAAAAATCAGATTTTAAGAATCTTGAGCATTGGGAAGGCGATTTAATTTTTCTGGATTTGTTGGAAAAAAATGAGCCGTTTTTTTCTCTTAAGCTGATATATAGAATTGGAACTTTAAAGGAAGCTGTTTTGAATGGAAAAAAGATAAGGTAAAAAAAAGAGGTGTCCTTGAGTTTGCCGAAATGACTGAGTACACTAAGTAGGTTGTTTTCGACAAGCTCAAGCGCCGCATTTTCAACTTCTGGGGTCATCCTCTTTTTTATATTTTATTTTTTCAAGAGAGCTGCAAAAGGATTGTAAGTTTCTCCGTCATCATCGTCTTTATGTGATGAAAGATATTCCGCCGCATTGTCCTGTTCTTCATTTGAAACAACTGGAGCAAGCGAAATTCTTTTTTCTTCAGAATCAACTTTTTCAACAATGACTGGAAATTTCTCGCCAGGCTTGTAGATTTTTTTAAGGTTTGTATTGCGCTCAACATTCAACTTGGATATGTGAACAAGTCCGTCTATACCAGATGCAATGTTTACAAAAATTCCGAAATCAGCTACACGTGAAATTATTCCTTCTATTTTAGTTCCAGCTGGGAAGTCTTTTTTTGCGTTGTCCCAAGGATCGGATTCAAGTTCTTTTGTTGAAAGAGAAACTTTTTCGTGCTGCCAATCTGCTTTTATGATTTTTGCCGTTATTTCTTGTCCTACTTTTAAAACATCTGAAACGCTGCTGACTCTAGCATGGGAGATTTCAGAAATTGGAAGTAGCGCTTGAAATCCATTTAAGTCGATGAATGCGCCGTAGGACTCGATTGATTTTACTTTTCCAGTAACGGTCATTCCTTCTGTATACTTTTTTGAAAGCTGGTCAAGTTCTGCATTTGCCTGTTCTTCAAGAATTGCCCGGTTTGAAAGAACTATGTTTTTTCCGTCATTTTTGAATTCTTGGATTTTGAAAGCAAGGTGTTCGCCTACATATTCGGCTGGCTCCTTTTTCTGTCTGTATCCCATTTGAGAATAGGGACAGAATGCACGGCTTGTACCAATCATTACTTCAAATCCGCCTTTAATTTCTTTTGTAACGTGGCCTTCTACTGGAATTCCGTTTTTGAATGCATTTTCGAGAACAGATTTTCCTGCGTTTTGACCGGCAAGTTTTGTTGTAAAATGAAGCTCTTCGTTTTTTCCGCCTAGAAAATAAACTTTTATCTTGTCGCCTTCCTTTATAGAACAATTTCCGTTTTCATCGCAAAATTCAGCTTTGTTAACGAAGCCTTCACTTTTCAGTCCAAGATCAATAAAAACTGTGTCATTTGAAATTGCGGCGACAGTTGTTTCAATCATCTGTCCCTGTTCATATAAATTTTTCATTTGTTTTCCTTGTAAAATTGATTTCTAAATTATAAAATGAATTTGAAAAAATTTCAATTTGCAAATCTTGGATGTAAAAAATGAGGCGAAAAGAAAGAGAAATAACTGACTTTGAAGAAATTATAAAAATTCTTGATGAGTCAAATTTTTTGACGCTTGCTATGATAAAAGGAACTGAGCCGTATTCTGTACCCGTAAATTTTGGGTACAAACTGGATGGTGACAGAAAAATGATTCAGATTTTTATTCACGGAGCTACAGAAGGTACAAAGCTTAACTGCATAAAAGATTGTCCCCGTGTATCTTTTTCTGCTGTAAGCTATTCTGAAATAGGTGCAAATAAAGAGCCTTGCGGGTGGACAGACTTTTATAGAAGTGTTTGCGGAAAAGGAAATGCGTCTATTTTAGAGGATGCAGATGAAAAAAAAGGAGGACTAATCTGTATCCTAAAAAAATATGGGTACAAAGGTCCGTCTGTTTTTCCTGCTATTATGATGAAAAAAATAAGCATGATAAGAATTGATGTGGACGATTTGACTGGAAAATTCCATGAAAAGTAAATTGAATTTTACTGTCATTATTTGTTTTATCAAAAATCGACATTAGACCTAGAAATTTATGTTTTTTTATACTACAGTTTTTATGTTGAAAACAAATTTGTTTTCTAAGGAGCGACTTATAAAAAACATGACAAAAATGGAGCTTGTGCCGCGCCGGCAGTAAAGGCGCAGTTTGAGTTTCAAAGGCTTTTACTGCTTGTTCAATTAGAAAAATCTTTTTGAAAAGCGTTATCAAAATGAATTACGTAAAAGCGAAAAATGTTCTTCCGTCCGAACTTCTTGAAAAAATTCAGGAATACGCGGCTGGAACTTATTTGTATATTCCGCAGAAATGCGAGAACCGCAAAAACTGGGGAGAATCAAAAGATTCCAAAAACTGGTACAAAAGACGGAATCAGCGGATATACAAAAATTACGAAGAAGGATTTTCAGTCAGCGAGATTTCTCAAAAATTCTTTCTGAGCGAAAAATCAATTTACAGAATCATCTTGTGCGCAAAAAAAGCAGATGAGTTGAACTTTTCTGATTAAATGTCGCTAAAGCTGTTGTATAAAAACTGGCTCTATAAATAGGGTCAGTTTTTTTTATTTTAAATTATTTTGCGTTTCTTAAATCGTCAACAATAAGCTGAATATGCGAAATCTGAATCTCCGTTAAATTTTCAACATCCAAAGTTCGTTTTTTATCAAGACCCAAAAGATAATCGGTTGAAACTTCAAAAAAATTCGCAATTTTCACAAGCATTTCTATAGAAGGAAGAATATTGTCATTTTCCCAGTTTGAAACACTTTGCTTTGTAACTCCGAGTTTGTTTGCCAGTTGAATCTGACTGATTCCACGGATGTTACGGAGCTCACGGATTTGTTCATTCAGCATAAAAAACCTGTCTACTTATTTTTGACCATTGTATAATTTTTAATTGACTTTAAAGAAATACTTTTGTATTGTAATATTTGACTTAATGTAAAAGAGGTTTTTATGAAAAAATTTATTTTTTTGGCTTCTGTGATTGCGTTTTCGGTTACAGTTTTTTCTTGCGTTACCACTGATGAAGTTCAGGTTTCGTACGACAAAAGCGTTTTGCAGAATGTTTCAAAGGTTACAGATGATGGCACTGCAAAGACAGATATAGCGGTTTCTCCGGATGGAAATCAGTTACTTTATGTTGAGATTGACAAAAGTGTTAATAGCTATATAACAAACATGAAGGTATCAGATGACATTTATTATTACAGTTCTCAAATGTATTTGCTCCGTGATATTAGTCGTCCTTCAAAGACTCCGCTTGGTCTGACATTCTCATATTGGCCTGCATGGAATAAAAACGGAAAGGAATTTGTATTTGCCTCGCTTGAAAACAACCAGTTCAAGCTAGTCCGCGCGAACATCGAAGGCGGAAGGAAAACTTACATTACAAGAACGCCGATTGGAAGTGAAGATATAAGACCTGATATAAAGGACAATATTATTTTATGTCAGACAAAAATAAATGGAAAGAATCAAATAGTTACATTGAATTATGACGGCACTGAAATAACTTTAATTTGCGAAGGCTACAGTCCTTCATGGCATCCTAGAGAAAATAAATTTGTCTTTATTCGTGACGGTGGAATTTTTGAAATGGATCTCGACTTGAATCAGGCTACAGAAATTTACAAGGATGTTGATTTTCCTTGCTATAAACCTTCATATTCAAAAGACGGAAAATATATCTTGTTTTCACAATTGACTCCTGTAAATACAAAAGGTTCCATGATTTCAAGCCTTTCAAAAAGGATAATTTCTATTGCAAATAGTCGAACAAATATTCATTTGTATCTTATTTCATCTGACGGCATGAACAAAACTCAGCTTACAAGCGGTGCTGTTGATGCATATACTCCAGTCTGGGGTGCGGACAATACAATTTTCTTTATCTCGGCGGCAAACAATAAAACAGACATCTGGAAAGCGAAAGTTCAATACTGATTTAGCGAGTGTTGACTGACGAAAGCTCTGCGTTTTGCAGGGCTTTTTTTGTTTGCAGATTTTCTCATTCTCTTTTCTGAAAGGTCTTTGAGGTAGGAAACTGGTGCGGCTTTGCTTATTATTAAATTAAATAAAAATGTCATTCCGATTCAGAATGACAAACAGGTAAGCCATTTCGAACTTAGATTCGGAATCTGCCGGATGAATTTTAGCCTGAAAAATCAGACAAAATAATTTATCTGGCGGGCAATGAAAAAACTTTGGAGGAAAAATGGAAAAAAAAGTAGACATGAAAAAAATCACGTTCAGAAACGAGACTCCTGCGGACTACAGGGCGGTTGAAAACCTTACGCGCGAGGCATTCTGGAATGTTTACAAACCAGGTTGCGACGAGCATTTTATTTTGCATAATTTCCGCACAAGAAGCGAATTTGTTCCGGAACTTGATATTATAATGGAAGAGGAAGGAATTCTTGTTGGACACGTTATGTTCGCAAGGGCGGAAATAAAACTTAACAACAGTAAAACACTTCCAATCATGACGTTCGGGCCAATCAGCATTGCGCCGGAGTTTAAGCACAAGGGATACGGAACAGTTCTTCTTAGGTACGCAATGGAAAAGGCAAAGAAAATGGACTGCGGCGCGCTTGCAATCACCGGCAATATCGACTTTTACGGAAAAAGCGGATTTGTTGTGGCAAAAACAAAAGGAGTTCGCTACTATGCTGACCCGGATGCGGATTATTTTCTGATAAAAGAACTTGTTCCGAGTTTTCTGGACGAAGTGAAAAATTGCGGTGGTGGAAGTTTCAAGGAACCGGACGGATATTTTATTGATGCAAATGAAGCAGAAGAGTTCGATAGGCATTTTTCGATAAAAGAGAGGCTCAGTCTGCCGGGACAGATTTTCGGGTAAGTTTCTATTGAGCTGAATGAAAAAACTCCCCTGAACCTCAGACAGAATCTTGCTGAAATACGGCGCAGGAGAGTTTTTTTTTAGAAGAGAAAAATCAGTTTCCCTTTTCCTCGAGCACGATGTTGTCTACTGTAACTGTGTGCTTTCTGGTGATCCGCTTGTCGTTCACGGCTCCCATCGAAACGCTCAGGATTACAGCCCTGTCGGTCTGCCCGTTCATCGTGAATTCGCATGAGTATCTTTTGAATTCCTTTGAGACGTCTATTTTCTGTGTTCCAGAATACGGAATCCAGTTATTGTCCGAAGAGCCGTCGCGCTGTAGGGCGAACATTATGGTGCGGTCAATTGTTGACTTCGCATCAAACTCAATTCTGTATTTTTTTCCTTTTTCCAATGTTATTCCGTTCTGCTTTAGCTGAATCATCCAGTCGAGATTTCCTGTGTCGGAGATGTTCATGCAGAACGCGTTGTCCTCGGAAAGTGAATCGACAGCGTAATCAGCGGAAGCCGACTCGTTCAGGTAGACCTCGTAGCCTGTAAGCCCGGAGGAGAAGTTTCCGTTCACGAGCATTGCGTTCTCCTGAATGCGCACGTTGTCAAGAAGAACCGTTCCGTCTGTGTCAAAGCTGAATGAGAGCGCGGATGATTTTTCCTTTTCCGCCGTGAACACGAACTTGAATTTCTTCTCGCCGGAAGAAAGGGAAGCCTCAAAACTTTTTCCCGAAATTTCAGCCTTTATTTTTCCGGAAGAAGCTGAGGATGAGTCAAAGCTCAGAAGATATTCAGTTCCCGGGACAAGAGGTATTCCTTCCTGAACAAGCCGGATTTCAGCGTCCTTGGGATTTTCTGCGCGGAATTTGCGGATGTTGTCCGTGTTCGTGACCTGGAATTTCGCGCCGTTTTTGGCGGAAACACTCCATTCCGCAAGCCGGTTTTCTCCTTCCTGGAATTCTCCGTTGTGCACAAGGTTTCCGTCGGGAAGCACCGATTTTTTTCCTGATGAATTTTGAGGCGCGCTGACCATCTCAAGACGCACGCTGGAAATTCTTACCGCCGCGGTGGAATTCTGGTTTCCCAGGTTGAATTCAAGCCGTCCCGCAGGATCGTCGGCATCGTTCATCTTGAATGTGAAGTCAAAATGCTTTTTCTGCGGTCCCACTTTTATCTTCGTGTCCTTGAGATAGCGTATCCATCCCGCTTCCGGAGCTGTAACCGCGGTTATAATCGTTCGCTCCTTTTCCGCAGATGCGTCGAACGAAAGCCTGTATTCCGCGCCCTTTAGCATCGGAAGACCTGCCTGCACGAGCTGAACAGAATAGTCAACGCTTCCAGCCGCATCGGAGGTTATGACGATGTTTCCGCCGTCGTAATCAAAGCTGCCTTTTCCGCCCTGGGCAAGAAGGAAGTTCCAGGAGCCGCCGTCTTTTCGGATATAGTTTCCGTCAGAATCCGCCGTCCGGAATTCCGCCTTTCCTGATTCAGGCTTCCTCACGTTCTCGTCGTAGCTTTTTTTCTGATAGACTTTCACGTAGTCCACGAGAAGCTGCGCGTTCTTTGCGAATTTGGTCGTGCGGTCCGGATTTCCAGGCCAGTTTCCGCCCACCGCAAGGTTCAGTATTATGTAGAAAGGCTGGTCGAACGGAGCCGGATAAGTTACCTCGCCGAATCCCTTGCGCTTTGTGTACCAGCTGTTCTCCTTGTGGTACATTTTTCCGTCGGCATAGAAGCGGATTTCGCCCGGTTCCCACTCGCAGGCTACAATGTGCCAGTCGTCGGAGAAGCTTTTTCCCTGCGCGGCTGCCTTTCCCTGTGACTCCTTGTGAGGCTCGCCGTAATGGAGCGTTCCGTATATTTCCTTTGTCCTGTCGCCTAGAACCTCCGCAATGTCGATCTCGCCGCATTTTGGCCACTGTCCGTAGAGATTCTCTTCCGTGGGCATCATCCAGAACGCCGGGAGGAATCCCTTGCCGGAAGGAAATTTTATGCGCGCCTCAATCCGTCCGTATTTGAAGTCATGCTTGCCTTTTGTGTTGATTCTGCCGGAAGTGTACGCAGTTTTTCCGCCCCGCGCTTTTTTCTGAACGGCCTGAATCACGAGATTTCCGTCCTTTACGTAGATGTTCTCCTTTGAGTCCACATATTCCTGAAGCTCATTGTTCACCCAGCCCGGCTCGTGGTACTCGTAGTTCCAGTCATCCAGATTGAGGGAATTTCCGTCAAAATCATCCTTCCAGACAAGGTCGCTTTCGCTGTAGCTGGTCTGCGCGAAGAATGGAGCTGCGGCGAAAATAATTCCCGCGGCAAATGCAATCGTCTTTTTCATGTTTCCTCCTTGTAAAACTCCGTGCTATATAAATTATTCGGTCATCATTTTTATAAGCTCACTGCGGATTCCGTCGTAGTGGCTTTCCGTAAGTCCGAAGTCCATCTCCTTGTAGGTCCACACCGCGTGTCCCACACCGAATTCCCTGAAAATTTTATGCACATCGGCGAACCAGGCTTCTGTTCCCTTGACGGGCGCGCGGTCAATCACTCCATATTCTCCGCAGTAGACGGGAACTCCGGCGTTTTCAGCAGCCGCGCAAGCCTCCCCAATCATCTGCCGCATAAGCTCGATTCCCGGAAGATTTCCGTCAGTGTCGGCGACATCTTTTCCCTTGTATCCGAGCGGAACGGATTCCTCGCGGAAATATGACAGCGAGGCAGGGTATTTTATCTCGCGGTTGGGACTCATTCCCGGAACCCAGGGCGCTTTCTGATGCGTGAAAATCAGCGGCTCGTAAAAATGGAAGGTGAAAATAACGTTGCGGAATTCTGGCTTCCTTAAAAGGCGGAGAGTGCGCGCGCTGTTCCACTGGATTCCGCCGTAAATCACAAAAGTTTCAGGCGCATTCTTTCTGATTACGCTAAGTGTGCGGACAATGAGGGCATTCCAAGGCTCAGCCGCATCCTGCTCCACAACCTCGTTAAGAAGCTCAAACGCGACGTTCTTTTTTCCGCCGAATCTTGACGAGACTTCATTCCAAAGCGACACGAAAAGCTCCTGAAGATGCGGACTTGAAAAAAGCGAGTTTCCATTTTCCGTTCCCGCGTCGTTGAAGTCGTAGCCGCAAGCCTTGTGAAGGTCAAGGACCACATCAAGCCCGGAATCTTCCGCCCATCCGACAAATTTTTCCAGCCGCGAAAATCCTTCCTCAATGAAAGTTCCGTCCGGATTCTGGACAACCTCGCTGTCGAACGGAAGCCTTATGTGGTCAAAGCCCCAGCCGGCGGCACGGCGCACATCGTCCTCATTTATAAAACTGTCGTAATGCTCCTTTGTGTGGCGGCACTGCGAAAGCCATCCTCCGAAATTTATTCCCTTTGAAAGATTCATGTTTCCTCCGTTTTTAAGCCGAACTCTGAATTTGCAGAACTGGAATGAACTGGCTGCAACGCAAAAGCATGAGTTCCGCACAGACCAATCTTGCAAACGGCAGAATAATATCATTGAATTTCCGTCTGATATATCATAATATTTGTACATATATCATAATATTCTGATTTTTTTGCGGACGACGGAAGGAAAACACAAAAAATGAAAAAGAACATGAACGATGAGCTTGCGCGCATAAAGTCCGAGCCTGCGCTCTCACAGGAGCTTTTCAGACGGCGGGAATATTCAATCTATCACCTGGAATACGACAAGGAGCTTGCGTTCTATGATGCTGTGAAGAAGGGCGACTTTGACCTTGTGAAACGCCTGATGCTTCCACTGCGCAACGAAAAGCTCGGAAAACTCTCGGAAAATCCGCTGCGGAACCTCAAGTATCATCTTGTGATAACGGTCGCGATGATAACCCGGTTCTGCATTGAGGGAGGTCTTCCGCCTGAACCGGCATATACCTTGAGCGACATCTACATCCGACAGATAGACAGCGCCGGGGACGAGGACACAATCACCATGCTGCACCGCGAGGCTGTATTCGATTTCACCAGCCGCATGAAGGAGCTCAAGGAAGTTCATGGACTTTCGCGCAGAACGACAGCCGCAATCGACTACATCTACGACCACCTGAACGAGAAAATCCAGCTTTTCCGGATGGCAGAGACGCTCGGCGTGAACAAGACATATCTCTGCGCTCTTTTCAGAAGGGAAACCGGAATCACAGTCGGGCAATATGTAATGAAGAAAAAAATCGAGGCGGCGGAGAAAATGCTTCTCTACAGTGAAAATTCATCCGCACAGATAAGCGCGCTCTTCTCGTTCAGCTCGGCAAGCCACTTCATAGAAATATTCAAAAAAGAGACAGGACTCACTCCGTCCCACTACCGAAAAATCCGGCGCAGCGCAGCATTCACCACAATGGCAGAAAAATAGGAATCCGAGAAAAAAAAGCTATTGACTATTTTATGTAACATTGTTAAGTTATCTGTGTTATATTATAAAAGGCGGAAGAATTATGAGGAATGCGAATCCTGAGCTGGTTTCTTCCATAAAAAAGCGGACACTTGAGCTTTTAATGGAAAAAGAACCTGAGGAAATCGGAATGAGGGAAATTGCCAAAAAGTGCGGCGTTTCAGCCACGGCAATTTATCATTATTATAGGGACAAGGACTGCCTTTTTCAGGCGATTTCGCTGGACTGTCTGAACCAGATAAATTCGGTGATTGAAGCCGCCGCGGAAAATGCCGCTTCTTCAAAGGAAAAGGTTCTTTCCGCAATCAGGGCGTTTCGCAACTGGAGCCTTAAAAATCCGCGGGTTGCCTCTCTTGTGATGGAAAAAATAAAATCCGCGGTGAATCTTCCGCCGGAAGAAACTGAAAAATTCTATGTCTGCAACCGCACTGGGGAAAAACTTCTGGAGCTTTGTATTGCAGAAGGAGTGGCGCGTTCTGAAAATCCCCGGCTGGATGTCGGTGTGCTTGTATTCGGACTTTGGGGCTGTCTTCAGTCCGTGATTTCGCGCAAGTCGGAAGTTGAATACTGGGAAAATTCCGAGCCGTTTACAGAACGTTTTATCAGTATGTGGGCGGAAAATATTTTTGTAAATTAAAAAACAGGAGAAAACTATGATTTTAAAATCAATCATCAAGAAAATTTTTGTGGCGGCTTTTGCGCTTCTGGTTTTTCAGCAGGTTTGGGCGGAAGAGAATTCTGAAATTCGGACTGCAAAGGTTAGGGTGCTTGTAACTCCGGGCAGCGAATGGAAGGGAAAATTTCCGCCGCAGTTTGCGCTGTGGATTCAGGATTCGGACGGAAACTTCAGCCGGACAATTTTTGCCACAAAAAGGGCCTCGAAGAAAAAATGGATTTTCGCGCCCAAAGACGGCCGCCCTGAATCGCTTCCTGTGTGGTATCATTCCTGCGAAAATTTCTACGTTCCGGAATCAAAGAATGAGATGGATGCGGTAAGCTCGGCTACTCCAAAAGGCAGCTTTGATGTTTCTCGGAAAATTCAGCTTGAGGAAGGAAAAAAATATTTTGTTTTTGCGGAAGTGAACAAAAGCTTTGATTACAACGAATTCTATCCAAAAGACGCCGGGAAGAATTCCGCGGAATATTCCGGTGTGAACGGTCAGCCTTCCGCAGTTTACCGCGCTGAAATCAGCCTTGAAAATCATGAGTCTAAACTGGAGCTTATTGGAACAGGCTCGCTCGACGGAAAAAGCGGCTTGATTGAAGACAAGACGGAAACTCTTACAACCGCAAAAAATCTTGTGGAAAAAATTGTAGTGAGCCTTGAAGTTTCCACAAAAACCTTGTAGAAATTCGGTAAAACACAGTTGACGTTTTTTGTCTTTTTATAGGAGTTTTTAAGTGAAAGAAAATAAAAAACATCTTCCTGTCATAGGAGTAGGTCCTGTTATCGTCGTGCCTCAAGTTGTTCTTTCTGCGGCAGGAATTTTCATCAGCACAAAAGAATTCCTTTCCTTTGCAAGGATTTCCGCATTTAGAATTCCGTTCACGGTTTTGGGAGTTGTTCTTATTATTCTGGGATTGTGTCTTTGGGTTTATGCGAATTTCAAGACGAAAATCGAAAGTCATATAAAGGAAAATACTCTTGCGACAGACGGCGTGTATTCGATTGTAAGAAATCCGATTTACAGCGCATTCTTTTTGGCCTGCACGGGAATTCTTCTGTTTCCTGCGAACCTTATTCTGCTTATCCTGCCTGTTCTGTTCTATTTTTACATGACGGTTATTATTAAAAACACAGAGGAAAAGTGGCTGAAAGCTCTCTACGGAAACGAATACGCCGAATACTGCAGAAACGTCAACCGCTGCATTCCGGGTTTTCCTAAAAAGAAATGAAAATATTGATTCTAAACGCCTCTCCAAAACCTTTAGGAACAATTTCTCAAATGCTAAAATTTCTTGAAGACGAAATTCGCCGGAAAAATCCATCCGCTGAAATTGAAAATATCCGCGTATCTTCACTGAAATTTTCCGCCTGCACAGGCTGCATGAAGTGCCGCTCTTGTGGAAAATGCGTTTTTGCCGGAGATGACGCAGATGTTGCAGGAGAAAAAATTGCAAGCGCAGATTTTCTTGTTGTGGCTTCTCCGTGCTGGTGGGGCAACATGACCGGCAGCTTGAAGTCGCTTTTTGACCGCAACGTTTTCCGCTTGATGGGAGAATCAAAGCACGGAATTCCGCTTGCGCTCCTCAAAGGTAAAGAAGCCGCAATCGTAACAGCCTGCACAACTCCGTTTCCGTTTAATGTGATTTGCAGGCAGTCACCGGGCGTTTTTAGTTCAATCGGCGAAATCCTAAAATCAGCCGGAATAAAAATCACCGCAAAAATCTGCGCGTCCGGAACAAAGCAAAAACCGGGACTTACAATGAGCAGAAAACGCAAGATTGTGAAGGTTGCTAAAAAAATATAAAAAAAAGGTTTTTAATTGCCCGAATAAAGACAGATAAATTCATTTAAATTAACTCCTGAGATTCACTCTGTTTCCTTGTTAAAGTGAATTGACGGATTAAATTACAAAATTCCTCCTGGCAGCGCGAAAAAAATGCGTATCGATGTTGATTTTACAGATTGTTCTCCTGTGTTTTCAATAGATTTTGGTTTAAGACTTTGAAAATAGGACATTGCTTTACAAAGAAAGGATATGCAAGGCGAATTGAGCGGTTGAAAAACTTGACGCAGAAAAAAGTCCGCAATATCGATTGTTTCTTCAAAAAATGGTACGCTCGCCATAGTCCCACTGTAACTGACTGGGACGGAAAATTAGTGGAAAAAAATTAAATATACAAGGAGCACATAAATGTCTGAAAATCTGCTTTCAAAAATTATTGCTGAACAGACCGAAATTCTTTTGAAGAATATAAATTCTGTTGTTCAGTCCGCAAATCTTGAGGCTGAATTTGACGGTTTGAATGCATCGCGCTTTATTTTCCATACACTGCATTCGCTCGACAAGTGGTTTGTGAACCCTGCGGAATACAAATATGATGAAAATTCTTCTGGCGGTGTCGCTGAAAATCTTAGTGTCATTTCAAGTTACCGTCAGGGTTTTGATGCTGCGCCGGGCGTTGTTATTTCTCGTGAAAATTTGGAAAAATATGCAGTGTCGGTTGCTCAAAAAATCCGAATCTATCTTGCAAAACTTTCGGATAAAATGCTTTCAGAAAAACTAGATGGTTGCGAATTCACACGGCTTGAGCTGATTCTTGGGCAGTTCCGCCATGTAATGTGTCATGCGGGAATTTCTTCTGCGATAAATGCTCAAAACGGAAACGGATGGCTCAAATATTTTGGTCTGGACTGAAATAAAAATTTCAGAATTCCCTGTAGTTTTCAGTCAAATCTTCTTCGAGCCACAGGGAAATTTCTTCTGTTACTTTTGAAAGTTTTTGAGCTTTTTGTTTTCCTGTTATTGAGCATTCCCAGACGACAGCGACTCTGTAGCAGTTGTCAAGATAAGCTGAAATCACTTTTTTGTCGCGCGCCATGTTCCTCTCAATTTTATTTTTCCAGTATTCAACATTTGTTTTTGGCAGCCTGAAAAGCCGGCAGTTCTTGTGTCCGTGCCAAAAGCATCCGTTGATAAAAATAACTGCGTTGTAATGCGGAAGAAAAATGTCCGGCGTTCCCAAATACCGCTTGTCGTTTTTCCTGAATCTGAATCCAGCTTTATGGAGCGCGCTTCTTAAAAAGACTTCGGGCTTGGTGTCTTTGCTGTGGATTTTCGCCATGTTCAAGCTTCTTTGTTCTGCGCTCAATGTGTCCATTTTTGTATCTTAATTTTGGCAAGATAAAAATTCAACCGGCGGGTTTTCTTGTGCAATTGAACATAAAATGTTAAAATGTCATTTATGAATACTTTTGTTGCTCTTTGCGCAGTTGGCGCGGAAAAAATCCTTGGAAATGAAATAAAACATTTGGGCTATGCTCTTTCAGGAAATGCTCCTGGCCGTGTTTCGTTTTTAGGCGACAATGATGCTTTGTACCGCTCAAATTTTTGTCTTAGGACGAGCGACAGAGTTTATCTTCAGATGGCTCGTTACAAAGCAGACAATTTTGATTCCCTTTTTGAAGGTTGCTATAGAATCGACTGGCAGGATTTTTTTAGAAAAGATGTTCGTGTTGTTGTAGATAAAGTGCGTGTTTATAAAAGCAGGATTAACAGCGAGCATACAATTCAGGGAATGATTCAAAAGGCAATTTATACAAAACTTGGAGATGTCTGGCGAATGAATTCTTTGCCGGAATCAGGAAGTCAGGCGGATGTGCGTGTTTATATGGAACGGGACGAAGCTGTGATTTTGCTTGATACAAGCGGACAGGCTTTGCATAAGCGTGGCTACAGAACTGAAAGCGGTGCAGCTCCGTTGCGGGAAACAACTGCTGCGGTTCTTTTGCAGGAAATGATGTGGCGCAGAAAAACTCCTTTGCATGATCCTTTTTGCGGAAGCGGAACAATTGCAATAGAAGCCGCTCTTTATGCCCACAATGTTGCTCCTGGGCTTGGAAGAAATTTTGCTTATGAAAATCTTTCTATATATGATGCTTCCCGCGCTCTTGAAATAAAAAAAGAAGAAGCTGCAAAAATCCGCACAGATGTTGAATGCCACATTGCCGGAAGCGACATAGATCCGTTTGCAATTGACCGTGCAAAACTGAATGCTGAGCACGCTTGCACAATGGCAGGAAGAGCCTTGCAGCTGATTGGAAGCGATATGCGCATTGAGCGTCCTGAATTTTTTGTGAGCGACTTTGAAAATTTGCATTCAGAATTTGAAAACGGACTTATACTTTGTAATCCTCCTTACGGCGAGCGTTTGGGCGATGAATTTCAGGCTGAAAGTCTTTACAAAAAAATGGGCAGCTTGATTTCAAATTTTGAAAACTGGCAGATGGGCGTTATTACAAGCCAAAAATCTTTTGAAAATTGTTTCGAAAAAAAAGCTTCCGCGGTAAAGCCTTTAAAAGCTGGAAATCTGGACACTTCTTTTTATATTTACAGGTAAAATATGGCGATTGTTGTTGAGCACGAAAAGCGCAAAAGGGAAATCCTTGAAAAATCATTTCAGCTTTTTATAGAAGATGGATACGAAGATGTTACTTATCAGAAAATCGCAGACAAATGCGGAATTACTCGTACAACTCTTTATATATATTTTAAAAATAAGCGCGAAATTTTTTTGTGGAGCATAAAGCAGCTTACAAACGATGTTGAGCAGGAGCTTATTGGAATTATAAAGAACAGCCAGATTGATTCCATAGAATGCCTTAAGCGAATTTTTTTGTGTATAATTGATATTGCGGAAAGCAACCGGGCATTTTTCCGTGTTTTAAAAATGTATCTTATGCAGCTCGAAAAAAGCGGCGTGGATATAAACGACCGTGTAACAAGGCGCGTTATTAGAATTCAGCATTTGATGAATATGGTTTTAATCCGCGGACAGAAAAAAGGCGAAATAAAAAATCTTCCAATAAAGGAAATAAACAGCCTGCTCTACTGTCTTTTGGAAACTTCAATTTTCCGGCTTGGAATTCTTAATCAGGAAAATCTTGATGAAATGCGTGGAACGGTTCAGTTTGTAATAGAGCAGTTCAGGGCGGAGAAAAAATAAAATGAATTTTACAAGTTTGATTCCACCGTTTTTAATTTGCACAATTCCTGTTTTGGCGGCGCTGGCTTGTATGGTTGTTCTCATAAAAGAATTCAAGCTTAGCTTTGGATTTATTGCAGTTTTCTGCGGACTTTTTGCCGTTGTTCCGATTTACGTGATTCAGTTTTTATTGGAAGCTTTCGGTCTGATTAATGTGCATTCTCTTTTTTCTGTTTTGATTAAAAGCATTTTTGTAAATGGCGTTGTTGAGGAAACAATAAAAATGGCGGTATTTTTTATTTTTCCTTCAAAGAAAATGTCGATGAAAGTTTTTTTTGCCTGCGCCGTTTTGAGCGGACTTTCGCTTGGATGCTTTGAAACTTTAATTTATATTGCTTCTGGAATTCAAAATCTTGAGCTTAGGCTTTTGACTGCGGTTGTTATTCATTCTTGCTGCGCTGGACTTTCGGGGCTTTTTGTTTTCAATTTGAAGAACGGAAATTTCAAGCTTTATCCGTTTGTTCTGGCGGTTTTGCTGCACGGAATTTACAATTATTTTGCGGGATTTAAAATGGACAGCATGTTCTTTTGGTTTTCGCTTGTTGTAGTTTTGGTTGCCGTTGTGGAATGCCGGATCCGTTACAGGGCAATGAATCCGGAAGGGCTGATTCTTTTTCAGTAGAATTAAGAGCAGTCTTTGCAAATTCCCCAGATGTTGGTCTGAATTTTTTCAGCTTTGAATCCGTCTTGCAAAAACTGCGGCGGAAGTTCGACCGGCTTAAAAATGTCGAAAATTTTTCCGCATTTTACGCATTTAAAGTGCAAGTGGTTTGAAGTGTCCGCATCGTATCTAAGTTCACCGTCTTCAATTGTAATTGTCTGCACAAGTCCGCATTCAGAAAACTGCTTGAGTGTGTTGTAAACTGTTGTGCGCGACAAAGTTGGCATTTGAGGAGAAAGAGATGTGTAAATTGTGTCAACGGTCGGATGCACTGGATTTTCCGCAAGAAATTTGTAAATTGCCATTCTTTGAACTGACGAGCGGATATTTTTTTCTTCTAGTTTTGCTGCGATTTGTTCGTGATTCATTTTTTTCTCTTGAAACTTTTTGGAATTTAAAAAACACCATGCAATGAAAATGTTTTCAATGCACAGTGTTTTTTTATTTTATTTGCTGAAATAACGCTGCATTATTCCTTTGAATCCTGCTCCGTGGCGCGCTTCATCTTTTGCCATTTCATGCACTGTGTCGTGAATTGCGTCATAGCCAAGTTCTTTTGCGCGCTTTGCAAGCTGAAGTTTTCCTTCGCAAGCTCCGGCTTCCGCATCAGCTCTCATCTGAACATTTTTCTTTGTTGAATCAGTAAGAACTTCTCCAAGAAGCTCTGCGAATTTTGCGGCGTGTTCGGCTTCTTCAAGAGCGTAGCGTTTGTATGCTTCTGCAATTTCTGGGTAGCCTTCGCGGTCTGCCTGGCGGGACATTGCAAGGTACATTCCAACTTCTGAACATTCACCGGCAAAATTTTCACGGAGTCCTTTTACAACTTCTTCATCTAAGCCTTTTGCTGAACCAACCTGATGCTCGCAGGCGAATCCTTTTGTTTCAACCATTTCATTGAAAGCATTTTTTGCATGGCAAACTGGACATTCTTCCGGCGCATTGTCTCCTGTGTGAACATATCCGCATACTTTGCAAACCCATTTTTTCATAATAACCTCCTAAGTTCCTTACACTTGATTATTTATAAATTTGTATTTATTACAATAATGATATTATTATAATAAATTTATTTTGTCAACAAAAATTTGACAAATTTAAATTCCGGGCTTAAAATAAAAATGTCGGAAAACTCTTGTTGTTTTTCATAGATAGACTCTCCTCAAAAAGCCGGTTTGTCGTTGGCAGGCCGGTTTTTTATTTGTGCGCTTTGCCAGAAAATATTGTAAGCCTTGCCGATTCATTATATAATGCACTGATATGCCTGAAAGCGAAAATCCTTTAATTGTTCAGTCTGACAGAACTCTTCTGCTTGATGTTCATGCGCCTCGTGCTGAAGAATGCAGGGCTGCTTTGATTCCTTTTGCGGAACTTGTGCGCTCTCCTGAACATTTGCATACATATCAAATTTCATCTCTTTCATTGTGGAACGCTGAAAGCTCAGGATTTACAGGCGAACAGGCAGTTGAAGTTTTAAAAAAATTTTCACGCTATGAAATTCCGCAGAGCGTTGTTGTTTGGATTGAAGAAACTTCCGGGCGTTTTGGAAAACTCAGGCTTGTTCAAGGTCCTTCCGTGGAAAATTCAGACGGAATAAAAGAAGAATATCTTTATCTTGTTTCAAATTCTCCGTATGTTTTTAAGCAGATTGAAGCCAACGCTTTTGCCAGAAAATTTCTTGTTCCGTGTGAATGTTCAGAAGAATTTTCGGCAGGACTTTCAGAAAAAGAAAAAACTTTTTGCTTTAAACTTTTGCTTACGGATCGCGGAATTGTTAAGCAGAATCTTTTAAAAATTGGCTGGCCTGTAAAAGATGATGTTCCGCTTCAGGATGGATTTCCTCTTGAAATAAATTTGCGGAAAACAACTTTGGATGGGCGGCCTTTTGAAGTGCGTGAATATCAAAAAGCTGCGGCAAATGCGCTGGTCGGAAACAAAGGACCGGGAACTGGATTCGGCACAATTGTGCTTCCTTGCGGCGCGGGAAAAACGATTGTCGGCATGGAAATAATGAGCCTTTTAAAGACCAACACGCTTATTGTAACCACAAATATTACAGCTGTTCATCAGTGGATAGATGAGCTTATTGATAAAACTGATTTGGATGCAAGCCAGATTGCGGAATACACTGGAGAAAATAAAACTATAAAGCCTGTAACGGTTGCCACTTATCAGATTCTTACTTGGCGTCCTGACAAAAACGGTCCGTATCCGCATTTTTCACTTTTCAAGCAGAACAACTGGGGGCTTGTTATTTATGATGAAGTCCACATGATTCCGGCTCCTGTTTTTAGAGTTGCCGCTGAACTTCAGGCTGTGCGGCGTGTCGGGCTGACTGCGACTCTTGTGCGCGAAGATGGCTGCGAAGGCTACGTTTTTTCTTTGGTTGGCCCTAAAAGATATGATGTTCCTTGGAAAGAGCTAGAAAAGGCAAAGTGGATTGCAAAGGCTGAATGCATTGAAGTTCGCCTTGGGCTTCCAGAAAATAAAGAAATTGAATATGCGGTTGCAGGGAATAGAGAAAAGCACAGAATTGCAAGTGAAAATCCTTTGAAAAATAAAATTGTTCAGGAGCTTGTTGAAAAATTCAAGGATGACAAAATTCTTATAATCGGGCAATTTTTAACTCATCTTGAAATTCTTGCCAAGCTTTTGAATGTTCCGATTATTACCGGCAAAACAAAAAACTCCGAACGTGATATAATTTATGACGATTTTCGAAGCGGAAAAATACGTGTGCTTGTTGTCAGCAAGGTTGCGAATTTTGCAATCGATTTGCCGGACGCGAGCGTGGCAATTCAAGTGAGCGGAACTTTCGGTTCAAGGCAGGAAGAAGCTCAGCGGCTTGGAAGAATTCTTCGTCCAAAAGAAAGAACTTCAAGATTTTTTACTTTGATTACGCGCGGAACTGTTGAAGAAGATTTTGGAAGCAACCGACAAAAATTTTTAGCAGAGCAAGGATATTCCTATAGAATTGTCCGCTACGAAAATGAAAAAAGTTTTGATGACCTTGAAGTTCCGATTCAAATCGAAGGATGTGGCCAATGAATTTAGATGCAAAAGTTCAAAAGATAATTCAATGGCGTGAAAGTTTTTGCACTTTGCCGGACAAATTTTTTTTCGAGTTGGTACGTATTTATCTTGGAGAAGTAAAAACTCCTTACAACAAGCAAAAGCTGGCGGAAGAAATAGGAGCTTTTCTGCGCAAAAAAGAAACCCGGGATTCAATTGTAAAATTTCTTGACGGTACGGATATAAAAATTCTTACAGCGATAAAATTTTTAAACGAGCCTGACATTGAAAAACTTGAAAAATTTTTTTCATCTTCAATTCAGCAGGGAGATTTTTACAGCGCAGTTGCAAGCCTTGAAGAACGTCTTTTGATTTTTTCTGTCCATGTAAAAAATGAAAAGAATTTAATAAAAATAAATCCGTATCTTGAAGATGATTTGAGCGGCTTGTTGAATTTGCAAAATTTGATAAGTCCAGAAAACGAAAAAAAATTTCCTGAGCGCCGACTAAAAATTTCTTCTGATCTTCTTGCGGTTTTTATCTGCTATATTTCAAGCCATCCTGATATTTGCAAAAACAACGGGGAACTTAAAAAGAAAGCGTCTTCTGACTTGGCTGAAATTTTTCAGGAGAATTTCAACAAGGAATTTTTTGAAACACTTTTTAAAGCTCTCAAAAATCTTCATCTTGTCCAGGAAGATTCTGAAGGCAAAGGATTTTTTGTTGACTGGCAGAGGCTTGAGCTTTTCTCGAATTTGACTTTTGGGAATCAGGTTGCTTATATTTGCGCTGCTTGCACAGGTTCCTTTTCCCGAAGCATGATTTTGTCTAGCGCGGAAATTTTTTTCAAGACACTTTCATTTTTAAAGCAGGAAGTTTATACAAGACAGAAAATTCTTCAGATTGCTTTTTTGCTAAAAGACAAAAATTCTCGTTACTCTGAAAATTCTTTTAGCCGGTTTTCAAGAATTGTTGCGTTTGGCTCTTCTGCGGAAAATTCTTCTGTTGATTCAAATTTTTTGGATGCGATGCTTGACTGTGCGATTGAACTTGGAATTCTCGATTCAGTTTCTGAAGGTGAAAATGAATTTATTTGTGTGAATCAAATTTTTGAAGAAAAAAAATCGCAAGGTTCTTTGAGCATTGACGCAGGTTTTTCGGTTACTGTTTTGCCGGGATTTTTGCTTTCGGAGCTTGTTCCGCTTATAAAATTTCTTTGTCCAAAAAAATGCGATACAGTTGCTGTTTTTGAAATTACGCGCCAGTCTGTTTTAAAAGCTTTTGATTTTGAAATGACAAAAGATCAGATTTCCGCAATTTTAAAAAAATACTCGCATTATGAAATTCCGCAGAATCTTTTGGTTTCGCTTGATGAATGGGCTGATTCTTATAATTCGGCTTCTCTTTACAAAGGCTACGTTTTAAAAATCCGTCCTGAAAATTCTATCGTAATTGAAAAAAAACTTTCATCTTATATTGTTGAAATTTTGTCGCCGGGAATTTTTCTGATGAATTTTTCATCCGATGAGCAGGCAAGAAATTGTGTCGAGCGGCTTGGACTTGATTTTGTTGGAAATGTAAAATCCGCAAAAAAAACTGCGCCAGCTTTGGGCTTTCCAGAAATTGAATTTGATTCTAAAATTTTGCCTTGTTCTTCTGAAAGTATTCCTGAGGAAAATTCCATAGCTTCCGGTTCAAAAAAAGAAGTTTCAAAAATTCTTGAGGATTTAAAAAATCAGCTGGAAAATATTTCAGCTTCCGCAGAGCAAAAAGAAGGACTTGAGGAGCGCATAAAACGACGCGTGGTTTTGTCTTCGGATCAGCTTCGGCCTGAAAGCGTTAAGTTTGAGCTTACCGAGGCAAGCGGAATGAATTTTACAGGGAAGCTTAGAGTTTTGGAAAGCGCAGTTCAAAATGAAGATTTGGTTGAGCTTGAAATGTCTACAACAAAAGAAATTTTAATAGGCGTTCCAAGGGCTGTTGTAAAAAACCAAGTTCTTTTTTTAGTTTGTAAAAATCCTGAAACAAATTCAGTTGAAGAATACGAAGTTTCAATTGCCTTGATTTCGAAAGTAAAAAAAATCAGGAGTTCGGCTTCATTTTTAAATTTAGTTGCAAAGGAGTCTTGAAATGGAATCGCCAAAAATTTGTCTTACGCTGACAGGAAAAACTCTTGCAGAAGACTTGGAGCTTCTTAACAAATATAGAAGTTATGTTGACATGGCGGAGCTGCGTGTTGATTTTTTGAATCAGGATGAGCGGCTTTATGCAAGACGGTTTCCTTCAATGGCTGGTTTGCCGTGCATTTTGACAATCAGGCGTGAAATAGACGGTGGAAAATTTGTAGAAGGAGAATCTGCCCGCACAATTCTTTTTGCCCGCGCGCTTTCTTTTGCCGATGAAGATAAAACTAAAAATTTTGCCTATGTTGATTTTGAGGAAGATTTTCATATTTCAAGTCTTGAAGATGCGACTCTTGCCTTTGAGACAAAAGTAATCCGAAGTTTCCATGACATGAAAAATCCGGTAAGAAATATTTTGGAGCGTCTTAAGGAACTGAATCCTTCTGGACTTGAAATTCCAAAAATTGCATTTATGCCGCACAGTCTTGACGATGTTACAAATCTTTTTGAGCAGGCTTCGAGGATTTCTGGAAACAACCATATTCTGCTTGCGATGGGAACAATGGGAATTCCAACTAGAGTTCTTGGCGCAAAGCTGAAAAATTTTTTGACATATACTTCCGCGCCGGAATCCATTCAAAATACTTCAAATATTGCCCATTTGGATGCTGTAAAACTTGGCGGACTTTACAGAACAAAATCTATAAATGAATCAACTAAAATTTTTGGAATTACCGGCTGGCCGCTTTCTGGAACTTCAAGTCCTGAGCTTCATAATACAGGATATTGCCGCCATGGAATGAATGCCGTTTATATTCCTTTTCCAGCTGAAAAATTTGAGCAGGCAATTGATTTTTCTGAGCAAGTCGGAGTGCAGGGACTTTCTGTAACTGTTCCGCATAAGGAAGCTGCTCTTGCAAGGGCTGATTTTGTGGACAATGCCGCGCTTGAAATAGGCTCAAGCAATACATTGATAAAAAAAGACGGAAAATGGCTTGCGTACAATACTGATGCGGAAGGATTTTTAAAAGCTTTGCTTGAATTTTTGAATTTAAAAAATCTAAAGCATAAAAAAATTTCTATAATTGGAGCTGGCGGAGCTGCAAAAGCAATTGCGTATGCAGTTTATAATTCCGGCGGAAAAGCCTGCATTTTTAACCGCACTTTGTCAAAGGCAAAAGAACTTGCTGAAAAATACGATTTTAAATATGCTCCGTTGAATTTTGAATCAGTTTCCACGATTAGAAAATATTCAGACGTGATTATTCAGACCACATCAAAAGGAATGCATTGCGAAGAGCCTTCTAATCCAGAAAATGATCCGCTTTATTTTTATGATTTCACAGGAAAGGAAGCTTTGTTCGACATAATTTATATGCCGAAAGCAACTCCGATAATGGTGCGCGCAAGGGAGGCTGGCTGCAAAATCTGCAATGGATTCAGCATGCTTCTTTATCAGGGATATAGGCAATTTGAATTATATACAGGAGTTGAATACTGATGGGTATTTCTAAAGACGAACAAAAAATTTTAGCCGCGACAACAGCAGTTGATTCTTTAATCAAAGAAGGAAAAATTTTCAGCGGAATGAAAATCGGACTTGGAACTGGCTCTACTGCAATGCCGGCTGTAAAAAGATTTGCGCAGAGAATTGAAGACGGAACTTTAAAAGATATAAAAGCCGTTGCAACAAGTTTTCAGACTACATTGGCCTGCGAGGAACTTGGAATTCCAGTTTACACGTTGAACGACAAAGCAATAAATGGAACTCTTGATCTTGCAATTGACGGTGCGGACGAAATTGATCCAAACAACAATCTTATAAAAGGCGGCGGCGCGGCATTGCTTCGTGAAAAAATCATTGCGTATAATTCGGCAAGATTTGCCATTGTTGCGGATTCTTCAAAAGATGTAAAAAGCCTTGGAACAGGTTTTGCTCTTCCTGTTGAAATTATAGCCGAAGCCAGAGTTCCTGTAATTAAAGCTTTAGAAAAACTTGGCGCGGAATGTGTGCTTCGGGAAGGCGTAAAAAAAGCAGGTCCTGTAATCACAGACAACGGAAATCTTATTTTGGACTGTAAATGGAAGTTTCCGGTTAATCCGCATGAAATGGAAGAAAAGATCGATGGAATAATCGGCGTTGTTGAATGCGGATTTTTTACAAAGATAAAGCCAGAAGTTTTTATTGCAAAACCTGACGGAACTGTTGAGCGCCGCTAGTTTGCTTTGCAACTTGAATTTAGGGGCAACTTCAATTTATAATCGTATATTATGGAAAAATTAAAAATTTTATTGGCAAAAGGAAGAATTTACGAATCTGTATATGAGCTTTTGAGCGATGTTGGAATTTCTTTAAAGCTTCCAGACAGAACATATTTTCCTATAACAAATCAGAAAGACCTTGCGTTTCAAGTTGTAAAACCTCAGATTGCGAGCGTCCTTCTTGCGGCAAACAAAGCTGATATTGCTTTTTCTGGAAAAGACTGGGTTTTTGAAAATGGCGTTGAAGATTCGCTTGTTGAAATAATGGATTTGGGATTTGATCCAGTCCGTGTTGTTGCTGCGATTCCAGAAGATTTTGACTATGAAGAGCTTGCAAAGAAAAATGTTACAATTGCAACTGAATATCAGAATCTAAGCAAAAAATGGGTTGAGGCAAAAAAAATCAACGGAACAATTTTCCGAACTTGGGGAACGAGCGAAGGTTTTGTTCAGAATACAGAAGATTCAATTGCGCAAATTCTTATTGACAACACAAGCACTGGCTCTTCTTTAAAGGCGAACCGTTTGAAAATTGTGGACACTCTTATGGAAAGCTCCACAAGAATGTACGCGTCAAAAGAAGCGATGGCTGACCCAGAAAAGAAGCAGAAGATTCTTGAACTTAAAATGCTTTTTTCTGCTGTTCTTGATGCGCGCGACCGTGTTATGCTTGAGATGAATGTTTCCAAGGAAAAATTTGACACGCTCGTAAAAGCAATTCCGTCTATGAGAAGCCCGACTGTAAGTCCGCTTTTTGGAGATTCAGGATATGCTGTAAAAACTGCGGTTAAGAAAAGCGAAGTTCCAGTTCTTCTTCCAAAGCTCAAGGAATTTGGAGCCACAGATATTTTGGAATATGAACTTAGAAAAGTCATGTCATAAGGAATTTTTCAAATGGAAAGAACTGCAAGCATAAAACGCATAACTGGCGAAACTCAAATAGAACTTTCTTTAAATCTTGACGGAACAGGAAAATGCTCTGTAAAAAATCCAATCGGCTTTTTTGGACACATGCTGAATTCTTTTTGCAAGCATGGACTTTTTGATTTGAGCGGCGAGCTTAAAGGCGATTTGGAAGTTGACCAGCATCATCTTATAGAAGACACAGGAATTGTTCTTGGACAATGCTTTGCTTCTGCTTTGGGAAACTGTGCTGGAATTTATAGAAGCGGATTTTCAATTTATCCGATGGATGAAAGTCTTTTGCAGGTTGCTGTTGATTTTGGCGGGCGTCCGTTTTGTGTTGTAAATGCGGCTCTTTCCAATATTCCGCTTGTTTCAATTGGACAGGACGGAAAATCTTCTTCATTCCAAACAGATTGCTTTGAAGATTTTTGGCAGGGATTTGTAAACGGAGCAAAGTGCAATTTGCATCTTGATACAATCCGCGGAAGAAGCGACCACCATAAAATTGAAGGACTTTTTAAAGCCGCAGCTAGGGCGATTCGTCAGGCAGTGGAAATTGATTCAAGACGCAACGGAGAAATTCCAAGCACAAAAGGACTTATTTAGAATTTTATTTTTATAGATAGAAGGTAAAAAATGGACAGCACAGAAGAAATTTTAAATTTGCTGCGTGACAATGCGCGTATTTCTGTAGAAGACATTTCAGCGATGACAAAAAAATCTGTTGAAGAAGTCAAGTCGATTATCCAGCAGCTTGAAAATGACGGCGTTATTATGAAATATGCCGCGATTATAAATCCTGAAAAAGATTCCAAGGCAAAAGAAAAAGTCTGTGCGGAAATAGAAATTCAAGTTACACCAGAACGTGAGCATGGATTTGACGGAATCGCCGACAGAATTTACAGATTTCCGCAGGTAAAATCCCTTTATCTTATGAGCGGCGGCTACGATTTAAAAGTTATAATTGAAGGCGAAACTTTGCAAGAAGTGGCGCTTTTTGTTGCAAGAAAACTTTCTACGCTTCAAGGTGTGCGTTCCACAAAAACTCATTTCATTTTAAAGACTTACAAAGAAAATGACATTGTTTATATAGAAGAAAATTCCGACAGCCGGGAAGGAGCAATGGCTTAATGAATACAAGAGAAGACAAATTCAGTTCATCAATGGTGCAGACTCCTCCAAGCGGAATTCGGAAATTTTTTGAAATGCTGATTGGACACGATGATGTGATTTCGCTTTCTGTTGGCGAGCCTGATTTTCCGACTCCATGGTGCATTCGCGAGGAAGCTTTTTATCATCTTGAAAAGGGACACACTAGCTACACTTCAAACTGGGGCTTGCTTGAGCTGCGTGAAGAAATTTCAAAATATATGCAGAAATACAATATGCATTATAATCCGCAGAAGGAAATTCTTATAACAGTTGGTGCAAGTGAAGGTGTCGATGCTTCTTTGCGCGCAATTCTTAATCCGGGAGATGAAATTATTGTCTGCCAGCCTTGCTATGTAAATTATGTTCCTTTGGCGCGTCTTTGTGAAGTCAATGTTGTTCCTATTGATACAAGCGTGAATGGATTTTATCCGACCGCAGAGCAAATTGAAAAAGCAGTTACTCCAAAAACAAAAGCCGTTATGATTTGTTCCCCGAACAATCCGACTGGAACAATGATTCCAAAAGAGGAACTTGAAAAAATTGCGGAAATTGTAAAAAAACATCAGATTTGGGTTATAAGCGATGAAATTTACTGCGAGCTTGCTTATGATGGCGCGGAACACGTTTCTATCGGCTCTTTTCCTGGAATGAAAGATTATACGATTATTCTTAACGGATTTTCAAAGTCTTTTGCAATGACAGGCTGGCGAATTGGATATATTGCGGCTCCTGCGGAACTTCTTGCGCAGATTGTAAAGCTTCACGGCTACAACACAATTTGCGCGCCGATTTTCAGTCAGTATGCTGCCACAGAAGGTTTGCGCAACGGCTGGTCTGAAGTTGAAAAAATGCGTGTAAGCTATCAGCAGAGAAGAAATCTGATGTACAAGGCTTTTTGCGATATGGGGCTTCCTGTTCCAGAGCCTTCTGGCGCTTTTTACATGTTCCCTGACATTTCATCAACAGGACTTTCAAGTGAAGACTTTGCCACAAAGCTTTTCCAGAAGCACAATGTCGCTGTTGTTCCGGGAAGCGTTTTTGGCGCAGGCGGAGAAGGGCACATAAGATGCTGCTATGCGACCGCTATTGATAAAATCAAAGTTGCCTTGGATAGAATTGCAGATTTTGTTCAGGAATGCCGAAAAAATTAAATTTTGGTAAACGCAAAAAATTCCGATAAATAATAAACGGGGGAATTCTTAAGTTCATAAGAGCTTTTGAAATTCCCTCAAATAATTTCACTTTGTCAAGGAAGGTTTTAGAATATGTCATATCTTATTGCTGGCGTTATAATGATTGCTCTTGTCGCAGTTCTTACTTTGTTCATGGGAAAAAATGGCGGCGGCACAAAAGAGAGAAAAACTAGCAATAGAAATAAAGCCCAAATTATAAAAGAAGCAAATAAAAAGCTTGCAAAAAATCCTCATGATCCAGCGGGGCTTATTCCGCTTGGCGATGTTTATTTTTCGAGCCAGATTTGGGATAAGGCATATTTAATTTACAATGATCTTTCAAAGCTTGATTCAAAGTCTGGAGTTGTCAATTTAGGCGAATGTTTTTTACGGCTTGGAATCAGCGCGCTTCAGCTTGGAAAAAATCCAGAGGCTGTTCAGGCTTTAGTGAGCGCATACAAAATAAATTCAGTTAGCTTTGAAAATAATTTTTACCTTGGCAAAGCAATGTTCAACCAGAAATTGTATGAAAAATCCGTGCCTTTGTTTAAAAAAGCGATTCTTGCCAAGCCTGAATCTTCTGGTGTTTATTTTTTACTTGCGCAAAGCCTTTATTTTGCAAAAAAATACCGCGAAAGTCTTTCGTTTTTTAAAAAAGCTTTGGATGAAGATCCTTCAAACAAAGAAGCTCTTTTTAATATGTCGGATGCGATGTTTCAAGAAGGACGAGGCGACCGCGCTATAAAAATTTTCATGCATCTTAGAGCAGATCCAGTTTACGGCGCAAGGTCTTGTCTTAGGGCTGGAATTTTTCATACAAAAATAAATGATTTGAATGCCGCGATTCAGGATTATGAAATCGGACTTAAGCACGAAAACGAGCCTTCTGACATACGGGTTGAAATTGAATACAATCTTGCCCGCTGCTATTTTGAAAAGAAACAGATTGCAAAGGGGCTTGCGCTTTTAAAGTCAATCCGAAATTCTGTTCAAAATTACAAAGATGTAAATTCGCTTATAAACCGTTATCAGGAGTTGAGCCAGAACAGCAACTTGCAGATTTATATTTCCGCGAACAGCAATGATTTTGTAACGCTTTGCCGTAAATTTATTTTGACCAAATACAAAAATTCAAATGTAAAAATCCAAAACATAGAAAACGATTCTCTTTATACAGATATTCTGACTGAAATTTTTGCGGCTACTTGGCAAGATGTTGTTTTGTTCAGATTTTTTAGGACAACAGGTTCTGTTGGAGAAATTTATATCAGAGAATTCCACGAGCACATGAGCGATGTAAATGCTGAGCGTGGATTTTGTGTTTCCGCAGGAATTTTTTCAGAAGAAAGCAAAAAATATATTGAAGGCCGCCCGATCGATTTAATAGAAAAAACAGAACTTACAAAAATATTAAAGCAGATTTCAATTTAAATAAAAAATGGACTGCCCAAGAATTTAGCAAAACTTCTTGAACAGTCCGCTTTATCTGTAAACTTAATTTTAGAATGCGGCTACAACTTCACCGTCTTTAAACTTTTCAGAAATGTAATTCTTGATTTTGTCGCTCTGCAATGCCTTTACAAGCGCTTTTACGCGCGGGTCATTCTGATTTCCGTCTTTTACAACAATGATGTTAACATAAGGCGAATCTTTTCCTTCTACAAAAAGTCCGTCTTTTGTTGCAGAAAGTCCTGCTGGAATTGCGTAGTTTCCGTTGATAACAGCCGCATCAACATCGTTCAAAGTACGTGGAATTGAAGCTGCGTCAAGCTCCTTGAATTTCAGCTTAAGCGGATTTTTTGCTATGTCGAGTGTTGTCGCTGTGATTCCCGCATCTTTTTTTAGTTCAATAAGTCCTGCCGCCTGAAGAAGCAAAAGAGCACGTCCTCCGTTTGTAGGATCATTTGGAATTGCAACTGTCGCCTTTTTCTTCAAGTCAGAAAGCTTTGAAACTTTTTTTGAATAAAGGGCGATTGGCTCAATGTGGATTCCGCCTGCATTTACAAGATGATAGCCTTTTTCTTTGTTTGTGGATTCCATGTAAGGAATGTGCTGGTCAAAGTTTGCATCAAGCTCGCCGCTTTCAAGGGCATCGTTGAGAATAACATAATCTGTCATTTCAATAACCTGAATGTCAACACCCTGAGCCTTTAAATCATCTTTTACAAGATTGAGCATTTCTGCATGGGGAACAGGAGTTGCTCCAACTTTTAGTTTTGCCTGTGCAGACAAAAGAGCGGCTGCAAAAACTGCCGCAGCCAATGTTAATATTTTTTTCATTTTCTTCCTCCAAAAATATTTAAGATAAGCTAAAAATATCTTTTCTTGCCCTAACTGTCAATTATTATATTTTTATACTTGGCTATAGATTTTGTTTATAACATTTATTGCTTTGCAATACTGAGACAGTCATGTTATAATTAAGATGAAATTTTTTTTATAAAATGCATTTAAATAAAGTTGGAGAACAACATGGCTTTTGATGATGATATTGATCCAAGTATTGCCGCTTTGCTTGCTGACACTCAAGATGAAATTCCAGAAGTGGAATTAAATGTGCCTAAAAAAGACGGAATTTCTTCTTTTGGCGGACCGCAGAATAAAGACTTTGAAAATTTTGTATCTGAAAAAGCGTCAGGCAAGCCCAAAATGAACGGCTGTGTTCCTGAAGTTGATTTAAATATAAAATCATTTGCTCCAATTGAAAAATATTTTGAAGATACTCCAAGCAAATGCTACGATGATCCTTCGTATTATAAAAAATGCCTTACAGGAGAAGGCGCAAGTTCCCAGAGGCTTCATTCGCTTTTGGTAAAATATCTTAATTGCCAGGATAAAAAAGACCGCACAGTTTACCGCCAGCAGATAATCACGGCTTATTGGGAATTTTTAAGAAGTCTTGCGCCAAAAATGGCAAGTTCTTCCATTGAAGACTGCAAGCGAATGGCTATGCGGTTCGGTATTTTGCTTCCGTCCTTGGCAACTCCAGAACAAAAAAATATGTTTGCCCGTGCAATAGACAAGAACAATACTTATGAGCCGATTCTTTATATGGATGAATGGATTCGTTCTGTTGCGCTTGGACACATGAAGCCTAGTACGACTGATGAAGTTCCAACAAGAGGAGTTGCAAAAGGACCTGCTGCGGAACAACAGCATATCATGGCTTTAAAAAGCAAGAACAGCGGAAAAATACAGACCTCAGAAAGCCTTTTAAACGCAAAGGAAGCTGAAAGGGCTAGCTTGGAAAATTCTGTTGAAGGCAAAATCCGTGATATTTTTCAGCATGATTCATTGCCCGGACTTGAGCCGCATAAAAATCCTTACACAGATTTGCAAAGAAAACTTTTTTCTGATGTTATAAATGATTTTCGTCAGCTTCAAAAAATAGACAAGGAGCTTTCAAAGCATCTTGAGGATTTCAAGGAAGCAAAACAGACTGAGCAGAGCCTCAATGACAAGTCAACTAACTTTGTGGAAGAAGTTAACGTTGGAAAAGAAGAAATTCTTGGCGAAATGAACACAATCCGCCAGATGGCAAAAATGACTTGCGGCCGTCAGGGAAATCAGTATCCGATTTTTACAAGGGAATTTTTCCACTGCACAGAAAAAGGAACTGGATTCCGCGAAAATGTAATCCGCGAGCTTTCTTGGATAGAATCGATTGACCCGCAGTGCTTTTGCCGTATACATAAAAATATTCCTCATAGAATTGTTCCTTATGTTTTGCTTGTTCCAACTTATGGCGATGTTGGATTTTGCTGGGAGCCATTTGACCGTTACAACAGACTTTCTAGCCGCGGACGTATTGCGATTCCGATGTATCCGCGTGATTTAAAGATTGCGTGTCTTACTGCGGTTGCTGATTTAAGATGGCAGGTTGCAAAAGAGAAAGCTTCATTTGACTGGATGAGCGATGGACTTACTGGACATTATTATCAGTATCTTGAAGAGCACAAAATGAAGGGCGACATAAAGCAGTTCTTTATAGAAGACTATATTCTTTGGATGACAAAAGAATCCATGGGAACACAGAAGCTTGAAAAAGAAGTCCGTGGAATTTTCTGGCGTTATATTCCTTTCCCGCAGGAAACAAAAGATGACTTAAAGAAACGTAGCCTTGTTTATCAGGAACTTTATCAGCGTGATATAAACAGAAGCATGAGTGATGGATATTGATGAAAAATTAATCTGGAACAGAAAGAATTTGCCAGAACTCTTTGTCTTCCTGACCAATTCTCCAGAATCCAGCATTTGGAATGTTTTTTTCAGAAAGCATAAGACATCTTGCGGCTAAAGATTCTTTGTCGTCAAACCAGCCTTTTACTGTAATTTCTGTTTTGAATTCAAAATGCGGAATTCCTTCAGTTCTTTGAACTTCTTCTAATGCAGAATTTTCGCCAAGGATTCTGTTGATTCCGCTGTTATACCATGCTTTGGAAAAATTTGGTTCTGTCCAGCTTCTTCCGTAGAAAGGCAAGCCCATTATTATTTTTTCAACTGGAATTGTATTCAATGCATGGTCTGCAATTTTTTTGCACCAGTCCATTCCAGAAACCGGACCGGGTGCGCTTGTTGCCCAGTGCTGATCGTAAGCCATTATAAAAATTCTGTCTGCGCAAGATGAAAGCTCTTTGTAATCGTAGACATCATCTTGAACTGTCTTTGTTCTTGCAGGAACGCAAACAGAAAGCATTTTGTCTTTGCCGATTGCTTTTTTCAGTTTTTTAAGAAAAATTTTGAAATTTTCAGCATCTCGTTTTGGAACAAGCTCAAAGTCAATTTGAAGTCCGTCGAAGTCTTTTGTTGCTTCTGCCAGAGTTTTAATAATTTTTTTTGAAACTTTGTATTTCGGGTCGATTACAAAATGGCTTAGAGAGCGGCTTTCGCAAATTGCAACAAGATGAACTCTGCCATTAAATTCAGGCGGAATATTTTCTCTGTTCGGAATTGAAGGAATTTCGCCGTACTCATTTATTTCCGCGCTAAAATAGCAAAGGTCAGTTATTGGCAAATCTGCGGAAAATTCATTTTCATAGCCTGTAAGAACGTAGCTCCAAGTTTCGTTGAATTTGATTTTATTCTGAGAAAATGCGCAGGCTGAAAAAATTGTTAATGCAATAAATGTTATAATCTTTTTCATTTTTATTCCTCCGTTTTTATGGCATGTGAATAATTTCGCGTGGCTTAGAGCCGTTTGCAGGTCCGACAATTCCGCGTTCTTCCATTTCCTCTACAAGACGTGCGGCGCGGTTATATCCAATGCTCAGTCTGCGCTGAATATAGCTTGCGCTTGCTTTTCCGGCCTGAATTACAATGTCCAATGCTTTTTCATAAAGAGGATCTTCTGCGCCTTCTCCAAAAAGTGAAAGCTGGTCGGCATTTTCATCATCTTCATCGTCAACAAAAATTTCATCATCAATGTATTCCGGCTCGCCCCATTCTTTTACAGCTTCAACAACATTTTCAACTTCCTGATCGCTTACAAAAGCTCCTTGAATTCTCACGGGAAAAGGATCTGTTGCGCTGGCATAAAGCATATCGCCTTTTCCAAGAAGCTTTTCAGCTCCAACTTGGTCGATTATTATTCGGCTATCCATTTTTGCGGCAACCATAAATGCGATTCGGCTTGGAATATTTGCCTTTATAAGACCAGTGATTACATCAACAGATGGACGCTGTGTTGCAAGAACAAGGTGAATTCCAACCGCGCGGCTCATTGCTGCAAGACGAGCTACAACACCTTCAAGAGCTTTTCCGGTTGTTGCCATCAAGTCTGCAAATTCATCGATTATTACAATCAAGTATGGAAGTTTTTCCGTTGCTATGTGTTGCTCAACAATTTTTCGGTTGTAGTTTGCTATGTCGCGGCATCCCATGCTGTCTAAAACTGCATAACGGCGTTCCATTTCGCAAAGGCAATACTGAAGAGCCTGCATTGCTTTTTTTGGTTCTGTTATGACTGGAGTCAAAAGGTGTGGAATTCCATTGTAAAGTTTCAGCTCGACTATTTTCGGGTCAATGAGAATCATCTTTACTTCATGCGGATTCCGTTTGTACAAAATGCTTAGAATCATGCTGTTTACGCAGACTGATTTTCCGGCTCCAGTTGAACCTGCAATCAAAAGATGCGGAGTTTTTACAAGATCCATTATTTGAGTTTCGCCTTGAATGTCTTTTCCGAGCACAACAGGAACTGCCATTTTTTTCCATTCATTTCTTTGCTGCTCAACGCATTCCCTGAACGAAACAATCGCGCGGTTTCTGTTTGGAACTTCAATTCCGACTGCGCGTTTTCCTGGAATAGGAGCTACAATACGGACTGAACTTGCCGCAAGACGCAATGCAATGTTGTCTGAAAGAGCTACAATTCTGCTTAGCTTTACGCCCGGAGCTGGAAGAAGCTCAAACATTGTTACAACTGGACCTTTTCTTATTCCCGTAACTTCCGCATCGATTTTAAATTCACTCAAAGTATCTTTTAGGCTTTTTGCGGCTTGCTCGGTTTCTTCGTCGATAATCCAGTACTTGTTTTCGTCATAAGCTGTGAGTAAGTCTGTGGAAATTTTATACGGCCCGTTGTTTTTCTTTTTCGGCGGAAGCGGAATTGGCTTTGTATTTCCGTCTTCTGTTGTTGTAAATGCGATTGGCGCGGAATTTTTTTCTTGAACCGAAAGATTTTCTTTTTCAACCTGAATGCGCGCGTCGTCTTCCATTTTTGAAAAAACACTTTCAAGATTTGAAGGCGCAGATTTTTTTTCTTCTAAAGAATTTCCCTCGTTGTGTTCAGCCTTGAAATTTTCAGCTGGAACATTTTCTTGGTAATCTTCATTTTCAAAAGAGATTTCCTGTTCTTCTTCTGGTTCTATAAAATTTTCTTCAGAATCGAAATCTTCTATTTCAAAATCGTTTTCAGTTTCTTGACTTTCATTTTCATCTGAATCATCTTCGGTTTCATCTTTTATTTCAAAGTCATCTTCCGAAAGTTCCGTTTCATCACCTTGAGTTTCTATTTCAGAAAATTCTGATTCCTCTGGCTCGTTTTCATCTTTAATGTCAAAATATCCGTTGTCTTGCTCTTCTGAAAAATCTTCCGGCTCTTCAAAATCAATGTCGTAATCAATTTGTTCGGAATTTTCCTCAAGTTCTTCCTGCTCAGATTTTGAAATTTCTTCAGTCAAATCCATTGAATTTTTTTCAAACAAATCGATTATGTCTTCTTCATTTTCTTCTGCGGAATTTTCACTTTCAGGAATTTGAATTTCTTCCTGAACAGTTTCATCGTGTTTTTCTTCCGGCGCGGAAATTTTGCCTTTTACATTTCCTTCCGAATCAATTGACCAGACGCCGCTGATTTTTTTCTGCGGAATTTCAAAATCAAGTTCCTCTTCAGGAATTTTTTCCTCTTCTTTCTTTTCATGCCTTTTTTCTTTTTGCATAGAAATTTTTGGCTTTGGAAAATTCAGCTTGCTTTTGATAATTGTTTTTATTTTTTTTGGATTAATTTTGATTTTTTTTATGTCTATGGAAATTTTTTGTTCCATTGCCTTTTCAATGTAAGTTGCGGCAGTTACGGCAAGCAGATATTCAAGCGCAACAAGAAGAAGCGCAATAGCAACCAATGTGAAAATTTTGGCAAATGCAATCGGGCTTGTGTCTTGGGCTGCAATTGTCTGGGAAGTCCGCTCGGCAATTACAAGTGTAAAAAACGGAACAATGCTAATTAAAAGGATAAAAGCTCTTTGAACTGACCATTTCGCGCTTAAACAGAACGAACCTGCCACAAAGAAAAACACAGGGATTAAAATTGAGCAGATTCCATAAACAGAAACAAGCATTTCTCCCATTTTAAAAAGAATATTTTTTCCTGAAGAAAGCCCGAAGTTCAGCGCGCCAAGAAAAAGACCTATAGAAAATAAAGCCGCCACGCAATACAAGGCAATTCCTGTAAGAGTTGCGGCAATCCTTTCTTTTTTTTTCATTGTATTTTTACCTTCTAATTTTGCTTTGATAAGTTCGAGAGCCAGTTTTTAGCGGAAGCAGAATTTAAAACTGGTCCTCGTTTTATTATCGGTTTTTTTTTCACGAAGTTAAGCCGTGATGCTTTAAGAAAAATACCAAAGCCGATTTTAAACATTGCAAAAAGATATTAGTAATTGTATACTATAAATACGGTGTCGGAATTATATATTGTAGCTACGCCTATTGGAAATTTGGGCGATATGACTTTTAGGGCTGTTGAAATTTTGAAAAGTGTTGACGTTGTTGCGGCGGAAGATACGCGCCATACGCTTCAATTGTTGAATCATTTTGAAATCCGAAAGCCTTTGGTCAGTTGCCGGGCGCAGAATGAGCAGTTTGCATCTGAAAAAATTATAAAACTGCTTGATGAAGGGCAAAAAGTTGCTTATGCAAGCGATGCTGGAACTCCTGGGATAAGTGATCCCGGCGCAGTTCTTGCTGGTCTTGCGCGCAAAGCAGGTCATTCTGTTATTCCGATTCCAGGGGCAAGTGCTTTTGCGGCATTGGCAAGTGTTGCAGGAACAGGTGGAAAAACTTTGATATTCGAAGGTTTTCTTTCTCCAAAGCCGGGCAGAAGAAAAAGCCGGGTAAAGGAACTTTTGGAAACCGGAGATGCGGTTATTTTGTATGAAAGTCCGTTTAGAATTGTAAAACTTCTGGCGGATATTGCCGATATTGAAAGCAGCCGCCGTGTTGTTGTGGGCAGGGAGCTTACAAAGCTTCATGAGGAAATAACAGAAGGAACGGCGCAGGAAGTTTTTGAAGATTATAGTTCCCGTCAGAAGATTCTTGGAGAATTTGCTGTTTTTATTTCAGGAAATAAAAATGTCAAGATTTCAGAGGAATCTTCCGATAAAATAAGAGAGGCAAGATATGATGATAAACAAGATTTCAGAGGTTAATGCTCTAAACACATTGCAGAACACAAAACGTTCAAATAATGTTGCAGGTTCTCAGTATGCGTCTGATGAAATCAGTGTTTCCGATGAAGCCAAAGCTATGGCAGAAGCCATGTTTATGAATAAAGTGGCAGAGGAAACTCCAGATGTTCGTTCAGAGCTGGTGGAGCAGATTAAGCTCAAGATTCAAGATCCAAATTACCTCAATGAAGCTACGATTGCAGCTACTGCGGATCAAATTCTTAGCGCTTACGGTTTGTAGTTTTCCGTATTTTTTGCAGGGGATAAATTAGGGCGGAATAGTTCCGCTCTTTTTTTTTGCAGGAGTTTTTTTCTAATATGGCAGATTTTATATTCAAAATTTCACCTAATATTGTTCTTGGTTCTTATACTGCGACTCGGCTTGGCCAGTATGCGTTGGAGTATGGCTCAAATTTTTTAGTTTTAATGGATCCTGTCCTAAAGGAATCTGGAACAGCTTCAAAAGTTACCGCGTCTCTTACAGAAAGAAATGTTGATTATTTTGTTTTTGATGAAATTCCGCTTGGAGCAGACTCAGAAACTGCAAAAGTTGTTTTAAAGCTTGCCCAAGATGCAAAAGTTCACGGTGTTATTGCGGTTGGCGGCGGAAAAACACTTTCGCTTGCCCGAATTGTTTGCGCTCTTTACTATGAAAATTCCAAGAGCATTTATGATTACATTGATGAAAACTTAGTTCCGCCTAAAAAAACGCTTCCGCTTATCTGCTTGCCTTCAACAAACAGAGACAATTTTATTTTTACAGACAGAGCTTTTGTAACTGACGCGCGTTCAACAAAAGTAAAGCTTATAAAAACCCAAAACGGACTTTGCAAGCTTGTTCTTTGGGATCCGAATCTTCAAATGGCTTTAACAGAAAAGCAAATTTCCTGTATGTCAATTGAGGCTTTAGCTTTTGCAGTTGAAGGTTATTTGAGCCAGAAATCTACTTTTTTCAGCGATATGATTATAGAAAAATCCGTTCAGCTTTTGAGCTATGCGGAAGATGGTG
>NZ_CAMCEC010000011.1 GCF_945873775.1 uncultured Treponema sp. | reverse complement strand
CGATGATACTGCCCCATGGCGGGAAACTAGGACGCGGCCGGCTTCTTTCATACATTTTCCAAAGCCCCCTCCAGTCAGCTGGAGGGGGCTTTCTTTTCCCCGGGAAGCGTCCCGAAGAAATATTGCGATTATTGTAAAATTAGTTATTTTTTTTATTTCGCCATTTCATATCATTTATATCTTTAGTTGACATCTTCATATTTTGTATTTAAAATAGTAAAATCATTTTTTTATTTTCTTAATTGTTTTATATTACGAGGTTATTTTGCATGGAAAAGAAAACAATCCGTGAAGCTTATGCTGACTTTTTTAAAGCCCTTTCATTGAATTCTGTTGCTGCTGCTAAAATTGACAGTTCAAATGTTTATCAACTTGCAAACCCAAAAAATAGAAAGCTCATGGATAAATTGGTTGAAGATAATCTTTTGCCAGAAAGCTATTTAGGCGGCATTGAAAATTTCTTGGATTTTTATAATCAAGTGAAGTCAGGAAAAAGCGGACTGATTTTAATGGAGCATTATTCAAATACAGATTTGCCTGCTTTGCTTTATATGCTTGAGCACAGCGGAAATTCGGATTTGGCTGATCTTTCTAAACGGACTGTTGCAATTGCGGGCATGAAATTAAATGAAGACAATCCTATTGTCCGTGCATTTGCAGAAAGTTTCACAAGAGTTGTAATTTATCCTACTAGAAGCCTCACAAAAAATGAAGAAAATGCTCAGTCTGAAGAAGAGGCAAAGGAAGAGATGCTCAAGGCAAGAAAAATTAATTTGGCTGCAATGCGTGCAATGGATGACTGCAAAAAGCGCGGCGAAGTCATTTTGGTTTTTCCATCAGGAACAAGATACCGTCCGGGACATCCTGAAACAAAGCGCGGATTAAGAGAAATTGACAGTTATCTTCGTTTGTTTGACATTGCGATTTGTGTAAGCATAAACGGTTCGATTCTTGAAATTCAAGACGGAAAAGAAGATATGCTGAGCGATTTGGTTGGTCCAGACAAACTTGTGTTCACTTCAAGTCCTGTTATTGAATGCAAGAAATTCCGCAGTGAATATCTTTCGACTTTGCCAGAAAACGAACCAGATCCTAAGCAGAAAATGATAGATAAAATCATGGACATTCTTGAAGTTCAGCACGAAAATGTGGAGAAGACACGGCTTGCTTAATAAATCGCTTGTGAAGGAAAAAACTTTATTAAGTAACGGTTATTTTTTTCCGAAATTTAAAAGAAAATATTTATCAGCATTGTAAGATAATTCTGCGGAAAAAAGTCTTTTAATTGGAATTGCTCCTTTTGTTCCGCTGTGCTAATATCTTATGGAAAAAAATATGACCGAGAACGAAAATTTTAATCAGAAAATTATTTCAGCTGCAGAAGAGCGGGAGCAATGGTTTGACAATGTTGAGCTTCCTAAGCTTTTGGAAGATTATAGGCTTCATTTTTCCTGCTTGAGGAATATTTTTGACAATCTTGTAAAAAGATCTTTGGTTGTTCCAGATCCGTATAAAAATGACAGCCGGATTACTGCAATTTCCTTGCCTGAAACTTCTTCTTTTGCAGACAATGAGCGTTCAATTGTTCTTGGAATAAGGCTCAGTCAGTACGAAACAATGCTTGATTACGTTTGCAATTTTATGAAATTTTCTGTTTCGCAGCTTGATAACGGAAAAATAAAAAAAATGCTTGAGCTGAACAATACATTTTCCTGGGCAAACTTGAGCGTTAACTCAACTCGGCCGAATACGCGCGCTCTTGCAATTGCCATGAATGAGCTGAAAAGCGGAGTTCAGCCGATTGTTCAAAGTCTTTTAAAGGACAGCGTTTCAAAAACGCAAACTGCAATGGCTGAAATTGACAGCGGCTTAAAGAATCTTGCGGATTTTCAGCGTGAACGTTATAAAATTGAAATCAGAAAAAAAGTTTTTGCAAATCCGTCGTTTGACAAAGAAAAGGCTTTTGCTTCTTCTGGCGCATTGCTTGGTGAAATAAAGCGGCTTTTTCCTTCTTGTTTTCCGGGAAAATCTTTTAATAATGAGCTTGTTTCTGAACTTGTTGCGGAAGAAACTTCACCAGAAAAAGAAAAACTTCAAAATTCTTTGTATGAAAGGCTGAAAGTAAAAGAGGCTCAGGAAGAAAAAAAGACTACAATTGACACTCATGCAATTATAATGGATGCTTTGCGAATTTTAGCGTCAACAGGCGAGCAGTTCAATGCGATTGCTGAAAAAGTCAACTTGAACCACGAAATTCTTCAGAGTGAAAAGAAAACTTTAAAAGACACAATTCTTAGGTTTTTACGGAATATTTTCGGATTGGAAGAGCCTCCTGTCTCTTACGATATTTTTATTACTGACAAGCGCACCGAAGCAAAGAAAAAGGAAACAATAAGATACAATGAATTTTATGCAAACCTTTTGAAGAAAGCGCGGGTTTACGCTTCATTTAGCAGCCCGAATTCGCCCGGATATAAAAAAGCTGACAATCAAAATGATTCAGCGATTCTTGAATATTTGAACAAGCAGATGGTTGAAAATAATCATATTTTTGCGCAGCTTTACGGACTTGATGAATTTTTCAAGAACACTTCAAAAACTGTTGACCGCTCAAGAATCAAAGGCTTGTCAATGGAACTTATGACAATTAAAAATATTATTGTTAAATTCAACCAGAAGCGGGCGGAATATCTTTCCTATGTTGAAGAGCAGGAACAGATGAAAAAGCTTGGAATTTCATAAGTTTTGTCGAGGTTCAATTTGAAAAAAGTTTTTGCAGCGTTAATTTTCTTTTGTCTTAGCGCATTTTCTTTTTCACAGGATTTGCCAAAACAGCGCAGAGTAAATATTTGCGCGCCGCTTCATTCTTATGACATGAATCCCCATACGGCTGCTTTTACTGCCGAAGCTCAGCTTTTTACCGGCTTGTATGAAGGGCTTTTTTCTTATGATCCTGTAAACCTTGCGCCTTTGCCTGCGATTTGCTCATCATATAAAATTTCACGTGATAAAAAACGCTGGACATTTACTTTGCGCAGCGATGCAAAATTCAGCGACGGAACTTTGATAACTGCAAAAGATGTAAGAAATTCCTGGATTTCACTTTTGGAAACTCCGAATGCTCCGTTTGCTTCGCTTTTGGACTGCATAGAAGGCGCATCTGATTTCAGGCAGGGAAAAATTTCTGCGCAGGATGTAAGAATTGATGCGAGAGATGATTTTACAGTTGTCGTTCATTTGACTGAGCCTGCCGGTCATCTTCCGAAAATTTTGTGCCATCATGCTTTTAGTATTGTAAGTGAAAATAAAAATGCCTTTAGCGGAGCTTTTGCGCTTGAATCTTACGATGAAAATGAAATTCTGATTAAGAAAAATGAATTTTACTGGGATTCTAAAAACGTTAAAATTCCTGAAATAAAAATTTCCTTGAGCGATGATTATTCTGAAAATTCCCACAAATTCAATAACGGCGAAATCGACTGGATTATGGGAAATGCCGAAGCTGCAAAAATAATCGACAAGTCAAAACTTTTAATTGGCACAGAATTTGGAACGGTTTATTTTTTCTTTAAAAAACAAGACAATGTCTGGGCAAAAAAAGAATTCCGCGATGCTCTGCTTGAAGCGATTCCTTATGACAAACTGCGCGAAAAATTCAATATAAAGGCTGAAACTTTTATTTATCCTTTGCCGGGCTATCCTGAAGTTGCAGGAATTTCTGATTATGATGAAAATGACGCTTTAAAAATGATGAATGAGGCGCGGCAGAAAAATGGAATTCCGCAGGAAGAAAAACTGCCTTTGATTTTTGCTGCGACTGGCGATGGTTATCTTTCAGAGTGTGCGAATATTTTGAAAAATGCCTGGGAGCCGCTTGGTGTGGATTTTAAAATTCAGACAACGACTTTTGATAGATACAATGCTTCGATTCCGTCCTGGAAAGCCGACTTGTTTTATTATTCTTGGATTGGCGACTTTGCAGACCCTCTGGCGTTTCTTGAGCTTTTCCGCGGAAATTCTTCGCTGAATGTTTCTGGATTTAAAAATGAAACTTACGATTCTCTTTTGCAGGAAGCTTCGCGGATTGACAATATTTCCGAGCGTTATAAACTTATGGCGCAAGCTGAACAAATTCTTTTGGATGAAAGCGTTCTGATTCCTGTTTCGCATCCTGTAAGCGCGCATCTTGTTAATACTGATGAAATTGGCGGCTGGAAAATAAACGGTCTTGATATTCATCCGCTGAAATATCTTTATATAAAGCTAGCTCCGTTTTCAAAAGTTCCGAACTTAGTCTGCTATTAATTTATTATTTCCTTTAAATTTACGCTGATAAAGCCGGCTCTTGCAGTTTTAAAAAAAGAACTTTCTTCCCAGGCGATGTAAAGTGTGTCTCCAGAAACTGCTATTTCGCCATAAGAAAATCCTTTTGGTAAAAGCGGAAGCCTGAATGCTTTTATAGAATTTTCTGATGATTTTTTTATGTAAGTTGTTCCGTCTGAAAAAACTGCCGTTATGTATTTTTTCCCAGTTGAAAATCCTGCATGTGCGCTCAAAAAATTGTCAGATGTTCCAATGTGGCTGTAGTTTTCTGGACTTGTTCCAGATGGATTTTTCCATGAAATATAAAATGAAAACTCTTTGGGAATAGAGGCAAGCAGCGATTTTAGTTCTTCTGGAGATTCTTCAAAAAGCTTGGGCAAAATCATTTTTTTGTAGCCGTTTTCCGTCAATGAATTGAACACAAAAAATTCTTGACCGAGCGCAGGACTGGCTTCTGTCAACGGAACTAAAGGCTGCCAGCAGAAGTATGAAAATTCAACTCCGTTTTTTAATGTTTTTTTTGCAGAGCAAGCCCAAGTTTTTCCGTCCCAAAAATATCCTGTAATTTGATCTTCATCTTTAAGATTTAAATTTGAATAGGAAACTATTGGATAAAAAAGTTTTGAGTCTGGCGCGAATTCAACTAAAAAAGGTCGCGTGCTGTGAATTGTGGTTTGGTTTAAATCCGAATTAAAAAAACTGCTTCTGTACAAGTAAAAAACTGGCTTTCCGTTGCTGAATACCAAAGAGTCTGCTGTGTCCGGAAGAAAAATTGAATTGTCGCAATAAAGTTCTATTTTGTCGTCGTTAAAGCAAAGAAGTCCTTTTTTGTTGACCAGGGCGAATGCAGAAAATTCAGAATTTTTATTTTCTAAATTTACTAGACTTGCCGCGCTTGTTATTCGCACTGATTCTGTCCAGGGCTTTTCATAAACTTCTGGAGCGTTTTGCGGCAAATCGATTTTTTGAAATCCTTCAGTTGAAAAATAGTACCAGTTATGGATTTTTACAGTCGGCAGTTCAGTTGCGGTAGTTTTATTTTTTTCAGTACAAGAAAACAGAAATATTAAATTTGTCACTATGAAAATCTTGAAAAATATATTTTTCATTTTAAATCCTTATTTTAAAATCCATTTTATGATACAACGAATTCTTTTTCATTCCAATAGTTTTAAATCACTCTTTTTGAAATTGCCTGAAGAAATTTTTTTCATAATTCTTTCTTTGTCAAGTTTCCAGACATTTTCTTCAAAGGCGTGGCATTCTTCCATAAATTTTTGCCAGTTGAATTTTGAAAGATATTCGTTTTTGCATGAATCGGAATCCACTGCGGCGGCTGAAATTGAAAATAAAACCTCTGCGGCAAATCCGTCTGAATAAGTCAAATCGTTTCCGTAGGGATAAATTGCACCGTAGATTTTTTTATCTGAATGCGAATAGGCGAGCAAGGCTGTGGCTTCGTTTTTGTTTACTTCAGAATAAAAATTTTCTCCGAGAACGAATATTTCTGAATCCGGCTGATGGCTCGTTTTTACGCTCCATTCGCTAGAATACGGAAGACTGAATTTTTCATTTTCTGTGTAGCTGAAAAATTCGCATGAAAAAAATAAAATGATCGGGCAGATAAATAAAAAGTTTTTCATGCTTATTATATATCCGCGGAATAAAAAAAATTGCAGAAAAAAGTTCAGTTTTTATGTTATTTTTATATTTTCCTGTCTGAGTTCTTTTACAATGCCGGTTAAAATGTCATTTTTAACTTTGATTAAATCTTCATTTTTTAGCCAGACTATAAGTTTTAATTTTGCAGAGCCAATGAGCGAGTCGTAAAAAACTTGCGCTTCTGGAAAGTGGAGAACTGCCGGGCATCTTAATGCAATTTCTTTTATTTTTTGCATTGCTTTTTGCAAGTCGGCTTCGTAGCTTATGTGAATTTCAAAAGTTTGTCTTGTAGTTTTGTAGCTGCTGTAATTTGTCAGCACGGAATTTATTATGCTGCTGTTTGGAATTCTGACTAGCTGATTGTCCAGCGTTTTTATTTTTACGCTTAAAAGTCCTACGGATTCCACAGTTCCGCTTGTTCCGCTTACAGAAATTGTGTCTCCGATTTTCATGGATTTTTCGCCGAGCACAAAAAGTCCGCTTATAAAATTACTGACGCTTGTTTGCGCTGCAAATCCGATTGCAAGTCCTGCAACTCCTGCCGCGCCCCAGATTGCTTTTAAGTTGATTCCGAAAAGGCCCAAAATGTACATTCCGATTAAAACGTAAAAAATGTAGCTTATGGCTTTGTTTACAAGAACTGCGGTATTTTTTTCAAGTTTTGTCGTTGCTTTTTTTCTTATGAATTTTTTTATTAGCCTATAGACAATATAGAAAATTATGACGGAAACAACACTTATTGCAATTTTCAATATGTTTTCAAATGTGAAATATTTTGTAAATTCGTTTATGTGAAAAATGCTTTTTGTTTTTTCAATTGCCTGCGAAAAATTTTCTTCCATAAATTTTCCTTCTATAAAAATGATTTTATTTCATCAAGTATGCGGCTTGCAAGTTCTTCTTTTTGCATCAGCGGAAGTTCTTTTTGAAAATCTTTTGAAATTATTGTGGCTTGGTTTGTGTCCGCCTGAAATCCTGCGCCCGGCGTTTTTAAATTGTTTGCAATGATTAAATCCAAATTTTTTGCTGAAAGTTTCTTTTTGGAATTTTCAATTAGGCTTTGTGTTTCCATAGAAAATCCGCAGAGAATCTGGCCGGGCTTTTTATTTTTTCCAAGGAAAGCAAGAATGTCGTCTGTGCGTTCAAGTTCTATTGAAATGTCTTCGCCTGTTTTTTTTATTTTTTCTGCGCTGATATTTTTCGGGCGGAAATCTGCAACTGCCGCGGATTTTATTACTATGTCTGAATCTGGAAAATTTTCCTTTACTGCTTCAAGCATTTCTTTTGCGTTGGTGATTTTTATTGTCTTTGCATTTTGCGGCGGATTAAGCGATACTGGTCCTGAAATTAAAGTTACTTGCGCGCCTCTTGCTGCCGCTATTTTTGCAATTGCATAGCCCATTTTTCCAGATGAATGATTTGTGATAAATCGAACAGGATCTATTGCTTCCTGAGTTGGTCCGGCTGTAACAAGAATTTTTTTGCCTAGAAAATCTTTTTCAAATGAAATTTCGTTTTCGATAAATTCAAATATTGCTTGAGGCTCAGGCATTTTTCCTTTTCCTTTTTCACCGCAGGCAAGATGTCCTGTTTCAGGCTCAAGAATTTTAAATCCGAATTTTTTGCATTTTTCAAGATTATCTTGCGTTATTGGATTTTCGTACATTGCTGTGTTCATTGCAGGGCAGATTACTTTCGGGCATTTTGCTGCAAGAAAAACAGAAGTAAGCATATCATCCGCCATTCCGTTTGCAACTTTTGCGATTATGTTTGCAGTTGCCGGCGCGATTAAAAAAATATCCGCTTTTTGTGCAAGTGAAACGTGACTTACTTTGAATTCGAAGTTTCTGTCAAAAGTATCTATGAAGCATTTGTGTCCACTTAAAGTTTCAAATGTAATCGGATTGATTATGTTTGTGGCATTTTTTGTCATTAGCACGCGGACTTCAGCTCCTGTCTTTACAAGCATGCTTACAAGTGTTGCTGCCTTGTATGCCGCAATGCTTCCTGTGACTCCGACTAAAATTGTTTTGTCTTTCAGCATATTGTATTTTCCTTTTGCGCGGATTCTGTTTCTGAAGTTTTATTTGACTTTAGCTCAAGGTTTCTGTATTTGAGCGGCGTCATTCCTTTGTATCTGTGGAACATTTTTATAAAATAGCTGAAATCTTTAAATCCGCATTTTTGAGCGATATTTAAAAGCTTGTCGTTGGATTCCCGTAAAAGCGCGCAGCTTCTGCTGATTCTGAACCAGTTCAAATATTCAACTGGAGAACGCCCTGTCATTTCTTTAAAAACACGGCAAAAATATTTTGGTGAAAATCCGGCGGCCACAGAAAGCTGTTCAAGCGAAATGTCGTTTCCGTAGTTCTTTTTTATAAAGTCCAAAACAAGATCAAGTTTTTTGTTTCTGGCTCTTTTTTGCGCTGGAAGAATTTTCTTTTCTGAATAAAAATGATTCTTTTTTAAAAGTCCAAAAAAAACAATCAGTGCGCCGGAAGCAATTATGTCCCAGCCTTCTCTTTGTTCGCGGATTGTGTCGAACAAAAATTCAATTGTGCTGAAAATATCTTTTTGTTCTGCCGGAATATAATTTTTCAGCGAAATATTTTCCAATATAATGTCGTTTATAAAACTGTCCGGGCTGAATCCATGCTGGCGCAAAAGCTCAATGTCAAAAACTGCAGATTCGTATTTACATGCGCTTTTCTCTGGTGCGTCTCCGTGGACAATTTTTCCGGGAATAATGCAAGAGTCTCCTTTGTTCAAGACAATTTCATGATCGCCAAGAAAAAGATTGTAAGTTCCAGAAAGAATGTGGATAAGCTCAAATTCTGTATGCCAATGAAGCCACAAGTCGTAGTACGGATTTTCTGTATTACAAAAATTGTATTGCAACGGAAAAAGTGAAGTTCCGCGCTGCTGCCGTTCATTTACTGGAATTTTTTCTTTCAAATCAGAAGATACTTTTGTCATATTTTTATTTCCGTTCAGATTATATCATGTGATTTTATCAAAAACAACCTTTTGTTGCAGTTGCGCCGCTTTTTGTTGAAATAAAATTTTTTAGAACTTATAATGGCTTCATGCTGACATATTTTATTGCCGCCGCAGTTTTTGCGCTTATAATTTTTTTACTGAATCTTTATATAAAATTCAAATCTTTGGAAAGTAAGAATTCAGAACTTAAAGCTAGAAAAATCCGAAGTGAAAATGCGCAGAAAAAAGGACTTTTGGTTTCGTGTCCGATTTGCGGATCTTCTCTTCTTCCGGGTGAAGATTTGGTCAGCAGAGTTTACAGGCCTATGAATGTTCCAGACCAGCTTTGTACGATAAACGGATGTCCGCATTGCTATCCAAAAGTTGAAACTGGATTAAGAAGAATCTGCCCGGTTTGCCATAAGGAAATTCCTCTTGCAGACGGTCATCTTGTTGCCCGGCTTTTTAATAAAACTGAAGGAAAAAAGCACGTTATTGTAACTGGGTGCAACTCATGCTGCAAAGGAAAAAAATAGCAATTTATCTAAAAAAAATCTAAAGTAAAAAAATCAAACTCCGACAATCAAAATATAGGGTGGTAAACCCAAAGCAGGGGAAGCAGGCACAAAATGTTTGCTTAGAACTCCAGTATCTTGATCATAGGAGATAAATTATGGTTATCAATCACAACATGAGTGCAATGTTTGCACAGCGTTCACAGGGTTTGACTGATTTGAACAACCAGAAGAACATGGAAAAACTCTCTTCTGGAATGAAAATCAACCGCGCCGGTGATGATGCTTCTGGACTTGCTGTTTCAGAAAAAATGAGATCCCAGATTCGCGGATTGAATCAGGCTTCTACAAACGCAAAGAACGGCATTTCTTTCATTCAGACAACAGAAGGATACCTCCAGGAAACTGAAGATATTATCCAGCGCATCCGCGAGCTTGCAGTTCAGTCAAGCAACGGAATCTACACTGACGAAGACCGTATGCAGATTCAGGTTGAAGTTTCTTCACTCATCGCTGAAGTTGACCGCATTGCTTCTTGCGCACAGTTCAACGGCATGAATATGCTTACTGGTCGCTTTGCACGCCCAACAGGTGAAAACAGCGTTACAGCTTCTATGTGGCTCCACATTGGTGCAAACATGGATCAGCGCACACAGGTATATATTGGAACAATGAGCGCAGCAGCTCTTGGACTCCGCGCAGTTGGAACAGAAGAGATTATGACTCTTGAAAGCCCAGACGAAGCAAACCGCGCAATCGGAACTTTGGATGAAGCAATCAAGAAGATTAACAAACAGCGCGCAGACCTTGGTGCATATCAGAACCGCCTTGAAAAGACAGTTGTTGGTCTTGATATTGGCGCAGAAAACCTTCAGGCTTCTGAGAGCCGCATCCGCGATACAGACATGGCAAAGGAAATGGTTGACTTTACAAAGAACCAGGTTCTTTCTCAGGCTGGAACAGCAATGCTCGCACAGGCAAACCAGAGCTCACAGAACGTTCTTTCACTTCTCCAGTAGAATTGAAATCAGCGTAAAATCTGCGTGAAAAAAGCTTCCCTAGAAGTGAAAACTTTTAAGGAGGCTTTTTTTTGTTTCTTCAATTTTTTATTCCCCTTTCTGTTTTCGGTATTGGTGCGGAGAGACGCCGTTCATTTTTTTGAAGGCGCGGATGAAATTCTCACATTCGTTGTAGCCGCATTTCTGGGAGATTTCCTGGACTGTGAGTTCGGTTGTGTTCAGAAGGCGGAGGGCTTTTTCGTTCACAAAAAAATGGATGTCGGACTGCGGCGTAACACCAAATGTCTTCTTGTATAAAACTGAAAAATGCGAGCGCGTAAGGAAAAAATCGTCCGCCATAAGATCGACTGTCCACTTTTCAGGATTTTCCGAAACTTTTTTCCTCAGCTGGTTCAGCCTGAAGCGGATTTCACTTTCGCGCTTTGTTTTTATGCTCGGATAAAGCCGGTTGTTCTGGAGGTTGGACAGAACCTTGCACAGGCGGTCCAGAAGCTCGTGGTCGTGGTTTTCGTAGCGTTCCGTCAGAAAATATGTGATGTCCGTCATCTCGCGCTTGATTATGTCCGCATCGGTCACGTAAAAAATCTCGTCAAACGGAATCTGAAAGTCGTTGAAAAACGTCATGTCCGCCGGAAGAAATTTTATGTAGTCGTTTTCAAATTCGTTGTTCTTGCACCAGTAAATCTGCGGAGTTCCGGGCTTGTAAAGAATGCACGCATTTGCCTGAGTTTCAATCTGTTTTCCGTCCAGCGTTATGACCATGGGATTGTAAAAATGAAGAAGAACACATTCCTTGGTTCCTGAAACGAATTTCATTTTAAAAGAGGATTCTTCGGTTTTCTTGTAAAATGCTCCGGCAAAATCTATTTTCATATAAGATTCAATTATAAACCAAAATTGAAGGAAATGTCAGTCGCGGAATTCGTCTGATCTGCAAAATCCGCCGTGCTCAAAATGTGCTGAAAACGGCTGCTCCAAAAATTTCAGGGCAGCCGTAATTTTTTGCTGGTTGTCATTGTACGCCCGATTTTTGTCATTCCCGCACTTGATGCGGGAATCTTTGTACATACCGATGACAAACTGGATTTACTTTGAATTCTTCCTTGAGAGAACCACGCTCTGAATCAGGAGGAAGAGACAAATCATGAAAGCAACCGTGATGTTCGTCCACCAGGCGTCGTCAAGTCCGAGCGAGGAGACGATGTTCTTGATTGTGGCAAGAGAAAGCACGCCGAAGAATGTTCCCGCGATGTTTCCCACTCCGCCCGTGAGCATTGTTCCGCCGATAATCGAAGACGCAATCGCGTTCATTTCGTAGCCGCTTGCATGGCTTGGAGAAGCCGAGCCTACGTGCATGAAGTACACGAATCCTCCGACCGCTGCAAGAACCGAGCAGATGAAGTGCGCAAGGAATTTTGTCATCTGAACGTTGATTCCGAGCATGTTCGCGCTCTGCTGGTTTCCGCCCACAGCGTAGAAGTTGCGTCCGAGCTTTGTCCACCTTAGCACAAGGAAAAGAATCACGACCACAAGAAGCGCCACGAGAACGCCCGGCTCAACATAAGCCGGAATGTATTTTCCGAGCTTGTTCACCGAGCCCATGCCCGGAACGTAAATTCTTGTTTCTATGAGCTTGACGAATCCCTCGTGCTTTACGTTGAACTGCGTCGCGTTTACGATTGTCGTCATTCCTTTTGCAAAGAACATTCCCGCAAGCGAGACAATGAACGGCTGGATGTCGAGGAACGCCACAAGGAATCCCTGCACAAGTCCGAAGCTTACTCCGATAATCAGCGCATACATAACCGCGCCCGTAATTGTTCCGCCGTTTTTGTCCAGGTGAACTGCGCAGCACATGCATACGAGAGCCGTTACAGTTCCAACTGAAATGTCGATTCCGCCTGTAATCATTACAAGGCTAAGCGCGCACGAAAGAACTATGAGCGAGGCGTTCTCATTCAGCAGGTTGAAGAAAGTCTGGGGCTTCCTGAATCCTGAGCCTAGAAAAATGACCGCAAGAAGATACATCGCCACGAAAACCGCAATTGTAATCACAAGAAGAAGATTTGTGTCTGAAAGCGGTCTTTTTTTTGCAAGCGCAGTCTCATTCTGCTTTTTTTTGTTTAGAAAGTTCATTTAACAGCCTCCATTCGCTACGGCGTGTTTTCGTGCGCCGGAAATCTGTTTTGCCAGCTGCGACATTTTTTCGCGGAATACCGGCGCGCTGATTACAACGAGGATGATTACAACGACGGCCTTGTAAGCCGGAAGCGCGGTTGAGGCTACGTTGAACTTGAACAGCGTTGTCGTAAGGAACTGGATTACGTAAGCTCCAAGAATCGAAGCCCACATATTGAACTTGCCGCCGCTCAAAGCATTTCCGCCGAGCGCGACCGCAAGAATCGCATCCATCTCGATGTCCTTCGCGATAACAGAGTAATTAATAGAAGAAATTCGGCAGACTTTGATGAATCCGGCGACCGCAACGCAAAGTCCCATAATCACATAGGTGATGAATTTTATGAACTGGGGATCTAGTCCGTTCAGTCTTGACGAGTTGCTGTTGATTCCCACCGCCTGCGTGTAAAGTCCCAGGTTCGTGAATTTGAGTACAAGCATCGTGATTATTATGCAGATTATCGCGATGAAAACTGGAGTCGGAATCGGAATTCCCGGAATGAAGTTTCCGAAGTAGCCGAAAACAGGATCCACAACAATCGGAAGCGCGTTGTCGTTAATCCAGGCGGCGATTGAGCGTCCGGCCGTAAAAAGAATCAGAGTCGCGACCATCGGCTGAATCTTGAAGTACGAGACAAGAACGCCGTTGAATCCGCCGAACGCCATGCTCACAATACAGCCCACAAGAAACGCCACAAAAATCGGAGCCTGAAGAGTTTCGGGGCGCGCGTCCGTTCCGCACAGAACACGCAGAATCACCGAGCCTGCAATCGCAATTCCCGCGCCCACAGAAATATCCTGTCCGCCCGAAGCAGCCGTTACAAGCGTCATTCCGATCGCAAGAATCACAAGCTCAGAGGCGTTGTCCAAAATCGTAATCAGGTAGCCTGAAAGAACCGGGAAGCCCTCGCTGTTCTGGCCGAGCGTAATCTTGAAGAATGACGGATCCGCTGCAAGGTTGAAAATTACAAGAATCAGCAGCGCGGCAATCGGAATAAAAATCTGCTTTTTTACAAGTCCAAGAAGGAAGTCCGTGATTTTTTTAGAAGTCATTGTTTTTCTCCTCCTGCGATGGTTTCCATAATCTTTGTCTGGTTCAGGTCATTGCCGGAAAGCTCGCCGACCTGCTTGAGATCGCGCATGACAACAAGACGCGAGCAGGTTCTGAGCATCTCGTCAATTTCGGATGAGATGAACGTAACGCTCTTGCCTTCCTTTGCAAGCTTCAGGACAAGCTCCTGAATTTCCGTCTTTGTTCCGATGTCGATTCCGCGTGTCGGCTCGTCAAGAATCAGGTACTGCGGATTTGAAAGCAGGGCGCGCGCAAGAAGCACTTTCTGCTGGTTTCCGCCCGAAAGGGATTTTATCGGAGTTTCCGCGGAAGCCGTCTTTATCTCAAGCAGCTTGATGTATTCGTCCGCAAGTTTTTCCTGTTCCGCCCGGCTGAACGGCTTGAAGAATCCTCTCATCACCTGAAGCGCAAGAATCAGGTTTTCTCTCACGGAAAGGTCGCCGATTATGCCGTCGCGTTTTCTGTCTTCGGGAAGATAGCTGATTCCGTTTTTCATCGCGTGGATCGGCTTTGTGATGTTCACGCTTTTTCCGTTCACCTTTACTTTTCCGCCGAGGACTTTGTCCGCACCGAATATCGCGCGCACGCTTTCGCTTCTTCCTGAACCTAGAAGTCCTGTGAATCCGTTCACCTCGCCTTTGTAAATCTTGAAGTTGAACGGTTTTACGCCGCCCGTGCTTGAAAGATTTTCCGCCTCGTAGACAGGAACTTCATCCGCGGCGAATACCGGAGCTTCGGAAGACTTGGACGACTTGTCAAGATTCTCAACTGATTTTCCGAGCATTTTTGAGACAAGCTCAAGGCGCGGAAGATCGCGGATTTCGTATTCACCCACAAGCTGTCCGTCGCGCAGAACGGTGATTCTGTCGCAGATTTCGTAAACCTGCTCAAGGAAGTGGGTAACGAAAATAATTCCGACTCCCTTTGCGCGGAGATTGCGCATAAGGCGGAACAGTTTCTGGACTTCCTGATCGTCAAGGGAAGAAGTCGGCTCGTCCAGAATCAGAATCTTGCAGTCCATGTCAACGGCGCGCGCGATTGCGACCATCTGCTGAACAGCGATTGAACAGCTTGAAAGCTGCTGCTCCGCCTCGCACGGAATTTCAAGATCCCTTAGAATTTTTTCGGCTCCTTCATTCATCTTTTTCCAGCTGATGAAAGGCCCTTTTGTTCTTCCTATATACATATTCTCCGCCACGGTAAGGTTGTGGCAGAGAGTTATTTCCTGATAAACTGTCGAGATGCCTGCGTTTTGGGCATCCTGAGGGGAACGGATGTTGACTGTTCCGATTCCTTTTACAGAAACCTGGCCTTCGTCCTTGTGATGAACGCCAGTCAGAACCTTAATCAGCGTTGATTTTCCGGCTCCGTTTTCTCCCATAAGAGCGTGAATTTCGCCTTCACGCAAAGTAAAATCAATATTCTGCAATGCATATACACCGGGAAATTTCTTGTGTATTCCGCTCATTTCAAGAACTGATTTGTCCTGCATGGTCTGCCTCCAAAAAAAACACGGGGTTCAGATTTTTTGACAATCCGAGCCCCGTGTCCAAGGTGTTGGATTCTCCGCCAATTTTATATTTTTTGTTTACAGAAGAATCCGCTTGACAATATGCTTAGATACCGTACTTTGCAACATCATTCTTTGTGATTGTCGCGGCGTCAAATCCTTTTTCTTCCATAATTACAGTCTTTTCCTTTGCGCCGTTCTTGATGATGTCATCAATGTAAGCCGCCTGGAACGGATTGCACTGGCCGTCGTAGTTCCATCTTTTTGCAAGAAGCTCCTCAAGCGCCCATTTGTTGCAGTCGAATCCCATTACGATTACATCTTTTCCGACTCCGTGAGAGATTCCCGCCTTGTCGAGGGCAGCAACCGCGCCTTTTGCCATGTCGTCGTTTTCCGCATAGATTACGTTGAATTTTTTGCCGGAATCGATTACAGCCTGAACAATCTGCTGGGCGTTTTCCGCGTTCCATTCAGCTGTCTGCTGGGCAACGATGTTCCAGTTGCTTTCTGCCTTTGCCTTTTCATCAAGCGCGCCTGAGCGTCCGATCTGAGCGGCTGAACCCATAACACCCTGGATATGGATGATGTTGTATTCCTTGAGATTCTGTCCTGCGAGCCAGTTTACGGCTGTCTTTCCTTCCTGAGCCATGTCAGAAACGATTGATGCCTCGTAAAGGCTTTCGTCAGCGTCGATTGTGCGGTCAAAAAGAATAACCTTGATTCCGGCGTCCTGAGCGTCTTTAAGAACAGAAGTCCATCCTGAAGTTCCTGCTGCGGAAATCAGAAGGTAGTCAACTTCGTCCTGAACCATCTTGCGTGCGGCCGCAATCTGCTCATCGTTTTTAAGGCTGTAGAAGAAAGTCGGTTTGTAGCCGTTCTTCTTTGTGAATGTCTTTTTCATGTCGTTTACGTTCGCAGTGCGGTAGCCCGACTCGTTCGGATCGTTGTTGATGATTCCGACTTTTACCAGTTTTGCGGCGAATGTCGGAAGAACCATCATTGCCATTACAGCAGCCAAAACTAAATTCTTTTTCATGGTTTCACCTCTATGTGTTTGGATTAAGGATGTCCTCTGCACCCCTTGTGATTATGATTATCAACCTGAATCCGGCGGAAAGGAATAGTTTTTTTGTTCCCGATTTTTGAACATTCCTATCATTTTGTTCGGAAATTCGTATTTGATGATAGTTTTGGGCATTTTTTAGGGAAAACCGCCACTTGTTTTTTTCGCAATGTCAGTTACTATAAAATCAGAGGTAAAACATGACGAAGGAAAATATTGCCAGAGAAATTGAAGAAGGTCAGGCTGTCCTTGGAATCGAATTCGGTTCAACGCGCATAAAGGCGGTCCTTATTGATTCTGAGAAAAATCCCGTGGCGCAGGGCGGATTTACTTGGGAAAATTCACTTCTGGACGGAATCTGGACTTACAGTCTGGATGAAATTCACGGCGGAATCGTTGCGGCATATTCTGAGCTTAAAAAAGATGTTCTTGAAAAATACGGCGTAAAGCTTTCAAATCTGAAGGCTTTAGGGATCAGCGCGATGATGCACGGCTATCTTGCGTTCGACAAGGAAAACAATCTTCTTGTGCCGTTCAGGACATGGCGGAACACGATTACAGGCGAGGCTTCAAAAAAACTCACGGAACTTTTCAATTATCCTTGCCCGGAGCGGTGGAGCATTTCGCATTATTATCAGGCGATTCTGAATAACGAAGCCCATGTTCCGCAGGTGGATTTTTTTACGACTCTCGCAGGCTACGCGCACTTTATGCTCACAGGAAAAAAAGTTCTCGGCGTGGGAGACGCAAGCGGAATGTTCCCGATTGACGCTGAGACAGGCGACTACGACAAATCCATGGTTGAAAAATTCGACTCGCTGACGGCAGGAAAGGGAAGCGCGAAAAAACTTCTTGAGCTTCTGCCAAAGGCGATTCCGGCCGGAACAGATGCCGGAAAACTCACTAAGGAAGGCGCGCTGTGGCTTGACCCGACAGGCGAGCTTGCGGAAGGAATTCTGTGCGCTCCTCCGGAAGGGGACGCTGGAACAGGAATGGTCGCAACGAATGCTGTCGCTCCGAGAACAGGAAATATTTCCGCGGGAACTTCCGTGTTCGCGATGGTCGTCCTTGAGAAGGCGCTTTCAAAGGCTTATCCTGGAGTAATCGACATTGTTACAACTCCGGACGGAAAACCAACCGCGATGGTTCACGTGAACACCTGCACTGCCGAATACAACAAGTGGGTAGATTTAATCGGCGAGGCGGCAAAGCTTCTGGGAGCGGAATTCAATGCCGGAAAACTTTACGACACGATTCTCGGCTGCGCGAAGGACGGCGAAAAGGACTGCGGCGGAATTTTCACGGTCAACTACATTTCGGGCGAAGGCGTTACTGATTTTTGCGAGGGGCGGCCGATGGTCGTGCGCTCACAGGACTCAAAGCTGAATCTTGCGAATTTCATGCGGAGCCAGCTTTATTCGGCGGTCGGAACGCTCAGGCTCGGAATGGACGTTCTTTTTGCCGAAAACGTGAAGATTGACTCGATGACAGGACACGGCGGATATTTCAAGACGGAAGGCGTGGGACTTGAGATAATGGCGGCGGCAATGCACACTCCGATCAGCGCGATGTCAACCGCAGGCGAGGGCGGTCCCTGGGGAATGGCGCTTCTTGCCTCGTACACGGCGGACTCAAAGGGAAAAAGTCTCGGCGACTGGCTTGAAACCGAAGTCTTTGCAGGCGCGCAGAAGAAAACCGTAAAACCGGACGCGGCTGATGTCGCGGGCTTTGACAGATGGCTCGAAGGCTACAAGTCCGCGCTAAAAGCCGAACGCACCGCAGTCGAAAACGTGAAATAATCTGCTGAAAAAGATTGCCGGGTCTTTGCCCGCCAATGACAAAATGGTTTGATGTAAAACACGGCAACTGTCATTCCCGCACTTGATGCGGGAATCTATCATAAATAGTCATTTCCGTGCCGAGCATGGCAATGACACAAAACAAATGGAGGAAAAATTCATGGGGAAATATACAGAATTGCAGAGAGAGGCTTACGAGGCGAATATGCAGATTCCAGCGCAGCATCTTGCGCTCTACACTTGGGGAAACGTCAGCGCGTTCGACAAGGCGGCCGGCGTGTTCGCAATCAAGCCTTCGGGAGTTCCTTACCCGGAACTTACGCCCGAAAGCATGGTGATTGTTGACCTTGAAGGAAATGTTGTTGAGGGAAAACTAAGACCTTCAAGCGACACTCCGACGCACGCTGTTATTTACAGGGAATTCGCGGTTTCGGACGGAGCGAAAATCGGCGGAATAATCCACACTCATTCAACTTACGCGGTGAGCTGGGCTCAGGCTGTAAAGGCAGTTCCACTGTTCGGAACAACCCACGCAGACCACATCCAGACGGAAGTTCCCTGCACGCCGTATCTTAGCCGCGAGGCAGTCCAGAACGACTACGAGAAGGAAACCGGAAATTTCATTGTAAGCCACTTCCGTTCTCTAAAACTGAATCCGTATGAAGTGAACATGGTTCTTGTGGGCGGACACGGACCTTTCGCCTGGGGAGCAACCGCGGACAAAGCCGTCTACAACGCCGCAGTCCTTGAGGAAGTGAGCCACATGGCCATGAACACGCTGCAGATTAACCCGTCGCAGCAGCCGCTTCCGGACTACATCATCAACAAGCACTACATGAGAAAACACGGCCCGAACGCCTACTACGGCCAGAAGTAGAAATAAGAATGCTTATATAAAACAGAAAATCCGCCTGCGCAAACACAGACGGATTTTTTTTTGTTTCCAAGCTAAATGCTAAATTGCAAATCAGTTAAACGGATTTTCCGATGGATACAAAGTTCCCTTTGGCTGATTGTATGCAACATCAGGAATTCCAAGGTACTTGAAAAGTGTGAACAATGCTTTTCCGTAGTGGCCGAAAGCAACTGCGCCGTGGTGCGGATAATTTTTCTGGATAAGAACGTGGCGGTAGAATCTTCCCATTTCTGGAATTGCAAATACACCTATTCCTCCGAACGAACGGGTTGCAACTGGAAGAATTTCACCGTGCGCAATGTAAGCCTGAAGCTTTGTATCTGGAGTTGACTGCAATCTAAAGAATGTGATTGGGCCTGGCATTATGTCGCCTTCCAAAGTTCCGCGTGTAAAGTCTGGCGTTGAATCCTTTGGCTCAAGAAGTCTGTGCTGAATCAACTGATACTTGACTCCAGGATTGCAAGCCTTGTTCATGCAGCAGAAAGGTGTGTTTCCGCAGTGGAACGCCATGAACGTATCGTTAAGAACATAAGGATAAGAGAATTTACCCTTGATGCTTTCATCGTACATATCCTGCGGAACAGAATTGTTGATGTCAAGAAGTGTAACAGGAGCACCGGAAATGCAAGTTCCAATATATTCAGAAAGCGCGCCGAAAATATCAACTTCGCAGGCAACAGGAATTCCGCGGGAAGCAAGCCGGCTGTTCACATAGCAAGGCTCAAATCCGAATTCCTTAGGAAATGCCGGCCAGCATTTGTCTGCGAGAACTGCATATTTTTTGCAGCCTTTGTTTGCTTCAATCCAGTCAAGAAGTGTAAGTTCAAACTGCGCCATGCGTGGAAGAAGATCCGGGAAGTTGTTTCCGCCAGAACCAAGCTCTTTTTCCATGTCAGCGACAACTTCTGGAATTCTTTTGTCGTCTTTGTGGGCGCGGTATGCAACAAGAAGGTCAAGTTCCGAATTTTCCTGAATTTCAACTCCAATGTCATAAAGTCCCTTGATTGGCGCGTTGCAAGCAAAAAAGTCCTGCGGGCGAGGTCCGAATGTGATAAGCTTGAGATTTTTAAGACCGATAATTGCGCGTGCAACAGGAATAAATTCTTCAATCATCTTTACAATGTCATCTGCTGTTCCAACTGGATATTCTGGGATTATGGCAGGAATTTTGCGCAAGTTCAAATTGTATGAGCAGTTCAGCATTCCGCAGTAAGCGTCTCCGCGTCCGTTTATAAGATCATTCTGAGTTTCTTCAGCGGCGGCGACAAACATGCAAGGACCGTCAAATTTCTGCGCAATTTGAGTTTCTGGAGTTTCTGGTCCAAAGTTTCCGAGGAAAACAACAAGCGCATTGCAGCCGGCCTGTTTTACTTCTTCAACCGCCTTCAGCATATCGCATTCATTTTCTACAGTTGTCTTTGCTTCATAAAGGCTTCCTTTTGAGCTGAATGCCTTTACGATTGCCGCTCTTCTTTTTTCAGAAAGTGAAATTACAAAGCAGTCTCGGCTTACTGCGATTATTCCGAGCTTGACTTCCGGTATGTTTGAAAACTTTTCCATTAAAAAGCCTCCTTGAATTGGTTTGTGTGTTTTTTAGATTTGCATTTTCTGCGGAATCTTAAAAATCAGTTTAAGTTCACAAATGGCAGATGTCAAGTTTTTTTCTTGCAAGGAAAAGCCGTGTGCATTGGAAAAAATGAAAAGTTGAGCAACAGTTGCGCATAAAAGTGTCATCTTCGGAGGCTTAACAGTTCTGTCATCGTCCGGCTTAGTCGGATAATCTTTTGAAAAGTTCATCTGCAAAAAAAATCATAAGAATTCCTCAAAGTACTTGACAAATCCCGGGGGGGGGTACAATAAGCGTTGCTGAATTTTTTTCAGCGAAATCTATTTATTTTAAGGAGTGAACTTATGAGAAAGTTTGCTAAAATTTCAGCTGTATTGGCAGCTATGGTCCTTGCGCTTGCATTTGCAGGTTGCAATTCTAGCAGTGATGGCGATGATGACGCTAAGCCTATTCAGGCAATTGTAATCAACGGAGATGTTGTTACATTGTATGACGATGGCACTGTTATAATAAAAGCATCTGATGGAACAGTTTCTAACGGAACGTATACAAAGGCAGATGGAAAAATTGTTATTAAAGACAGCAAAGGAAATACAACAGAAGCAAAGTCAACCTCAGATGGAAAAGTTGATACTTCCGAGCCTGTAACAGTAAAAGACAAAGACGGAAATGAAACTAAAACTGAAGTAAACGAAACAGTTCCAGAAACTAATGAAGACAAAGGAACTTCTTCTACAAAAAATATTCTTGCAGGAAAAAATTATTATTCAATTGACTTTGAAAAAAAGGAATATACCTCAATAGAAATTAACAAAGTAAAAATCCGGGTTAGTATGCTTGCTTTTGATTCTAATGGACAAAAAGTGAAATTTAGTGGGCTTAAGTATGACCTCAAAAATGGAACTGTTAACAACGACAATATTATTGAGTCTGATGAATTTGATTATTCAGTTTCTGGTTCAACTTTGACAATAAAAGCGCTTGGCGATGATGAAGACTTGGTTGCTGCAATTAATTCTGACGGAAGCATAAAAGATAATGAAGGCTCTGTAATGAAAGAGTTTAAAGGAAATCTTTATGCCGTTGCAGAAGCTGAAGTAGATGAAAAAAGACTGTTAGCAAAGGCCCATATAGTAATTGTCAATGGCTCTGTTTGCACTTATGAAAATCGTATATTTAAAAGCAATGTTAATCCTCAAGATGATACTGAGGTTGTAAATGGCACAGTTTCAGGAAATAAATTGACATTGGGTGAAGGTGACAAAACGATGACTTGTTCATTATCTGATGAAAGTATTATTTTTATAGATTCAGAAGATGGCAGCAAGCAAATCTTAAAAAGAATGTAGTTTTAATTAAATAACCTTAATTTCGAGTTTTATAATTTAATGTCATTATCGGGCTTGACCCGATAATCTATTGAAAATTTCCAACAGATTCTCGTGCTACGACACTGCGATGTTTACGCAGTAAACTTGGTCAGGAATCTGAAATAGATACTCCGGTCAAGCCGGAGTATGACATAGGGGGGTTCACCCGAAAATGACAAGTCATTTTTCTATCATTCTCGCGCTTGATGCGAGAATCAATTTTATACTTTTACCTTATTTTTCTTTCATTGTGAAAACGCCATCCCATTTTTCGCCAGAACCGTATTTTAAGAAGTAGCTGCACCTTTTCATAAATACATCGGACGACATATCCTGCGGAAAGCATTCCTTTGCATTTTTAAAGAACTGGTACGCTTTCTTGAAATCCTCTGGATCTTTTGGAGTGTCAGGAAAATCATTTCCCTTTAAATACCATTTGATTCCTTCGTTGAAAATTTCCGCAGCTTCAATTTGCTTTGCCGGAAGTTCATCTTTAAGTCCTAAAATGCAGTGAATCTGTACAGGATTTTCAATGTTCACAACACGAACAAAGTCGAATTTCCGCGCGACTAAAAGACCTTTGTTTTCTCCATTGTCGGCGGCATTCCAAGTGCTGTCCGAGCACATTATCCAGGAATTGTAAACTTTGTTTGTTCCTTCAAGACGGGATGCAAGGTTTACGTTGTTTCCCATGACTGTATAGTTGAGCTTCTTTTTTGTGCCCATGTTTCCAACGACCATGTTTCCAGTATTTATTCCTACGCGGGAATTCAAATAGAACGGCTCTCCTGTACGCGGATTTATCGGAAGTTTTTCTTTGTTTTCCTCGTTGTATTTTGCTTCCGCCTGAAGCATTCTTATTCCTGCAAGGCACGCATGGAACGCATTTTCTTTGTCATCAACCGGCGCGCCAAAAAACGAAACAATTTCATCTCCTACATATTTATCGATTGTTCCGTGGCAGTCCATTATCGCATCGCTCAAAGCTCCAAGGTATCCGTTCAAAATTGAAACAAGCCGTTCAGCGCCTTTGCTTTCGCCTTCCGCATTGTTTACAGCTTCTGTAAATCCGGAGAATGTCTTTACGTCTGAAAAAAGCGCGGTTATGTTTTTGCTGTTTCCGCCGAGTTTTGCAGTTTCCGGGTTCTTGATGATTTCGTCTACAACGGCAGGAGCAACATAAGCGCTGAATGTTGACTGGAGGAATTTTTTGTCCGAGTTTATCGCATGGAAATTTACAATGATTCCCGAAAAGTAATTCAGGAACGAAAATGCAAAAAGAACTACGAACGGAACGTAAATGTTGAACTGCGTCATCAAAATGAAAAAAAGCGCAAGCGGAACAATTACGTATAAAAATCTTGAAACGTTCTTCTTTCCTGTGCTGAATTTTGCCGTTATGCGCATTGCAAGCAAAATGAAAACTATGCAGAATGCAAGTCCCCAAAGCGGATCTGCTTCACGTATAAATTTTTTCTGAAGGATTGTGTTTATAACATTCGCGTGAAGTCCAAGGTTTGCGTATTGTTTTGAAAATGGCGTTACTCCCAAATCAGTGCTGGAAGTCGCCGAGTTTCCGATTATGCAGAACGAGCCTTCCATGCTGCCTTTTAGCGTTTCAAAGTCGCGAAGATAAAATTCAATGCTTTTTGAAAGTTCCGCAAGCTCTGGAATCTGCTCAAATCCCGGAACTGTAACAAATGAATCAGAAAATTCCTTCAGATTTTTAAAGAATTCTGTTCTGGCTGAAAAATATTTTTCGTAGTCTTCTTCAGAAAGTCCGCCTCTTATTGCTTTTCCTTCCTCGTCAAATCCGCGGCATTTTAATAGAAGACGTTTTTTTGAATTTGAAAGTTTTTCGTATTCATCTTCAAAATACATGGAATTTAAAATGTATTCCGCATCTTCTTCTGAAATCGACGACAAATCCGCGTTTTTTATATTTGCAAGATTTTCTATTATAAGTTTTTCCGCAAGATCAAGATTGTAAAGCAAATAAGCCGGAACGTGCCTAAAGCTGTCCACGTAACTTTCGTGAAGCCAGTTTATCAGCATTCGTCCATGCTTATCCAGCGGAATTGTGATGCTGTATCTTGAATCCGAATTCGGATTTTTCAATCCTTGCAGAATTATTGAATTTGAAGTTCTTTCCATAGATTGAACATCCAAAAGCTTCATAAGCGGTGCAAAAGAAAGCTGCCCGACATATTTTCCGTTCTGAAAATTCAAAAGCTCAATTCTGCGCCTGATTCCGTCTTTGTCTACGATAACATTTGTAAATCCAAGTCCTTGCGCGCGTGAAAGAATTTTGTGAAGCGCCGGCGTAAAACCAAGCTCCTGGCTTGCTTCTTCTTTTACTGAATAAATGTTTCCTTTTTGAATAAGATTTTTTTCGTCCGTTACATTGTTAAAAAGAAATCTTGTTCTGGCGTAATTTTCTTCTGATTCATCGCTTTTTTGCGCAATATGCCTCATGTTTACAGTCAGCGAAGTGTTTCCAAAAAACTGAACGCATCTTGCAAAAAAATCATCGTAGTCAAGCTCAAACCCGGATGTGATTTCCTTTTGCATTTCGTAAAGAATTCCGTCTATTTCATTTGAAATAAGATTTTCGGCGTGTTCCTGCGCATTTTTCGCGTTTACCGTTCCGCCTTCAATTCCGTTTGCAAATTCTGAAATTGAACTTGAAATTGCCTGTTCGCCGTCTATAAAAGTCTTGTTTACTGTGTCGCTTAAATTTTCGTTTACGCCTTTTGAAGAAGGTGAAATATATTCAATATCGAATACAGCCTGTTTTGCGCCGAATTCTTTCATGCGGATTAAGGCGTTTCCCAAAATATCACGAGTCCAAGGCCAAGAGCCAACGCGTCCAAGTGATTCATCGTCAACATCGACAATTACAATATTAGGATGCGCCTCGATTTCTTTTGTTATTTTTAGCATTGAATCATAAAGCCTGTAGTCGAGCTTTTGAAAAAGGCTTGTCTGAATTGCCATTACGCTCAAAAGCGCAAAAACTGCCATAATAATCAGTTCTATCTTAGTTTTAAAAAATTCTTTGAATTTATTTTTCATTACCATGACAAAAACTATATCATATAGTATAATTTCTTGTAAATGAACATTTGCGAACATTATTTTTAGAGGAGTGGTATGAAACTTTTTACTTCGATTTTTCTGTTTGCTCTCATTTCTGTTTCGGCTGTTTTTTCTCAGTCTGCGGAAATTGTGGAGAAAACTGTATCTACTGAAAAGCTCACTTACGGAACTGCCGCGTATTTTACAGCAGTCGCAATGGGCTATATTTCAGATGATGATTCAGAAGAAGATGCTGTCGATGCTTGGAAAAAAATAGGAGAACAGTATTCTAAACCAGCCATAGAAGCAGATATTTCCGCAGATGATTTTATCAACTTTGAAAATCTTGCCTGGCTGTGCTATTTTACTTGGGATATTCCAGATAGCCTTATGATGAAGCTTTTTCCAAGCCCGCGCTATGCCTTTAAGCAGCTTCGCAATGGAGGCGTAATTTCGTATTCTTTTGATCCTAAGCGCATTCCCACTGGCAGGGAATTTCTTAATGTTGTTACAGACTGCATTGATTTTTATGAGGTGAGAAACTAGCATGAATGTAAAAAAATATTTTGCCGTTATTTTATTTTCAGTTTTCTCGGTGTTTGCTTTTTCTGCTGAACTTTCTTTCTTTTTGGGCGATAACACAGACTTGAAATTTGACAGCGAAGAATACAGCGACCCTACATTGAAGCAGAGCGAGGCTTTTTCTGCGCTTGCAAAAATTCCTTTCAATAAAAAAGGCACAACATTTCTTTCTTTGGAAGCCAGCCTTAGTCATAGCTATGAAAAAATTTTTGGCGACAATTCTAATAGCGAAAATAATTTTATTGCAGATTTAAATATTTTGAAGTTTTCTTCCATTATAGAGTGTTCTGCTGGAAAATTCTTCTTGGATGCAGGCCGCCTTTTCTTGCCGGATCTTTCGCAATCTGTTTTTGCCCAATCGCTTGACGGAGCTTCTGCGCAGTTTTCCGCTTCCTGGCTTGATGTTTCTGTCTTCGGCGGATACACAGGACTGTTGAATTTAAAGAACATTTCTGTTTTGAACAGCGGTGGCTATGTTTGGGAGCCAGGCGATGAAGATGAAAATGACTTTTACGATTTTTGCGCCCCTTACATAGCAGGCGGAGTAAAAATCAGCCTTCCGTATTTATTGCTAAACCAGACGATTTCTTTGGAAGGTCTCGGCTTTTGGGACACAGAAGGTCCTGCTGATTCTCCAGAAGATGAAGACAACCGTTTTTATGGAACTTTGCGCTTGGACGGACCGCTTGCTCCTATGGTTTTTTACGGCTTGAGCGGAACTGCAAGCTCTACAGATTTTTCTGATTTTGGATTTTTGGGAAGAGCCAACATTTCTTTGTTCCCGGATTTTAAGTCTTCTTCTGTTACTATTTCTGCTTCTTATGCTTCTGGAGACAGAGGTCCTTTTGTTCCATTTATTGGATTTACACAGGTTACAGCCTGTCTTTCGGCTGATGAACCGATTTATTCAGGAATTTCAAAAGCTGGATTGTTTGCATCTATAGTTCCAATTGACAGGCTTTATTGTGCTGTTGGCGGAGATGCTGTTTTCCTTGACAGGGATGATAATGCTTTTGATTATTATGGTTTCCAAGTTTATGGAAATGCAAAATATTACTTGTTCTCTGATCTTGCTTTGACGCTTTTTGCAAGCCATTTTGCAGGAGATTCAAGCGATTCCAGCAGAACAGAAATTGCGCTTAATGCGGTTATTTCGTTTTAGCCGTAAAATTTTAGGAGGTGTTGTATGAAATTGAGTTTTAAGTTTTTGCCGTTGCTTGCTTTTGCCGTTTTTGCGGGCTTTTCAGCTTCTGCTTTGGAAGCTAAATTTGTAAGCATTGAAGGCAAAGTTGAAATTCTGGAAGGCGGAATGTGGATTCCTGTTGAAGAGGGCGATATTATTCAGGAAAGAGGAGTCGTTATTTCAACTGGATTTAAATCAAATGCTGTAGTTTCTGTAAAAGGAACAAATTTTACATTGGGACCGTTGACAAGAATTACAATTGAAAACATGGTCGCAATGGAAAACAAGGATTCAACTCAGATTTATATTGATTCCGGCTCGCTTAAAGCAAATGTTTCTTCTTCTGATGGAAGAAAAGTTGGATTCAAAGTTCGTTCCGCAGTTGCAACAGCTTCAGTAAGAGGAACAGAATTCAAAGTTACTTCTTCCGGACGTCTTTCTGTTACGCAGGGACTTGTAAGTTTTGGCGGTCCTGAAGCTTCTTCTGCGGAAGTCGCTAAATCCGAGGATAATTCTACCGACGTTGCTCCATCTGAAGAAAGCAATGCAGGAACAGTTGCTTCTGCAAATGAAACTTCTGACGGAAACGTTGCTGCCGAAGAACATCCAGAATCAACTCCGTTTACTTCCAGCGCGGAAGTTGGAGAAAAAAATGGAGTTCCTGTTTTTGCAGGTCAGAACAGCAAGTCTGATGTTACAGCAAACAGACCTTCAAATCCTCATGCGGAAAAAGTTGCGGCTGTTTCTGGAAAAGGGTTTGACAATGAATCTATGGGAATGAACTTAATAAATACAACAAGTGTTGAACCTGGAGCTGGTTCTAAATCTGGCTCTAAAAAAGGTAGTGGCTCAGTTGCTGTTAAAATTGAATGGGGTGACTGATTTATTGCTGAAAAACTTGTGATTTTGTAAAGTAACCCAAAATGCGCCCCGTTGTTATTTTTGCAGCGGGGTTCGTTTGTTTTATAAAATGGATTTTAAAAAATGAAATTAAAAAAGAAAATTGCATTAATGGGAAAACTGCTTTTTTTGACTTTTGCAATTATTTTTTCAGGCTGCAAAGAAAAAAATGTTCCCAGCATAAAAGTTGCTTCAGACGACTCTATTGAAATTCAGCCGCGCGAAAGTTCCTCTGAATTAAAAGAGAATTCTTGGACAGACGAAAATGGAATTGTCTGCGTGCTTATTGGATATGGTTTTAATGACAACGATTTTGTAAAAAAAGCGATAAATTCCTTGGAGAAAAAATTTGGACTTGCTGAAAATGGCGGACTTGTTCTTCCGCTAGTTTTTCCAGATGATTTGCATGGCAGAATTTCCAGTTTGCGTGATGTTATTGAAAAAAACAATGTGCATGGAATTGTTCTTCTTGGCGCGCCGGAAAACACACATTCTCCGCTTGCAAGGATAAAAGAAGAATGGAATGGGAATCCGCCGTTCAATGTTTTTTCAATTTTTCCGCAGGATGATGTTTTAGGGCAGGAATTTACTTGCAACTTTGTGATTGACCACGAATATACGGCTGGAATTCAGTTTGGCGATACAGAAAATAAAAATGAAGACGATGAAACTTTGGCGCTTTTGATTTCGTCAGTTGAATATGCGGCGGAACTTCCGTTTGTTCTTCCGCAAGACAGCGAGCTTTATTATCATGTTCAGGCTGTTGCAGGAAAAAGAAAGGTTGCCCGCTATGTTGATAGCGAAACTGGAATTCAGTCAAGAAATCATTTTATAATTTTAAATTCGGCGGAATAAATTGAACACACTTTTACAAGATGAATCTTTGCTTATCGGCAGCCGTGAAGAAATACAAAAACTCGCAACAAAAGATTCTGCTCGGATTCTTGTGGTTTCAGATTCTCATGGCGCGTATTCTAATCTTTTGCTGATTTTGCGTCAGTTTGGAGTTATAAGCGATGCCCTTGTTTTTTGCGGCGACGGAATTTGCGACATTTCAAAGCTGATTTCAAATTCTGTTGATGAAGATGAAATTAAAGCTATTGTTCCGCCAGTAATTGGAATTGTCGAAGGAAACAACGACGCAGATCTTTATCCTGTTAGAAATGTTCTTTCTGACGAGCCTTATTATGTTCAGCTGAAAGTTCCACTTTTCAATGTGCTTGAAGCATGCGGGCAGCGAATTTTTTTTACGCATGGACACAGAAATTCTCTTTACCTTGGAACTGGTGAAATTGTTTCTGCGGCAAAGAAAAACAACTGCAAAATTGCGCTTTACGGCCACACTCACATTGCGGCGGAAAATCTTGGCGAAGTTTTTACTATAAATCCTGGAAGCTGTTTTAGACCTCGCGGCGGACAAAAACCTTCATTTGCGATGTTAAATTTAACAAAAAACATCGGATTTGAATGTATTTTTTATGAACTTTCGATTTCTGGAAGCAAACCGTTTTTTCCAGCTAGGAATATTTGAAAATGCCGTTGCTTGAGCTAAAAAATGTTTACTATGAATATCCTCGTTCAAATAAAATTGCGCTTAACAATATAAATTTTTCTGTGAGCCAAGGCGAATATATTGTGGTTCTTGGGCTCAACGGTTCTGGGAAAAGCACGCTTGCCCGGCTTATTGCAGGATTTTTTGAACCTTCAAAAGGTGAAGTCATAAAGCAGGATGGAATTCTTCCCGGCATTGTTTTTCAGCAACCAAAAGAGCAGATTGTTGCCGGAATTGTTGAGCGCGACACGGCTTTTGGTCCGCAAAATCTTAGCATGACAGATGCTGAAATTGAACTGCGCACAATCGAATGTCTTTCCGTTGTTTCTCTTGTGGACAAAGCGTTGTGCAAAACTTTTGAGCTTTCTTTGGGGCAGACTCAGCGTCTTGCTTTCAGCGGAATCCTTGCGCTTTTCCCGGATTTGCTGATTCTTGACGAAGCCACGGCTATGCTTGATCCGGATTCAAAAAATCAGCTTGTGGAATTTGTGGATGCTTGGAATAAAAAAGGGCACACGGTTATTTCTGTTACGCACGATTTGGATGAAGCTTTAGCTGCAAAAAGAATCATCGTGATGGAGCAGGGGCAGATAATTTTTGACGGCTCTCCAAATGAATTTAAAGAAAACAAGAATATTTTTGAAGCGATTTTTGGAATTGACGGCGAATACACTTCGTTTAAAAATTTAAATCCAGCAAAGAATAAATTTGCAGAAATAGCTTTAAAGGTTCAAGGACTTTCATTTTCCTATGGAAATTTTCCAGTTTTTAAAGACATTTCTTTTGAGCTGAAAAAAGGAACTCTTGTTGCCTTGACAGGTCCGAGCGGCTGCGGAAAATCAACGTTGTTTGAATGCCTTGCAGGACTTAAAAAAAATCAGAGCGGAAAAATTTATGCTTTGAGCCGCCCTGTGCTTGGCTTGCAAGAAAGCGAGGCTGCGTTGTTCGAGCCGTATTCCGCAGATGATGTTGCGTTTGGTCCTAAAAATAAAAATATAAAAGGCAGGGAACTTTTTGAGCGCGTAAAAAAATCCATGGAACTTGCGGGACTTGATTACAAAAAATACGGAAATCTTCCGGTTGTTTCTCTTAGCGGCGGTGAAAAACGGAAACTTTCTGTTGCGGGGCTTATTGCGCTTGGTAGCGACATTTTGATTTTTGACGAGCCTACAGCTGGCTTAGATCCTGTTTCAAGAAAAAATCTCCTTGCATCTTTTAGAAAGCTTGCTGAAAGCGGAAAAACTGTTTTGTTTAGCACGCATAGATTTCAGGAAACCGAAGCTGCGGACTTTAGGCTTTGCTGGGAAGATTTGATTTCCAAGCGTGAAGAAAATTCATATTCAGTTCCGGGCAATTTAAAGGAAATGAATTTAATTGAAAACGCTTCGCTGCTTGAAAAAGTTTCTAAAGCGACTTCAGTTTTTTCTGCGCCTGAAAAAATTCCAGCTTCGTTTATAAATTCACTTTCTGCAGGCAAGAAAACATTTTTATTTTTAGTTTTGTTTTTTGCTTCAATTTTGTTTCCGTTTCCAGCTTGCATTGCAATGATTTTTGCAAACATTTTGTATTCCGTTCTTGCAAAATCGCCGCTAAAAAATGCCTTTAAAATAATTGCAAAACTTGTTCCTTGGATTGTGATTTTTTCTTTGCTTGGAATTATTCTTTTTCCTGTTTATGAAGGAGACAAAATTCTTTTCAGCTGGAAAATGATTTTTGTTACTCAGCGGAAACTCTTGCTTTTTGCAGCTTCCTTTGTTCATTCGGTCTGCGCTATTTTTGCGATTGGAACTTATATTTTTACTGCGGATGAACGGCAGGTTATGGACGGAATTTCCGCTATTTTAAAGCCTCTGAATTTCTTTAAATTTCCTGTTCGCTGTGTTGTCCTGATAGTTGGAATTATTTTTAGGTTTATACCGTTGCTTTTAGATGAATTTTCGGGCATTATAAAAACACAGATTATCCGCGGAACATTTGGAAACGCAAAGGGAATAAAAAAAATAAAATCGATAATTCCTGTTTTTGTGCCGCTTGTTCTTCAGACAATCCGAAAAGCACGCTGCCTTGCGGATGCTCTTACCGCAAGATATTTTAAATAGTTTATTTGGAGAAAATATGCTTAATATGAAAACTTTAGTCGCAATTATTGCGGTTTTGATGTATGTGCTTGTGATTTTATTCCAGAACAAAAAAGTTTTGTTTACAACTGGAGCTGCGTTTCTTGTTATTATTGTTGCGAGTTTTTTTCCGGGGCAGATTTTTCCGCTTCCGCAGGATGTAGTTGCTCTTGAAGGCCAGTTTCCGCAGAGAATATACGCGCTTTATCATTCTGTATTTGAAATCATAAACTGGAATGTTATTATGATTTATCTTGGCAGCATGATTATTGCTTCTCTTTTTATTTATTCAAAAGTTCCTGTGAAAATCGCTGACAAAATTGTGAACAGCAGCCGGAACACTTGCATTGCGATGGTTGCGATTCTTGCGATGACGGGAATAATTTCGATTTTTGTGGAAAATGTTGCTACAGTTCTTGTAATGGCTCCGATTGGACTTGCGCTTTGCTCAAAGCTGAAAATTAATCCTACTTTTTTTATGATGGGACTTGCCGTTATGAGCAACCTTGAAGGAACTGCGACTTTGGTTGGAGATCCGCCTTCAATGATTTTTGCAAGCTACGCCGGATACAATTTTAACGACTTCTTTTTTTATATGGGAAAACCTTCAATTTTCTTTATAATTCAAGCTGGAATGCTTGCCGGATGTGTTTTCTTTTATTTCTTCTTTGCGAAAAATAGAAAAAATAAAGTTCAGGTTGAAAGCGAAAAAGTCATTTCCTGGGTTCCTTTTGTTTGCCTTTTGCTTATGATTTTTGGACTTGCTGGAGTTTCTTTTGTGAATACCAGGTTTGAGTATTTGAGCGGAACTTTGGTAATGTCGATTGGAATTTTGTGCCTGCTTTGGTTCAAGTTGTTTCAGAAAAAAACAAGCGCCGAAACTGCAAAAGTTGTAAAGGAACTTGACTGGGAAACAATTTTTTTCTTGCTTGGAATTTTTGTTGTAATAGGCGCAATAAAAGAAACCGGACTTTTGAACGACCTTGCGGATTTGCTTGTGAATGTTACTGGCGGTTCTGAAGTTGCTGGCTTTTTTATAATACTTTTGATTTCTGTTATTGTAAGCGGATTTGTTGACAATGTTCCTTATATAATTGCGATGCTTCCTGTTGCGGGCGGAATGGCGGCTCAAATTGGAATAAACCCGGAGCTTTTTATGTTTGCGCTTTTGGTCGGAAGCTGCCTAGGCGGAAACCTTACGCCTTTTGGTGCGAGCGCGAATATTGTTGCAATGGGAATTTTAAAGAAAGAAAATTATCCTATGAAATTTTCTGGCTGGCTTAAAATCGGAGTTCCATTCACGCTTATTACAACAGCCGCCGCATCTGCTTTGCTTTGGTTTATCTGGGCGTAATTTTTACGCTGAAACAGAAACGACTGCGCCTGCTTCTGGCATTAAGCCTGCAAGTCCGTAAGCTGCCTGTCCTTGCGCGCTGCTAGCTGCAATTGCAGTTTTTATTTGCTGCTGGTAGCTTTTTATAAGTTCATCTTTCTGTTCTTCAGAAAGTCCAGTGGCTTCTTCTTCTGAAAGGGCTGGCTTTTGCTTCATGGAAACAAGCTGGGAAATCAATGTGTTTAAAATGCGCAGACGGTTTATTGGAACTCCGCGCTGTCCGTGTTCGGTTGCAGTTCCATGCACGTAATCAAATTGAGAATATATTACTGCGCTAGGCTTTACTGGAACACAGAGCGAGCCTGAAGAAGTAGAGAAAAGAGTTCTGTAAGATGCCGCGTTTAGGCTGATTCCGTTTGAATACATAAGTCTACCCTCAGTTTTTAGTGCAATAATTTTCTTTGCACTATCTTATGTATCGGAATTTAAAATAAAAAGTTTAGCTGGCTTTTTTGACTTCAAACTATTAGTAGAACTGCTTTGTCCATTCCGCGATTCTTTCTTCAAGCGACTGAACTGCGCCTGAATTTTCAGTTTTTGTGCTGTCTTTCAAATACGGAATTATTACATTTTCTTTTAAGCTGTTCCATCTGTACGGAAGAATATTCGGCAATGTTATAAATTGTTCCGGCGGCATATTTCCCAAAAGATGTCTGTAGAAAGCCGGATAAAATTTTTCATTTACTTCGCGCAATGTAGAAAATCCGCCTGCAATTCCAAAGTTTACAGTGTCCAGCTTCATGCTTTCTGTGCGTTCAATTAAAAGCTGCTGAGTTTCAATTTTCATAAACCAGGAAATAAATTCTTCGGCTTGCGCTGAATGCTCGGATTTTTTGTAAAGTCCGATACTAAGAATGTTGTCTTCAACTGGAATTTTATTATCTTGTTCAATCCATCTAAATGAAAGATCTGTAATCTGCGCATCTGTGAGCGTAAAAAGCTTGTCGCTGGTTGTGTGCGAAAAAAGACATCGTGTTGTGGCAACTTGCTTGTAGCCCGGCATATAAAGGTAGCGGAACTGAAAATTTTGTTCTGCGGAAGTGCTGGAATTTCGTGCGATTGTCCACTGGCGCATTTCGGAAATTGAAGTTTCCATCGCTTTTTCATTCCATATAAAACTTGTTCCTTTTTCATGGTAGGCGGCACCGTAAAGTTTTGTTACAAGATACATAAAATCTGTGTCCCAGGAAGGCGCGTATCCCATCGCAGTGTATGTGCCGTTTTTATTTTTTTTGTTGAATGCCGCTGAAAATGTTCTTATCTGCTCAAGATTTAAAAAATGCTCGGACTCTACAAAACTTTCATTTTTTTTGTTGAAAATCATTGCAGGCAAATTAAAGCTTATAGGAATAAGATATTGCTTGTCGTTTATTTGTCCGTATTCAAGAATCTGCTTGTAGAACAAAGTGCGGTTCAGGCTTTTTTCTTGAAAAAGATAATCCAGCGGCTGAAAATATTTTCGTGTTGCGGAATTCTTGAGCCAAGAGCCTACGACCAAATCCGGGGTAAGCTCGTCTTTTGCTGGCGGAAGTGAGCGCGCCGCTTCCTCTTTGTAGACTGCAAATGCGCTTATGTTTTCGTGCGTGGCATTAAAAAGCTCAACATAAGAAACAATTTCCGCATTGTCTGTCCAAATAATCAAAGGCTTGCTTCCAGAATTTTTACAGGAGGCAAGCAAAAGAGAAATCAGCGCGGCTATAACTGCAAGAAATTTTTTATTTTCCAAGTTCATCCGCAACGTCGTAAATCGCCTGATAAACAATGTTGATTTTTTCTTCATCAAGGCTTGAGAATGCAACTCTTAAAGTTTTTGCGTCTATGGAAATTGTTCCGATTCCACGGTCATTTAAAAGCTTCTGCCTTAATTTTTCAGCGTCAATGCTCATTGTGTCAAAAGACATAAAGTAGCCTGAATTGAATGGCAGCGGCTTTATAAATTTGCTTTCGTGTGTGGAAACAAATTCGCGTACAAGTTTATAACGGCGTTCAAGAATTTTGCGGAATTCAGCTTTTTCTTCTTCAAGTTTTCCGTCTGATGCGGCTTTTAAAATCAGCGACTGAGACGGAGTTGCCGCGCATGAAACTGACGAGCGGATTGCAGCCATAAGTTTTTTTACAAGAGCTTCGTATTGCGCGTCAGAAAGTCCTTTGCAGCCAAAAGTTATAAATCCAGTTCTAAATCCCCAGGCAAAGTCTTCTTTTGTAGGTCCGTCGATTTTTGCGGCAAGAACATTTTCGTGCAGGTCGCAAAGATATGCAAAGAGCGACTGTTTTTCAATGTTGTCTTCGTAGTTCAGTCCGAAATATGCGTCATCGCACCAAACCATTACTTTTGCGCCTTTTTCTGCGATTTCCTTTACAATTGAAACAAGCTGTTTTGCTTCGTCGGATGTCGGGCTGTAGCCTGAAGGGTTCTGCGGAAAATTCAAAAGAATGCGGACAGAGCCAGATTCAGCCTGTTTTTGCATAGTTTCTTTCAATTCTTCAATGTTGAATTTTCCATCCTTGAACATTTTAAACTGAACGAATTTTGCGTTGCGTCTTGCTTCGGCTATAAGAACGTAATTGTCCCAAGATGGATCTGCTGCAACAAGCGGCTTTGTTTCGTCAAGAAAAAGGTCGGCAAGATAAGAAATGCCTGCTGTAAGTCCCGGAACAACAACCGGCAACGAAAATTTTTTATCTTTTAAAAGCGGATTTTTGCGGATAATTGATTCTTTCCACATTGCACGCAAATCTGGATTTCCTGCTGTCGGCGCGTATCCTACAAGTTCAGAGGAAGTTAAGTCCGGCACGTATTTTTTTATAGAAGGAAGCATAATCGACTTGCCTTCAACAACTGTGGTTCCGATTGTTCCGTTTGCAGTTTTTCCAAGTTTTTTGGCTTCTGCGCTTTGTGCGATTATTCCCTTTGGAAAGTAAAGTCTTGTTCCAACATCAGAAAGCAGCTCGCCTGGCGTTGTGCCTTTGAGCGCGTCATTTAATTCTTGTGCTAATGGATTTATCATGATTGCAAATTATAGCTTTTTTGCCTGTTTGTTTCAATAATTTGTGGATTCCTTAATAAGTCGGAAAATGACAAGTGTCGTGGCACAGAAATAAAGTTTCTGAAAAAATTTTTGAATTTAACTTGAAAAATTCACTGGATTTTATTATATTTAAATTGATTAGCAGTAGCTAACTATATTTTTATCCCAGGGGGAAATTATGGGCGGTTGTAAAATTCAGAAAATTGTCGGACGTGAAATTCTTGATTCTCGCGGAAATCCTACGGTAGAAGTTGACGTTACTTTGGAAAGCGGCGCGTTTGGCAGAGCATCAGTTCCTTCTGGAGCTTCTACTGGCGAAAATGAAGCGCTTGAACTTCGCGACGGAGACAAAAAACGCTACTTGGGAAAAGGTGTTCTCAAGGCAGTTGAAAATGTTAACAAAGTAATTGCTCCGGCTCTTATTGGAATGTGCGGACTTGAGCAGCGCGCAATCGACAAAAAAATGATTGAACTTGACGGAACAAAAACAAAATCCAAGCTTGGCGCAAATGCAATTCTTGGTGTTTCACTTGCAGTGGCAAAAGCGGCCGCTGATTATCTTGAAATTCCTCTTTACCGTTACATTGGCGGAACAAACACTTACACATTGCCAGTTCCAATGATGAACATTATAAATGCCGGCCAGCATTCAGACGCTCCTATTGCATTCCAGGAATTTATGATTCGCCCGGTTGGAGCTTCTTCATTTAAGGAAGGAATCCGCATGGGAACAGAAGTTTTCCATAGCTTGAAGGCTGTTTTAAAGGCGCGCGGACTTTCAACTGCTGTAGGCGATGAAGGCGGTTTTGCTCCTAAGCTTGACGGAACAGAAGATGCTCTTGATACAATCGTAAAGGCGATAAAAGAAGCAGGATACGAGCCTGGAAAAGATGTGAAAATCGCAATGGACTGCGCTTCCTCTGAATTCTATGAGAATGGAATTTACGATTATACTTGGAAAGAAGGCGCGGACGGAAAAAAACTTACTTCCGCACAGCAGGCAGATTATCTTGCAGACCTTATTTCAAAATACCCGATTGATTCAATTGAAGACGGAATGGCGGAAAGCGACTGGGAAGGCTGGAAACTTCTTACTGACAAAATCGGCTCAAAATGCCAGCTAGTTGGCGATGACCTTTTTGTTACAAATGTTGAATATCTTAAGAAAGGAATCGAGCTTGGATGCGCAAATTCAATTCTTATAAAAGTAAACCAGATTGGCTCTCTTACAGAAACACTTGATGCGATTGAAATGGCTCACCGCCACGGATATACAAGCGTAACTTCTCACCGTTCCGGCGAAACAGAAGATTCAACAATTGCCGACATTGCGGTTGCAACAAATTCAGGACAGATTAAAACAGGTTCTGCATCTCGTTCAGACCGCATGGCAAAGTACAATCAGCTTTTGCGCATAGAAGAAGAGCTTGGAGACTTGGCTGTTTACGGCTATAAGAGAGTGAAATAGCTGTTTTTAATTTTTATACAATAGGGTTCAACCTCGGGACCTTTGTAGAATATGCTCCGGGAAAAGGAATGTAAGCCTCCTTGCCCGGAGTTTTTTTTCGGGGAATATTTTACGTTCTTGCCGTTCTGTATTTTTCTTACAACAAAAAAATCCTAATGTTCTTCTTTCGTTTTTTATAGATTTATTCAAAAAATCACATAAATTAACAAAATAATCAAGAAAATTGGGAATTCAGAAAACGTTTCATATTGTATACTTTAATCAATCTAGAACGTAACGGAACATTTTTGGAGTTCTGTTAACTAAAAAAATAAGATATGCATTTTTAAGGAGGTTTATCTTATGAAAAAAATTATCGCTGTTCTTTTGGCTTGCGCGCTCGTGCTTCCATGTTTCGCAGCAAAAAAGAAAGGAACAAAAGTAGGTGTTTCTATGCCTACAAAAGACTTGCAGAGATGGAACCAGGACGGAGCAAACATGAAGGCTCAGCTGGAAAAAGCAGGATATGTTGTTGACTTGCAGTATGCTAACAACGACATTGCAACTCAGGTTTCCCAGATTGAAAACATGATTACTGGAAAATGCAACGTTCTTGTTGTTGCTTCTATTGATGGTTCAGCTCTTAAAAACGCGCTTGACGGTGCAAAGAAAAAGAGAATTCCGGTTATTGCTTATGACCGCTTGATTATGAACACAAATTCAGTTTCTTACTATGCAACATTCGACAACTACAAAGTAGGAACAATTCAGGGTGAATATCTTGTTGACAAGCTGAATCTTAAGAACCGCACAAAATCTGACCCTGCTTACATTGAATTCTTCACAGGATCTCCAGATGACAACAATATCAACTTCTTCTTCGGCGGAGCTATGGACACACTCAAGCCTTACCTTGACAGCGGAGTTCTCGTTTGCCGTTCAGGACAGACTTCAAAAGCACAGTGCGCAACTTTGAACTGGTCTACAGAAGAAGGACAGAAACGCATGGAAAACCTTATTACTTCAAATGGATATGGTCCACGCGGAACAAAGCTTGACGCTGTTTATTCTTCAAATGACTCTGTTGCAATGGGAATCACAAACGCTCTTGTTGCAGCTGGCTACACAAAGGCAAACTTCCCGATTGTTACTGGACAGGACTGCGACATTGGTTCTGTAAAGAACATGCTCAAGGGAACTCAGGCAATGTCTGTTTTCAAGGACACACGCACTTTGGCAGAAAAAGTTGTTGGAATGGTTGACGCACTTCTTCAGGGAACAAAACCAGAAATCAACGACACAAAGACTTATGACAATGGAAAAGGAATTGTTCCTTCATACCTTTGTGATCCAGTTTATGCTGATGTTTCAAACTACAAGGCTCTCCTTGTTGATTCTGGATATTACACAGAAGCTCAGCTTAAATAGTAAAAACTAAAATGGTCAAGGCGGGGTCAAAAGCCCCGTCTTTTTTAGAAGTTTATAATCGGCTTAAAATAGGAGATTCCAATGGCAAAGGCATTATTGGAAATGCGGAATATTACAAAAGAGTTTCCTGGCGTCAAAGCTCTGAACAACGTTACGCTTTCTGTGGAAGAAGGCGAGATTCATGCTCTCTGCGGCGAAAACGGAGCTGGAAAGTCTACTCTTATGAATGTTTTAAGCGGCATTTACGGATACGGCTCTTATTCCGGCGATATTATCTATGACGGCAAACTCTGCAAATTCCAGACAATAAAAGACAGTGAATCGCTGGGCATTGTAATTATTCATCAGGAGCTGGCTCTTGTTCCTCTTCTGACGATTGCGGAAAATATGTTCCTTGGAAATGAGCGCGGCTCAAAATTCAAGGTTGACTGGGCAGAAACATTCGATAAGGCTGATTCCCTTCTTGCGGAAGTTGGTCTTAAAGAATCATCACATACACTTATAAAGGACATTGGCGTTGGCAAGCAGCAGCTTGTAGAAATTGCCAAGGCGCTTGGAAAAAAAGTTCGGCTTTTGATTTTGGACGAGCCAACCGCTTCCTTGAATGAAAATGAATCCAAGCATCTTTTGGATTTGCTCCTTGAATTCAAAAAACAGGGAATGACTTCAATTATTATTTCCCACAAGCTGAATGAAATTTCTTATGTTGCTGACAAAATTACAGTTATCCGAGATGGCGCTGTAATAAAAACGCTCGACAAGAGCAAAGACGATTTTTCAGAGAATACAATTATTGCGGCGATGGTTGGCCGTGATATTACAGATAGATTTCCTAAGCGCGCTTCAAAAGTCGGAGATGTCTGCTTTGAAGTCAAGAACTGGTGCGTTGACCATCCTGTTTTCGACGGAATCAAGGTTTGCGACAACGTGAATTTCAATTTGCGTAAAGGCGAAGTTCTTGGAATTTCGGGGCTTATGGGAGCCGGCCGCACAGAACTTGCAATGAGCATTTTTGGACATTCCTATGGCGCGAATATTTCCGGACAGATTTTTCTTAACGGAAAAGAAATTGAGCTTCCGAATGTAAAGTCAGCAATCAGCCACAAGATTGCCTATGTTACAGAAGACCGCAAAGGCAACGGGCTTATTCTTTCACAAACAATCACGCAGAACACAGTTTCAGCAAGGCCGGAAAAAGTTTCTAAGCACGGAATCTACAACTTTGACGAATGCAGGCGCGTTGCCCAGGATTCATCAAAAGAAATGAGGACAAAATGCGCAACTGTAGACGAAGCTGTAGGAAATCTTTCAGGCGGGAACATGCAGAAAGTTCTTCTTGGAAAATGGCTTTTTGCGGATCCGGATATTCTGATTCTTGACGAGCCGACACGCGGAATTGATGTTGGCGCAAAGTACGAGATTTACTGCATTATAAACCGCATGGTTGCAGAAGGAAAATCTGTAATTCTGATTTCTTCTGAGATGCCGGAAGTGCTTGGAATGAGCGACCGTATTTATGTTATGAATGAAGGCCGCATGATTGCAGAAATGAATGCGAAGGATGCAAGTCAGGAAAAAATCATGTCATGCATCATCAGCTCGGAAAATAAATAGCCAAAATTTATTAGGAGTGTAAATATGGCAGTTAATACAAACAGCTTAAAGAAAATGCTTAAGGGTAACACGATGATTTTTATTCTTCTGGCAGTCATGCTGTTTTTTCAGGCTTTGATTGTTGGATTCGGAAAAGGATCGCTTTTTGCACCGGAAAATATTACAAACCTTATAAACCAGAACGCCTGGGTTGTAATTCTTGCAACTGGTATGCTTCTGTGTATTCTTACCGGCGGAAACATTGACCTTTCTGTTGGCTCTGTAATTTGTCTTGTTGGCGCGGTCGCAGGAATTTTAATTGTAAATCTTGGCTGGCCGGTTATTCCTTCGATTATTGTATGCCTTATTGTCGGAACAGCAATCGGTGCATGGCACGGATTTTTTATTGCTTATGTTCACATTCCGCCGTTTATTTGTACATTGTCCGGAATGCTTTTGTGGCGCGGAGTTGCCTTGATCCTTCTTGGCGGAATGACAATTTCTCCGTTCCCTTCAACATTCATGAATATCTTCAACAGCTATCTTCCAGACCTTGCGCTTGAGCAGGCTACAGACGAGCTTTTTGAAGCTTCAGAAGATGCCTATTATGCTCTTGTTGACAAGAATGCGCAGATTACTTTGATTGTAACTTTGATTATTGCCGTTATCTGCTGCTTTGTTACTGTGGCATCAGCACTTTGTAGCCGCGCGTCAAAAAAGAGAAAGGGATATTCTGTGTCTTCTGCCGGCTCGTTTATGGGAAAGCAGGTTGTTTTGTGCGCTGTTATTATGCTTGTTGGCTGGCTACTTGCTCAGGACAAAGGACTTCCGCTTATCCTTGTAATTCTTGCAGTGATTGTCGGAATCTATTCTTACTATACACAAAATACAGTTCCAGGCCGCTATCTTTATGCAATCGGCGGAAATGAAAAAGCTGCCCGCCTTTCAGGTGTAAACACTGATAATGTTATGTTCTTTGCTTACACAAACATGGGATTCATTGCAGCTGTTGCAGGCCTTGTCTGCGCCGCTCGATTGAACTCTGCCGCTCCTACTGTTGGAACAAGCTATGAAATGGATGCGATTGCATCATGCTTTATCGGCGGAGCTTCTGCTTACGGCGGAACAGGAACTGTAGGTGGTGCTGTAATCGGCGCTGTATTTATGGGAATCCTGAACAACGGTATGTCGATTCTTGGTGTTGATGCGAACTGGCAGCGCGCGGTAAAAGGACTTGTTCTTTTACTTGCTGTAATCTTTGATGTTGTTTCAAAGAAAAGAAGCAGTTCAAAATAAAAAATAGTATTTGTTTCATTTTTTCCTCCTTTCATTTTTGCCCGGTGTCTAAAAAGATGCCGGGTGTTTTTTGTATTGATATTTACGTATTTAAAAAAGACTTGGAATGTTGTATAATACAAGTTCAGAGTTTCCTCAAAAAATTTAAGTTTTTAGAGGTTTCAATTAATTTTAACGAGGTTTGTCATGGGCGATATTACCCGCAGAATCACAAGAAAATCCTTGAAGGCAAAAAGAAAAGCAGCCATAAAAACTATAAAGGCTCAGGCAAAGGAAAAAATCCATCAGATAAAAGTTGACTATTCTATGGATGCAGAAAAGAAAAAGGAAAAAGCAGCTGAACGGGAGCGAAAACGTGAGCTTAGGGCGCAAAAGGCAAATGCACGCTTGTCTTACAATGCACGCCAGCCGCGTCCATTTACACTTGGCGAAGATGTGTTAAGTTCAATTGCAAACGGAATCGGAGCGGGGCTTAGTGTTTCGGCGATTGTTCTTTTAGTTATCCGCGCGTACTTTTATGCCCCGGCTTTGCAGAAAAGCACTTATATTTCAACATTTGCGGTGTTCGGCTCAAGCCTTTTTGTGCTTCACCTTATGGCGACTCTTTACCATGCGATTTCACCTTCAAAAGCAAAAAAAGTATTTTCCATTTTTAATCATTGCGCAATTTATCTTTTTATAGGCGGAATCTTTACACCTTTAATGCTTGCTAAAATGTCTGGACCTGCTACAACTGCCTGCGCTGTTCTTTGGGGAATTCTTGCATTCCTTTTGGTTTTGTATGCAGTGTTCGGCGCAAGGCTTCATTCATTTTCAGTTTTTACGTACATAGTTTTTGCGGCAATTCTAATAGGACTTGTTGCCTCTGGAGCTATTGCATTGAGTTTTTCAAGCAAAGTGTTCTTGTTTGCAGGAGCAGCCGCTTATGGAATAAGCCTTGCGTTCTTTATGATGCGGAATTTCAAATGGACTCACAGCATTTTCCATCTGTTTGCGATTGGAGCTGCGGTGCTGGTATTCTTTGGAATTTATAATCTTATATAATCTGAAGTTTTTTGATAAAAATATCAGTTTAAGTTATTCACTAAATCAAAATGTCATTGTCTTACTTGATACGGCAATCAGGAGACAAATTAACTGAATTTTTTCAGAAACATTGATGTGTCGTTGCCCGATTCCCACAGCAAAATATAAAACAAGAAATCCCGGTTGCAAAAACAGCCGGGAATTTTTTTAGTAATGCGGCGGCTTTCTGTTTGGAATGTCGCCTTCAAGAATGTCAGAAACTTCGTGCAGCTTCTGCGATAAAATCTTGTTTTCAGCCCTGAGCCGCTCAATAGTTTCTGTATGCTCTACGGAAACAGCCTGAAGCTGGTTTATAAAGTCTTCCAGGTAGGCAAGCTTTGTTTCAAGGCTGATTATTTTTTCTTCAACTTCCTTTTCCATTTGAACTATTCCAAATTGTATGTTTCGCCGTACTTTACAATTTCAACATTCGGAAATCCGTTTTCTGCAAGGTAGCCTTTAAGGTGTGCCTGCGCATCTTTTTCACCATGCACAAGGAAAATCTTTTTGAGCCTGCTTGTGTCTATGAGCTTGAGCCATTCGGTGCTTTCCTTGTAGTCGGCGTGCGCGCTGAATGAGTCAATTTGCTTTACCTGAGCATTCACCTTGTACCAGTCGCCAAGAATCTTCACTTCCTTTTCGCCTTCAAGAATTCTGCGGCCCAGAGTATGTTCGGACATATAGCCTACAATCAGAATTATGTTGTTCGGATTTGAAATGTTGTTCGCCAAGTGGTAAAGAATGCGTCCGGCTTCGCACATTCCGTCTGCGCTCAAAATTATCATAGGACCGCTTTTCTTGTTAAGCTCCTTGGATTCATCGACGCTTGTAATGAACTGAAGCGAGTTAAAGCCAAACGGATTTTTGTGGTGTGCAAGGAACGCTTCCTGAGTTGCGGCGTCATAGCATTCCTGATGAAGCTGATAGATTCCAGTTGCATTTACTGCCATAGGACTGTCCATGTAAATTGGAATCTGCGGAATTCTTTTTTGGTCAACTAAAAGATGAAGGTAATAAACAATTTCCTGCGCGCGCTCAATTGCAAAAGTTGGAATGATTATTTTTCCTTTTGAGTCGATTGCCTGGCGCACAACTTTTTCCAGCTCATACATTGTGCTTGAAGTTTCCGCATGAAGCCTGTTGCCGTAAGTGCTTTCCATGAAGATGTAGTCTGGGGCTGGCATATTTGTTGCCGGGTCTTTTATGATTGGCTTGTTGCGTCTTCCCAAGTCTCCTGTGTAAAGAACTCTAAGCTCGTCTGCTCCGTCTGCATTTTGCGCTTGCTCATTTTTTGAAGAAAGTTTTGCGCCGAACAGTTTGTGCCAAAGTTTTGGTCTTGAGCCGCTTCCTGAGCCCGCGTTTGGTCCTTGCTGATTTTTTCTTTGCCCTGTAATTGTAAAGTAGGCGAGGGAACTTCCAAGAATATGCCCTGCGTCAAAAAATTCAAGCTGAACGTCCGGGGCAATGTACATTTTGCGGTTGTAGCCAAGCGTAACAATCTGGTTTGCCGCCTTTACGCAGTCCGCTTCATTATACAGAGGCCTCCAGGTAAAAGCTTCGCCTTTCTTTTTTGCCTGCTTTGCAAGAAATTCCGCGTCCCGTGCCTGAATGCGCGCGCTGTCCATCATAACGATGTTTGCAAGGTCTCTTGTTGCCGGAGTTGCATAAATTGTTCCGTCGTATCCGTTTTTCATAAGAACAGGAAGAAGCCCGCAGTGGTCGTAATGCGCATGGGTCAAAACAACGCTTTCAACTTTGTCCGCCGGAAAACTGAATTCCCTGTTCTTTTTGTCTGATTCTGCTCTTCGCCCCTGAAAAGCTCCGCAGTCTACCATTATGCTGCGTCCGTCAATTTCAAGTATATGCCGGCTTCCTGTAACTTCTTCTGCCGCTCCAAGTGAATATGCTGTAACTGCCATAAAAGCCTCCTGATGTAATTCTAAAAACTGCCTATATTTAATTATAAACCCGATTTGTGTTTTTCTCAATTTTTTTCTTTACGCTGAAAGTCTAGTTTACTCATCCTTGCAAGAAATGCGGGACAGTGAAACCGGCAGTGTCCCATAGCAGTTAGGAATTAACTTAGTTTCACATTGTTTTTGACTTTAAAACATTTCGTTTTTTAGCTTAAAACACTTTGTTTTTTCCAAAGAAACACTCTGTTTTTTAGGAAAAAACATTTCTTTCTAAAATTAATATCACACAGATAGCAACAGAGAAAATTGTATTATTGCCCTTTCATTTAAACACAAAAAAGCCTCCCTTTTGGGAGGCTTTCGCTTTGGTTGCACATTATGTGTGCCAAGAACAACCCCCGACAGCTTTGCTCGCAAAACTGTCAGATCGACCGAGTTTGCAAAGCAAACTCGCAGAGATTGTCCTTTGGACAATCGCCTAGAACCAAACGCTTACAGATACTGGGATTGCCCAAACGAATTCATCGCCGTCGCCAGTAACAGTTCCTGCAACTGGGTTGTATCCAGCTACGAGACCATTAGAATCTCCTCCAGCTACTACAAGACCACAGCCGTTTGTTGCGCCCTGGAAGCCAACACCAAGGGAACCGTTGCTTCCAATAGACTTGTTAACTCCAATGAGGAAGCTGATAGCACCTTCGTCACCGTCTTTTCCGAAGTTGTTATTCTGGAAGCGAACATCAGCAACTGCTGCAAGTCCGTCCATTACAGTGAAGTCTACACCAGCTCCTACGAAGAAAAGACTGTCATCATCGTCGCCAACACACTTGTCCTGAAACTGTCTATAACCGCCAGAAACAGAGAATTTCATAGCATCAGAAACCTGATAAGAAGCACCAGCTGAGAATGCCATCTTGAGGTAGCCAGGAGCATAGTCCTTGTCTGCGATACCGAAGCGTGCACCTACAGTTACATAGAGGTTCTCGATTGCTGTGATGTCGAATGCAACACCAATCTGTCCTGTTGTTTTGTCTTCATCAACTTCTGCATTTCCATCACTGTCTGCTTTTGTTGTATATGACCAGTCACCAATCCACTGTGCCTTGAGCTTACCTACACCCTCGATTGCATATCCGAATCCAACCTGCGCATTGCGGTATGTCCATTCTGCTGTGTGATAGTAGTTTCCGTCATCAGTCTTGTCCATTGGGATAACTGCGAAGAGGTGGAGTCCATCGATTGGATCAGCCTCAACCATAAGACCTTTTCTCCAGATTCCGTCGAATGTGAGACCTTCATCTTCAAATCCTGCCCAGTTGTAAGCTCTGAGCCAGTTCCACTGACCGTAGCAGAAGTCGCCGCGGAGTCCATTGTCTGGAGAGTCGTATTTACCGATAGAAATCTTTACTGTGTCAGTTGGCTTAACCCAAAGGTTGAAGCGGTCTCCAGTTCCGAGTCCGCCATATACATCGTTGTATACACCCATGCTGAAACCAGCTTTTCCGTCTTCAGAAACGCCGTTGATGTCGATACGGGCTGTACGTGCGCCCCATCCCCATGAGTTCTCCATTCCTGCTACAACTTCTTCACCTGTAGAAGCGATTGGTGAACCGAGCACGCGAAGCCATGCTCCGAATGTGATTTCTGCGAAAGCAGAAGTTGCTGTAAGTGCGGCAGCCGCTGCGACCGCGATAAGAGTCTTTTTCATCTCTTAGCCTCCTTATTTTTTGCGATACCATACGATATCATATCGTTATTCTACCCCAAGACAATCTATAAGTCAACAAAAAAAATTAAATTTTTGTAACCTTTAGAACTGCCTACGGTTTGTAGAAGCAACGCTATATTTTCGGCAAATTCCGCAGAATTCTTTAGCGGAATCTACTCTTTAATGACAAGCTTTTTCACCTGCTCCAAAGAAAGTCCAGTGCATCTTGCAACCACTTCCGGCGCAATTTTTTCCGCAAGCATCTTTCTGGCAGTCTCCTCAACTTTTTCAGCTGTTTGTTCTTCCGCAATTTCATTTGCCTTTTCCTTGGCTTCATTTTCTATGTCTTTTCTTATGGCATTAACTCTATCTTCGACCATTTCTTTTGCTAAATCTTTAGCTTCTTTTTCTATATCTGCCCTCATAGCATTAACTCTATCTTCAACCATTTCTTTTGCTATGATTTTTGCAAGCTGCTCGGATTTTTCTTTTACTTGGATTCGCATTTCCTGTTCCCACGTCATAAACCTATGCCTCCATTGCGCATTTGCCTTGGCGTACCTCACTTTTTGCTCAAGCTGGTCTGTAAAGTCCGAGGCCGCATTCAGTCCATTAAGGAATTTAAAGAATTCCCTTAGGCTTTTCGTGGGCATTTTATCATATTTTGAAGCATTGAAGAAGACTTTGTGAGTTCCGTCGTTTAATAAAACTTCAGAATTCTGCTTGCAAACCTGATGAAAATCATATACGGGAAGTCCGTTTCCAAAGGCATCTTCCATGCACAGAAAAATAACGTAGCTTTCGTTAAGCTCGCTGTAATCCGCGCCGGAAACAAGGCTGTCAACGTCCATAAGTCCTTGGTAATATCTTGCGCGCTTGGCAAGATTTGTTCTGTTTGTAGTTTGAATTTCAATATCAAAGCAGCGGCCAGTTCCGTCCTTTACATAGACATCGAACCGAATTCCCTTTGAATCGTAGTCAACTTTAAAGCTTCTTTCTGCCACATGAATTTCAATCCGCTCAATTTTTATGTTAAGAAGAAGTTCCAGGAGCTCCTTGCACAAGTCCGGGTTTGCCGTCATGACTTTGCAAAAGATAAAGTTGTCAGCCAGTGTCGCCTGCTCCCATTTTTCAGCGGGAGTCAGTTCATGCATTTCTTCCATAAATCCTCCGCATATTTAATTGCAGAAAATTATCAAAAAAATGCAGATTAAATGGGGAAATTAGTTTTTTAACAAGGCAAGAATTATTGTTGAGGCGGCAAGCAATATCAAAAACACAGTATAAACTGCATTAAACCATTTCTTCTTGCCTTTGTTAACTATAAGCATTACAAATCCAAGCAAAGTTGCAATGCAGGTAAGGAGGCAGAGATTTACTGTTGCTATTAGGTTTTTAGAAATGGTTTCTCTTGCAAATGCCTGGATATTCACGCTTACAAGTGTAAATATTGAAACAAAAACGCCCATTATTGTAAGAACATTTCCATAAATCTTTTCTTTTAAAGATTCAAGATCTTCTTTTGCGTCTTTGTATTCCTTCATAAGCTTGTCGTATTCAGGCTGATATTTTCCAACTCCTACAAAGTCTTTTTCGTTTCTGAATGAAGCTCCGTGCTGCTTGTCGTAAGTCTGCTCAGGGATTTCCTTTAGTTCTTCAAAAACAATCTGTGCAATTCCAAATCCCTTAGAAATTGTAAGAACCGAGTCAGAAATATTTTGAACGCGTAAAAAGCAGAATGTTCTGTGCCCCGGAATATATTGCGGACCGTCAACTTTAAGTCCCATTCTCATAACTGAATTTCTTTCAATAATCCGAGCGGTCAGTTGAGGCGGAAGTTCTATTTCTTCATTTGATTTTATGTAAACCACGTCTCCCGGTTTCAGTTCAAAAGACAAAACGATATTTTTTTGAGAGTCATATATGCAATCAACAGAAAGTTCGTAGGCAATTCCTTTTAAGTTTTCTTCTTTATAACCTGAAACAATGAGTTTTCCCTGCGAAACCAGTTCTTTTATATTTTTGTCAACTAAAAGCATAAAAACCTCTTTGATATGGATTTAAGTATATTCCCTATCATTTTTATTTTCAACAGTTGTGCGCTCTTTCAGTTTTTTAATTTCCGATTTTCCATCTGTTGCCTTCGCGGACAAACCGTTTGGCGTTCACTTCGATTACACGGCCGTCTTCTCCAAGCATTTTTACCATGGAAGTTATGGGGTTCACTTCAATTACGCGGAAATTTGTATCGTCGTAAAAAAGTCTTATGCCTTCATTCGGGAGCTTTTTGCGTGCCTCGGAATACCAGTCGTACTCATAGCTAAGGCAGCACAAAAGTCGTCCGCACTGTCCGCTGATTTTCATGGAGTTAAGGCTTAGGTTTTGTTCCTTTGCCATTTTTATGCTTACAGGCCGGAGTTTGTCGCTTATGCTGTTGCAGCAGTAAGGCCGTCCGCACACTCCAAGCCCTCCTGTAATTCGGCATTCATCGCGCACTCCAATCTGGCGCAGTTCAATTCGCATTTTAAAGATTGAAACAAGGTCTTTTACAAGTTCGCGGAAGTCAACACGGTTATCGCTGGAAAAGAAAAACAAGGCTTTCTGTTCGCCCACAAGAAAATGCACGGAAATGAGCTTCATGTCCAAATGATGATGCTCTACTTTTTCGCGGAAGACTTTGAATGCAGACTTTTCAGTTTCTGCAAGCGAAGCAGCTTTTTCAAAGTCGTCATTGTTTGCCTTGCGCGCAATCTGCACAACATCGCCGGGTTTTATTCCAACGGGAACTTTTGAAATTCCAAGGTTTTCTGCAAGGTCAAGTCCATAGCGGGTGGGAACAATCACTTTGTCGCCGTCGTTCAGCTTTCCGCCGGGAAACGTGGCGTAAATCCCTTCAAATGAATACACCAGCTTAAGCTTGTAAAGTTCTTTGGGAAAAACAAAATTCCTTGAGTCAGTGCTTTCTGATTCCTGCAAGTCTTCAAGAGAGGCAAGATCTTCATTTTCTTCATATATATCGCTTTCAAAAATATCAGACATAAAAACTCCAATTGTCTTAGTTTATCAATTATGACGCCATAAGGTCTACAAGCAGGCCGCTGATTTCGTTTACTCGGGCAAGCATTGAGAAAGCTTCCTTGTGCGAGCTTAAAAGCCACTTTGCCATTTCGTCCAGTTTCTGATTTATGACTACAATCTTAAACTGCGGATCAAGCGGCTTTCCTTTTCTTGTGAATCCGCGCCGTTCTCTTTTTTTTACTTCAAAGTTGTTTTTTGCAAGGTATCTTAAAAACTGTGACACTTTTTTTCTGTAGTCAGCGAATTCTTCCGGCGTCTGCTTTTCCTTTAGGCGGTCCGCCGCCATGTCGGCCTGATCTTTTAAATAAATTGCAGCGTCTTCCGTGTCCAGCCCCGCAATTTCCTTAGGTAAGCCGTCTTTTTGCAGAGCGAATTCTTCCCGGGCCTTTTCCATTGCGTTGGAAAAAAGTTTCCGCCTTGTTTTGTCTGTTTTCTGGGATTTTTCGTCTTTTTGGGCTTTTTGAGCCTGGGCGTTTGCTATGGAAGCTGCCGCGGAAAAATACAGGCTTGAGGATGTGCCTTCAACTTCCATTTTAAATCCTTATGGACATTGAAGAAATTGCCTTCATGTTTTCCTGCCGTGAAACTGCGGCTGCAAATTCCGCGCTGTCTGAAAGTGAAATGCAGTGGCCGTGCAGAACAACATTTTCTTCCGAGACAAGTTTTTTTGTCTGCAAGTCTCCGATTACCACGCTTGAAGAAAGAAGCTTTATAAAATCCGGCGCAACAATATCGCCAAGAACAATTCCGCCTATGACTGTTATTGATTTTGCTTTTATGTTTCCGCGGATTCTGGCATTTTCGCCGATTATAACGTTTCCTGTGGCTTCTATGTTTCCGTCAATATCGCCGTCAATACGAGCAAATCCGTTTATCTTGACATCGCCTTTTACAGAAGAGCCTGCGCCAAGGATGCTGTTAATGGAAATATTGTCGTTAAAAATTGCCATATTATTTTACGTTGATGTATTTTGCAGGATCTACTACGTCTGAACCAATGTGAACTTCGTAATGAAGATGCGGTCCTGTTGTGATTCCTGTGTTTCCGATTGTTCCAATTATCTGACGCTGGGCAACGGTATCGCCTTTCTTTACACGAGTTGTGCCAAGATGCGCATAGCGTGTATAAATTCCATGCTTGTGCTTGATTATCACATAAAGACCAAAACTGTCATCGTAAGTGACTGTAACAACCTGTCCGTTAGCAGTAGCAATAACAGGATCTCCTTGCCTCCAAGTACTAAAGTCAAGTCCTTTGTGAATGTACCATTGCTGTGTAATCGGATGCTGGTTCTGGCCGAATTCCATGGAAATGTGTCCGATTCCGTTTTTTACAGGCCAGACATTCGGAATGTCAGAAAAAAGCGCGCCTTGGTTTTCGAGCATTTTTCCAATCTGCTCAACTGGACGAACTGCGCTTTCCAAATAGGCTGTAAGCTGCTTTATGTCGGAAGTTTCCTTTAAAGAGCCTGAAGTTATGTCCTGTGTGTCAAACAAAGATGAAAGGTCTGAATTTCTTCCGGCTGATTTTGAAGTTCCTGTGTTCTGGTTTATTCCCAAAAGCGAAAGAGACTGGCTTAAAGTTGACTGGAATTTTTTTGCAGTCTGAAGAAGGTTGTTGTTTTCGTCCCTAAGCTCGTCAAGGCTTGCAAGAGTTTCTCTATTTTCGTCCCTAAGCCGTGAAATTTCAAGTCCAGAGGAAGCGTTTTTCTGATTAAAATAAACAAATGAGCCTGTAATTCCAATTGCAAGAATAATTCCAAGTACAAGCGCAAAAACATTTGTCTGCACGCTGAAAACTTTTCCCTGCGAATGCGGAACAATCATCAAAGTAAGTTTTCCGTCAAAGAATTTTACGACATTTGTGCAAATCTTGCCTATAGAAACAAAGAAAAGTCTAAAGGCATGCATAATACGGGAAACTATATTTTTTTCTAATCTCTTGTATTTGCGAGAGTGCGCCACAAAAATCTCCGTAAAAAACTTTATTCAGAAAATAACAAGCAAGCTTTAAAACTTGACTTTTAAAACTACTTCTGAATTACCGAACAAACAGTATATCAAAGGGCGGCTATGCTGTCAAACGGACTGACCTAGCAAAGGCAAATTATGTTTGACTTCAAAGCGTTCCTATGTTATCTTATTAGTAATATATCGGATAGTTAATTAAAAAATATTAAAATTTTCTAGGGAATCTTCTTTAGAAAAGTCTTTCAAGTTTTTAAGGAAAAGCCATGCAGTTTTTTGATACTCACGCCCATATAGGGTTGATTTATGACGACCCTGTAAGACAGATTAGCGTTATTCAGCAGGCAAAACAAGCCGGCGTTACAAGAATTATAAGCATAAACAACAGCATTCTTGACTTCAAAAAAGAATATGCGTTCCTAAAGTCGCAGAAAGGTGTTTATCATGCCGTTGGAGTCGGTCCGTCAGAAGTAAACAATCCTGGCGCAGATTGGATTAAGATAATAGAAGAAAGTGTTTCACTTCCAAATGTTGTGGCAATTGGAGAAACTGGACTTGACTATTTTAAGCAGTACGGAGACAAACGCCGCCAGATTGAACTTTTTATAACTCAGCTGGAGCTTGCCCAAAAGCACAATCTTCCAGTCATAATCCACAACCGCGATGCAGGAAAAGACATTTTTGAAATTCTTCAGGACAGACTGCCGGAAAAAGGCGCAATTTTTCATTGCTACAGCGAAGATGCTCCTTATGCAAAAAAATGCCTTGACGCAGGAATGAATGTTTATTTTTCTTTTGCAGGAAATTTGACTTACAGAAACGCCCGCAATCTGCACGAAACAGTTCTTAATATTCCGCTAGACAGAATTCTTTTGGAAACTGAAAGTCCTTTTATGATTCCGGCTGAATTCCGCGAAAGAAAAAGAACAATGCCGGCATATTTGCCTTCCACTGCAAGATTTTTGGCGGAAATGCTTGAAACTGACTTGGAAAAACTTTCTGACCAGCTTTGGACAAACAGCTGCAAAGTCTTTAACTTGCCGGAAGAATGAGCCTTTATCATCCAGTAGACATAGGAACTCTTCATTTAGACGGAAATCTCTTTTTAGCTCCTATTGCAGGCTACAGCGACATGGCGTTTCGTTCGCTTTGCGTTGAATACGGAGCTTCATTTTGCACCACGGAAATGGTTTCTGCGGAAGCTCTTGTGCGAGGAAATAAAAAAACAGAGCTTCTTATGCGCCGTGCCCCGAATGAAAAAATTTACTGTGTTCAAATTTTCGGCGGAAATGCGCAGACAATGGCAGAAGCTGCAAAAATCGTCCTTGAAAAAACTGACTGCAACTGCATAGACATAAACGGCGGCTGTCCTGTTCCCAAAATAACAAAAACCGGAGCAGGCAGCGTGCTCACAAAAGAGCCGGAACGTCTTTATTCAATAGTAAAAGCCGTAAAAGAATCTTCCATAGAATACGCTTCATTGCATCCAGAACGCGGCAATGTTCCTGTAACAATAAAAATCCGCAGCGGCTGGGATTCTTCTAATATAACATGGAAGGAATGCGCAGACGCAGCTTTAAAAGCCGGAGCAGACGCAATAACAATTCACGCGCGAACAAAAGCCCAAGGCTATTCTGGAAAAGCCAACTGGGAAATTCAAAAACAGCTGGTTGACTTCGTTGCAAAAAGAATTCCAGTTTTTGGAAGCGGAGATGCGTTCAGCCCGGAAACTGCAAAACTAATGCTTGAACAGACTGGCGTAGATGCCGTTATGTTTGCAAGAGGCGCAATGGGAGATCCGTTTTTATTCAGAAGAACAAAACAATTTCTTACAGAAGGAAAGTACGAAACAGAAACTCCAAAAGAACGACTTGAAGCAGGACTTCGAGAACTTAAAATGAATGTCTCAGAACACGGAGAACGCGCCGCCTGTATGCTGATGAGAAAAAAATTCTGCGCGTACAGCTCAGGAATAAAAGGCGGCGCAAAGCTAAGAGAGCAAATCGTAAATTCCGTTTCTGTAAAAGACTACGAAGAACTCTTCCAGCAGTTTTTGTGAAAACCATTGCGCAAAACGCGTTTTTACTGCACTTGAACAAATCCTTGTTTATCCATAAAATAATCTATTATGGGGCTTTTTCAAATAATTGCAGAGTTTTTCAAAACAATATTTTCTCCAACATCACCAGAAAGCCTCCAAAGACAGGCAGTTAGAAAAATTGAATCCGAACTGAAAAATCTTGCGCCGGAACTCTACAAGCACGGTCTTGTCATGCCAGATTTTGCAGAAGCTTTGCGCGTGCTTTTTATAAATACAGCTCCAATTTTTGACATTCTTTCAGAAACTTACTGTTCTACGGATTTGGACACAAGCCGGCATTTTGAAGAGCAGCTTATTTTTACAGGATTTGACAACGAAGCCCGGGAAATTCTTGAAAATCTTCTTTCTTATGAAAATAGAAAAAAAAGCGCAATGGAAGCCCAGTCGCTCATCCGGCATTTTGAAACCGAGCACAGACAGCTTGAAAAAGTTGAAAAAGAACTGAATTCTCCTGCATTTATAAAAATTGAAGAAACTTTAGATAAAATAAAGCAGCTGAATGACATTTGCAAATTCAGCTACATAACCGCCCTTAAGCTTTTTGATCCTAGCTACAGCACAAAAGATTCCTACACGCCGGAATTTCAGCCAGTGCCAATTGAACTGCTGGAAAATTCTTTGCTTGACTTGTATTTTGTCATTGCTGAAATGGACATTACGAATTCGCTTTACAATGCGGTTCTTGCCCTTTTTAGACTGAAGAAAGGCGGAAAAATTTCAGACAGGGAACTTCAAAGCTTAAAAGAAAATTTCAAGAAAATTCAATATATCGTAAAGCACATTTTTACCAAGGAAATTCTTTCCTGCATGATTAGAATTTCAAAGAAAAACTACGAGCTTGTTCCAGAACGCGCGGTTTACAATGGAAATTCACGGCAAAAATACGCTGAATATCTTGAAACAAGATTCCGCACAGATGAAGCCCGCTTAAAAGGTGAAATTCAAGACGCGGCAATAAACAATGAAATAAAGCAAATCTTCGGGGGCGCGCCGCTCGCCGCAGTTCAAGGATACAGCAAGGATTTGGATTTTCAGCTTAGGCAAAGCACGCCGTTTTCTTTTGCTTGGATTACGCCGCTTCAGCTTTTAAAGAATTTTATTTCAGTTTTTTACGAAGATCACGTAAAGCCGCTTTTAAATGACATTGTAATAGAAGGTTTTTTCAATAATCCAGCATACAAATCTGAATTCTCGTCTTCCGTGTTTACTTGCAACGATTCTCTTGAACGAATAAACGCATTTGAATCCAAATTTACGCGCGGAAACGAATTTGACGAAACAAACATCACTTCGCTCATAAGAGACAGCCATAAGGACGCGACATTTGAATCAACGCTGAAAAGCCTCATCGACAGAATTAACAGGCAGGCAAAAGAACTGATTCAGACAGAAACGACGAATGTTTTTCAGCTTTACAAAAAAATAAACGATATTCTTATCGAATCCAAAAAACCAAGTTCCGAAGTTATAACGAATTTAAAAGTTCTTATGATTTCTTCAAGAAACAGAGACAATTCTGACTGCATGGAAAATCAAAACGGCCAGTGGAAAGTTTTTCTTGAAGTAATGAAGAATTATGTTATAATCGGAAATATAGAGAAGAAATAAAATGGCTAAAAAGAATGCAATTTCTGCAAAGACTCAAACTCCAGCGGCAAAAGAAAAACAAGTTATTGCCGAGTTTGAAAAGCATATTTACGATTTACAGCAGATGCTTGAAATTTCAAAGTCATTTTGTTCAACAATCGAATTTTCACCGCTTATTGAATCGATTCTTTATGTTGCGATGGCTCAAATGCGCGTTACAGGCGCGGGGCTTTTTATTTCAGAAGAATTTGGCAGCGAATATTTTAAGCTTTCAGAAAATTATTCAGGAATCGCAATAGATCCTACAATCGAATACAAAATCAGCATAGATTCTCCGCTTATTGAATTTTTATCCAGTTCTTCAAATGTTTTTGATTTGCACGAGCTTTCTGAAAAATTCCCGGAATCGCAAGAAATAAAAGTTATAGAATCGCTGAATCCGTCGCTGATAGTTCCGCTTATGCTAAAAAATCACTTGAACGGAATTCTTGTTATGGGCGAGCGGATTTTTGTGGAAAATCTTTCTGCTGACTACACAACTTATGAAAGAAACGAAATTCAGACAATCGCTTCTCTTGCTTCGGTTGCAGTTCACAACGCATCTTTGATTGACCAGTCCACAACCGACATGATGACAAAGCTTCGCCTTAAATTTTACTTCTACAATATTCTTGAAGACAAGCTTGACTCCGCATTTTCCCACGAGCAGACATTAAGCGTTATAATGTTCGACATTGATTTCTTTAAGAAGTTCAACGACACTTACGGACACGCCTGCGGAGATTATGTTCTAAAAAAAGTTGCTGAAATTATAAGCGACAGCATAAGGGAAGGAGATCTTGCTTCAAGGTACGGCGGAGAAGAATTTACAGTTCTTTTGTGCAATGCAGGAAAAGACGAGGCGATGCTTGTTGCAGAACGCATAAGAAAGCGGATTGAACAGACCACGGTTTTCTATGAAGGCCATAATATGCAGATTACAATTTCCGGCGGAATTTCTGTTTTCAATGTAGAAACAAATCCTGTGCGCTCTGCAAAAGTTTTAGTAGATCAGGCTGACAAGGCTCTTTACATTTCTAAAAGAAGCGGAAGAAACAGAGTTACTGTTTTTGATCCTTCTTCTCAAAATGAAAATTCCGCAAAAGAAACAGAATCTGCTGTAGAAAAAACAAATTCATGAATATAATCCGAAAACCATTCCGCTACACTTTTTTTAACGCGACCTCTATAATAATTGCTTTAAATCTGATTGTTTTTTTCCTGACAATGATTTTTCCGCGGCTTCAAGTTTATCTTGGAATGTCGTATTTTGGAATTTTGCTTCATTATTATTGGCAGCCGCTCACTTACCTTTTTGTGCATTCAGGTTGGAGCCATATTCTTTTCAATATGCTGGCTTTGTTTTTCTTTGGAATTTCCGTGGAACGCGCGGTTGGCTCTAAGGAATTTCTGCTTTTTTATTTTTTGTGCGGAATTCTTGACGGAATTATTTCTACGGTTTTGTATCATTTTCTTGGAATCACTGTTCTTCTTGTAGGCGCAAGTGGAGCTGTTTACGCGCTGCTTTTTGCCTATGCCGTTATTTTTCCGCGAAATGTAATTTATATCTGGGGAATAATTCCAGTGGCTGCACCGCTGCTTGTTTTTGTCTATGCGCTGATTGAAATTATAAGCCAAATTTCAGGCGGCTCAGGAATTGCACATCTTGCGCATTTGGCGGGATTCGCTGTTGCCTGGATTTACTTTATTGCAAGAATGGGAATTCATCCTTTAAAAGTATGGAAAGACGCATGGAGATAAAAAAGCCGCTTTTTTTTTGCGTTCTGCTTTTATTTAGCGTGAATATTTTTTGCCAGGCTCCGTTGCAGAATGAGCAGATTAGAATTCAAGTTTGGGCGGAACTAGATTCTTTCCCCGGAAAATTTGAAGAAGAAAATTCAGTTCAAGAGCAAAAAATTTCTAAGCAGGAAGAAAAATCCGACTTTGAAAAATTGTACGGATTCGCAATTGAACGGACAAAGCAAGTTGCGCCTTTTTTAATGGAAGGACTTTTGTACGGCTGGAATTTTGACTACACGCCTTATGACAAAAAACGCGGAGTTCAGGAATATTGGGAATTTTCCGAAGTTAGAAAATTTGATTCTTCTATAAATCGCCTTGAATATCACAATCCAGTTCCCAAAGACGGAAAGCTTTTAAGCTGGGTTTACTGCGACAGAACTTCAGCCCAGCAACTCGAATACAAAAGATGGACTTCTATAATTCACCCAAAAGTAAAAGGCTCTGGTTCAGCTTCTGTTCAAGACGGATTTGAAGGAATAAAGCAGGCGTGCAGCAATGCGGCGAAAAATGCAGTAAGAGAATATTGGCGCACAATGGAAAAAAACAAGCCCAAGGAAATTTCCGGGACTTTGCTTTTAATCCGTGACCCAAGAATTTTCATAAAAAACGGACGCTATGAAGTTGACCTTGATTTTTTCTTGGAAACTGATAGAATAGTTCCGTATACTTACTATTGACGCTACTTGAAAGGAGGTATCGCATGAAAAAGATATTTATATTGGCAACAGCAATTATGCTTGCAGCAGGAACAGTTTTTGCACAGCAGGAAGAATCATTAGAAACTAAAATGGCTTTAGATCCATTGGAAGCCGCAAACAGCTATGCGGATACAAAAACAAAAGTTCTTCCTATAGAAGACAAATATTCAACTTTGCATCCAAAAGCTAAGAACGTAACTTTGCAGCTTGAATTTACTCCGCTCACTGGAGAAGTTATTTTCACTTATACTTGTATGCAGTCCAGTTTTGATTTGGGCGAAGCAATGAATGTTGCAATTGCAGTTTACGAAGATTTTGCCTTGCAGAATCAGTTCAAGCATTATACTTACGCTCAGAAAGACAGAAAAAAATACTTTAAAGATGACAAAGGCGTAAGAATGGCAACATACACTTCAAAAGTTATCTTTACAAAATAATTTTTGCTGAACAGTTATTTTCACTTGCCTGTTAGGTGATTTTCATTTTGCTCCGGTTTGCAGTACAGGTTTTGCAGCCGGAATTTTTTGGTGCATATAAAATTGGCAGACTTAAAAACTTTAATTAAAAATCTTCATCCGCTTGAAACAAAAGTTCTTCTTCATTACAGCTTAAAAGACGAGCTTACTTCAACAAGGCTTCAGACTGAATTAGGATACAAGGAAGGCCACGCAAATCAGGCATTCAGCTGGCTTGCCGGAAAAAAACTTTTGGCAGAAACTTCCCGCACTCCGCACACATATTTTGAGCTTACAGATTTTGGCAGAAAGATTTTTAAAGACGGTTTTGCAGAAGAAAGAATTGTTTCTTATTTGAAGGAAAATGGTCCAAAACGTCTGCCGGAAATTGCAGCTGCCCTTGGAATTGAAAACAAAGATGTAGGCTCTGCATTTGGTTCGCTTAGCAAAGACAATGTTCTTGCCATGAATGCAGAAAAAAAAGCTGAATACACAGGCGCGCCTCTTCCAGAAAGATTCGCAGTTGCAAAATCACTTATAAAAAAAGCTTCCGAAGCTGAAAACTGCCAGCTTGACGCCGCAAATCTTACAAAGTCCGAAATTGAAATAATGGGTGGACTTACAAAGAAACGCGGAATTTCAGAAACTCCATTTAAAACTATTGAACGTGAAACTGTAATTTATAAACTTACAGAAGCATTTAAAGGCGTGGCTGATGCGCTCAAGAATTCAGGAATCACAGGAAATGAAATTGGAGAAATAACTCCATCAATGCTTGCTTCCGGTGAATGGAAAAAAGGAACTTTCCGCGGATACAATATTTCAATTCCACCGGCACGAATAATTCCGGGGCGCACAAATCCTTACGTTCAGTTTTTAGAGTCAGTAAAAGACAAGCTTTGCTCGCTCGGTTTTCAGGAATTTGATGGTCCGCTTGTAGAAACTGAATTCTGGAACGGAGACGCTTTGTTTATGCCTCAGTTCCATGCAGCCCGCGACATTCACGATGTTTACAGACTTAAGTATCCGACGCACGCAAAGTCAATTGAAGAGCCTTATCTTTCAAATGTTGCGGCTGTTCACAGAAACGGTGGAAACACAGGAAGCCGCGGATGGAACTACAACTTCGACAACGAATTTACACGCCGCTTGATTATGAGAAGCCAGGGAACAGTTCTTTCTGCGCACCAGCTTCACAAGGCAGAAATTCCTGGAAAATATTTTGGAATTGCAAGATGTTTCCGCTATGATAAAGTTGATGCGACTCACTTGAGTGACTTTTATCAGACAGAAGGAATTGTTCTTGGCGAAGAAGTAAATTTGAAAACTTTGCTCGGATTCCTTGAAATGTTCGCAGTGGAAATTGCAGGCGCAACAGACGTAAAATATGTTCCTGGCTACTTCCCATTCACAGAGCCTTCAATTGAAGTTCACATAAAACATCCGAAACTTGGCTGGTTTGAGCTTGGCGGCTCTGGAATTTTCAGACCGGAAGTTACAAAGGCAATGGGCGTTGATGTTCCTGTTCTTGCCTGGGGAATTGGAATTGACCGAATGGCTTTGATGGCTTTGGGACTTAACGATTTGCGCGAGCTTTTCTGCGAGGACATAGAAAAAGTAAGACTTAGAAAAGCAAAGTTCTAGTCTTACAATAAGTCTAATAAAAAAACTGTGCTTTTATATATAAAGGAGGAAATGTTGTCTAAAGCAAAGTCTATAGTTTTTAATTTTTTTGTTTTATTTTTTGCATCATTTTTTTCTATTGCTTTTGTTGTTGCTGGCAGTAGAATTTTATTCAATAAAGATGCTAAAAAAATTTTAAATCAGTCGGCAAGAATAAAAGAACTTGAATTTTCTTCTAATCTTGATGGAGAGCTTTTGCTTGCAACAAAAATGGCAAAATCTCCTTTGATTTCTCATTACATGGAAAATCCTCAAGACGCATCTCTTTCAAAAGCCGCAATGGAAGAAATTCTTTCGTATCAGGATGCATTTAAAGGGAAAAATACATTTTCAATTGCAGATACAGACTTGCTTTATTATTCAAACGGAAAATATCTTTACACGCTTGACAAGTCAGATCCTGCAAATTCATGGTTTACATCTTGCCTTGCAATTTCGGAAGACTACACTTTTATTGTGAGTTACGACACTGTTCTGAAAAAGACAATGCTGTGGGTTAATGCGGTTGTTCGTGATGAAACAAAAAAAGGAATCGGCTTGATAGGAACCGGTGTTGACCTTTCAGATTTTGTAAACATGATGTACAATAATCTTGAAAAAAATCGTAAGATGTTTTTCTATAATAAAAACAAGGAAATTACCGGTGCAGAAAACACACAGCTTCTAGAAGACAAGGCAAAGATTGAGTCACAGCTTCCAGAAATGGGAAAGATTGATAATTTCCCCGTTGAAAAAACTTTCCTCTGTGGAAAAAAAGGTTGTTATGAAATCGTCCCGATTCCATCTGTTGACTGGATGATGGTAATTTTTCTTCCATACACTATGACAGTCGCATTGTCTTATGCCGTTGCGCCTCTTGGAGCAGTTTTAATTCTTTTGCTCTTGATTGCTGCCGCTATTACACTGAAACGTCTTGTAAAGCCGCTTTTAGTTTTAAATGACGCTGTAAAAAACATTTCAGCAGGGAACGCGGATCTTACAAAAAGACTGAATTCGAATTCTGATGCTGCGACAATCGGGCTTATAAAAAAGATTGAAAAAGGATTCAATGCATTTATAGAAAAACTTCAGCAGATAATTATAACTGTAAAAAAATCCAAGGAAGAGCTTTTTGAATCTCTAGAAAATCTCCGCAGGTCAATTCATAAAATTGTAAATTCCATTGAGGAAATAAATCAGCATATTGACGGCATGGAATCTTCTGTTAGCGAGCAGTCGGGATTTTCTAATCAGACATCGGATGCTGTAAATCAAATTTCAGAAAAAATAAGTTCGCTAAATAAAATGATTTTGACACAAAACCAAAGTATTGAAGAAGCCAGTTCTTCCGTAGTACAGATGATTGGAAACATAAATTCTGTAAATAATTCTGTTGCAAAGCTTTCTGATTCTTTTTCGGCTTTGGAAGCAAGCACAACTCAAGGTGTTAAAAAGCAAAAAGAAGTGAATGAAAGAATTTCCGAAATAGAAAACCAGTCTAAAATGCTTCAGGACGCAAACTTAATAATTTCATCTATAGCGAGCCAGACAAATCTTCTTGCCATGAATGCGGCGATTGAAGCTGCCCACGCAGGAGAAGCAGGAAAAGGATTTTCTGTAGTTGCGGATGAAATCAGAAAACTTTCAGAAACCTCATCCGAGCAATCAAAGACAATTGGTCAGCAACTTACTGCTATTCAGGAATCAATTTCAAATATTGTTGTTACTTCTGGAGACTCCGAGAAAGTTCTACATTCCGTAGCAAACAGCATTCATAATACAGACGGACTTGTTCAGTCGATAATGCAGGCGATGAAAGAACAGGAGTGCGGCTCTAAGCAGATAAGCGACTCCTTGGCACTTTTGCAGAGCAGCTCACAGGAAGTAAGAGATGCGTCAATGCAAACTGAGCAAAAAAACGAGTCGATTCTTGAAGAAACAAAGAAACTTCAAAACAGCTCTAAAACTATAAAAAATCGCATAAATGAAATGGCAGAATGTGCCCGTTCAATAACACAGGAAGCAGAAACACTTGGAGGTCTTTCCGATGGAGTTGACCGGTCGCTTGAAAAAATTGGAAGTGAAATCGACTTATTCAAGGTTTAGCTTCTTTCCACAAAAAGACATTTTATAAGGTCTTTTATAGTTTCTACTTGAGTTGCTCCGGCTTCGGATTCAGGGACAATAAATTTCTGGAAACCAAGATCCCTTGCGGCTTTTATTCTTTGCTTTTGCTTCGTAACAGGACGAATTTCACCAGCGAGGCTTATTTCGCCTACAATCGCAGTTTTTTCTGGAAGAGAAATGTCTGTTCTTGCTGAATAAAGAGCCGCTGCCAAAGCTCCGTCAATCGCACTTTCTGAAAGTCTTATTCCGCCGGCAACATTTATATAAATATCCTGATCGCTGAATTTTATTCCAAGCCTTTTCTCAAGAACTGCGGCAACTCTGCTCACCCTTGCAGAGTCGATTTTTTCTGAATAAACACGGTTCACAGCCGCTTTTGCAGGAACAGTCAACGCCTGAATTTCAACGATAAAAACACGGCTTCCTTCAAAAACACTGGCGCAAGCAATTCCAGCTGGAGTTTCTTTTTTTCTTCGGGTTATAAAAAGCGAACTTGGATCTGAAACACACTTGAGGCCTTTTTCATCCATTTCAAAAAGTCCAAGCTCATCAACAGAACCGAATCTGTTTTTTTGCGCGCGCAGAAATCTAACTTCATCGCTTGTCCGCTCAAAAGATAAAACGGTGTCAACCATGTGCTCAAGGCTTTTTGGTCCGGCAATGTTTCCGTCCTTTGTAACATGGGCGGTCATAAACAAAACGCTGTCTCTTTCTTTTACCCAGCCAATCAGTTCGTTGCTGCAATATTTTAGCTGAGTTATAGTTCCCGGAACAAGTCCAGCTTCCACGGAATAAACAGTCTGAATCGAGTCCACAATGACGACCAGAGGATTCAGCGAGTCAAGAGCATCAAGAATATCTTCAAGGCGCATTGTGCATAAAATTTCCAAAGTGCCGGCTTCAAGATTTAAACGGTTCGCGCGGCTTTTTATTTGCCCTGCCGATTCTTCTCCGCTGACGTAAAGAATTTTTCCCTGGGGAAGAAGACTTGCCGCCGCCTGCAAAAGAAGTGTTGACTTTCCGATTCCGGGTTCGCCGCCAACAAGAATTGCGCTGCGTTTTGTAGCTCCGCCGCCAAGCACACGGTCAAATTCCTCGTTGCCAGTTGAAATCCGCGAATTGCTTTGCTGCGAAACTTTTTGCATTGGAACTGGCTTTGCTTTTAAAACTGTTCCGTCAGATTTTAAAGACGACTTTGGAGCATTTGAATCTAAAATGCATTCTTCAAGGGAATTCCATTCGCCGCATTCAGGACATCTTCCAAGCCAGGCAGGTTGCGTGTAGCCGCACTTTGAGCATTTGTAAACAACAGATTTCTTCGCCATATTTTTCCTACTATATTCAAAATTAGCCAAAAAGTCATTACCGTAAAAAGCGGCCAAATTTCAGCATAAAAAATACATTTATTGCTAAAACAGCAAAAATCTTCTATAATAAATTTATTATGAGAATTTCAAATAAATTCACACTTTCCAGAATTATTTTAGCGCCGATAATTTTTATAATATATAACATTCCACGCTGGCTTGGACTTGAAAACGGAAGCACTGTTGCAATCGCTTCAATTTGCGTTGCGATTCCAGTTCTTGCTTTTGCGGAACTCACGGATTATTTTGACGGACACTATGCGCGCAAGCTGAATGATGTGAGCGACTTTGGAAAAATGTTCGATCCTTTTGCCGATGTTTTTCTTCATCTTTCAATGTTTACCTGCTTTGTTTTTTCTGGATATATGCCGATTGTCTGCTATGTTTTGATTCTTTACCGTGAATTCAGCCAGAACTTTTTAAGAATGGTCGCGGCAAAACAAGGAACTGCAATTGCGGCAAGAAAAGGCGGAAAAATAAAAACTGTATTTTATGTGGCTTCGTGCTTTGTGGCTCTCATGCAGGAAGCTTTGATTCGCACAGAACTTGCTTCAGTCTGGAATTTAGACATGAAACTTTTGCTTCATATAGGTCAGGGATTTTTTGTTGTTTGCGTAATTTTGGCTTACATTTCTTTTATAGATTACTTAAAGAATTTTGGAAGCATACTGAAAAAGGCAATGTAAATTTTATAGGAGGATGTAATAAAAACTTTGCCTAAAATAGCGTCAAAGTTTTTATTCATAAGTTTGCGTTGCAAACTTTAATATAAACTGTTGTTTCTCACTTTGTTGCGAAACAACTTAAAAAGTCAAATCAAAAATTGATGTTTTCTTATTGACTTTTTATGGGAGGAATCATGAAAAAAATTTTTGCAATTGCAGCGGCTCTTGTTGTGGGAACTGCGGGAATGTTCGCTCTTGACTTGAAGGACATTCAGGGAACTTGGCAGGATTCTAACTGGGATGCAAACTGGACTTTCAATGCAGATGGAAGAATTATTCTTACAAAAGCTTCCAGCGGAGAAACAGTTTTCACTTTTGATGATTCAAATGTACAGAACTTTAAAATCTCTCCAAGCACTTCTGGCGTAAGCCTTTCTTTTGACTGCGAAGAAACAGAACGCTCGTACAAATTTACAAAGCCAATTACTCTCAATGCGGATTTGGATATGCACATTGATCCAGAGTGGACTTCTGAAGGCTACGACGTTAAAATTAAATTTCAGAAATAAAATTTAGCAACTATTTCTCAAAACTAAATGGCATTCTCAAAAATGGGAATGTCATTTTGTTTTTAAAATCACAACAAACTGCTCTTCGTTTCCTGTAAATTCGGATTTGTCAAAGTCAGCAAAAAATTCCGCACTTTTAAAGCCTGCATCTTCTGCAAAGTTTTCAATTTCGGAAGGAAGCAAAGGGTAAATCGGAATGTCCTTTACGATTGGCAAGAGCTTACCGTTGCCGGTTTCAAGGTTCATGGAAAAAAGCTTGGAATTATCTTGCGCAGTCATTATTTCAGAAAAAAGTTTGGCTCTCATGCTTTCACGACATTTAAGCTGGAAAAATGTTTCATCTTTTTTGTTTTCAAAATTTATGCACTGAATGACAAGAAATCCGTCTGGCGACATGAGTTTTTTGCAGTCAAAGAAAAACTGCCGGATTTTTTCCCTTCCGCCTAAAAAAAGCAAGCGGCTGTTCAAAATGGAAACAACATTGTAAAAATTTTTACCTAAGAATTTCGTCATGTCTTCTGCTTCCATCTGAAAAAAACGAATTGACATCAATTGATTTCTTCGGCGCAAATTTGCTGTATGCAAAAGTTCCTCGCAGTTTTCAATTCCTGTAACATCGTGTCCTTGCTTGGAAAGTGAGCTTTCAAAAAGCCCTGAGCCGCAAAAAACTCTCAAGAACCTGACAGGCGAACTAAAATTTTCGCACAATTCCGTATATAAATTTTTTTGAGCTTCTGAAACTTTAAAAAGCTCATCGTAATATTCAACAAGATTTTGAATAAACATCATTCTTCTATTATAAAAGCAGTTTTGCTATTTTGCAAATGATAGTGTACAATAAAGTTCGCAATTTGGGGTAGAAAAAAGCCATTGAAAATT
>NZ_CAMCEC010000010.1 GCF_945873775.1 uncultured Treponema sp. | reverse complement strand
CTACAGTTTCAGGTTCTTCTACAGTTTCAGGTTCTTCTACAGTTTCAGGTTCTTCCGCGGCCGGCTCTTTTTTTTCTTCGCGCTGAATCAAAGTTCCGTCTTCATTGTAAGGACCTGTAACGCCCGGACCTCCGTCTGTAAAGCCTTCTTCGCCCATAAAATCGTCCAAAGAAATTTCTGTGTCAGATGATTCTGTGGAAACGTTTTCTTCTTGCGTCTCTTCTAAAGTTTCTTCTGGCTGCGCGATTTCTGGTTCAGGCTCTTGAAAAGTTTCTGCTGCTGGAAAATCATCTGCAATTGTTTCTGCTGGAATTTCTTCGGCTTTAGCTGGTTCTTTTGCTTCTTCTTTAGGAGTTTCGCTTGCTGAAAAATCTACAGTCTGGCCGTTTTCGTCTTCAATATTGTTAAAAATAGAATCAATGTCAAAACTATCATCTGGCGAAGAAAGGTCTGTTTCCTGTTCTTTTTGAACTGCTTTTTCTGAATCCTGCGAAATGTCAACTTGGATGTCGTCATCGTCAGAAGATTCCGAAGTGGATGTTTTTTCTGTTTTTTCAGGCTGAGGCTCGTTGTCATCTTCAATGTCAACATTCATTTCATAGTCAACTGGACCTGCCGGCTCTTTTTTCTCTTTTTCATCGCCCAAAACAGGATTTAAGTTTTCAGAATTGTCTTCAAATCCAAAGTCTGAAAGATCAATTTCTTCTGAATCAGTTGTTGAAACTGCCGCAGGGGAAGGGGAAGCGTCTTGTTCTATTTCTGGAAGATCTGGCAATTCTGGAGTTTCATCTGATAAATTTTCAAAAAGAGAGTCGAAATCTTCGGAGTTGTCTTCGGCTTCATTTTCTTGAGATTCTGAGTCGCTTCCTTCAAGAACTGGCTCTTCAAAGTCAAGGTCAATGTCAAGCGGATCTGCTTCTTCAATTTCTGCCTGTTCTTCTTTTTCGCCTTCAAAAGATGCTCCGTCCATGAAAGCGTCCAAGTCAATGTCGCCGTCTCCAAAGTCTGGCGAGTTTCTTGAGTCTCCGCCCATAAATGCGCTTAAATCAACTTCGCCGTCCTGCGATGGAGAATCAGAACTGCTGTCCAAAAATGAATCTAAGTCTATTTCGCCGTCTGGAATTTCTGCTGCTGGCTCTGGAACTTTTTCAGCTTCTTCTGCTTTTGGCTCTGCTTGAATTTCTTCTGTGGCAGGAACTTCTTCTGTTTCTGCTGGCTTTGGTTCTTCCGGAAGAGATGTTTCAAAATCATCAAAACTGTTTAACTTGGAAATTTCGTCTGCAATGGCGGCTTCTTCGTTGTTCGGAAGTTCTACGTCTTCTACAGCCGGAATTTCTTCTGGTTCTACGTCTACGGATTTTTCTAAGTCTTCTCCGATGCTCTGTTCAAGGGGAATTTCTGGAATTTCTATGTTGTCTAGTGAAAAATCATCTGGCAGTTCTACTGGTTTCTGCGCTTGTGTGTCGTCATTTTTTTCAGCTGGCGCAGGGCTTTTTATCCATACACCGTATTCATCGAGTTCGCTTTTGTTTTCTGGTGTTTCGCTCATGTAGAATCCCCTTTTAAGAAATTTGCATTTAAAAAAATTCTTATTAAATTATCGGCTTTATTATTATAAATCAGCACAGATATTTTACTATATATTGAAAAAAAATTCCACAGAAAAAAATTATATGCGCTGTTCAGTTTTGCCTTAAAACTGCCGAAATTCAATTCATAATGGAAAGATTCAGACTGCTTTCGGCATTTTTCATAGGCACTTTTTTTTATACCGTCATGGCTTTTATAGGCGGAAGCGACGGAATTTGGGCTATGAAGCAGCTTCAGGAGCAGAAACAACTTTTGAGCGCGCATACAGCTGCAATTGAAAAAACTTACGATGAGCTTTCACTTGAGCAGATTGCGCTTCAAAAAGACCTCGATGTTATTGCCTCTTATGCAAAAAAACTGGGCTACGTCTCTGAAAGTGAAAAACTTGTAAAAATTTCAGGGCTTGCTTCTCGGGAAACTCATATTTTTGATCCTGGAACTTTAGTCCGTCACCATGAAGTAAAATATATTCCGGAATGGCTTTGCAAATCTTCTGCGCTGACTATAATGATTTTGGCTTACTTTGTTTTGTTTTTAGCTGACTTGCAGAAAGGATGCATTCATTTTCCTTCAAGAAAAAAATTCTCAAGCGGCGGGATTGCAGTTTATGATATGCAGTAAAAATGAAGAGTCTGCGCATATTGCGGCGGATTTTTTGAAGCGTGGAAAAATTTGCGTTCTTCCCACAGACACTGTCTACGGATTCAGCGGAATTGCTGAAAATTCATTGCAGGAAAAATTCTGCACAGACGAAAAAATAAGAAAAATAAAGGGCAGGGAAGAAAAAAAGCCTTTTATTCAGCTTGTTTCTTCTCCAGATGAAATATCAAAATATTCTGACTTTAAAATTCCAGAACAGCTTGCACAAAAATGGCCCGGAGCTTTGACAGTTATAGTTCCGTTGAAATTTCCTTTTTCTGAAAAAAATGCAACTGTTGCGTTCCGATGTCCGGGAGACTTGTGGCTTAGAAATGTAATTGCTGAATGCGGATTTCCTATTTACAGCACAAGCGTGAACCGAAGCGGAAGCCCTGTCTTGGATTCAGTCCGCGGAATTGAAAAAGAATTCGCAAATGAAGTTGACTTGATTATTGACGACGGAGACAAAAAAGGCTCTTTGCCTTCAACGATTGTGCTTTTGGAAAATGGCGGCTGGAAAGTTTTGAGGCAGGGAAGCGTTATCGTTTAGTCCAGCTAACTTCAATTTCTCCCTGCGAAATTCCTCCAGGGGAACTTTTGTTTTCTACAAGAGTTGTCTTTTTTCCAGAAAGCGTGTTGCCTGAAAGTGTCATGTTCCATTCTACAGGAGCTGCGGTTGCCGCGTTTTTCAATGCGTCTTGGCGCGGAATTTCAGGGAAAAATGAAGCGTTTGGCTTTCCGTTTTGCTTTATCTTTATAGAATTTCCTTGAACTGTTATTGAAATATTCATGCTTGCGCCATTTTTAAAGATAACAAAGCCGCGTCCGCCTCTTAAAATTAAAATTTTTTCTATCAGCGGCTCGCCTGTCCAAGTTCCTGCGATTGCTTCTATTGAATTTTCGCTTGCAGAAGAAGTTTGCGGTTCTTTGCTTTCCTGATTCTGTGTTCCCTGCGGCAAAGGAAGCTGAATGTTCCCGGAAAGATTCTGCAGAAGATTTTCCAGTGAAGGCTTTGCGTCAAGAATAATTTTATAGTAAGTGTCGTATTTTTTTGTGGAGCTTACATTTTGCTTGCCGTCAGCTTTTATTGCGTTCAATGTGCACAGCCAGCCGCCGTCCGTGTCTTCCTGAATTTCCGCGTAAAATGAAATGTTGCGGGTTTCTGCGCTTGAATTGTAGTTTTCGTTTCTTCTGTCGTTTACTGAATATCCGTCCACAGTCTGAAACTGCGAGAAAAAAAGATCCGTGGTCATTTTTATCATGTTGGAATCTTTTGAAGACGAAACGGTCGCAAAAAAGTCCACGGTTTCCGCAGAAAATGCAAGAGATGCCAAAAAGAGGATAACTATTTTTAATGCAGGATTTTTTTTGCTCTGCAACTATTTCTCCCTTTATCCGTCCAGCCTGTTTCTGAATTCCCTTGCAATGTCGCGCTTTACATCTCTGTCTTTTATTGCGGCCCGCTTGTCGAATTCTTTCTTTCCTTTGCAAAGACCGAGATTTATTTTTACAAGCCCTTTTTTCAAATAAACTTCAAGCGGAACAAGCGTGAATCCTTTTTCCTCTGTTTTTCTCTGAAGCCTTTTTATTTCGTCCTTGTGAAGAAGAAGCTTTTTCTTTCTGTCTGGCTCATGGTTGAATACCGAAGAAAATGAATACTCTGAAATATGAAAGTTCTGAAGCCAGACTTCTCCGTTTTCTATGAAAGCAAAGCTGTCTCCAAATGAAATGTTTCCGGCTTTTATGGATTTTACTTCCGAGCCTTCAAGCGCGATTCCGCATTCAATAGAGTCTGTTACAATGTAGTTGAAATGTGCCTTTCTGTTTTGTGCGACAATTTTTCGTGCTTCTTCCATATCTATAAATAGTATATTTTTTTTCAAATAGTTTCAACAAGAGTTTTTGAAGCAGAAATTTCAGTACGCCGCAAAAAATATGTTGCTTGATAATAAAGTTCTTTTTTGCTATTGTTTGTGCATGAAACAGAATGTAGGTGATTATTCATTTGAATATAAGAAAAAGCAGCAGGTTAAGCTAATGCGCGCTGTTGTTTTTGTGGTTTCAGTCTTTGTTTTTATTTCAGTTTTTTTGAACTGCATTTTATTTTCAACTTTTATAAATTCATCGTCAATGGAAACTGACGTGTCCAAGGGCGGAATTGTCTTTGTATGTCCGTTTTTGCGAAGTCCGTCCCGTGGGCAGGTTGTGTATCTTTCGCGCATGGACGGCGAAAAGCTTTCGGCAGGACAGAAGTTCCTTAATGCCGCTGTAAAATTTTTTACATTGCAAAAATATTCTCCGTTTGGAAGAAATTCGCGAATGACTGGAAAAGACTCTGTAAGGCGCGTTGTGGCTCTTCCCGGGGACTCATATTATATGAAGGATTTTGTGCTTTATGTAAAGCCTGCTGGACAGTCGCATTATCTTACTGAATTCGAGCTTGCTTCAAAGCCTTATAATATAAGCATTTATTCAGTTCCGGTTGAGTGGGACGGAATGGGTTGCTCCGGCCAGATGGAAGAAGCAACCTTGGGAAAAAATGAATATTTTGTTCTTGCCGACAACCGCATAGAAGGTCTTGATTCACGTGTATACGGAAAAATTCCTTCGTCAAGGATAAAAGGACGTGTAATCTGGCAGTGCTTTCCGCTTGGAAAAATGAGACTCTACTGATTTTTGATGAACAGCGCGGCTTTATATGTCCACATTCCGTTCTGCCTAAAAAAATGCAGCTACTGCGACTTTTTCAGCGTAGAAAATTCCGGGCGCATAGACGACTTGTACCTTGAATGCTTAAAAAATGAAGCCGTTTTTTATGCGCAAAAGCACAAAATTGATTTTTGGCGCACAATTTACATTGGAGGCGGCACTCCAAGCCTTTTGTCTGCCGCTCAGATTGAAAAACTTTCAGTTTACTTTAAAAATTCCTGCCTTTGTAAAAATGTTCCGCCTTTGGAATTTACAATTGAAATGAACCCTGAATCTGTTTCAAGGGAAAAACTTGATTCCGCCTGGAAAAATGGCATTACGCGCCTTTCGCTTGGCATTCAGTCATTAAATGAAAATGCACTGAAATCTGTCGAGCGTCATTGCGGTGCGGAAAAAGCAATTGCGGCTTTAGAAATGGTAAAATCCTGCTGGAAGGGCGAGCTTAGCCTTGATGCGATTGCGGGACTTCCTTGCCAGTCCGAAAAAGAGTTTCTTTCTTCACTTGAAAAAATCATTTCGTACAATCCGGGACATATTTCACTTTATACGCTTACTGTTGAAGAAAAAACTACGCTTGCAAAGAATATTTCGTCTGGAAAAATAAAGTTCGACTTTGACGAGGCTGATTCCCAGTGGCTTTCCGGACGCGATTTGCTTTTAAAAAATGGATTTTTGCAGTATGAAGTTTCGAATTTTTGCCGTGAAGGAAAAAAAAGCATTCACAACAGCTCTTACTGGGCGCAAAAAGATTATGTTGGCATTGGCTGTTCTGCCTGCGGAACATTTTACGGGAACAAAAGTTTTCGCTGGACAAACACGGAAGATATTTTGGAATACGAGGATTTCTGGAGCCAGCCGTTTTCTTCTGAGTCAAAAATTCCAAGGAGCATAGAAGAATTCGACCTTGAAACACGTGAATTTGAGTTTTTGATGATGGGGCTTAGGACTTTTGAAGGCTTGAATTCAGCTCAGTATAGAAAAAATTTTTGTTCTGTTGAGCCGTGGCGTGGCGACTTGGAAAAACGTCTTGAACATGTAAAGAAATTCGGAATGAAAACTGTGGAAAATCCAGACGGTTCTAAAAATTTTTCACTTACAGAAGATTCAATCTTATTTTTAAATAAAATTCTGCTTGAGGTTTAGCAATAATTGATATTTTCTCTTGACTTAAAATCTGAAATTCCGCATAATAAGAGAACTTATTATAGTAAGGAGTTCTACTGTGCCTTGTGGAAAGAAAAGAAAGCGCGCAAAAATAGCGACACATAAGCGTAAGAAGAAGCTTAGAAGAAATCGCCATAAGAGTAAGTAAGATAGCTTTGTAATTTTTTGCAAGGTTATTGGATTATTTCAAAAGGCCTTTTTTCATGAAGACCGCGGTTATTTTTATTTGACTGCGGTCTTTTTTTTGTGTTTTTGGAGCTTTAACTTGATTTTAAATGATATTCATTCGCCTGAAGATTTAAAGCTTATTCCAAAAAAGCTTCTTCCTTCACTGGCAAAAGAAATCCGCAGTAAGATTATAGAAGTTGTAGGGCATAACGGCGGACACCTTGCAAGCAACCTTGGCGTTGTGGAGCTTTCAATTGCCTTGCATAGAAGTTTTTCTAGTCCGCAAGATGCCATTATCTGGGATGTAAGCCATCAATGCTATCCTCATAAAATTCTTACTGGCCGCTACGATTCATTTTCGTCAATAAGAATGAAGGACGGAATTTCTGGCTTTACAAAAATCAAGGAAAGTCCTCACGATTATTTTGATGCAGGACACGCTTCCTCTTCCATTTCATCTGCGCTGGGGCTTTTGTCTGCCTGGGAACTTGAAGGAAGAAAAGACAAGGTTGTTGTTGTAATCGGCGATGGCGCTCTTACAGGCGGAATGGCGTTTGAAGGCTTGAGCCATGCAGGTCAGCTTGCCAAAAATTTGATTGTTGTTGTAAATGACAATCAGATGTCAATTGACAAGAATGTCGGCTCAATTTCACGTTATCTTTCTAGCCTTGCTTTTTCTGACAGCTACCACGGATTCCGCTATAAAGTTGACCGCCTTATCGATAAAATTCCTTATTTTAACCGTTGGCTTGGAAAAGTTGTTTTTAGATTAAAGCGCGGACTTAAAGGACTTTTCTTTACAAATAATCTTTTTGTTGACCTTGGATTTGAATATACAGGACCTTTGAACGGACACAGCATTGACGAGATGGAGCGTGTATTTAACCGTGCGAAAAAAATTCCGCGGCCTGTTGTAATTCACGTTGTAACAAAAAAGGGAAAAGGCTATAGTCCTGCAGAAAACAATCCGTCTGTATTTCATGGGGTCGGGCCCTTTAATATAAGCGATGGAATTGTTGAAAAATTTGACAACTTGAGCTTTACAGAAAATTTCAGCAATAAAATTGTAGAAATGGCTCAGGCGGACAATAAAATTGTTGCGGTTACTGCGGCAATGTCAAAAGGAACTGGACTTGACGCTTTTTCAAGAAAATTTAAAGACAGATTTTTTGACGTTGGAATTGCAGAGGAGCACGCTGTAACTTTTGCAGGCGGAATTTCTGCTGGAGGACTGATTCCTGTTGTCGCAATTTATTCAACTTTTATCCAAAGAAGCGTTGACCAAATTATAGAAGACATTGCGCTGCAAAACAGGCACGTTGTAATTGCCCTAGACCGCGCTGGAGCTGTTCCTTCTGACGGAGAAACTCACCAGGGAATTTTTGATATTGCGCTTTTCAGGCCTGTGCCGAATCTTTCTATAATTTCCGTAGCGGGAAAAAAAGACATGGATCTTTGCCTTGAATGGGCAGTGAATAAAGCGCAAGGTCCTGTTGTAATCCGCTGGCCTAAAATGTCTTGTCCTTCCGAGCTTGAACCGTTTTCTGCTCCTGTAGAACCCGGAAAAGGCGTTCTTTTGCAGACTACGGATTTTGCGCCGTCCATTTCTTCTTTTGGGCAGGGCGAAGATTCTTGGAGAAAAAAAGTGCTTTTGGTTTGCACTGGAAGTGTTTTCTCAGAGACATTGAGGGCTGCACGCGCGCTTGTTTTGGACGGAATTGACGCTGACATTTATTCTCTTAGATTTATAAAGCCTTTTGATGAAAAATATTTCGCTGGGATTGCAAAGCTTTATTACGGAATTGTTTTTATAGAAGACGGCGTAAAGATTGGCGGAATTTCAGAATGGATTGAAAGTTTTGTGCGCAGTTCTCCTGAAACTTCATTTTTGAAAACTGCAGTTCTTGCTTTTCCTGACAGATTTGTTGCAAACGGAAACCGCAATCAGATTTTGGACGAAGCCGGACTTTCTTCTGAAAAAATTGTAAATGCTGCTAAGGAGCTAATGCGGATATGAAAACTTTAAATTTGGCTTCAAGAAAAATTTCAACAGATTCTCCGGCTTTTGTGATGGGAATTGTAAACTGCACTCCAGACAGCTTTTTCAGCGGAAGCAGAGGCGGCGCAGAACTTGCTTTTGAGCTGATTGATGAAGGCGCGGACATTCTTGATTTGGGCGGAGAATCTACTCGTCCCGGTTCAGATTATGTGAGCGCGGAAGAGGAAATAAAACGCATTGTTCCCGTCATAGAAGAAATCCGCAGAAAGAGCGATATTCCGATTTCAGTTGACACAAGAAAAAAATCCGTAATGCAGGCTGCGTTCAATTCTGGCGCAGACATTTTAAATGATATTTCAGCGTTGGAAGATGAGCCTGAGCTGGCTTTTTTTGTCGCGGAAAAGAAAATTCCTGTGATTTTGATGCACAAGCGCGGAATTCCTTCCACAATGCAGGCAGACACGGAATACAAAAATATTTTTAATGAAGTCAGTTCGTATCTTGAGCAAAGAGCGGAATTTGCCATTAAAAGCGGAATTGAAAAAGAAAAAATAATCGTAGATCCTGGAATCGGATTTGGAAAGAATCTTGAAGGAAATTTGAATCTTATTTCAAACTGCGGCTCTCTTTGCGGCGGAAGATTTCCTGTGCTTATGGCGCTTTCAAGAAAATCCTGCATTGGGCAAATTACGGGGCGCGAAGTTCAGGACAGGCTTTATGGAACTCTTGCCGCTGACTTGATTTCAGTTTTAAAAGGAGCTTTTATGATCCGTGTGCATGATGTTGCTCCTTGTAAAGATACCCTTGCTGTGTTAAAATCGCTTTTAAAGTATGAATCAGTTTGAAACTTTAATAAAAATATATGATTTTATAAGGCCTGTGCTCGATATAGGAATTATTACATTTCTTCTGTACAAGGCTTACCAGCTTATAACAAAAACCAATGCGATTCAGCTTATAAGAGCGGCTGTAGTTGTTGTTCTTTCTTATGCGGTTGCAGTTATTCTTCAGCTTAGAACCTTGCTTTGGATTTTTTCGGTGATTGCGCCTGGACTTATGATGGCTTTTGCGATTGTTTTTCAGCCGGAATTAAGAAAAGTTTTCCTTAAGCTTGGTCAGGCTGAATGGTTCACTTTTGGCAGCCGGGCAAAGCATTCTTATGTAGATTCTGTTCTTATTGCTGCGGAAATGCTTTCAAAGCAGAAACGCGGAATGCTTGCTGTTTTTATGCGGCGCACAAAATTGGATAATATTCTTTCCACGGGAACAAGGCTTAATGCAGACCTTTCTTCAAGTTTGCTTGTAACGATATTCGGTCATAATACGCCTTTGCATGACGGAGCTTGTTTTATTCAGGGCGGAAAAATTCTTGCGGCGGGCTGTTTTCTTCCAGTAAGCGAGCAGTACGACATAAAAAAGACTTTTGGAACACGTCATAGGGCGGCTCTTGGTCTTTGCGAGGTAAGCGACTGCGTTGTGCTTGTTGTAAGTGAAGAAACTGGCGCGTACAGCCTTGCTTATGACTCAAAGCTTCATTATGACCTTACAATGGATCAGGTTACAAGAATTCTTGAACGTCAGCTGGATATTACTCCAGATCAGCAGATTATAGAGGATACAATTGATGAGCATAAACCAATTACTGGCAAAGATAACTAAAAACTGGCCTGTAAAAGCAATCTGCTTTGTTTTGGCTGCGATGATTTATTTTTTTCATCAGATTTCACTTCTTGATGTAAAAACTTTTTCCGTGCCTCTTGAAGTCCGGGCTGAAGGAAATATGATTCCTGTTTCTGGGCTTGAGCAGGTGAAATATATAAAGGTAAAAGTCAGGACAAAACGCGACCAGATTGCTTCTATAATGGAAAAAGATTTGACTGCATTTATAGATGTTTCGTCCCAGACAAAAGAAGGAATTTACGATTTTCCGGTTTATGTTGATCTTGATGAAAAAATTGTGCAGCTGGATTTGGAGCCTCTTGAAATTTACAATCAGCCTGACAATGTGAAAATTCAGATTCAAAAGAAAACAACAAAAGCTGTTCCTCTTTACGCTTCTGTTTTGGGAAAGCCTGCGCATGGATACAAAGCCCTTTCTGCTGAGCTTGAGCCTTCTTTTGTAACTTTGTGCGGACCTGCGTCAATGGTGGATTCGATAAACAAGCTGCCGGTTGGAGCTGTTTCAATTGAAGGCGCGGACGGAAGCATTTCAAAAATTGTAAGTCCTGTAAATACAAATTCTTATATTTCAATTCTTGGAGAAAAAAATTCTATTAGAGTTTCTGTTCCAATTGTAATTGAAGGAACTGTAAAAGAATTCAAGAGCGTTCCTGTTGTGCTTGTAAACCTTTCGCCAAGCCTTGCAGTTTCTGGAGATGCTGTCAAAATTGATTTTTCTGTAGCAGGAAATTTGCTTGATATTGAAAAAGTTTCTCCAGCGAATTTTAATGTTTTTGCTGACTGCGCTTTTATTACAGAGCCTGGAATTTATGAAGTTCCAGTTCAGATTGATGCCCCGGGAAATCTTAGTGTTTCTTCACAAAGCTTTAGCGTCTTTGTGCTGAATGTTGTAAAGTCGGAGCAAGAAGAAGAAATTCCTATAGAAGAGCCGGAGCCTGAAAAAAAATCAACAAGCTCAGTTTTTAAAGTTCCGGTTTTGTCGTAAAGGTTTGCATGATTTTTGGTGTTGGCTGCGATATAACAAAAGTTTCTCGCTTTGAAAAATGGGTTTTGTCAAAAGACATGATAAGCCGGTTTTATAACGAAAGCGAACGTATTTCTGAAAGCGCAGGACTTCAGCGTAAATGTGAATTTTATGCGAGCCGTTTTGCGGCAAAAGAAGCATTTTCAAAGGCACTTGGAACTGGAATTCGCGGATTTAATTTAAGTGAAGTTTTTATTTCAAAAGACGATAATGAAAAGCCTGAAATAAAAGTTCTAGGAAATGCAAAAAAACTGCTTGAAGAAAAATGCGGCGAAAAATATAAAATCCATGTTTCGCTTAGCCACGAAAAAGAATATGCTTTGGCGTATGTTGTAATCGAAATAGTTATAAATTGAAAAATAAATTTTGCGGAGGAAAAAATGGCAACGCAATTCAATAGAAAAACTTTTTTATCAGAAGCTGAAAAAAAGCCCGCGGTTTCTTATTGGGCAAAAGAAGATGCTTTGTGTCCAGTCTGCCGCAAAAAATTCAGACAGGAACTTATGCATCAGGGCGGCGGCAGAACTATAGCAGGAAATCTTACTGACGAGCTTCATAGAAATTACGAGCCTTCAAAAAAATACGGAAGAGTTTATCCGCTTATTTATGAAATCGGCTGTTGTCCTCATTGCCACACAGCTTTGTTTTGGAAAGATTTCAAGGATATAAAAGACCCTGAAACTTTTGACAGAATTATGCAGGATGAGCAGCATAGAATAAAAGAAGTTGAGGCGATTTTTCCGCATTATGATTTAAATGACGAGCGGACTTTGTACGACGGAACTGCAATGTATTATCTTGCGCTTCTTTGCTATGAAAAGGCGGACATTGCTTATGCCCCGACTTTTAAACGCGCTGAAATTTCTTTGCGGCTTGCCTGGCTTTGCAATGAAATTGAACGTGTTTGCCCGGATCATAATTATGGCTATATCGCTCAGGTTTTTTACAGAAAAGCTTTGTTTTTCTATCAGCAGACTTTGATTAATGAAACTGGGCGGATTGAATCAATAGAATCTGTTGCAAACTTCGGTCCTGACACTGACAAAAACTACGGCTATGACGGCGTGATTTATTTAAGCGGACTTTTGGAATATAAGTATGGACAGCGAGAAAATCAGGAGCTTAGGCTAAAAAAACTTGACGAAAGCAAAAAGGCAATCGCAAGAATTTTCGGCTTAGGAAAATCCAGCAAAGCAAAACCAGGTCCGCTTCTTGAAGTTGCAAAATCGCTTTACGACAAAATGACTTCCGAGCTTTCATCTAATAATATTTTCAGCGAAGATGACTAATATTCTTCTTACAGTTTCTTATGATGGAACTGATTTTTGTGGCTGGCAAAGGCAGGACAAGTCTGACAATGGAAGTCCAGTCCGCACAGTTCAGGGCGAAATTGAAAATGCGCTTTTTAAAATGCTGAAAGTTCCTGTAAAACTTTCTGGCAGCGGAAGAACTGACAGCGGAGTTCATGCGGCAGGTCAGGCTGCAAATTTTGAATCACCAATTGATACAATTCCTTTCGAAAATTATGTGCGGGCTTTAAATGGAATTCTTCCGCAGGATATAAGAATTTTAAAAGCACGTGCAGTTGAAAAAGATTTCAGCTCAAGATTTTGCGCGACTTCAAGATTGTACAGATATTTTATCCAGACAAAAAATCCGCCGCTTGCAAGTGAAAGCCGTTACAGGTGGTTTATTCCGTTTCGCCCGGAAATCGATTCTTTGAATGAAATGTGCGCTTGTCTTCGCGGTGAAATTGATTGCGCCTCTTTTGCCGCTTCTGGAGATTCAAGTCTTTCTACAAAAAGATATATTGACAATGCGTTTTTTTTCTGGAACAAGGAAAATCCTGATTTGCTTGTTTTTCAAATTGAAGCGAACGCCTTTCTTTGGAAAATGGTCAGATCCATTACAGGAACTCTTATTCAGCTTGCGCAGAAAAAATGCAGCCCGGACGAATTTAAAAAAATTCTTGAAAGCCGCGATAGAACCAAAGCTGGAATTACAGCTCCGCCAACTGGACTTTTTTTGTGGGAAGTCAAATTTGATGGAATCCGCCGCCATGTTTAATACGTTGCTTCTTGATGAAATTTGCTAAATCTTTTATTCTTTTTGTGCTATGAAATTTTTAAAAAATCTTCTGATTGCTTTTGTTTTTATTTCTATTTTTTGCGGATGCAGAAAGGGGAAAATTGTTTCTTCCGTTGAAAAAGAAAATCTTTTTGAATTGAATTACGGAACTTTTGAAGACGAGCTAAATGTTTTTAAAATGGCTGCGGCTGGAAATATCAACACTTCAATTTCTATGCAGGATGGATTTTTTTATATTTTGAATGGCGAATCAAAAAAAATAATGGAAATGAACAGCTACGGAGATTTGCTTGCCTTGTATTATAATCCACAGGAAAATCCGCGTCCTTCATTTTCCGAAAATACAAGAGACATTAATTCTACACGCGCGGCAGTTCCATATTCTTTTAATGAAGTTTCAAAAATCGCAATTGACTCAAGAAAATATCTTTATGCAGTTGACAAGCTTCCATTAAATCGTCAGGAAACAGATCCAAAGACAAATCAAGTTTTAAGCCAAATTATTGTAAGGTTTGACGATTCTAAAAAATACATGAATTATATAGGACAGCAAGGTCCGGGTGGAACTCCATTTCCGTATATAAAAAATATTTTTACGACGGACAAAAATGAGCTTGTTGTTTTGTGCACGACTTCATCCGGCGCGGTTGTCTATTGGTTTTCGATGGACGGATTTTTAATGTACACGATTCCAATTGAAAAAGAAAATGTTCCGAATCCTTTTGCTGAAGAAAAAACTGAAACTTTTTTTTCGCTTGAAAATATTGTTCCAGATTACAAAGAGCGCAAGTTGTATTTAAAAGTTGATTATTTTACAAGCTATATCGATGAGTCAAGCCGCGTTCAGTCTGGAGTGGAATATATAACTACGCTGATTCATCCTTTTGATGTTGAAAATAATTCATACGATTTTCCTATAACTGTTCCGCCTTATGATGAGCCGGTTTCCGAAGGATTCTCTAAAGAAACTTTTGAAATTCCTTATGACTTCATGGGGATTACAGATAGCGGATGGCTTTATTTTATTGTAAGCACTGACGACGGCTTTAGTTTGCAGATGGTTCAGTCAAACGGCCAGAGAATTTTAAAGCGGAAAATTTCACTTGATAGAGAATCTTGCCTTTATTATTCTTTTAATTTGAGCCGCGAAGGAATAATTTCCGCATTGATTATAAAAAATGAAAAAGCATCTGTGTGCTGGTGGCGAATCGATTCTTTGATTCAGGCTGTTATAAAAAACTGATTTTGGAATTATAAATGGAAATTTTTGACGATGAAAGCCAGCCTGAAATTCGCTACGACGAAAACGATTTAGTTTTTCATTACAAAAGAGGCTCTTTCCGCCGGCATGAACAGGCAATTTACCGCGATCTTGCAACTGGAAAAAACGCTCCCAAAAAGGGTCTCATAAAAGTTCTTTTTTCAACAAAGGGAAATAAAATTGCATTTTTCACAATGGTGATGTGCATTGTTTTGTTTTTCGTTCTTGGAATTATAAATGGCGGCGCAGATAAAAATTCAATTGCAGGAATGACAGCGAAAATCTCTGCATTTTCATTTGACGAAAAAATTTATGCTTCTGTTGAATTTTCCAACTTAAAAAAAATGGAAAACATTGATTCTGTTCCGCTAAAAGTTACGTTTGAATGCCTGAATGCGGAAGGCTCTGTTGCTGATAAATTTGAAACGGATTTTAATTTCGCTCCAAGATTCCCAAAGCCGGTTTACGCAGTTTTCAACGATTATGATTTGGTTTCTGTAAAATGCCGCTTAATCTATGAAAGTGAATCGGCTGTTTTGGAATGCAAGATTTCAAATAGATAAATTTACCATTTACAATTTTCAAATTTTCATTTATTCTTTTATAGAGGAATAATTTATGGCTCAGTTTTATTTTCTTTCCGTTTTGCTGAATATTCTTGCCGGACTGATTTTGATTTATGGAAAAAATCTTGTTGACTTAAAATCTTCCGATGATGATTCTGAATCTAGTCAAAAAATTTCTTTTGGCGGACTGAATTTTGACAGCCCGGGATTCAGGCTTGTTGTTGGTGTTTTGTGCATTTTTGTAGCAGTTATGAAAATTCTTTCTGTTTTTAGAAACGATATTCCTGTAATTGGCGATTTGTTTCCTGTTGTCGCAGGCTTTCTTTCTGGCGCTTCAATTCTTTTGGAATATTATATTTTTAGTAGTTCCGAAAGCGAGTCTGTTCCTCCTGCGGTTTACAGAGTTTTTATTGAGTCAAGAAAATATATTGGAATTATCTGTATTGCGGCTGGCATTTTGCATTTTGTATTTCCTCAAGTCATGCTTTTGTAGAGGTTTTTATGTCAAAAGTTTCCATAGCATGTATAGCTTTGTTAAACGGAAAAATTCTTGTTGCCCACAGAAATCCTACAGGTCAAATGGGCGGACGCTGGGAATTTCCTGGCGGAAAAGTTGAGCCGGGCGAAACAGATAAAGAAGCTGTTATTCGCGAAATAAACGAGGAATTTGGCATTAATGTTGAAGTTGGTGAAAAAATCGCAGAAGCCTCTTTTGTTCACAATGAAGAAAATGTTCTTTTGCATGCATATAGAATTTTTGTTCCGCATGATGGAATTGAAAAAAAATATATTTTGACGGAGCACACTGAATACAATTGGATTCCGATTGAAGATGTTTTAAAGCTGAATTTTGTAGACAGCGACTTGCTTCTTTACCCAAAAGTAAAATCCTATGTTCTTGAGGAACTGAAAAAATGAAAACGCTTTTTGCAGTTCTTGTTGTTTTTTTCACTTTGTTTTTTCCTAGCTGCGTGCAAAAAAAAGTTTATTTAAATTTTCAAGATGAATCTTTTATTGCTCCAGATCAGGAATGGCTTGTTGTAACGGTTCCTTATGCGGCTTTTAGAATTTCTGCTGATTTTTCAAGTGAAATTTGCTTTCATGCAAGAAGCGGAGATATTTTTCTAATCTGCGGAAAACAGAAAGTTCAAGTTGTCAATCCAGATGAAAAAAAATCCAGCAAAGATTATTTAGTTTGGTATAAAGTAGAGCAGGGCTGGATAGATGGTTCGCTTGTGGCTGTTTATGATACTAGGCTGAAAGCAGAGGCGGCTGCGAAAAGAGCTTATGAAAAAAACTGAAAGAAATCTTGCCGCGACATTTGCAAGAAATTTAAAGTTTTTTAGGCAAAAATGTAATTTTTCACAGGAAAAACTTGCTGAGCTGATAGATGTTTCTCCTGCGACAATTTCAAATTATGAAACTGGAGAAATGTGGCCGTCGCGTCAAAATTTAGCAAATCTTGTTGAGGTTCTAAAAATTCATCCTTATCAGCTTTTTATAGATTTTTCAAAAGATCTCGACTTCCTAAAACTTGATATTATTGAAAGAGTTGAGATTGCCTTTGATGCGCCAGAAGAAGGCTTTTCTACATCCGCAAAAAGAGTAAGAAAATAAAAAAGCACCCGAAACTAAAAAATGTTCCTAAGTGCTTTTTTGGAGATGGCGGGAGTTGAACCCGCGTCCATGCAAGCAAACCAAGCATCTCTACAGGTTTATTGAAGCGAGGTGGTTGTCGGGAAAAGGTAGCGGCTTCAAAGGCGTCTCTTCCGTATCTTGATAAATGTCTTGAACTAACCTCAAGAAATTAGTCCAACAAGTCCCTGTCAGCAACAGAACATTTCAGCATTAGGAACAGCATACTAAAAGTTCCGGCACTGCTTAAGCAGCAAGTGCAAACTGTTCGTTTTCAGACTGTTCGTCTTCTCTACGTTTTGCAGTTATTTTTTTGTCAGTTTAAGGCACCTTCACACCTACCTGCAACACAAGATTTCTCTTGCTTGTCGAAACCGGTACATCCCCGGTTCTTTTAAGAGGCTGAAAATTTCAACCCCTTAATAATATAATCAAAAAATTATTCTCCGTCTACAGCAACCCCATGGCGTTTCTGCTGGAATCTTTTAAGCATTGCAACACCATTGCGCTTGTCATTGTATACGAATCCGCCGTTCCAGTATTCCAAAGCTGCGAAAAGAGCATTTCCGCCGTCCTGTTCATCGGATTTCTTTGTACGGAATGAAACATAGTTTGAAAGCTCTTCAAAATTCGAATTATGAAGGCAGTCCAAACGTTTTTTATTGAATTCATTCCATTTTTCCAAGTCCTTAAATCCTTCGCCTTCATCTTCAACAATGATGTGAGCGTGTGAAGGACTGAAAGAATACCAAACATGAACTTGCTTATTTAAATCGCAGTTATTTCCGTGTTTTACTGCATTTTTTATAACTTCACTTATCTGCTGTTCAAGAAGGTTTATTTCCTTGATTTCAAGAGGAGCTGACTGAACAATCAAAAGTGTAAAGTAACGGATCTGTCTGAAGTTTGACGGAAATGCCTTGTAAAGCATATTTGTTTTGTCAAATAATGGGTCATTGCCATCTGAACGCAGCTCTTTGAATTCTTCCATTAAAGTACCTCTTATTCGTTAATCATAAGCAACGCTTCTTCAACACTATTTGCAATAGGGAAGTAGCCCATCAACTTGGTGAGTTCAATAACTTTTTTTACAGAACCGTGAACATTTGAAATATAGAGCTTCAAGTTCATCTTTTTGATTGTAGAACAGATGTAAATGAGAGCTCCAATTCCAGACGAGTCGATATAATCAACCTGCTCAAGATTGATTACAAACGATTTTACATTTTTCTCAAGCATCTTCATTACAAGTTCCTTGAGTTTGTAAGAATTGTACAAGTCCATTTCACCATTTACATCAATGATGTAGACTTCTCCATTCTTCCTTATTTTAAGTTCCATAAGATGTCTCCTTACTGCTCAAATTTACTTAAAATTTTATTACTAGCAACGACTGGTCATCATGAAGACTACTGTTGCCTATAAACTTCTTAATATCAGACTTTACAAGATTTGCAATGTCTTTTCCAGTTGAATTTGCATTTGAAGAAACTATTTTCAGCAAAGATTCCTTAGGATATTGAGTTCCCTGCTCATTTAAAGCTTCAACAAGTCCGTCTGTATATGTAATAAGAATATCACCAGTTTTAATATCTTGCAAGATGTCTTTATACTGAGATTCTTTGTCAACTCCAATTGGCTCGCTTGGTGTTGAAATTTGCTTTATCTCGTTTTTTTCCTTGCTATAGTAGAATACTGGTGTTGTTCCGCCTGTTGCAATTTCAGCGACCTTTTTTATTGGATCATAGTTTATAAGAGCGCAAGATGCAAAGTGGTCTGTGCTGAAACTTTCCGCTGCAATTCCATGGTTTACCCATTCAAGAATAGTTCCTGCAGTTTTCTTTGTGTTTACAACAAGGCGAATCATTGCACGAAGCATTGACATTACAATTACGCTGTTGATTCCTTTTCCTGCAACATCGCTCATTACGAATGAAACGCGGTCTCTTCTGGAAACAATTACATCATAATAGTCTCCACAAACACCTTCTTCTGGATTCCATATTGTTCCAAGCTGAATTCCTGGAAGGGCAGGGAGTTTTGCAGGATGAAGCATTTCCTGAATCTTTGAAGCTATTTCAGCTTCCTTCATAAGGTCGTTGTGTTCTATAATATCTTTTACTGAAACAACGCTTTTTATAGAAGTTGCCGCAAAGTCTGTAATCATTGACGCAGTCTTTAAATTTTCTTCAGTAAAGACAGGATTTTGCTTTGTTCTTGCAAATGCTGCGACGCCAATTACTGAATCTTGAATTTTTATAGGAATCATTATGTAGCTTCCGCATTCAAGAAATTCTTCCGGTCCGTTTTGATAAATTCTTGCATCGTTTTCAGGTTTTGTAATAAGTTCTGGCTTGCCTGCTGTTGCAATTTCGCCGAATATGTTTTCTCTAAGCGGAAACGATGCGAATTTGAAGTTTGTGGCTATGCGGATTGGCTTGTGCGGCATATCGCTTGGAAGTTTATATGGAGGCGGAAAATCTCCGTCAAATGAGCGGACTGTAATTACATCTTCAAAGTCGTCAACCATGAGGATTGCGCCGCCGTCGGCTTTTATTTCTTCTCTTATAGTCTTGTTTACATAGTCAAGAAGCGCATTCATTCCGTTTTTCTCAGAAAATGCTTCTGATGCTTTTGCGGCAAAAGAATAGCTGATTTCAAGCGCGCGCGACTCATTTTCATCAGGCTGAATTGATTTTTGCTGCAGAGATGAAGTCTGCTGAAGAGCCTGCGCGTAAGATTTTTCTTCCGCCACATTTACATAGTGCGGAACAAGCTTTTCAATTTTTTTTGGCTCAAAAGTATACAAAATTATGCAGTATGGAATCAGAATCAATGCTGCGATTGAAGCTGCGGCTGCAAAATAAACAAAAGAATTTCCTTCGCCGGTTATTTCTTTTATTGCCGCAACAAGGCTTCCAACTCCTAGAATCAAGTCTGAAAGAAGAGCTATAAAACTTACTCTGGCAGTTTTTTTCTTGCGGATTAAAAGAAATAGCACGAATAAAAATGCGCAAATCACAGAAACCGCGAAAAGAGGAATGTATGCAAATTTGTCATCTAAAATCAAGGTGTCTGCTCCTTGTACAACTTTCAATTTTAACTAAATAATTTTAAATCTTTTGCCGAATATAAAAATAAACCGCAAAGCATTTTTATTATTCTAGCATTGAAATATTGTACCGTCAAGTTTTTCATTAAATATTATCGGCACAAAACTGCAAAATTAACAGTCAAAAATCTGCAAAACAAGCTTAATATCAGTTGTTTTTTAAATCTTTTTTCATCTTTGACCTTGCGAGGAAATTTTTTATCCGCCGGTAAAGAGAAAGTTTTTTGTATTTTTTTGAAAAGTCTTCCGCGGCGTCTTCAAGAGGAAAGTCGTTTCCAAAGCGTTGCTTCAATTCGTCCCAGTATTTTATAAGGAAAACATAAAGGTCAGATAAAGTTCTGCCTTTGAAGCTTTTTAGGATTTTGCGGCTTTCGATTGCTCTGATTACTGGAAGATAAACGTTGTTGAACCAGGAAAGAATCGCTTCTTCCATAGAAACTTCTTCTTTTTTTCCGGAATTTATGTAGTATTTGTGGCAGAGAATGTGATTGTAAATAAGATCGTACTGACCGGGCGTGCTGAAATTCAGGCACCAGTAGTCAGTTATGTCGCCAAAGCAGGTTTCTGCGTAGAATACACGCTTTTCATATTCGATTACCTGCTTTTCCATCTGTTCTTTTGTGCTTCCGGGCTTAAGCTTGATTTCACTTTGAAGGCTTACAACTTCAGCATCAATATTTTCTATGCCTTTCATTTTTGCAACAGAAACGCGGTGATTTCCGTCTCTTACAAAATAAAGTCCTCCAAGCTCATAAAGGCTTACAGGCGGAAGTGTAATGTCCTGATAATGCGCCATGTCCACGTGTTCCCAGCGGGACTTTAAAAAATTGTTTTTTGGCAAAAAATGATTGTCAAAATCTTTGTAGCGTCCTTCGCTGCCTACAATAAGCTTGATTGGAACAACTTGCATTCCTTTGTAAACTTCGTTGCTTGGCTTGAGCATTTTTTTTATGTCGGTAAATGAAATAAGCTTTGCTTCCTCTGGATTCAGAAGATGCTGTATTTCGTTGAAAAAAGCTTTGTTTCGCGCTTTTGAAAAATCTTCATCTGTCTGAGAGGATAGAAACGTCTGCTCCAAAATTTGCTCCTTTTTTTAGGTTCGGCTCGAATTCGACTACTATGTGGCTGTATGCGTTTATGACTGTTGTGTTTCCTGTTACAGTGCATCTTGTAGCCTGAAGGTCGTACAAATGTATATGACCGTGAATCATAAGCCCTGGTGAAAATTTTTTAATGAACCAGTTGAAACAGTCAAATCCTTTGTGGCACTGGTCTTCTTTGTCATGTATATGTCTTGGGGATGCGTGCGTTAAAAAAATATCGCAGTATCTTCCGTATCTTATTTTATTCCAAAGCAAACCTGGAATCATTGCTACAAGCTGCCTTTTCATCTGCTTGTCCGTGAACTGGGCCTGTCCGTTATTATATCTTATGCTTCCTGTAACTCCAGAAATAAGAAGCGGCGTTGTTTTTCCGTCTGGAGTTTTAAATGTGAGGTTTTTGCATCTGATATTTTTGTTGCTGGCGTAGTCTGCTCCGTGCGCATGTTCAACTCCAGTTCCTTCAAATTTAAAGGCTGAACTTAATGAAAGCGGATCTGAAAACACTTTGCTTTTGTAATATTTGTATTCTTTTAAATCATGGTTTCCGAAGACAAAAAAAGTCGGTTTTCCCAAAGCGTCTACTATAAAATCAACATATTCCATGGAAAGATCGCCGGCGCAAAAAACAGCGTCAACATCTCCGTATCTTTCTTTTACTGTGGAAGAGTAGACTAACGGATCGATTTGGTCGGAAACGCAAAGAAATTTCATTGAATGCCCGCCTTTCTAAAAAGCGATTCAAGAGTGTCTTTTGAAATCAGTGCAAGCGGGCGGCTGTCTGCAAAAACTTGTGCTGCGTGTGAAAAATCCGAGCTTGCAAAAAGAAGTCCTTTTACATAGCCTTTTGTCTTTATTGTGTCTGCGAGTTTTCTAACTGGAGTTTCTTCTATTGTATCTGTGGAACGATAGAATTGCGCAAGGAAAAACTGCTGCTTTGCATTTAAAAAAGCTTCCTGTTTTTTTTCTGTAGCGAGAATCTGGCAGCCGTAAGGAGTAAAATCAGTTTTTTGGCTTTGAAGATTGTATCCTGCCAATAGAATTTTTTTGCAAAGCTCCATGAACTGCTGGTTGTTTGCTGTTAGATATTCTTTTATTCCGTCATTTGTTTCAAGTTCTTTATACTGATTTAATTTTGATGCCACATCCTTGAATTTGCTGTTGCATTTGTAGACAGTTTCCCATTGTTCTATTGCTTTTTCAATTTTTCTGCTTTTTTCGTAGCAGATTCCGAGAAAATATCTTGCGTACAATGTTTCCTGCGAATTTTGAACTTTTGCATTTGAAACCGCGCGCTCAAAGGCATCTGTAGCTTTTTCAAGCTGTTCCGCCATCATAAGGCAAGTTCCTTTTTCCACTAGAGCTTTTTGCCTGTATTCCTGCGAGCGTTCGGCTTTTTCAAGAAGCTTTACGGCGGTGGACAAATCTTTGTTTTCTTTGCAGACTTTTCCAAGGTAATAATAGTTTTCGTAAGATTCTGGATTCAGTTTTATAGAAGTTTCCAAGGCTTGTTTTGCCTGCGTGTAATTTTTTGCCCTAAGAAGCAGCCGCCCGATTGAAGTGTAGGCTTTTGGATTCCGTTTGTTCAAAAGAATCGTTTTTTGATAAAATCCCATTGCAAGTTTTGCGTTTCCCTGGGTTTCAAGAATTTCCGCGGCTTTAAATGTATTTTCAGGATTATTCGGCTCAAGTTTTGTCAGCAAAAGATATTCCTTTAAAGCTTCGTCAGGCTGATTGAACCTCTTGTAAAGCTCCGCCATTTCTTTTCTGAATTCGGCTTCTGGAATTTCTCCGTTAAAAAGAGCGTTTTGGTTTACTGTTTTGTATTCAATAAAAGCAAGTTCTGGTTTTCCGTCTTTTAGATAGGCTTTTCCCAAAAAATAATGGGCTAAATAATTCCGCGGATTTTTTGAAATAACAGATTTTGCGCATCTTTGGGCAGCCTGAAATCTTCCGTCCTTTATAAGTTTTGGAATTCCGTCAATTTTTGAAGGAGTTATGATATTTTTTACTATAAAAATCAACGCTGTAGCGACAAATGCGATTAAAACACCTATTATAATTACAGATGTCAGTGAGCCCATTAAAATTCCGCCTGTTTGTTTAGTTTTTTGTTAAAAAGGTTACCTTTTTTCGCTGAATATGTCAATTTATATAGAAGACTTAAAAAATTTGCTGTTTTTCTAAGAAATTTGCTGAAATCTACAGATAATAAAATGATGTCTATTTATAGAAAATTTAAGAAATTTTTTTGTTTCTCTTTTTTGCTTTTTGCGTTCAATTCTTTTGCGCAGAATGATGATTTTTTGCAAGGTGAAAATCTGTTCAAGGAAAACCGTGTGGAAGAAGCTGTTCCGTTTTTGAAGTCAGCTATCAGCACTGGAAAATTTCCGAAGGCGTATAATTATCTTGCGCTTTGCTACGAAAAAATGGGGCTTTTAAAGGAAAGTCTTGAAGTTTGCACGGAAGGAATGAAAGTTTCTGGGACAGACAAAAAAGTTCTGGCTTTTAACGCCGGAAATGTCTGTTTTGCAATGGAAGATTTTTATTCAGCTGAAAAATGGTATTCTCTTGCAATCGCCGCGAACAGACTTTATGCTCCGCCAGTTTTAAACCGCGCAAATGCTGAGCTTAAGCAGGAAAAGTATATTGCAAGCCTTGAGGACTACAAGCTTTATCTTGATTTGTCGCCGAATGACAGGCAGAAGCCGGAAATTGAGCAGCTGATTTCTTTGCTTGAAGGTTTCAAAAAAACGGAAGAAGAACGTCTTGCTGAAGAAAACCGTTTAAAAGAAGAAGCGGCTTTGATTCAGGCGGCTCAGGAGCAGCAAATTTTTGCAGAACAACAGGCTGCGGCGCAAAAGCAAATTCAGGATGAAAAAGACAAGGCTGCGGAATTGGAAGCAAAAATGGCTGAGCAGCAGGCGCTTCTTGAACAGCAACGTGCGGAAATTGAGCGGATTTCAAAAGAAAAACAGCTTGTTGAAGAGCAGGCCGCCGCAGAAAAGAAAGCCAGAGATGAAGAAAAAGCTGCAGAACTTGAAGCAAAAATGGCAGAACAGGAAGCTAGGCTTGAACAGCAACGCGCAGAAATTGAACGAATGCTTCAAGAACAAAAGGCTCATCAGGAAGCGGCTCTAAAAGCTCAAAGAGAAGAGGCTGCAAAAAAGGCGGAAGAAGATGCCGCAAGAAGAAGAAAATTGCTTGAAGATGTGGCGGCTTCGCTGCAGAATTCAGAAACATCAAATATGACTGCTGGTGCAGAAGGAACAATTGATTATGGCTACGAATCAGAACTCGAATAAAGATTTAGATAAAGAAAAAACTGCTGCGGTTAAGAAAACTTCGACTGCAAGAAAAACAGCTGTTTCCTCTACGGAAGCAAAATCGGCTGTAAAAAAAACTGATGTCTCTTCAACAGAAAAAAAGTCTATAGCAAAAAAGGCTGTTGCTTCTTTAGAAAAAGCAAAAACAACTGCAGTTGCAAAAACTGTCGCTTCAAAAAAAACAGCAGAAACAAAAACTTCTGCTGCAAAAAAAAGTTCCGGGCTTTTAGAAAAGTCAAAGGCAGTAAGAGCTTCTTCGGTTTCTGCAAAAGCTTCTGAACCTAAAGCTGCTGTGAAAAAAACTTCAGTTGAAAAAAAATCATCTTTGCCAGAAACTAAAAAAGCAGCTGTTTCTTCTGCGGAAACAAAATCAACTGTAAGAAAAACCGCAGCTTCTTCTGTTGAAAAAAAGCCAGTTGCAAGAAAAACTTCTGCTTCTTTAGAAAAGCCAAAAGCAGCAGCTGTTGCAAGAACTTCCGCCGTGAAAAAATCTGTTGAGCCAAAAGCTTTTACAGAAGAAAAAAAATTGGAAGTTCAGAAAGATCCTTTGAAAAAAACTGTTGCAACTCCTATTTTGCCTCAAAAAAATTCTCTGTCTGAAAAGAAAGAAGAAACAGGAGTTGCAATAAAAAATGCCGAACCGATTTTGACTTCAAGTTTTGCAGTTGAAAAAAAATCAATGCAAAAAAATATTGAGCCTGAAAAAACAAAAGATAAAAAATCAAATAAAAAAATAGCGGCTCTGTTGATTTTCTTGCTTGCTGTTTTGGCGGGCGGCGGATTTTTTGTTTTAAAGAATCACAATTTTTTGGGTTCTAAAGATAATGTTGTTTCAGAATTGAGCGTTGAAGAAAAACTTGCGCTGGCTCAAAAATTAATTGAGCAGGGCAACTATGAAGAAGCTTTAAAGATTCTTTTGGGAATTGACGCTTCAGGAAACAGTGAGGCTGCAAAGGAACTTAGAAATAAAATTTCCGCTTTAATAAACGAAGCTTTTTCAAAGGCTTTAGAAAATGGATGTGAACAGGAAATTTTAGATTTTATTCAGTCGCTCATAAATAATGATGAAATTGAATCCGCGCTGAAAATTTTAAATGCTATAAAAGTTGAGCATGGAAATCCTGTAAAAGAAAAATTGGATGCTTTGAAAAAATCTGCAGTTGATAAAGCTGTTGCGGATGGAAAAACTTCTGAGCTTTTGTCTTTGATTCAGCAGATGATAGATGACGGAAATTTTTCAGAGGCGCTTGAACTTTTGAATGCAATTTCAATTGATGGCGATGATGAAATTTCTGATATGCTGAAAAATAAAATTGAGCGCATGAAAAAGCAGGCTCAAATTTTGCAGACGGCTGAAAATCTTTCTGATGAAGAAAAACTTGCGCTTGCTCAAAAACTTATTGACGAGGGAAAATTTGAAGAAGCTCTTATTCTTTTGAACAGTTTAAATCCAAATGAAAATAATCAAGATAAAATAAATGCCCTAAAGAAAGAAGCTGTAGAAAAAGCTTTGCAAGCCGGAATTGATTTAGGCGAGTTTGGATTTGATGAAAACGGAAACCCAATTCTATCTGAAGAGGAAATTCTTCGTCATAGAAATGAAGCAAAAAATAAGCGTGAAATAGAAGCGCAGAAAATTCAAGATGCAAAAAATGAAGCCGAACGAAAAGCTCTTGAAGAAAAGAAAGCAAGAGAACAAAAAGCTTTAGAAGCAGAAAGACAAAGAAAAGCCGCGGCTGCAAAGAAAGCTCAAGAAGAAAAATTGGCAAGAGAAGCTGCTGCTAAAAAAGCGGAAGCTGAAAGAAAAGCAAAGGAAAAAGCTCTTGCAGAACAAAAGGCTAAAGAAGCTGCGCTTGCACGTCAAAAGCAGCTTGTTGAAAATTATATTTCACATGGAAAGCAGCTCTTGTCTGAAAATAAAGATAAAGAGGCGGTTGCAGAATTTTATAATGCTGAAAAAAATCTTCCTACGGAAGAAAAAAATTTTGCTGGAAAAAAACTTGGAGAAGCCGCAACAGCTCTGTTTGACAGTTCTGAAAAAAAATCTGGAACTGAAAAGAAATTTCTTCATGACGAGGCTGTGAAATTTGCAGAAAAATCCTTTGAAAAATCTAAAGAAGAACCTAACGTTATGTTTATTCTTGGAATGGATGCTCTTGAAAAACATAATTATGCTTCCGCAGAAAATTTTTTACGCAATGCCACAAAAAAAGAGCCTGGTAACAGCACTTACTTTTATCAGCTTGGAAGAGTTCTTGCGATGCAGAAAAAATATAATGAGTCGCTTGCAGCTTTTCAAACTTCAATAAAAATAAATGGAAACTTTGCGCCTGCTCATTATAATTCTGGATTTGTTTGTGAAAAGCTTGGAAAAAATAAAGAGGCTCTTGCTTCGTATAGAAATGCAATAAAAATAAAGCCTGATTATGAAAATGCGTTTATGGGCGCAGGACATATTTTGGCTGAAGAGAAAAATTATTCAGAGGCTGTAAAATCATATTCAGAAGCTGTAAAAATAAATCCGTCAAGAGCGCAAACTTATCAGGAACTTGGTTCTTGCTATTCAGAATTAAAAAATTATAGTCTTGCAGAACAAAATTTTTTAAAGGCACTTTCTTGTCCGGATTCTACTGTGGAAAAAAATGCGCTTACTTATTACAACCTTTCTACTGTGATGTTTGCACAAGACAAAAAGAACGAGGCATTTGATTTTGCAAAAAAAGCTTATGATAACAAAGAAAAAACTTCGTCTGAAGTAAAGTCAAATATTTCATATAATCTGGGACTTTTAAATCAAGAATTAGGAAATGAAAATGAAGCAATCAAACTTTATCAGGAAACCTTAAATCTTGATTCAAATCATGTTAAAGCAAATACAAATTTAGGAATGATTCTTCTTACGAAAAATCAACCTGATGCTGCGATTGCGCTTTTGCTAAAAGCTTACAAAAATGATTCCAAGAATTTTGAAGTGAACAACAATCTTGGAAGCGCCTACAGAGATACTGGTGATTTTGAAAACTCTGTTAGGTTTTATAAAAATGCTTTGGATATAGAACCTGAAAATCTAACCGTAAAAGAAAATCTTGCAAAGTCATATACATCTGCAAAAGATTATAAAAATGCAAGACTGATTTATGAAGAGCTTGTAAAAAAACAGCAGACTGAATGGCCTTTATTTTTTGAACTTGCAAAAGTTTGTCTTGCTCAAGGCGATGGGAATGGCGCGGAAAAATATTTGCTTTACTTGCAATCCAAAGCTCCTGATTTTAAAACTTCAGAAGTAAATGGATTGCTTGCAGAATTGCAGTAACTTGTTTTGCTGAGCGGATTTTATGTCCGCTTTACAAGTGCAAAAAGTTGCTGTCTTGTAATCGTTGTGTATACGGGGCGTCCGTGAGGACAGTGTGGATCTGGAAGTTCAAGAGCTCCCTTTGCAATTTCTTTTGCAGTCTCTTCATCTAAAACTGTTCCGTCCATAACTGCGCTCCTGCACGCTGTGGATGCGGCGGCTGCATTTATCATGTCTGCAGGATTTACCCGCCGGTCAAGCACATCTTTTTTCAAATCAGCTTCTGTGCCTTTCCATCTTATCGGTACTGTTGAAAATTCCCATTTTCCATTTCCGCAGTCTTTGCATGAAAATCCGGCTTCTTCAAGTTTGTCTTTTATTGCGCGGATAAAATTGTCATCAGCGGAGGAATCTGTCTGCACAATGTATGGAACTAGAAGTGACTGCTTTTGTCCTGCCTCTGCCATGATTTGATTATAAATCATTCTTTCGTGGGCGGCGTGCTGATCGATTATGTAAAGCGTTTCATTTTTTTCTGCAATGATAAAAGTTCCAAGAACACAGCCTGCAAAATGAAATCCTTTTTCATATTCTGAAAAATTTTCGCTGCTGATTTCTGGAATATAATTTGGTTTCATCGGGTGAAAAAAATCTTGCGAAGTTTTTGTTTTAAAAAAGGATTGTCTTGCTCCACTTGATGAAAAATTTGTCCTAGGAATTCCGCGCTTTACATCAGAATAAATTGAATTTATTTTGGGAATGTTATTTTGATGAGAGAAGGTTTCTTTAACAAAATTATTTTTTTCAATACTGGTGGAATTAAAGGAAAATTCATTTGAAAGTTCAGCTTCTGTTTTATCTTCTGCATTTTGGGTGAGCATTGATTTTACAGTATACTGCTTGAAGAAATTTCTTGTTGTTGAGCTTACTGCATGATGAAGCGCATTTATGTCTTTGAATCTAGCTTCACGTTTCGAAGGATGAATGTTGAAGTCTACAAGAGCTGGGTTCATTTCTACAAAAAGGCAGGCGACTGGAAATGTTCCGTTTGGAAAATATCCTTGCGTTCCGTAAATGATGGCTTGCACGAGAGAATATTCTTGTATTTTTCTTCCGTTCACGTAAATGAAAATATCTTTTCGGGAAGTTCTTGCAACAGAAGGCTCTCCAATAATCAGCGTAAATGAAAAATTTTTTTCAGAGTCTTCATGCTTCAACTCATAAAATAAATCGCTGCTTTCAAAAAATTCATTTGTCTGAACAAATCTTTCTTTTAAGGATTGTCCAGCGGGAAGTGAAAGTTTTTCTTCGCCGTCATTTACAAAAGTAAAAGCAATGTCTGGACGTGGAAGAATTTTTTCTTCAAAAATTGTCCTGCACTGAATTCCTTCTGAAGCCGGTCTTTTTAAAAATTGTCTTCTTGCAGGAAAATTTTCAAAAAGACCTGATGACTGCGCTATTGTCCCTTCTGTTGAAGCGCAAGGCTCGATAATGTGATCTTCCGTTACAGAAGCGTTCATTTTCCAGCCGCCGCTTTTTATTTCCAAACGGCTTACTGCTGCAATTGAAGAAAGCGCTTCTCCTCTGAATCCCAAAGTTGAAAGGCTGAGCAAATCTGTTTCTTTTGAAATTTTGCTTGTTGCATGAGGATGCGCGCATTGAATCAAATCTTCTTTTGACATTCCGCATCCATTGTCTATGACTCTGATTTTTTCAATTCCGCCGCTAGAAATTTCAACTCTGATTCTTGTTGCTCCGCTGTCAACTGCATTGTCCATAAATTCGCGTACAATGGCGCAAGGTTTGTCTATGACTTCACCAGCGGCAATTTTTCTTGCAACTTCCGCATTGAGAATTTTTACGCGTCTTTGTTCTGTCATGCTCTTGTTCCAGTTATTTCAGAAGATTCGTCAAAGAGACCTAGCACAGGGCTGTTTTCAGTTTTTGTTTTTTGCTTTTTACCGTCTGCGGATTTTTCGTCTTCTGAAATATCAGGATTGTTCATTAATATTTGAATTTTGCTTTCCATTTCGTCAAGTGATTTTTCCATGGATTTTGCAAGCTTTATTCCTTCTTCAAAATCTTTGAGCGCATCTTCCAGACTGATGTCGCTTTTTTTTATGGAAGCAGAAAGTTCTTCAAGTCTTTTTAGTTTTTCTTCAAAGTTTGTCATTTTATTCTCCGTTAATTTATTTTATCAACAGTTGCGAAAATCAATCCTTCCGCCGGTCTGATTTTTATTTTTGCGCCGTTGGAAAGTTCTGATGACTTTCTTATTATCTTTCCATTTTCATCGCAAACCATAGAATATCCTCTGTCAAAAATGTTCTGCGGATTGCAGTTTTCCAAATTTTGCAGGCAGAGTTTTATTTTTATTCTTCTGTCTTTTATTATGTTTGCCATTGCGTCTTTCATTGAATCAAACGCTTTGTCAAATCTTTCTGAATATTTTTGCTCAATGTTTTGCAATCTAGTCCGCATATTTTCAGGATCGAAATTTCTTAACATAAGCCGCAAAGAATTTGTTTTGTTTTGAATTTCTGAAAGCAGAATTGATTTGAAATTTTCAATGCTGTTTTCTATATCTGATTTTCTTGGAATTGCAATTTCTGCCGCCGCGCTTGGTGTTGGAGCTCTTACATCTGCCGCAAAGTCGCTTAGTGCCCAGTCAATTTCATGTCCGACAGCGGAGATTATAGGAATCTTTGAGTTTGCAATTGCACGGACAACTTTTTCTTCGCTGAACGGAAGCAAATCTTCTAAAGAACCTCCGCCTCTTCCTACAATCAAAACATCGCACATATTATATGTGTTTGCAGCTTTTATCATGTACTCGATTGTGTCTGCGGCATTTTCACCTTGCACTATTGCAGGAAAAACAATGACACTTACTTTGTCATTTCTGCGTCGCCTTATATTTAAAATATCACGCAGAGCGGCTCCATTCGGGCTTGTAACAACTCCAACTGTTTTTGGGAAAAATGGAATTGAGCGTTTTCTTGCTGAATCAAAAAGTCCTTCTGCGGCAAGTTTCCTTTTCCGCATTTCAATCATTTCCATTATATTTCCGGCTCCGGCTTCAATCATTGATGAAACTTGAATTTGGTAATTTCCGCGCGGACCGTAGACAGTTATTTTTCCCCTTACTTGAACCAGCATTCCGTCTTTTGGAATGAAATTCAATGCAGATGCCGCGCCTCTGAACATTACCGCTGAAATCTGGCTGTCTGAATCTTTAAGCGAAAAATAAAGATGTCCGGAAGAACTTGGCTTGTAGTTTGAAATTTCTCCTTTTAAAATTATATTTTGAAAAGAGCCTTCAAGCATTGTTTTTATGAGTTCTGTCAGCTGCGAAACTGTTAGGGCGTTGTCTTTTTTTGATTCGTTTTGTATTTCCATTTTGCTCCGATTGTAAACATTCCGTTTAATTTAGACAAGATATTTTCCGATAATGAAATGATGAAGAATTTAGTTTTTTTATATATAGATGAAAATTCGGCTCATGCTTTTGAAAAAGTTTTTTCTGAAAAATCAGCTTTTGAAAGATGCCTTGACTGGGCAGCTGATGTTTCAGATTTGTGCGGAATTGTTGTTGCTTGCGCTGAAGAAAATAAAAATATCGTGGAATCTTTTGTGTCTTCGTTTGGCAAAGAAAAAATAAAAGTTGTTTCAAAAAATTTTTGGAATACTGCAATTATAATAGAAGAAATGTTCACGCAGGTTTCGAGTTTTTCCGCAGATGACGTTGTTTATTCTTCAGCAGACAGACCTTTTCTTGATAAAGAACTTACAAATGAAATTCTTGAAAGCCACAGAAAATATATTTCTGAATACACTTTTGCTGATGGCTATCCTTATGGCTTTTCACCGGAAGTTATAAATTCTGGAACTTTAAAAATTCTTTCTGTCTTTGCCTCTGAAACTCATAAGGAACTTGGAGAATTGCCTGTTTCAAATGAATGCATTTTCAATGTTATGAAGGCTGACATAAATTCTTTTGAAATTGAATCCGTGATTGCGCCAAAAGATTTCAGAATGCTGCGTTTTGATTTTTCATGCTCGCAAAAAAGAAATTTTGTTGTTTGCCAGAAACTTTATGCGAATGCGTTGAAAAATGAAATTCCTCTTACTGCCAAAAATCTTTCTGAGCTTGCTGAAAATTGCGCTGATGTGCAGATGACTTTGCCGGCATTTTACAATATTCAGATTTCAGAAAACTGTCTTGCAAATCCATTTTACAATCCTTATCCAGAAGCTTTTAAAAATAAGTTCGGCTTTTTCCCATTTGAAAAAGAAAATCCAAATCCAAAAGATATGAGCTTGGAAAAATTTAATTTTCTTGTTGAGCAGATTTCCAGTTTTTCAGAAGATGCCGTGATTGGCTTGAGTGCCTGGGGAGAACCGTTGCTTAATAAAAATTTCGCAGAATTCGTTGAAATAATTTTGCGCCATAAGAATCTTTCAGTTCTTGTAGAAACGGATGGCGTTTTAGTTACAGAGCAGCTTGCTTCAAAAATTTTTGAAATTTCAGAGCGTGCTGGAAAAAGAAAAAATGGAGCTGAAAATGTAACTTGGATAGTTTCAATTGATTCTTTTAGCGAAGATATGTACAACAAAATTTTTTCAAATGGAAACTTCAATGCGGCTGTGAATTCAATTCTTGCTTTAAATAAATTTTTCCCGGCTTCTGTTTATCCGCAGTTTACAAGAATGAATGAAAACGAAGATGAACTTGAAAAATTCTATAGATTTTGGCATTCAAAAGATTCTCCTTCCGGCGGAAAACTCATAATTCAAAAGTACAATGATTTTTGCAAACTTTTGCCTTTAAGAAAACCAGCCGATTTGTCTCCGCTTGAAAGAAATGTCTGCTGGCATTTAAAGCGAGACATGACAATTCTTTGTACAGGAGATGTTCCTCTTTGCAGACAGTTTTTGCTTTCTTCGATAGGAAATGTTTTTGACGAAGGCATAGAGAAAATCTGGAAAAAATATTTTGTTGAAGTTCTAAATCAGCTTGAAAAAAAATATGGAGAAAAATGCAAGGATTGCGATGAATACTATACCTTCAATTTTTAATCAGCATAAAGTTTCTTATACAGTTATCGGCGGAACAGAAAATCCCAAGCAAATTCTTATGCCTATCACCTGTGTCGTTCTTAGCAGGTCGGGGAGGCATTATAGAACTAGAGTGCTTGAAAATTTATTGCAAAAAGGATTTGAAAAAATTATAAGCGTGAATCCTGAAAATGAACGGAAAGCCGTAGATTCATTTGCAAGGCATTTTCCTACTGTAAAATTTTTAGTTGCATTGGAAAATGTATCGCAAGGCGAGCTTTTGAACATTGCTTTTTCTGAAGCTGAAACTCAGTATGTTTTAGTTGTTCAAGAAGAAATGTGTCTTGAAAAATTTTCTTTTGATGCTTCTATGGTTTTTAAGTTTATGAAGAAAAATCAGTTTTGCATTGCTCCAAGGCTTTTTTCTGACAGTTCTACAAAACTTCCTGTTGCGCTTTTTCCTTCAGCAAGAAAATCTGTTTTTGAAGTTGAAGCAGATTCCGTTTTTTTAGACGGGCAGCCAACTTTGTATCCGGCTGATTATGCAGGTTTTTATAACCGTGAAAAATTTATTCTTCTTGGCGGAATTGACTATACGATTTCTTCTGAATACTGGCAAAAAATTGATTTCTTTTTTAGATCATGGCTCTGGGGAGAAAAAATAAATTTATCCACAGGATTTGAGTTTAAATACACAGGTGCAATTCCCGAAGAAAACCTAACGGTAGATATTTCGTATCTTAGATTTTACTTGAAAAATCTTTTGCCTGTTTTTTTATCCGATCATGCAAAAATATCGTGGCTTTCATATTTTGCTTTTAAATTAAAAAGTTCTTGTGGATTTGTTGAGTCAATGCGACAATTTAAAGATGCCATGCGATGGACAAAAGAAAATCAGTATAGATTTAAAACAGACGCTGTTGCTCTTATTGAAAACTGGGGAAAGTAATTCCGAGGTAAAAGATGAATTTAAAAAAAATAAAAGAAGGAATTAAAAAAATTGTTGCTGGAAAAAAACGTGTTGTTGTGATTGTCCAGTGCCGTTTGTCTTCCACAAGGCTTCCTCGGAAAGCTCTTTTACCTCTTGGCGGAAAAACAATTCTTGAATGGACTTTAGCTTCAATGAAAAAAATTGAGGCTTCAAAATATTTTCTTGCCGTTGATGAGGAAAGCAGAGAAGAGCTAGAGCCTATAGCAAAAAAATGCGGCTGGGATTTTTACGCTGGCTCACAATCTGATGTGCTTGACAGATTTTGCAATGCTATAAAAATTTCCAAAGCCGATGTTGTTTTAAGAGCGACAGCAGACAATCCTTTTTTATTTTATGAAGCAGCGCAAAAACTTGTTAATGAATATTTTTTGAGAGAAAAAATTTCTCCTGTTGACTACATTACATTTTCAGGACTTCCTCATGGTTCTGGAGTTGAAGTGTTCAATGCGGACTCTTTGCTCGAAGCTGCATCAGAAACGGAATTGCCTTATGACCACGAGCATGTAGGCCCTGCGCTTTATAATCATTCTGAAAAATATATTTGCGCATTTGTAAAAGCTCCGCAGGAATTTTATTATCCAGATTATAGAACTACAGTTGATACTTTTTCTGATTATAAAAGAGCATTAAGAATTGTAAAGAAAATTTCCGGCAAGAAAAACCCATCAGAGCCTTATTCTACAAATGAAATTTTAGCTGCGCTTTCATTTTCTGCTGTGAAAAATCCTGTTCTTTTAATTCCATCTGTAAAGAAAGGACATGGAACCGGACATTTAAGAAGATGCCTTGAACTTGCAATTGCAAACGGATGGGATATTTATATTCCAGATGACGCTGATTTAACCCAACGTTTGGATTTGCTTGAAGAGGCTCGGAAAAATGGACTTGATGATTTTCAGATTGTAAATAATATTTCAGATTTATCTGAATATTGTCTTGCAATTACAGATTTATTTTCAGCTGATAATAATTTTATTCGTTCTATAGCATCAAGAATTCCAGTTGCAAGCATTGATGAAGGAAACTGCGACAATGGCTATGCAGAATATCTTTTTGATATAATTCCTTCTTTGAAATCGAATCGAAATGTAAATTACTACAATCCATCTTTTATTCCTTTGCCTGAAAAAAAACATTCTTCTTTTCCTGCAAAAATAAACAATGCGCTGATTTGTGTTGGCGGAGAAGATCCTGCGAATCTTATTTTAAAATCTGCTGTTGCGCTTGCAAAAAATAATGTTCGTGTTGTGGCAGTTGCGCCTTCAAAAGAAAAAGTTTTTGAAACAGAAAAAAATATTTCAGAAGAGTTAAAAAAATATATAACAGTTTCTTCTCCAATTGAAAATTTAAAAGAAGAGCTTTTTAAATATGATCTTGTTGTTACTCACTTTGGCTTTACTGCCTTTGAAGCCGCTGGCGCAGGTTGCGCTGTAATTCTTTTGGGAACAACACCTTTGCATATTCGTCTTTCAGTTGCAAATGGATTTAAGTGTCTTGCTCCAAAAAAGATAAATCAGAAAATGTTCAAGAATCTTTTGATTCAGCCTGAAAATCTTTTAATAAAAAATAAAGTTGAAACTTCTGAAAATCTTGCTTCCTTTGCAAAAAAACTTTCACTCGGAAGCCATTTTGAATGTCCTGTCTGCAAAACTGGTGAAGGCTTTAAAAACAAAATTGTTGCGAGAAACAAAAACAGAACTTACAGAAGATGCTCAAGCTGCGGAATGATTTATATGTCTTGGACTTTATCAGAAGTTCAGACTGAATATAACCATGCGTATTTTTTTGAGGATTACAAAAAGCAATATGGAAAAACTTATCTTGATGATTTTGATTCAATTAAGTCAGTTTGCTTAAGGCGAATTTCAATTATTGATTTTTTCTATAGGCTTACAAATAGAATTTCAAAAAACATTCCTTCTGTCTTGGACATTGGATGCGCAATGGGTCCTTTCCTTTCTGCTGCAAACGATTCTGGCTGGCAAGTTTTTGGCGCGGACATTTCTCAAAGCGCAGTCGAGTATGTTCAGCAGACTTTGAATTTTCCGGCTAGCTGTGTAAGTTTTCCAGACGCGGATTTTGTTTCAGAATTCGGAATTGAAAAATTTGATGCGGTTACAATGTGGTACGTTATAGAGCATTTTAAAAATCTCGATTCTGTGCTGAAAAAAGTTTCTGAAATTGTAAAAGACGGCGGAATGTTTGCTTTCAGCACTCCGTCTGCTTCTGGAGTGAGCGGAAAATATTCTACTGATGATTTCTATGAAAAAAGTCCAGCTGACCATTATACAATTTGGGAAATAAAATACGCAAAAAAAATTTTGAGAAAATATGGATTTAAAGTTGTAAAAGTTGTTTCAACTGGAATTCATCCAGAACGTTTTCCGCTTGCAAAAAAAATGAAATGGACTTCAAATTCTTTGCCAATGAAAGTTTTAACCGACTTGTGCAAACTTTTAAATTTGGGCGATACATTTGAGGTTTACTGCAAGAAAATTAAATCCTAAAATCAGTTTGCTTTTATGTCGAAAATAATAAGTAAATGAATGACCGTTATATTTTGATTTTAGGCGCGGGATTAATGCAGCGTCCTTCAATAGAGGCAGCAAAAGAACTTGGCTACAAAGCACTTGTAATAGATGCGAATCCAGATGCGGTTTGTGTTCCGTTTGCAGATCGCTTTGAAAAAATAGATTTAAAAGATACAAACGCAATTGTAGATTTTGCTTTATCTCTGGGAAAAAATCTTTGCGCGGTTTTTACAGCCGGAACAGATTTTTCAGCTCCAGTTTCTCTTGCTTGCCAAAAATGCGGATTTGTTTCTCACAGTTTTGAATCTGCTATGAATGCCAGCAATAAAATTCTTATGCGTGAATGCTTTAAGAAAAATAAAATTCCTTCTCCTGATTTTTTTGAAGCTGATGAAAACTATATAGATTTATTTCAGAAAAATGAAGCTCCTGAAATTCATTTTCCAAAAGTCGTAAAGCCTGTAGACAATATGGGAGCGCGGGGTTGCCGGCTTGTTAGAAATAAAGATGAATTTCTTCCTGCATTGAAAGACGCTGTTGATTTTTCCCGCACAAAAAAAGCTATTGTTGAAGATTTTATGGAAGGTCCTGAATTTTCGATTGATGCGCTTGTTGTAAACGGAAAAGTTATCATCGCCGGGTTTGCAGACCGCCATATTTTTTTTGAGCCATATTTTGTTGAGCTTGGACATTCAATGCCTTCTGAAATTTCAGAAAATAAAAAACAGGAAATTGTAAAAGTTTTTACAGATGCGGTTCATGCTCTAGGGCTTACAAACGGAGTCGCAAAGGGAGACGTAAAGTATACAAAGCAAGGTCCGATGATTGGTGAAATTGCGGCAAGGCTTTCTGGCGGATATATGTCGGGCTGGACTTTTCCTTATTCATCAGGATTTGAGCTTACAAAAGAAGCAATGAAAATCGCATTGGGGAATCCTTCTGATTTCTCTGGCATTATAGAAATTTCTTCTACAAAATTCAGCCATGAAAGAGCGTTTATTTCAATTCCTGGAAAGATAAAAAAAATTTATGGCGAAGAAAAAGCCTGGGCTTCTCCTTTTGTAAAAAATATTTTTTTCAGAGTAAAAGAGGGAAGCTCGGTTGATTTTCCGCGGAACAATGTTGAAAAATGCGGAAACGTAATATCTTCGTCAAAAGAACGCGAACTGTCAAAAAAAGGAGCTGAATCCGCTGTTGCCCAGATTGTGCTTCGCTTGGAGCCAAAAAATCCGCAGAGTGAAAATTTTCTTTCTGGTGTTGAACTTCCGCAAGAAAAAGGATTTCCGTTCAGCGCATTTGATTTCAATGTAAAAGACGAAAAGTTTTTAGCTGAACTTGAGCAGATTCCATTCATTGAAAAAAATCAGCCTGCGCAAAATTGTGTTCCAGAAAGCATAAAAAAAATCATGGAAAAACGCGACTGGAATTTCAGAACGATAAAAGACACTCTTTTTCTTTTTGACAAAATTTCACCTGAGCATCCGCGCCTTGATTCCAAAAAATTCTGGTGCTGTCTTTTGCGCGCCGGCATTCAAGGAATTTTGTATTATTCTGATTCTGTTCAGCTGGAGGAAAAATGAAGATAAAAACTTTTGCTTTTTTTCTGCTTTTAATTTTTCCATTTTCAATTTTTTCTCAAAGTGCAAAAGTCGATTTTCTTCAGAATGTGCAGAAATCAGGAATTTCCTTTTACTGGGATCCTCTGACTTCTTGCGGTCTTCTTGAAAAAAACGGACACAGAATTTCGTTCAGGGCAGGCGATTCTTTTTTTCTTCAGGATTACAAAACTCTTGTGCAGGAAGACGCTCCTTCATTTGAAAACGGAAAACTTGTTTCTTCCCAGTCATTTTTTAACCTAGCTGAAAATTTCTTTAAATTGCAGAGTTCAGAAGCCCCTTATAAGATTGGCGCTATTCTCATTGATCCGGGACATGGCGGAAAAGATCCTGGCGCAAGTTCAATCCATGTTTCAGACGGAAAGAAAATCAAGGTTGTTGAAAAAGATATAAACTTAAAAGTCGGGCTAAGGCTCCGTGATTATCTTAAAAAAGCTTATCCAGAAAAAAATATTTTGATGACGCGCAGCACGGATGTTTTCCTTACACTTTCTCAACGCACAGAAATTGCAAATTCAGTAAAACTAAAGGAAAACGAAGCGATTCTCTATGTTTCTGTCCACGTAAATTCCAGCCTTAGCGAAAAAGTTACTGGCTATGAAGTCTGGTATCTTTCTCCGGGATACCGTCGCCAGGTTTTGAATTCAAAATCAGTAAATGAGGACGCTTCAATTCTGCCGATTTTAAACAGCATGACAGAAGAGGAATACACAACTGAATCGATTCTGATGGCGAAATTTATAATGAACGGAATTTCAGCTCAGGTCGGAACATTGAGCAATTCCCGCGGAATAAAGGAAGAAGAGTGGTTTGTTGTCAGGAATTCAAAAATGCCGAGCGTCCTTATAGAACTTGGCTTCCTTACGAACAAAAAAGAAGGCTTGCTTTTGAACGATGACAAGTACTTGCAGAAACTGTCGCTTGGAATATATAATGGGCTTCAAGAATTTGTGACGAATTTTGAGCGGACCCGCGGATTTACAGGAAACTAAAATTGAATAGAAAATCAAAAGTAAATATTTTCGCGTTTGTTTTTGCAGGCGTTTTCTTTGGCTCGCTGATTGTTTCTGGCGCGGCTTTTTATTTTTACAAGTACCATTGCAGGCAGATTTTTTATTTTGAATCCTATGACTCAAGCCGGATCTGCACAGAAACTAGATATTCAGAAAAAAAGAGCGGAGATGAAGAGATAAGAGCTTTTGTTGACGACCTTTTGCTTGGGCCTATGACAAACCGCTTTAAGTTTCTTTTTTCTCCGGGAACAAGAACTGAATTCTGTTTTTCAAATGGAAAAGAGCTTTACGTTGGACTTTCAAAGCAGGCTCTTTTTGTCAATTCAGAAACATTTAATATGAAAAAAAATGTTTCGTTGCTAAGAAAAAATATTGTGAAGAATTTCACAAATATCAATAAAATTTATATATATATCGATGGAAAGCCAGCGTTTACGGAAAATTAGCTTTTGTTTGCCTGTTTTATTTTACTGTGTTTTAACCAAAAAAAAATAAAAGAAGTTGACAAAAATGTTTTCTTAATAGATACTATTATAACAAGGCTACATCATATATGTATTAAAAGGAGCTTCTAATGAAGAGGACTTTATTTTTAACCGTTGCTGCAATGATTTTGGCAGGTTCAGTTGCTGTTGCAAGAGAATCAGTTCTTATTGATTTCACACAGCTCGATGCAGACACTGTAGCAGACGAAAACGGAAATCCAACACAGAACAGCAGAACTGTAATGGATTATTCTGTTGCTGCCGGCGCAACTTTCACAAGTGATCAGAAAACACTTATGAAGACTTCACTGGCTCTTCCTGAATGGGAAGTTGTTCTTAATTCTTCTGCCAAGAACCCGGTTTCTGTTGCACTTTCTCAGGTAGTTGCTGCTCCTGTAAAAGAATCAGCAGATGTTCCTTTCGCTGGAAAGAATGTAATGGGCGTTCGTGTTATTTTCCCAACTTGGGCAAACAATGCAAATGCAAAAATCGTTCCTGCATTCGATATTCCTGCTTATGAACCACTCTCTGATGCTGATGAGAACGGTGAACGCCAGCAGCCAACAGATGAGCAGAAAGGAAAATATCTTTTTGAAGACGGATACGGTGTTGTAAGAAACGTTGGCACATTGAAATCAATTGCTGTTACAACAATGGGTATGAACTATCCACACGCTCTTTATGTTCTTCTTAAAGACAATGACGGAGTAGAACGCCGCTATCTTATGGGAAATCTCTATTTTGACGGATGGAAAACTCTTATTTGGAACAACCCAGATTATATTTCAGAAGTTCGTACTCGTGAAATCAGAGTTTACCCAATCTATCCACGCGGAATTCCATTTGTAAAATTCTCTGGATTCCAGGTTGCACGTGATGCTTCTCACATCGGAGACAACTTCATTGGTTACTTCAAAGATGTAAAGGTTATTTATGACCTCGCTATCCTTACTTCTGATCGCGACATCGATGACGAAGACCTTTGGGGTATTATTACAAAGAAAGAAAGAGACCGCCAGAATGGTGAGATGGCTCGCTTTGGAAACAAGCAGGTTAACCGCTATCTCGAGAAGTCTAAGATGGCTACAGAAGCAGAATTTACTTCTTCTCTTGAAGAAAACTCTGATTCTAACGCACAGTCTTCAACACAGGATTCATCAGCTACTGTTCAGTAATTTTTGAACTTGTGTTGCGTCAAAGACCGTCCTTACGGGACGGTCTTTTTTTATGAAATAAGATTTTCGTAAGTCAATTTCAAATAATAATAAGATTTTGAAACTGGCTCATTATTATATTTTGCTTATGCCTGAAAAAAATTTTACACTGCCAAACAAACTCGAAATTGAAAAACGCTATGAAAGCTATAGACCTGCATTCAATGAAATTCTGGAGAAAATTGAAAATCTGTTAAAGCAGAAAATTAATTTGCCTTCAAATCCTACTTATAAAGCTAGAATAAAATCTTTTCCAAGTTATTATAAAAAAATCCTAAGGCAAAAGGCTAAAGAATCTTCGGAAAGCAATGAGCTTGTTACTCTCACTGATATGATTGGCATTCGTGTAATTTGCGCTTTTGTTGAAGATCTTGCCCTTGTTGAAAAGCAGGTTGTGGAATCTTTTGATGTAAAAGAGATTGAACGTAAAGGCGCAGAGCAGTCATTTAAAGAGTTTGGATATGAGTCGGTTCATATTCTTATTTCAATACCGGAAAGCTGCTTGCCAGAATCAGGAATTTCCCCTGAGCTTAGAAAAAATCTTGTATGTGAAATTCAGGTTCGCACAATTTTGCAGGATGCTTGGGCAGAAGTAGAGCACGAGCTTATTTATAAGTCTGAATTCAATCCTTTTGACAAGCCTTTGCGCCGAAAACTGGCTTCCATAAATGCAAGTCTTACTTTGGCGGATATTATTTTTCAGGAAATCAGGGATTATCAGAAAAAACTTCAAACTGAGCTTGGAGCAAGACGCAGTTCTTTTTATGAAAAAGCTGATGAGTTTTCAGAAGAAATGCTTGGACAATCTCATCATCAGGCAGCAGACTCTTCTTCCATTGAAAGTCCGTTTTCCAAAGGCAGCATAGATGATTTGGTTCTTACAGCGTTGCACGAGCACAATACAGGAAATTTTAAAAAGGCAGTTGAAATTTATACGCAGATAATCAATTCAGAGCCAGTTCCTCCTGCAATGGTTTTGAGTGTAATTTACAAGCATAGGGGAATGGCGTATTTTGCACAAAGCCTTTATGAGGAGGCCTTGAACGACTTTAAGAAAAGCGTTGAACATGATCCGAAGTGCTTTAGGTCGATTTACTATGAAGGCATTGTATATTCTGTTCAGGGAAAAGAAAAAGAAGCTGTTGAATGTTTTGACCGTTCGCTTGCAATTGACGCTTTTCAGAGCCATGTTTATTACAGAAGAGCTTTGGCTCTTTTTAATCTTGGAAACTACACAAAGGCAATGGAAGATGTAAACAACGCATTAAAGCTTGGTCTTGAAGATGAAGATTTAAATACCTTAAAGTTAAAGCTTATAAAAAAATTTGATATGCAAATGTAAAAAAAATTGAGTTTTTTAATATTTTGCTATTGACATATAATGCTGATGTATGATATATTCTGATTATCGCAATGAGCAATAGCTCTTGTATATGTCTCCCTCGTCTAGTGGTTAGGACATCGGGTTTTCATCCCGACAACATGGGTTCAATTCCCGTGGGAGATGCTAAAGACCTTGATAATTTCAAGGTCTTTTTTTTTATTATCGAGCATGATTTATTGTCGGACTTGCACAGGCAATCTTGTTTCCGTAATTTATGCGAAAGTTAATACTTTTCAAGACAATAACCAGTTTTTTATTTAAGGCAAGCCAAATAATAGAATTTTTTTGATAAAAAATATTCCCCGATGTGCAGTGCACCGGGGAATAAAAAATTTATGTTAAGCAGCAATTATAATGCCTAAAATTTTTTAGTTCTTTATAGAATCATTACAATTATTTTTGCTGTCAGAACAACAGAAACAAGTGCGAGCGGATAAGTTGCCGCATAAGCAGAAGAAACTTCATCGGTTCCGGCAGTTGCAATTAATGAGCCCAACGCTGGTGTGCTTGTCATTCCGCCTGTTATAGAACCAAGGTTGTTGAAGAGGCTCAGCTTGAATACATAGTGTGCGATTATATATCCTACAACCATTGGAACTGTTGTCATAACTGCGCCGTAAATAAAGTATGAGAATTTTACATTTGAAACAAAGTTTACGCCGCCCGGAACTCCAGCTCCAATAAGGAACAAGACAAGTCCAAGTTCACGCATGAAGTTCAATGTCTGCTTGCTGATTCTGCAGTCAAGTTTTCCGATTCTTCCGAAATGGCCGATTATAAGCCCTGCGACAAGAGTTCCGCCGGAATTTCCGAGTGAGAAGTTGATTTTTGGAATTTCAATTGCGCCGATTATGCAGCCAAATGCAACTGCAAGGAAAAATGGGAAAAATCCAAATTCTTCCAGCTGAGTAAGCTTTGCCTTTGGCTCAGGAATTACTACAGAATTTGCCGCGACAAATGATTCTCTTTCCTTTGCCATGTCAACTTTTAAAATTTTTGGAACAAGCTGAACAAAAAGAACAACTCCAAGAACTCCGTAAAGATATGCAATTCCGTATCCTGCGCTGATTGCATCCTGATTTACATTTGGAACTTCTTTTGCCGCCGAAAATCCCGGTGTGCTTGTAAGTCCGCCTGTCAAAAGTCCTGCCGCCATTTCTGGAGAAAGTGTGCTGTCGAGTTTGACAAAAATTGCCGCTGTAATTCCGCCGATTGCAATTATTATTACTCCAAGCAAAAGATATGCAATTGATTTTTTGTTGAATGTGCGGAAAAACTTCGGACCTGCAATAAGTCCGACCGCTGTAACAAAGAGAGCCGTTCCGATATTTGAAATTAAGCTGAAGCTTGACTTTATTGAATTGCTCCATAAAGTGATTTTCTTTGCTTCAATTGAAAATTCTGGAAAATAATGGATTAAAATACCATAGGCAAGGGCAACAATAAGAACACCTGCTGTTCCCAGCGAAATTCCTTTTACATTGATTCCGCCGAGCATAAAGCCTAGCGCGCCAATAATAAAGACAATGAAAATAACCGACAGTGTGGAGGAGCACAGCCCGGCAAGATAAGTAAGCATTTTTTTACCTCTATAAAAAATATATTCTATTGATTATATCACTTTCAGATGAGTTATACAATGTGTTCTATAGAATAGTCAATTTTTACTAGAGAAAATATTCCTTTAGTTTGAAATTCCTAAAAGTGAAAAAAAATACCTTCTTAAAAAAGAAGGCATTAAAAATAATGAAAATCTATTAGTTTTTATTTGACTTCGTTTTTAAGTTCTTTTCCTTCTGTAAAATCCAGAATATTTTGAAGCGTTGTATCTGCGATTGCTTTAAGCGCATTTTTTGTAAGAAATGCCTGATGTCCAGTTATAATTACATTCGGGAAAGTTAAAAGCCGGGCAAGCATGTCGTCTTTTATAACGTCTGCAGACCAGTCTGCAAAGAAATATCGGCTTTCTTCTTCATAAACGTCAAGCGCCGCTCCTCCAATTGTTCTTTTCTTTAAAGCTTTTACAAGCGCATGAGTGTCGATTAAAGCGCCGCGTCCTGTATTTATTATGACTGCATCGTTTTTCATCATGGAAAGCGATTTTTCGTTTACAAGATGCTTTGTGTCGTCTGTTAAAGGGCAGTGCAGGCTTATAACATCGCTTTTTTGGAACAATTCAATGAGCGGAATATATGTAAATCCTTTTTTTTCAGCCCAGTCATTGTCTGGATAAGCATCGTACATTACGATTTTCATTCCGATTCCAGAAAGACATTCTGCCATTACTTTTCCGATTTTTCCAGTTCCAATGATTCCGGCTGTAAGTCCGCACAAATCCCGGCCTGTGAGTCCATTCAATGTGAAATTTCCAGAGCGAGTTCTTAAATATGCCTGAGGAATTTTTCTTGTAAGGGAAAGCAAAAGCGAAAGAGCGTGTTCTGCTACAGAATGAGGCGAGTACGCTGGAACTCTTGCGACTTTTATGCCGAATTCTTTTGCAGCTTCAAGATCCACATTGTTAAAGCCTGCGCATCTCAATGCAATCATTTTTACACCGCATTTTTTCAGTATGGAAATAACGGTTCTGTTTATGGTGTCGTTTACAAATGTGCATACAATGTCATAGCCTGATGCTGTCAATGCTGTTTTTTCTGTCAGATGAAAGTCAAAAAAATCAATATTGAATAGAAAGTTCTTGTTTTCTTCTGAAAAAGATTCCTTGTCATAGCTGCAGGCATCATAAAACGCAATTTTCAATTCCTTGTTTTCCATAAAAAATCCTCCGGTAAAAAGTTTTAATTTAAATATACAATTTTTTTGTTTAATTTGCATTAATTTATGCTTTTTTATTAAAATTTTGTGAAAAAGTTGCTTTTATTTTGAAAATGATTATTTTATTGGCTGCAATGTAGACTTGAAAAAATTTATTCAGTTTATATAATGAAAGAAAATATAATACTTGCGAGGTGTTTTTATGACAAAATTAGGTGCATTTGCTATTGGTGTTGCGGTTGGCGGAGTAACTCTTGCTTTGGTAAAAACAGCTGGATTCAAAAAAGTCTGATCTAAAGTTATCAGCGCGGGAATGCAGCTAAAAGATGAAGCTGCTTCTTTTGTTGAAACTGTAAAAGAAGACGCGGAAGATATAAAGGCAGAGGCCGCTTACAATAAAAACGCATCAAAAGCTAATGCTTAAAAATCAGTCTTAAATTATTTAAAAATATCTTTTTAAAAAGGGATTGCAATGGATTTTCAGATTTCGCACAGTCTTCCAGGCAGAGTAAGGCTTAGGTATGAGCGTCATATTCTGTCTTTGCGTCAGGCAATGCTTGTGCAGATGCTTGTTGGACTCCAAGAAGGAATAATTTCTGTTTCTGTTAATACAGTTTCAGGCAGCATCCTTATTGAATACAAAGATACTTCATTGGAAACGGTTCTTTCGTATATAAAGGCTCTTGACGGAAAGTATCTTGATGACGAAAATCTGCTTTCGAGCGTTTCTGTGCCTTCTGTGCAGGAAAGTCTTTTGGAATCGTTGCTGTCCCTTACAGTTGAGCATTTTCTAAAAAAACTTCTTCCGCTTCCATTGAGAAAAATAATTTCTCTAGTTTCAATTATTCCGCGTGTTCAAAAAGGCTTGGCAAGTGTGGCAAGAGGAAAGCCGTTCTGCGCGGAAACTCTTGATGCGGCTGCAATTTCTCTTTCATATTTGACTGGCGACATTGATACTGCTGGAACTATAAATTTCCTTTTGAATATCGGCAATACTCTCGAAGATTACACAAAGCGAAAGTCCCATGACAATTTGACTCAGTCGCTTCTTATAACTGATGAAACCGTTACAATCGTTCAGGATGGAGAAGAAAAAGAAATTTCCACACAGCTTTTAAAGGCGGGCGACATCGTTATTGTTCGCGCTGGCTCTGTAATTCCTGTTGACGGAACTGTTGTTGACGGCGTTGGAATGGTAAACCAGGCTTCAATGACTGGAGAAGCTCTGCCTGTTCAGCGTGAAAAAGGCTCGTCTGTTTTTGCTTCCACAATTATTGAAGAAGGCGAAATAAAGATAAAAGTGAAGGCTTGCGGAGGCGAAACCAAAGTAAGCAAAATTGCAAATATGATTGACCGATCAAATTCACTTAAGGCTGCAAGTCAGGAAAAAGCGGAACGTGTTGCTGACAATCTTGTAAAATACAATTTTTTAATTGCGGGTCTTGCGTATTTCTTTACACGTAACTTTACAAAGGCGGCTTCAACATTGCTTGTGGATTATTCCTGCGCCATGAAGCTTTCCGCGCCGATTTCAGTTCTTTCTGCCATGAGAGATTGCGCTCGTAACGGAATTCTTGCAAAAGGCGGAAAATTTCTTGAGGAATTCGCAGAGGCGGACACAATTGTGTTTGATAAGACAGGAACGCTGACAGAATCGAATCCTGTTGTAAAAAAAATTGTTGTTTTTGGCAATAGAAATGAAAATGAAGTTTTAAAACTTGCTGCTTGCCTTGAAGAGCATTTCCCGCATTCTTTGGCGCGTGCTGTTGTAAATGAAGCTGCGTCCAGGGGATTGAACCACAAGGAAGAGCATACAAAGGTCGAATATATTCTTGCGCATGGAATTGCTTCCAGCCTTGACGGAAAAAAGCTCCGCATAGGAAGCGCGCATTTTATCTTTGATGACGAAAAAATTCCGCTTACAAAAGAAGCCGATGACTGCATAAATACAATAACCGGCTGTTCCCAGCTTTATTTTGCAATTGACGGAGAACTTGCCGCTATAATCGTAATTGAAGATCCAATCAGAAAAGAATCTTGCGCTGTAATAAAAAAATTGAAAGACTCTGGCTTTAAGAATGTGATTATGATTACAGGCGACAATAAGCATACTGCAAAAGAAGTTGCGGAAAAAACTGGCGTAACAGATTTTGTTGCTGAAGCTCTTCCAGACACAAAAGTATCCTGGATTGAAAAGCTTAAGAAAGAAGGGCACAAAGTTGTTATGGTTGGAGACGGAATCAATGATTCTCCGGCTCTTTCTGCGGCAAATGTTGGAATTGCAATGGGAAAGGCAAGCTCAATTGCAAGCGAGACTGCGGATATTCTTCTTCCTGACGACGGCTTGGATTCTCTTCCAGTTTTGCGGAAAATAAGCCGAAACTTGATTTCAAGAATTCACGGAAACAACCGAGCTATAATCGGAATAAATTCTGCGCTCATTGCCGGCGGACTTGCTGGTTCCATAACACCGCAAATGGCTGCCTTGCTTCATAACAGCTCCACAGTTGCAATCAGCGTGAATGCAATGAGTTCCTTGGACTAAAAAATGATTGTTTCAAGTTTTTTCCCAGGAAGAATCCGTTTACGCAATGATGTTTTTAAAGATGATGATATATTTTCCGCATTGTATTCTGCTGTCGGAAGCCATTCTGCCGTAAAAAAAGTTGAGCGCAATGAAAGAACTGGCAGCGTGCTTGTTGAATATATTCCAGAAAATCTGCCCATGGAAAAACTTCTTGCCTTAAAAGATGAGCTTCTTGCGCTTGGAAAACTCGCAGAATCTTATAACAAAAAAAACAAGCCCGTTATCCTTGAAAAAATTCAGGAAATTGAAAAAAAACTGAAATAACTTTGCATATTTCATAGCTTTTATTATATTTAAAGTAATTCTCTTTCTTAACGGAGGTTCTTTATGGATAACAAGGCTATGTTCAATTTGTCTTACGGACTTTTTATTTTGACTGCAAAAGACGGCGCAAAGGACAATGGCTGCATTGTGAATACTGTGGGGCAGGTTACTTCCCAGCCAAACAGAATTTCTTTGACAGTAAACAAAGCGAATTATACGCATGACATGATTCTTAAAACAAAAGAATTCAATGTTTCCGTTCTGGCAGAAAATTCCAAATTTGAAACTTACAAGCATTGGGGCTTTCAAAGCGGCAGAAATACAGACAAACTTGAATCAATTTCTTTTAAAAGATCTGCAAACGGCCTTGTTTATATTGCGGAAGAAACAAACGCATTTTTGAGCGCAAAAGTTGTTTCTACCATGGATTTGGGAACGCACACGCTTTTTATTGCCGATGTTACAGATGGCGAAGTTCTGTCGCAAGTTCCTTCAGCGACTTATTCATTTTATCAGAATAACATAAAGCCAAAACCAGCTTCCGCGGAAAAGAAAAAAGGCTTTATTTGCACTGTCTGTGGATATATTTACGAAGGCGAAACTTTGCCGGACGATTTTATTTGTCCTATATGCAAGCATCCAGCCTCAGATTTTAAGCCGCTTTAATGAATTTTTTGTGTCATTGTCGGAGCGTTACATGCAATCTAGCTGTTTTCATACTGAAAAATTCAATATTTTCTAAAAAAATTGATATTTTTGCAAATTCATATTGACATTTTTTTTTGGAAAGTATATTTTCTTAACTACGGTAGCCAAAGTGAAGAGGTAATACCCGTTCCCATACCGAACACGGAAGTCAAGCTCTTCTACGCCGATGATACTGCTAACGCGGGAAAGTAGGAAGCTGCCGTGTTTTTATTTTAAACGCTTTTCTTTTTTTTCAATCAATAAAAATCTTATATTTTTAATATTTTAGTTATTATATGCTTTAAAAAAAACTTTATAATTCTTCACTCCGTTAGGACATATAGAGCAAGGAGGCTATAAAACTTCATTTTGTTTTGTAATGATGGATTCAGGTCATTGAGTTTTTTGATTGAAATAATTGATGAGCCTGGATTAAAATAATCCGGAGGACAAGCAAATGAGAAAAACTATAAAAATTTTTTCTTTGATTCTACTATGTTTATTCTTTATTTCATGTTTCGAAGCCTTTGGATGAAAATGAAAGTTTTACGCGACCAAAGTTACCTAACTGAATTTTGAAACCATTATTAAGATACTGAGGCAATTTTCTTACCAAAGATGTAAGAACAGCTTCAACGTCAGTTACGTTTAATGTACAAGCATCGGAAATATCCTTTGCCAAGTCCATTACTGTAAGCTCTTCCATGTACTGTGGAGCAGCATAAAATTTTTTTTCATCAGTATTAAGGGGATAGAATCCATCTTTATTTCCAGAAGTTGCAGCCAGTGCAATTCCTACACCTAGTGCAATTGCTGCTAACCCCAAAGCAGCCCAACCAGAAAAATCATAGGTCATTCTATGACACCGTTGTGTGATAAACTTCTACAAATAACGGGAATAAAAATATTTTGCGAAATCGTGATATTTTACACACTTAAAACACAAAGTTGTGATATAATTATCTATATTATGCAAGTAGACTATACAAAGCTTTGGTCTCGTTATAAAGAAATGGGACACAAGAATAAAACAGACCTTATTGAAATGGCAGGAATATCTACAAACATTCTTGCAAAACTGACTAAAGGTGAATTTATTTCAATGGATAGTATCCAGCGCATTTGTAAAGCTCTGAATTGTGATGTGGGCGATATATGTGTAATTAATAATGTGGAAGGAAATAGCTAAAAAATGTTGCCTGAAAAAAGTATTGATATAAAAGAAAATGACCTTCTCAAAATAGATCCGGAATTATTGGCAATTCTCTTAAAAGATAAAACAACAGGCAATAACATCATATGGGCAACTGATAATTATTCCAAATATGGTTTTTCTTATTCTGCTGAGAAAGAAATCAAAATAGAATTAATTACCTCACGTCATGGCGGAATTATAAAGCCTCGAATTGAAAAATCAAAAACAGAGCAGCAGCAGAGAGTGCGCCAGAAAGCTGAAGTTTTTACACCAAGTTGGATTTGCAATATGCAAAACAATAAGGTTGATGAAGAATGGTTTGGGCGAAAAGATGTTTTTAATTTAGAAAAAGAGAACTCTTGGGAAATAACGAAAGAAAAAATTATATTCTCTGATTCTGAAAAAAAAAGCTGGCAAAATTATGTTCTTTCTAAAAGACTTGAAATGACTTGCGGTGAGGCTCCATATATAACAAGCCGCTATGATGCAGTAACTGGGGACTATATAGAAGTTTCAAATAGAATTGGAATATTAGACAGAAAACTTAGAATTGTTAGTGAAAATACTGAAACAAGAGAAGAATGGATAAAGTGGGCTTATAGTGCAGTTCAAAATGTTTATGGTTTTGACTGGCAAGGTGATAATGTTCTTATTGCAAGGGAAAATCTTTTATTTACTATTGCTGAACACTATAAAGCAAAATTTAATGAAAAACTCGAAACTCAAGATTTGGTTGGTTTTGCAAAAGTAATTGCATGGAATATATGGCAAATGGATGGCCTCAAATATGTAATTCCAAATTCTTGCTGTACAAAAGAAATTATAGATGAAGATTTGTTTGAACGAAGAATAATTGCAAAGCCTTGTGTTGGATGTATAAAAGGTGACAATCGAAAACACAATGGCATTTACTGCATTATTAAAGACTGGGAAACTCATAGAAATATTCGCTTTGTGGATATGGTATTTGGAGGCGGGAAATAATGGCAAGAAAAACAATAAAAGAAGTTACAATCCGTAGTTCAGCCGCAGAATATTTGACTTTTGTTGCTGCAAGTGGTGACGACAAAAACAGCGTAGAAGTGCGCTACGAAGATGAAAATATCTGGATTACGCAAAAAATGCTTGCTGTTTTGTATGAAATCGATGTAGCAGGTATAAATTATCACATAAAAAAAATTTATGATGACAATGAATTAACTCCAGAGGCAACTATTAAAAATTTTTTAATAGTTCAAAATGAGGGCGGTCGTGAAGTTTCTCGTGAAGTAAAGCACTATAACCTTCAGATGATAATCGCTGTTGGCTTTAAGGTGAATTCTGAAAGAGCCGTGCAGTTCCGCAAATGGGTCAATAATATTGCAAAAGAATATACCATCAAAGGCTTTGCAATGGATGATGAGCGTCTTAAAAATGATGGCTCAATTCTTACAAAAAAGTATTTTGAGGAACAGTTGGAACGAATCCGTGAGATTCGTTCCAGTGAGCGCAAGTTTTATCAGAAAATTACTGACATTTATGCTACTGCAATTGACTATGACAAAGATGCCGCCGCTACAAAACGTTTTTATGCCACCGTTCAGAACAAAATGCATTTTGCCGTTCATGGGCACACAGCAGCAGAATTGATTGTAGAGCGGGCTGATGCAAGAAAAGAACATATGGGGCTTACGACATGGCAGGATGCCCCAAATGGAAAGATAAAAAAAAGCGATGTAACAGTTGCAAAAAACTATCTTACAGAAAAAGAATTAGGACAATTGAACCGCATGGTTTCCGCTTACCTTGATTTTGCCGAAAACATGGCAAACCGTCATATTCCGCTTACAATGGCTGACTGGGAAAAACGATTGAATAAGTTTATAGAGATGTTTGAATACGGACTTTTGCAGGATGCAGGAAAAGTAACGGCAGAAATTGCAAAGCTTCACGCCGAAACAGAATTTGAAAAATACCGAATTGTGCAGGACAGATTATACAAGAGCGACTTTGATAGATTTGTTGAAGATGAGGGGGCTTTGTAAAATGGCACAGATTTTTAATCAAGCATTTGAGCAAAAATTGATTTATGTTTATCGCATTAACGATACAGCCCATGAAGGTATTCTTAAAATTGGCGAAGCCTCTTGTAATGCAGGAATGGCTTATTTTGCTTTTGAGCCAAATTGCAAAGAATTAAATGCTGCTGCAAAAGATAGAATCCGCCATCAGACACAAACAGCCGGAGTGTCTTTTGAACTTCTATATACCGAAGCAACGGCTTATATGAAAGGAAAAAATCTTATAGTTTTTCAAGATCATGATATTCATGACATTCTTGTACGCTCTGGTATTAAAAGAAAAATATTTGATACAGAACATAAAGCAAATGAATGGTTTTACACAGATCTTGAAACTGTAAAGAAAGCAATTGCAGCTGCAAAAGAAGGAAGAACATCTCTCAATGCAAGTGAAATAACTACAGATAGAAGTCCTGTAATTTTCAGACCAGAACAGACGGAAGCTATTGAAAAGACAATTAAACAATTCAAAAAATCTGGTGGAAGTCATCAGATGCTATGGAATGCTAAAATGAGATTTGGAAAAACACTTTCTACATTAGAAGTTGTTAAGCGCATGAATTACAATCGCACTCTCATTTTGACACATCGACCTGTAGTTGATTCTGGTTGGTTTGAAGATTATGGAAAAATATTTTATGACCGTGATGATTTCTATTATTTTTCTAAGAAGAATGGGGGTGATCCAACAGAAGAAGAAAACTTCCATGAAATGATTCATAAGGCTGACGATAACGGAATGAAGGACTTCCACTTCATTTACTTTGCCTCAATTCAGGATATGAGAGGTTCTGAACTTGTTGGAGGAAAGTTTGCTAAGAATGAAGAAATTTTCAATATAGCATGGGATTTAATCATAATTGATGAAGCTCATGAAGGAACGCAAACTGAACTTGGTAAAGCTGTTCTATCAAAATGCCGCAAAGAAAACACGAGAGTCCTTCATCTCTCTGGTACTCCATTCAATCTTATGGATGATTTTAAAGAAGATGAAATCTATACCTGGGATTATGTGATGGAACAACGGGCAAAAGCCGAATGGGAAAAAATCCATCAGGGAGACCCGAATCCATATTCAGTACTGCCAAAACTCAGTATTTATACATATAACTTGGGAAAGCTTTATCCTGAATATGCAGATGCCGACATTGCATTTAACTTCCGTGAATTCTTTAGAGTTGATAAAGAGGGATACTTTATACACGAAGCAAATATAAAACAGTTTCTTGATTTATTAACAAAAGAAGATACTGATTCAAATTATCCATATTCAACAGAAGAATACAGACAGAATTTTCGTCATTCACTTTGGATGATTCCAGGAGTAAAAGAAGCTAAAGCTTTAAGTAAACTTTTACAAGAGCATCCTGTTTTTGGTCAATTTGCAATTGCAAATGTAGCAGGTGACGGAGACGAAGAAGAGGAAGAAAAAGAAGCTTTAAAGAAAGTAGAAAAAGCAATTGGTCCAAATCCAGAAGATTCATATTCAATTACTCTTTCTTGTGGACGACTCACTACCGGCGTAAGCGTAAAACCTTGGACTGCTTGTTTTATGCTGTCTGGTAGCTTCAATACTGCGGCAAGTACTTATATGCAGACAATTTTTCGTGTTCAGACACCAGCTATAATTGGAGGAAAGCAGAAAGAAGAATGTTTTGTATTCGACTTTGCTCCAGACCGTACTCTAAAAGTAATTGCGGAAACTGCAAAAATCAGCAGCAAAGCCGGTAAAACAACGAACAATGACCGTGAGATATTGGGCGAGTTCTTAAACTTCTGTCCAATCATTGGTTTTGAAGGCAGTCAGATGAAGGTCTATAATACCGAAAAAATGCTTGGTCAGCTTAAAAAGGCTTATATTGAGCGGGTTGTAAAAAATGGTTTTGAAGACAGTTATCTTTATAATGATGAACTTCTTCACATGGATAAACTTGCTCTTGAAGAGTTTTCTAAACTTAAAGAAATAATTGGTTCAACAAAAGCTCAAGGAAGTACAGGTGATATAAACATTAACGCACAAGGTTTAACTGATGAACAATATGAATTATTACAGCTGCCTGAAATCAGAGAAAAACCTGTTAAAGAACTTACTCCAAAGCAGCAGGAAGCATTAGCTCGCGAAAAAGAAATCAAGAAAAATCGTGATACTGCAATTTCCATCTTACGAGGAATTTCTATCAGAATGCCGCTTTTGATGTACGGAGCTGATTTGCAAAAAAATCTTGATGGAACAGAAGAAACAATTACTCTTGATAATTTTTGTGATTTAGTTGATGACCTTTCATGGGAAGAGTTTATGCCAAAAGGTGTAACTAAAGAAATCTTTGGACAGTTCAAAAAATATTATGATTCAGATGTGTTCCGTGAGTCTGGTATAAAAATCCGGGAAATGGCTCGCGCTGCGGATAAACTTAGTATAGAAGAAAGAATTGAGCGTATAAGTTCAATTTTTGCTACATTCCGAAACCCAGATAAAGAAACTGTTCTTACTCCTTGGCGTGTTGTAAATATGCACCTTGCACAAAGTCTTGGAGGCTGGTGTTTCTATGATAAAGATTATAATGAGCAAATACTTGAACCAGAATTAATAAAACAAAATGAAATTACTGATGAAGTTTTTAAAAAGAATACACATATTTTGGAAATAAACTCAAAAAGCGGTTTGTATGCCTTATATTGTGCTTATAGTGTCTATCGCACTCGGGCAAAACTTGAGCTAGGCCCTAAGCCTACACGAGAAATGGAAATTGATTTATGGAAGAAAGTTCTTGCAGAAAACATTTTCTTAATTTGTAAAACACCTATGGCAAAAAGAATTGCGCAAAGAACTTTGGCCGGATTCACAGGAACAAAAGTAAATGCTCATTATTTTGAAGACCTCGTAAATCAGCTGAAAAACAAACCAGAAAACTTTATAAGCAAAGTGAGCAAAACAAATTACTGGAAAAAGGATGGAAATGAAGATATGAAATTTGATGCAATAGTAGGTAATCCACCATATCAGATTATGGCAACAGGAGACGCAAACGGTTCAGATCCAATTTATCATCTTTTTATTGATGCCGCCTGCAAGCTTGGTGAAAAGGTAAGCTTTATTCATCCTGCAAGATTTTTGTTCAATGCCGGTAAAACTCCGAAAGACTGGAATGAAAAAATGCTTAATGATGAACATTACAAAGTTGTTCAATATTGGGCAAACAGTGGAGATGTTTTCCCAACAGTAGATATAAAAGGCGGTGTTGCAGTTACTTATTGGGATAAAAATAAGACTTTTGAAAAGATTGGAACTTTTGTTGCTTATGATGAATTACGAACAATATTAGAAAAAGTAAAAGCAAAAGATTTTGCAACGTTCTCGGAATTAGTATATGGTCGTGATTTATATCGTTTGACTGATAAACTTTATGAGGAAAATCCATGGGCTGAAAATCGTCAGAGTAAAGGTCATAAATATGATATCGGGTCAAATGTTTTTGATACATTCCCAGAATTGTTTTATGAAGAAAAACCTAATGATGATTATGACTATGCGAAGATTTTTGGTCGGGAGAAAAATAATCGTATTCTAAAATGGATAAAAAAATCTTATGTAAAAGTGCCCGACAATTTTGATTCTTATAAAGTATTTATTCCTAAGGCAAATGGAACGGGGGCGATAGGCGAAGTTCTATCGACCCCGATAGTCGGCGAGCCGATAGTCGGCTCTACTACAACATTTTTAAGTGTTGGAAAATTTAATTCACAAGAAGAAGCCGAAAATTGCATGAAGTATATAAAAACAAAATTCGCCCGTGCAATGCTTGGAACACTCAAAGTAACACAAGATAATCCTCGTGAAACTTGGCTTAATGTGCCTCTTCAAGATTTCACTGCAAACAGCGATATTGACTGGAGCAAATCTATTCCCGAAATCGACAAACAGCTGTATAAGAAATACAATCTTTCAAAAGATGAAATCGAGTTTATTGAGAGCAAGGTGAAGGAGATGTAAGGAAAAAAACTTATATGATAGAGCGATATTTTTCAATTAAAGAAAATGATTCTCAAACATATGATTTCCAATTTATTCGCATAACTGAGGACTGTGATAAAGATGATACATTAATTAATGAATTACAGAAATCTATTATTCGTGAATATCGTGAACCAAGTTATTTACAAAGAAAAAGAAGAAATCTTGATAGAGCAGGTTTGGAAGATTATATTCGTAAAAAAGTTATTCCTGATGAAATTACAAATTTTGATTTAGCAACTAGATATGGAGATTTTGGTGAAATCTTTGCTTCATTAGTAATACAATTTGTTGACAATAAAAAAACGTTTAATAAATTACAATGGAAATTTAATAAAGATAAATCTGTTTTTGGAACAGATATTGTTTCATTTGATTCTTTAGAAGAACCAAGTGAAATTTGTTATTATGAAGTTAAAACTAGAGAAAACTGCTTAAATAAAGAAGAAGTTTCAAGAAAGAAGATTGGTGATGATGAGATTATTGAAAAAGAATATATAAGTGTGATTGCTTATAAGTCGTTAGAAAAAGATATGCTTTCTGATAAAGAATCAATTTTAGACTATATGAGTAGATTTTATCATGCCACAGGTGATGAAGATATAAGTGATTTATTTTCAGATTTAGTTGACGGGGTAAAATCTGTAAATAAATCATATGAGGTATTTATTATTACTGATTCTAAGAATTTGTCAAAAGATTATAAATCATTATTAACAGCTCTCAATAGTTATCCTAAAACAATTAATCCATTAAAAGTTACTTTTATTTTTATTGATTCAATAAAACAATTAATGACAGAAACCTGGAATACGATTGTTGAACATGGTGCTGTATTTATAGAGGAAAATTCACTATGACAAAAGAAGAGTTTATCCTTAAATCTGAATCTAGATTATCTAGTCTAGAAAATGACAGTAAATTCAAAAATTATTCAAAACAATTACTTGCAGATAAGTTAAAAGCAGATTTTAACAAAAACTATAAACTTGATTACTTATGGCGAAAAAGTTTGATTGCTATTTCTTCGAGTTGTTTTATTTTAGAAAATGATACAAATTCGAAAATAGCTTTAAAATCGTTATATAAAATTGCAAATAATTTGGAAAATATATCTGAGATTGAAGAAAGTTCTAGTCAGTTTGATGTTGATTTTTTAAGGATTCTATCTGCTCTTTGTTATGATATTTCTGGATATCAGGCAAATGCATATTGCATTGCAAAAAAAATTAATGAGTATCAATTAAGTTCAGATTTAGATATAGATCTTACAGAAGATAATTATATCATTCAAATAATTCAAAATGCTTTATTAAAAAAGATTCCATTAATTAGACAGTTAATCTTATCAAAAAAACATGACTCGTCAAATTCAGAACCTTTTTCAACTCTTTTATGCGCATTTGAATTATGGACAAATCAAATACTTAATTTAGAGGAAAATAATTATTTTCCTCTTTTCAATGAGTCTTACGAATTATATTTGAATGCAGGTAATATTTATATTTCCCAATTAATTCTATTGTTTAAGATTCGAATAAAAATGTATGAAAATCGTTCTATATATTTAAAATTAAAAGATATTACCGATGGAAATATTATTTGGAATAAGTATATAAAACTTTTAGCAAATGATTATTATGAATCTTACAACAAGATAAAAGAAGTTACCGATAAAAAATCAATATTTGAATTTTGGACATCCCAAATACGTGCTATTGATGATGGATTATTGTCAAAAGATGAAAGCTTTGTTGTACAAATGCCTACAAGCGCTGGTAAAACATTTATAGCAGAATTATTTGTATTAAAATATCTTATAAACTATAAGAAAAAAATATTATATATATCACCTTTTAGAGCTTTAGCATCTGAAAAGGTGTCAGAGTTAGGAAAATATTTTTCATATCTTGGATATAAAGTTTCTTCGTCAACTGGCAGCTATGAATATGAGCCAATGTTTGATTCTGTATTTGATGATACAGATGTTTTTATTCTCACTCCAGAAAAAGCAGATTATATTTTGAGAATGTCACCTGAGGTTTTTGATAATATCGGTGCAGTTGTTGTTGACGAAGGGCATATAGTAGGTGATTTAAATTCAAGAGCTGCATTAACAGAATTATTACTCATAAAATTAAAAATAAAATATCCTGAAATAAAAACACTTTTTATTTCAGCAGTTATGCCTCCAATAAATGCTTCTGAATATGCACAATGGCTTTCTAATAATAAAGATAATGTTTTACGCTCCAAATTATTTAATGATTCCAGTGTCCAAGAAGAATGGGAACCTACTCGGAAGAATATTGGATATTTTGAATGGACGACAGGACAAGATGGAAAAAAGAATGGACAAATTCAATTTTCAAATGTAAAAACAGATGATGAAGTTGTTGGTGCAGAACAAAATGCATTTGTCCCATATTTTTTAATTGGTAATGAATATGGAATTAATTCTGTAAATAAAAAACCAGAAACAGCTGCTGTTTTAGGAATTAAATTTTCAGAATCAGGAAATACATTAATCTTCTGTGGACAGGTACAACGTATAGAATCTGTAATGGCAAGATACAAATTAATATTCAAAAAAAATCCTGATGGTGTAGAACATTTAATTCCAGACACAAATAAAGAATCATATTTCTATAGTAAGGAATGGTATGGAGAAAATCATCCTATTACAGAATCAATTTTGTATGGAATCGGAGTACATTATGGGGATATGCCAGAACAAGTTCGGGCTGCCGTTGAAAAAGATTATAAAAGCCAAAAATTGAAAATCTTGTTGTGCACGAATACCGTTGGTCAAGGTGTAAATTTTCCTATAAAGAATATAATATTTTATGACATTTCCATTGGGTATACACCTGGGAATGGTCTGGATAATATTCTATATCGTGATTTTTGGAATATTATAGGCCGCTCCGGACGAGCTGAAAAAGAAACCGAAGGAAACGTAATTTTTGTTGTTAATTCTTCAGCGGATATGAACCATTATAATGATTTTGTTAATAAAAATAATATAGAAAAATCACAAAGTCTATTATCCTATGCTTTAGAATTAAGACTTTCTGAATCTGTTTTAGATTCATTAGTTTTGGATATATTAGAAACTTTCCTTTTAGATATGATAACCGAAGAAGTATTCGAGAATGATGAAGAATTTATCAATAATATTATTGATAACGGTTTATTTAAGATTCAATCAAATGAGGAAGATATTTCAAAAATCCATGCATCTTTTCATAAAGCAATTTCTTCATTGAAAGAACAGGATGCAAATCTGGAAGAATTAAAAGAATTTGGAAAAAATGGTTTAAATTTACATGATAATGAAATTATTATTAAATTTATAAATGAACAAAAAGAATTGATAAATGACATTATCGAAACTGACGATATTAGCAAATTTATTGATATTTTCTTAAATTTAATTACTGAAAATGAATTAAATGTATTAAACGATGATAAATTGATGTCTTTAATTACAGATTATTCTTGGCATAATTATAAAAATATTATTAATTTATGGATTAATAATGGAAGTGTTGGCGAGATTTACTCTTTATGGAATTTGGAAATTAAAACTGATTTTAAATATTTCTATGTTTTATTAGCAAGAGGTCTTTTTTATCTTTTTCCTTGGATTTGTAATGCATTTATTATTCTGATTGCTTACCTTTTTGAAAAGGACTATTTTGATATTCCTGAGAAAATACGTTCTATACCAACATTTTTGAAATATGGATTAAATAATCGAATGTCATGTGTCGCTAGAGAATGTGGCATTAAAAATCGGGAAACAGCAATTTATTTGGCAAATGAAAGTCATAAAACAACTGATAAAGATTTTATTACATGGCTTGCTAATTTAACAAAATTTGAAATAGATAAAATGCATTTATCTTCATTTGAAAAAGAAAATATTTTGGATGTTTCATTTAATTTAACACCAAAAAACAACACATATGATCAAAGAAATTTTACAGTCAGTATTGTTGGAACAAAATACGATGAACAATGGAAAAAGAATTCTAAACATGTTGCTATTGGAGATAAACTTACACTAATAAGAGATAAAGACAATAAATATGATCCTTTTGCTATTTTTGTTGCATATAATGAATGTATTTTAGGTTATATTCCAAGAGAAAATGCAAAGTATATGGCAACGGAAATGGATTTAAATAATACAAAATATGAGACAATCGTATTAAGTATGAGTTATGTTCAAAATGAAGATTATAATATAATCAATATATCTGTTAATGTATCATTTTTTTAAATACTATTTTAGAAAAGCTTTATAAAATATAAAGAGGAATAAATGAACCAAGAACTTATAACAGCCGTAGAAGCAATAAAAACAGCAATTTTAAAGGATAGGTAAAAAGGTTATATAACGTTAGGGATTGTAGCACCGCCAAAGGCGTTCCGAAGCGAACAGAGTGAGCGTAGGAATGGAGCGATAGCGGAAGTGCGAAAAGCCCGACCTGCCGAAAGGTAGGGAACGCCCCAAAAAAGGAGAAATTAATGTCCGAATCCCAGTTAATCGAATACAAAGAAAGTTGGCGTGATGAATATCTCAAATGGATTTGCGCGAGTTTTGCTTGTCAAAACTCGTTTAGCAAGACGCGAAGCGGATTGCGACGTTTTCCAAATGCGCAGGGTGGTGTGCTTTATATTGGTAAGCGTGATGACGGCTCTGTTTGTGGCGTTGGTGATTCAAAGAGGCTTATGGAAGATATTCCGAATAAAGTTCGTGATGCTCTTGGATTGATTGTTGATGTGGATTTGATTACTGAGAACGGACTTGATGTTATAAAAATCACTGTTGAAGAAAATCCTTATCCTGTGAATTACAAGGGTGAGTATCATTATAGAACTGGAAGCACAAAACAACTTTTGCAAGGTTCTGCGCTGACTAATTTTCTTCTGCGTAAGACTGGCAAAAATTGGGATTCTGTTCCGCTTGAAAATGTGAGCGTTGAAGACCTTGATAAAGAAAGCTTTGATATTTTTCACCGTGAAGCAATCCGTAGCGGAAGAATGAGTAAGGATGACTTGAAACTCTCAAATCAGGATTTGCTTGAGAAATTGAATCTTCTTGACGGGACTTTGCTTAAGCGTGCAGCGGTTTTGCTATTTCATCGAAATCCGGAAAAATGGATAACAGGTTCATTTGTAAAAATCGGTTTTTTTGAAACTGACGCAGACTTGCGCTATCAGGATGAAGTTCATGGTTCTCTTATGATTCAGGCAGACCGCGTTATAGATTTGCTTTATACAAAATATCTGACTGCAGAAATCTCTTATGACAACATAACTCGAATTGAGCATTATCCATTCCCTAAAGATGCCGTGCGAGAAGCGGTGTTCAACGCGCTCATTCATCAGGATTTTTCTGTTGGCGTGCCTGTGCAAATCAGTGTTTACAAGGATAAGCTTTATATCAGCAATGACTGTGTTTTTCCTGCCAATTGGACAGCCGACACTTTAATGCAAAAACATCGTTCGCTTCCCCATAACCCGGATATTGCAAATACATTCTTTAGAGCGGGCTTTATAGAAAGCTGGGGCCGTGGCATAGAAAAGATTTGCAATCTTTGTAAGGAATACGGAATTGCCGAGCCTGAATATACGGTTCATCCCAATGATATTATGATGATGTTCAAGGCAAATGAGCCTGTAAAATTGGTTCTTGCCGTTATTGCTGATAATCCTAATTTATCAAAAGAAAAGATTGCTGAAAAAATCGGAATGTCACGGGCCACGGTAACACGAGCTTTGGCAAAATTAGTGGAAATCGGCGCGATTCAGCGTATCGGTTCGGACAAGTCTGGACACTGGGAGATTGTAGAGAATGGAGAATAAAATGAATCAAGAACTAATCACAGCAGTAGAAGCAATAAAAACAGCAATTTTACAATCTTCAAATTCATTAGCAGCGTCTACCGAATTAACAGCAATAATTCCAATTTCGGATTTTAAGATTTCAGGAATCAATCTTGCAGACTTTCCTGTAGAAGATTTTTTCAAAGTTCCTTTTTCTCATCATATAGCAATTTTCAGCAAAGTAAAAAAATCTTCAGGAACGCTACTATTATATCCATCGGGTTGTAGAAGAAAACTTACAGGTAGATACTCCAGTAACAAGTGAGGAAATCAAAGCCGTTGCCGAGCGGATCAATAGAAAACTCGCCGAAATAAATGGCCTTGATGACGAAGATTCAAAAGACGTAAAAAAAACTGAAGAAAGCAAAACGCCAGATTGAAAAGGATTATCTTCCAAGAAAAGAAAAATACGAAAAAGCAGACGCCACTTGGATGGGAGACTTTTGATGATTGACTTATAGAGGGGTTATATGAAGCGATTTGTTATTAATTTTTGTCTCTTGATTTTTGCATTACCATTATTTGCTCAAATGTCAGAAAAAGGGATTTCAATATTTATGATGACCCTTGCCGGCTGCTCTGGAAAAAATAAAACGGCAGATAAATCCCTTGGAAAACAGACTGTATGGCTGGCGAATCCGATTCATTAATCATCTGCAGAAGAAATTGCAGAACAGTTGAACGTAAAGTTTGCGGTTCCGAAAATGGCAGATAATAAAATCTAAATTTAGAAGTGAACAATGTTTTTCCCGGGGAATTTTCCTCGGGATTTTTTGTGTGAATAAAAATTCATTTATCTTATTTCAATTGATACTATCTGAAAAAACTTGTATACTTATTTAAATATTTATAATATAGAAAGAAATTTACTTTTATCGAAAATATGCAATTATATTTTTAGGATTTAGCAATGAAATTTACAGAATTTTCTTTACACGAGAGCCTTTTGCAGGGAATTGAAGGTGCAGGCTACGTGGATTGTACGCCGGTTCAGGAGCAGGTTTTAAAGTCTTCTTTGGAAGGAAGGGATTTGTATGTTCAGTCGCAGACAGGAACTGGAAAAACTGCGGCGTATTTAACAAGCGTTATTCAGGAGCTTTTGACATGCGGAGAGTCGGCTGGAAAAAAGGCTTTAATCATGGTTCCTACAAGAGAGCTTGCTGTTCAAGTTCAGGAAGAAGCTCAGAAACTTGCAAAGTTCACTTCTCTTAAATGCGCGAGTTTTTATGGCGGCGTTGGTTATGACAAGCAGGTTGCGTCTTTAAAAAAAGGCGTAGACATCATGATTGGAACTCCTGGCCGTGTAATCGACTTGAACCACGGAAACCAGATGGACTTGAGTTCTGTTGCTTTTCTTGTGATTGACGAAGCCGACAGAATGTTTGACATGGGATTTTACCCGGATTTAAGAACGCTTATAAAAGTTTTGCCTTCAAGCGAGCAGAGGCAGACAATGCTTTTTAGCGCGACTTTGAATTCTTATGTAAAAAATCTTGCCTGGGAATATACGCGCAATCCGGCGGAAATTACGATTGCCGCGGAAAATATAACTGTTGACGAAATTGCTCAGGAACTTTTCCATGTTTCAAGTGATGACAAGATGAAACTTTTGCTTGGAATTATTTCGCGTGAAAAACCTGAAAGCCTGATTGTTTTCTGCAACACAAAAAAAAGCTGCGAAATTGTTGCAAAACGCCTTAGAATGAACGGATTTGAAAGCGAATTCATAATTGGAGATCTTCCGCAGAAAAAGCGTCTTGCCATAATGGATAAATTTAAAGCTGGAGCTATAAAATGTCTTGTTGCTACAGATGTTGCTGCCCGCGGAATTGATGTGAACGACCTTGCAATGGTTATAAACTACGATTTGCCGAATGAGGCTGAAAACTACGTGCATCGAATTGGAAGAACTGCTCGCGCCGGAAAATCAGGAAAGGCATTTACATTTTGCAGCGAGCAGGACGTTTATTCTTTGCCGCCAATCGAGCGTTATATAGAAAAAAATATTCCTAGCTGTGTCGCAGATGAATCCATGTTTGCAGAAGATAAAAGCGCAGGCGTATATATAAAGCTTGACAGCTACCACGAAGATTACAATGATAAAAGCGAATTTGGCCGCCGCCGTGCAGCTGAATACAATAGAAAAAATGGCAGCTCAGGCAGAAGTCGCTCTTCAAAAAAAGGAAGCGGACGTTATTCTTCACGCAACGAAGAAGCTAAAAAAGAATACAAGCGCGACAGGCGTGTTTATATTGATGAAGATAAGCTTGCCAAAATGTCAACAGAAGAACGCATGAAAATTTACAAGGAAAAATATGCCTCTTTTGCTTCTGGTTCATCTTCTAACAAGCAGAAAGTTTCTGCAAAAAAACAAAACGGCGCAAAGAAAAATCCTTCAACGCAAAAAAATTCTTCGGGCAAAAAGAATTATTCTTCAAAGCCTGTGGAATCTAAAAAATCGCCTCAGAAAAAAAGCGTGTTTGCTAGAATAAAATCCTTCTTTGGAAAAAAATAAATCGGAGAAAAAAAATTGATTACAGTAACAGACGTAAGCCTAAAATTCAGTGAAAAACCTTTGTTCAAAGACGTGAACATAAAATTTATGAAAGGAAACTGCTACGGAATTATCGGTGCGAACGGAGCAGGCAAGTCAACTTTCTTAAAAATTCTTTCCGGTGAAATCGAGCATGACACGGGAACAATTACAATTACTCCCGGCGAGCGTATGTCGGTTTTGAGCCAGGATCACTTTAAATATGACGGATATTCGGTAAAAGAAACAGTAAAAATGGGCTATCCGAAACTTTATCAGCTTGAAAAAGACATTGATGCAATTTATGCAAAAGAAGATTTTTCTGATGAAGACGGAATGAAAGTTGCGGATATGCAGGCGGAATTTGGCGAGCTTGGAGGCTACGAGGCTGAAAATCAGATTGAACAGATGCTTTCCGGCCTTGGTCTTGAAGAAGAATTCCACGACAGAATGATGAGCGAACTGGACGAAAGCCAAAAGGTGCGTGTTCTTCTTGCTCAGGCGCTTTTTGGAAATCCTGACTATCTTATTCTCGATGAGCCTACAAACGGTCTTGATCTTGAGTCTATTATTTGGCTTGAAGAATTCCTTTTGGAATTTGAAAACTGTGTTATTGTTGTTTCGCATGATCGCCACTTTTTGAATGCAGTCTGCACATTTACTTGCGATATTGACTACGGAAAAATTACCCAGTTTACTGGAAACTATGATTTTTGGTATCAGATGAGCCAGATTCTTCAAAAGCAGGCGAAGGATCAGCAGAAAAAACGCGAGGACAAAATGGCGGACTTAAAGCAGTTTATCCAGCGTTTTGCAAGCAATGTTTCAAAGTCAGGCCAGGCTTCGAGCCGCAAAAAAATGCTTGAAAAAATGGAGCTTGAAGACATTCCTGTTACAAGCCGAAAATTTCCTTATGTTGGATTTCAGCCTGAACGCGAAATTGGAAACTTTGTCCTTACCGCTGAAAAACTGAATTCAAAGGACGACGATGGAAATGTTCTGCTCAATGATTTCAGCATTACAATTCATCCTGGCGAAAAAGTTGCTTTTGTTGGAATGGAGCATAACTCAATAACTTCATTCTTCGATATTGTTTCAGAAACAAAAAAGCCAGACAGCGGAACTTACAGTTGGGGGCAGACTACAAGCCATAGCTACATGGGACGCGACAATTCAGCGTATTTTAACAACGAGCTTACAATAACTGACTGGCTCAAGCAATATTCTCCTGATCAGGATGATGCTTATGTCCGTGGATTTTTGGGACGTATGCTTTTTTCCGGTGATGACGGACTTAAAAAAGTAAAGGTTCTTTCCGGAGGCGAAAAAGTGCGCTGTATGCTTTCAAAAATGATGCTTAGCGGCGCAAATGTTTTGATTCTTGATGACCCTACAAACCACTTGGATCTTGAGTCAATTGAAAGCTTGAATGAAGGTCTTGTAAAGTTCCCGGGCGTTGTAATGTTTTCAAGCCACGACCACGAATTCATTTCGACAATTGCAAACAGAATAATCGAAATTACTCCAAAGGGAATAATCGACCGCATGATGAATTTTGACGATTATCTCAAGGACGATCAGGTTAAGCAGCTAAGAAAAGAATATTACGCCGGCTTGAATAAAAAGATAAGAATTTAATTTCAGCGTGAATATGTATGAATATGAATCCGTGCATTGCATTTGTTTGCGTTGCGCGGATTTTTTTTGAGTGAAAATTAAAATTCTATCCAGTCTCCGTCTGTTGTTAAGTACCAGTCTGCAAGAAGAATCTGCGAGCTTGGATTGTACCAGGAAATGCTTCCGTTGTAGTTAAGAACTGCGACTCTGTCTTTTGATGCGGCGGCTTTTAGCGGCATAGAAGCGGAGCGGCGGAATATGGTTGTCTTTCCTGCTGAAATATTGTATGAGCGCACTTGGTTTTTGCCGATGTTCGTGAACACGAACGGATATTCAAGTTCTGTAAATGCAGTGGAATCTTCTGCCTGCAACGTAAACAGCGAATTTTGGATTCCAGACTTTGGATAGTAAGAAAATACAAGTGTCTTTGATGTGCCGTTTATCGAATCAATTGCGATTCCGTATATAGGAGAGGTTTCCTTGTTTTCATCATAGCTTAATGAGAATGCAACATCTCCATTGAATTTGAGCGGAACAGTTTCTTTTGTCTGGGTGTTTACAGAAACTATTGCGGAATCTCCTTTTCCTGTAGAAGTTTTTGCAACGACAACTAGATTTTCATTTACAAGAACCGCATCTTGAACCGAAGTTCCTGTGTATACAGTTGAATTTGCTCCTGTTTCCATATCATAGATTGCGACAATGGAAGTGCCAAGAATGTATACAATTTTATTTTTGAACACTCTCAAGTTTCTAAGCTGAGCAGATGGCGTGAATAAAGTTTTTGTATTTTCGCTTCCATCCAAGGACATCTGCTGAACTGGACGCTGTGTATTTTTTGACCACAAAATAAGAGAGTCATTGTATTTTAGAATATTTGTGTGAGAAAAACTTGAGCCTAGTCTGTACATGGCTTTTGTGTCATAGGAAGTTTTAAAAATTGCGTTTTGTGTCAAAAGATAGAAAAGACTTTCATCAGAATCAATGTCATAGATTTTCTGGTACATATTTTCTGTGATTGCAAAAATGCTGTACAATTCTGATTCTGGAATGTCTGTCATAGAATAGAGCGCGCCGTTTTGTGTTCCGAGCATTACAGTTTCTGCGTTTTTTGCAGCGCAGGTGAATTTATCGCGGCTCTTAAGTCCTGTGAAATTCTTTATAATAAGCGGTGAAACTGCCGATTTTCCAGTAAGAATTTTTTTCAATGATTCTTGATCTACAAGTTGCAACGAAAAATTTTTTCCGCCGTCAGCTATAAAATAAAGTCCCTGTTTGTCTTCGTGGCTAGATTTAGAAGCGAAAATGAGCGGCGAGTTTGCCTGGTACTGCGCAAGAGTTTTTCCAGACGTCGCATCAAGTATAAATATTGTGTTGTTTTTTTCTCCGGCAATAAATCTGTTTTTGAAGTTTCCTGTGCCAAAAAGTGTAAGCTGATTTAAAGAACTTGGCGCGGAAAATTTCGCCTTGACTTTCATTCCAATCAAATCGTAATAATAAAGCGTTCCTGACTTTGAGTACATGACAGCAGTTTTTTCTGAATCGCCTGTAAGAATGAGCGGAACAATTCCTGAAACATCGGTTGCTTTTTTTATTACAGTTCCAGTTCTCGCATTTAGAACAAAAGTTCCGTTTACCGCCGTTGTTCCGGCAAAAAGATATTTTCCCTTTGCTGAAAACGAAATTGAAACTATTGAGTTTGCAAATTTCTTGGAAAACTTTTTTGTGTAAGTTTTTGAATCTATTACGGTCAGCCTATGATTTGAAACTCCGTCTGTTTCATAAACCGCGATGTCTCCGTAAACTGGATTTTTTGCAACAAGCCGCACTTGCAGGTCGGAAACTTGGTAATGGTCTCCCATTCCGTCCGAAGTCCATTTTATAATGAATCCGTCGTTTCCAACTGAATAAAATGAGTCGTCAGAAGAAGATTCTGTTTCCGAAGAGAGCAGGGCATTGACTTTTCCTTCATGCGACTGAGTTGAAGCTATTGTCTGTGAATAAAGGCTGAACGATAAAAATAGCAGAACAATATTTATGAGTTTTTTCATGGAAAACCTCTATTTTTTTAGGAAATAAATTATGTCGCCTGTCATGGCAAATATAAAAAGAAGAGCTATAAAAAAAATTCCGACAAACTGAATGTAATATAAAATTTTCGGATTCATTTTTTTACGAGCGAAAAATTCTATGAGCGCAAAAAGAATCAAGCCACCGTCCAAAACTGGAATTGGAAGCAGGTTTGTTAAAAAAAGTGAAATGCTAATGAGCGCAAGAAATTCCAGTGTTGAAACTACGCCTTCTTTGAATCCCGCTGCAAATCCGTGCTTTACGGTTGTTCCCAAAATTGAAGTTATTCTTACCGGTCCTGAAACAGCATTTGTAAGATTGACGCCTTTGAATAAAATTTTTATGCTTTTTCCAGTTAATGCGATAATTTTTGCGCTTTGTGTGAATCCTTCTTTGCATGCGCCGAAAAATCCGTGCTTTGGATATTCGTGCGCAACAACTGATTCTGGATCTGAAACAATTCCGAGTTTTCCAGCTCCAGTTTCTTTGTCTAGTTCTGTTTTCACATCAAAGAAAAGAATTTCACTTTCGCGTTCAACTTCAATTTTTATGTTTTCATCTGGATGCGTTGAAATAAATGATGCGATTTCGCTGAAGTCATTTACTGCAGTTCCGTTCAGGCTTAAAATTTTGTCTCCGGTTTTCATTCCGGCATTGTGGGCAGGAGATGAAAGTTCAGGATAGATTTCGTCCGCCATGGAAACTTTTGTGCCTGCGCTGTAGTATGTGTAGCCGATAATGGCGATTGTAAAAAATGCAAGAAATCCAAACAGAAAATTCGCAAATGGACCTGCAAACGCTATTGCGAGCCTTTTTAAAGGATGAATGCCGTAAAACGAATCTTTTTCGCCTTGAATTTCCTTGAGATTTTTTTCCATTGCATCTTGGAAATCCTTTTCACCTTTCATTGCGCAGTATCCGCCCAAAGGAATAAGTGAAATTCTGTAGTCAGTTTCTTTCCAAGTGTGATGAATTAAAACCGGTCCCATTCCAATTGAAAAGGCTTCAACTTTTACTCCGAAAATTCTTGCGGCTATAAAATGCCCTAGTTCATGGAAAAATACAAGAAAACCAAGTCCTAGAATTCCCAAGAGAAATGTCAATGAATTCCTCCTGCCAGCAAAGAAAGCTGATGTTCTGCTTCAAGGCGGACTTTTTGGTCAATGCTTAAAATCTGTTCAATTGAAGCCGGCTGCGTGTTCCAGTCAAGCTCAAGTGTATTGATTACAATTTTTGCAATATCAGTGAATCCGCATTTTTTTTCAAGAAAAGCCTGAACTGCAATTTCGTTTGCTGCGTTGAATGCAATTGTGTAGCCAGCACCTTTTTTTGCGCAACTGAACGCTGTCTTTAAAAGTGGAAACGAGTCAAATCGTGGTGCGGAAAATGTCATCTCTTTGCAAGAGGCAAGGTCAAATTTTTCAAGGTAATTTTCTGAAATTTCCGGCCAGACTAAAGCCCCGAATATTGGATGGCGCATATCGGGATTTGAAATTTGCGCATACAGCATTCCGTCTTTTGTCCTTACAAGCGAATGAATCAGACTTTGCGGATGAACAACTACGCTTACTTTTTCAGGCGGAACGTCAAAAAGCCTGCACGCTTCAATAACTTCAAGGCCTTTGTTTGCAAGAGTTGCGCTGTCGATTGTAATTTTGGGTCCCATTGACCAAGTCGGATGCTTTAATGCGTCTTCAATTGAAACTGTCTTTAGCTCTTCATCTGAAAGATTTCTAAACGGTCCGCCACTTGCGGTTATTATTATTTCGCTTATATTTTTCGAGCCTATTTTCTGCACTAAGTTGAATATTGCCGAGTGCTCGCTGTCTACTGGAATTATTCTTGCTCCGTTTTTTAGGGCAGTTTCCTTTACAAGATTCCACGCCATTACAACTGTTTCTTTGTTTGCAAGTGCCAAGTCGATTCCATTTTCCAAAACAAGAGCTGAAGGTTTGAGCCCGGCAGCTCCAGCTATTCCGTTTACTGCAATATCGGCTTTGCTTTCTTTTATGAGTTTTTCAAGACCTTCGATTCCATCTTTTGAAAAAACAGTTCCTTTGCAGTTGAATTCGCGGCATAATTCTTTTACTTTTTCTTCATTTTTTCCAGCTGAAATTCCGCATACTTCAAAACTGCCGCTCATTTTGCGTGCAATGTCAAGAGTCTGGCTTCCGATTGATCCGGTGCAGCCTAAAACAAGAATTCTTTTTTTCATCAGTTGAATGGTCCGAATAAAATTGAAACTAAAAGATAGAAAATAGGAGCGGAAACAACGATGGAGTCAATTGAATCCAAAATTCCTCCGCGCCCAGGAATTATTTTGCCGGAATCTTTTATTCCAGATGAGCGTTTTAATACAGATTCTGTCAAGTCGCCGACAATTGAAGAAAGAGCCATGCAAAGTCCTGTAAAGACAATCTTAAGAATTGAGCCTGAAAAAATTTGCGGCCACAAGTAATAGCCTAAAATTCCAGCTCCTACAGAACCGATGAATCCGCCGATGAATCCGATGCAGCTTTTGTTTGGACTTGCTTTTACAATTCCGCGGTTGCTTTTTCCGAATAAAACGCCCAAAAACCATGCTATGCTGTCGCACATAAAAACCATCAGGATAAAGACGCAAACAACTGGAACTGTTATATTTTTTCCGTCAAGAGTCCAAGTTGTCATTCTTGAAATAAATGTAAGCAAAAATCCTGTGTATGTTATTATAAAAATAGAGGAGGCGAGCCGCGCGTTTGACTCTTCAAATTCTTTTGATGAAAAAACTTCGACCGTAAATGAAATTAAAATTGTTACGATATATGCGAATGTTATAATTTCCTGTCCGGAATAAAAACTGATTCCCAAAGACGGCAAAATAGCATAAAGAGCCGCCACAATAGGAATGAAAATGCTTTCCGCTATAATAAGTTTCTTATTCAAAAGCTTGTATTTTGCAGAAAAAATATCATAAAGTTCTGATGCTCCTAATGCGGAAATTACACAAACCAAAATATGAAGCAAAATGTGATTGCAAAAGGGCGCAACTATAAAGGCTATGACAATAGGAATTCCTATAAAAAAAATCAACAAACGGGAAGCAACTTTATTCATACTGGAACAGCTCCAAATCTTCTAGTTCTTTTTTGAAACTCTCCTATGTCCTTAAAAAATTCTTCCTTATAATAATCAGGCCAAAGCGTATCTGAAAAAAGCAGCTCCGCATAAGCTGAATGCCACATCAGAAAATTGCTCAGTCTTTTTTCTCCGCCAGTTCTTATAAGCAAATCTACATCAGGAAGTTCTGGAACATCAAAGCTTCTTGAAATAGATTCTTCTGAAATATCAGATTCAGTTTTTCCTTCCGCAATGAGTTTTTTTACGCCACGGATAATTTCGTCCCGTCCGCCATAGTTTATTGCAAGGCAAATTGTAAGTCCTGTAAGATTTTCTGTGTCCTTTTCGATTGTATCAATATCTTTTTTTACATTTTCCGGCAACCTTGACTTATCGCCGAGCATACGGACTCTAACATTGTTGTATTTGCAAAAATCGAATTCCTTTAAAAGATAGGAATGTATTAGATTCATCAAAAATCCAACTTCTTGCTCTGTGCGTTTCCAGTTTTCTGTTGAAAAAACGTAAAATGTAAGAAATTTTAAGCCAATGTCAGAAGCCGCTTTTGCAATTTCCTTTGCTCTTTTTAAGCCTTCTGTGTGGCCGTTGGTTCTGAGTAGATTTCGTTTTTTTGCCCAGCGACCATTGCCGTCCATAATTATTCCTACATGAACCGGCAATGCGTCTTTATTGAATGAATCAGACATGGAATTTATTCCATTATTTCCTTTTCTTTGGCTTCGTAAATTCCGTTGATTTCTTCAATATATTTATCAGTGAGCTTCTGAAGTTTTTCAGTTTCTGTCTTGAGCTGATCTTCTGTAAGTTCGCCTGCTTTCTGCTGCTTTTTCAAATCTTCGTTTCCGTCGCGGCGGATATTTCTGATTGTTGTGCGGTAATTTTCAGCTGTAGCTTTTGCCTGTTTTACAAGTTCTTTTCTTCTGTCTGCTGTAAGAGGCGGAATTGCAATGCGGATTACTTTTCCGTCATTGTTTGGGTTTAGTCCAAGCTCTGCTTTCTGAATTGCTTTTTCAATGTCGCCCATGATTGACTTGTCAAAAGGAGAAATTACAATTGTGCGGGCTTCTGGAATTGAAATGTTTCCAACTTGATTCAGCGGAGTAGGTGTTCCATAATAGTCAACACGTACTTTGTCAAAAATTGCTGCGCTGGCTCTTCCTGTTCTGATTGATTTGTATTCTTCTTTCAGTGAATTGACCGTTTTTTCCATTCGGCTTTCGTTGTCTGCCATAATTTCTCCAAATAATTAAGTCTGTAGTTTTTTAATTCATTAAAAAGAACTACGGCAAGCACTTTGCTTTGAAAATGCCTGCCGCAATATTTTATTTTCCTAAGAGCAAAAGATTTATGCTGGCAAATTCAAGAGTTGCGCCCACTGATTTTCCAACTTCATCAAGTTTTGCTTTTACAGACTTTTTGTCGTCTTTTACAAACATCTGGTCAACAAAGCAGATTTCAGCAAGGTGCTTGTTGATTTTGCCCTGAAGAATTCCGTCCTTTACATTCTGTGGTTTTGAAGCCATTTTTGGATCGTCTTCCATCTGTTTTGCAAAAATTTCTTTCTGCTCATTGATGTATTCAGTTGGAACATCTTCTGGTTTGTTGTAAGCAGGAGTAAATGCAGCAAGGTGCATACAGCAGTCGCGTGCAAATTCCTTTACTTTGTCGTCTGTAGAACCTTTGATAACTGTAACTGCGGCTGTCTTGAAGTCAGAGTGGATGTAAATTCCTGCAACTGAGTTTTCAGGAACATCGATAACCTGAATCTTTGACAAAGACATATTTTCGCGTGTGCGTGTTGCAAAGTCCAAAAGAACATCAGAAAGCTCTTTGTTGATTTCTGTGTATCCCTTTGCAAAAATTTCATCAAGAATTTTTTCACCGCAAGCAATGAATTCCGCGTTCTTTGCAACAAAGTCAGTTTCACATACAAGCTCAACGACAGCAACTTTGTTTCCGTTCTGGCGGATAAAAATGCGTCCTTCAGAAGTTGCACGTTCTGCGCGCTTTGCAACTGCGGCAAGTCCTTTTTCTTTCAAGAGTTTTACTGCTGCGTCAAAGTCTCCGTTTGTATCAACAAGAGCTTTTTTGCAGTCCATCATTCCTGCGCCTGTTGTTTCGCGCAAGTCTTTTACCATAGCGGCTGTAATATCTGCCATTTTCTACTCCGAGATATTTTTATTTTGTGTAGTTGTCCTCGTCCAAAAGCTCGCTTTCTCTTTTGTCAGCTTCTGTGTCTTCTTCTTTTGGCTCTGTAGGAGTGTAGTTTGAATAGTCAACAATTTCTTCATCTTCTTTCTTGGTTGTTGCATCTGTTGTGATGTCGTCTTCGTCTCCAAGAGTGTCGATGATTTTAAGTCCCTGCTCATTGTCTGCTTCGATTACAGCATTTGCAATAATAGAAGTAAAGAGGCTGATAGCGCGGATTGCGTCATCATTGCCAGGAATAGGGTAGTTGATTCCTTCTGGATTGCAGTTTGTATCAACAATAGCAATGATAGGAATTCCCATGCGGCGTGCTTCTGCAACAGCAATCTGCTCTTTGTGTGTGTCAATGATAAATACTGCGCCAGGAAGCTCCTTCATGTCTTTCATTCCGCCGTAGTTCTTTGTAAGAGTTTCTTTCTCTTTCATGTATGCGGCGACTTCTTTCTTTGTGAGCTTATCGAAAGTTCCGTCAACTTCCATTTTTTCGATTTTCTTAAGACGGAGAAGTGATTTCTTGATTGTCGTAAAGTTTGTAAGTGTTCCACCAAGCCAGCGGTTGTTTACATAATACATTCCGCAGCGTTCTGCTTCTTTTGCAATAGCCTGCTGAGCCTGTTTTTTTGTTCCTACGAAAAGAACCGATTTTCCTGATGATGCAACTTTGCGTACAACATCGTAGCTATCTTTGATTGCAGTGATTGTTTTCTGCAAATCGATAATGTGGATTCCGTTGCGTTCTGCGAAGATGTACTTCTTCATACGTGGATCCCAGCGTTTTACTTGATGTCCGAAATGAACTCCAGACTCAAGAAGACTTTTCATGGTTACAACTGCCATGATTAACTCCTTCACCGGAAAATTTTTCTTAATGCTGAAAATTTTCCACCGGCTTTGTTTCTCGTAGCTGATTTATCAGCCCGGATGATTTCGTAACAGATTTTCTTTGGGAAAAAATGTCCGGCAAAATCGTTTATCAAACTGTAAACTTATAATTTTGCTCTTTAAGCATATCATATAGCTCAAAAATAGGCAAGCCCATAACAGAGCTTTCAGTTCCTTCGATTTTCTTTATAAAGCAAGAAGCTTTTCCCTGAATTCTATATGCGCCCGCGGCTCCGTGCCATTCGCTTGTTTCAAGATAGGATTCAATTTCGGCTTCTGACATTGCGGCAAAAGTTACTTTGTTTACGCTTGTTCTTGTGGTCATGTAGTGGGCGGTTCCATTAAAAAGCGCGATTCCTGTGATTACTTTGTGAGTTGTTCCTTGCAATGAATTTAGGAATTCTCTTGCCTCATCCTGATTTTTTGGCTTTCCGAAGATTTTATTTTTGTGGAGAATTATTGTGTCCGCTGCCAAAATCCATCCGATTTCATTTTCCGCCGGAATTTTTCTTGCAACCGCATCGATTTTTCTTGCTGCTAAAAATTCTGCGGCTTCCTCTGGCTTTATGTCATCAGGAATTGTTTCGTCAATATCCGCAGGATTTACAATAAACGGAATGTTTAGGAATTTTAAAATCTCTTGCCGCCTAGGAGAAGATGATGCTAATATTATTGGTTCCATAATGTTTTTTCAGTTGACATTTTAAAAGCAAAAATATAATCTATTCTTGCTTTTCGGGAGATTAGCTCAACTGGATAGAGCGTCGGCCTCCGGAGCCGAAGGTTGTGGGTTCGAATCCCGTATCTCTCAGTCATTTTTTAGAAATAAAATTCTTTCCAAAGTCAAAACTGATTGTGTAGAAAAATCCGAATATAAAATCAAGAGTTTTTGTGGCAAAGCGACTGTGGTCTAATGTTCAGCCGCTTATGTAAAATTTGCAGGCGAATGAAACGCCCGCAGTTTTTTATTTTCCCTCTTTATTATTGTTTGAATTATTGCTTGCCTGAATGGACTTTAAAAGCTGAAATGCCTTTTCTCTTACAGGTCTTACATATTTATAGTTTGTTCCAATTGAAGAAATGGACTGAATCATTCCATTTTTATTCTGAACTGTAGGAGCAAGCTTTTCGTAAGCGTTAAGAACTTCGAGCGCAAGCGAACTTGTAGGATTGAGCGCGGCATATTTTTTATGCACAAATTCAATCATGTTTACAACATCGTCATCGTCATTCATTCCGATATTTCCCAATGAGCGGATTGCAGCTGTAACAACCATAGGCTCTTTGTCTTCTGTAGCAATTGAAACAAGCATATTCTTTGATTCAACTGTAGGAATTTCTCCAAGAAGATCGCAGGCTTTTGCACGAATGTCCGGGAAGTTGTTCATTACGCGGCCGTTTGTACGCGACTGGGTTTTTATTCCTTCACCTGCAAGGCGGGAAAGGGCTGCTGTCATGTCTGGAGAAGTTCTTCCTGATCCAACAGCTTCCTCCAAGTATTGCAATGCTACATTCTTATTGTCATATTCATCGGAAGCGGCAAGTTCTCCAATTATTACATCTTGTACGCTGCTTAAGTATTCATCTTCTACAGTCGTTTCGTTTCTTGAAGTCTGGTCTTTTTCATTTTGCTGTTCCTGTGCAAAAACTGCCTGGCAAATAAAAATACAACAGGCGCCTGCAATCAGCTTTGATACTTTCATAACTATTCCTCCTTATGGAATCTTTTCAAGTTTAGAATATATTTCGCAAAAAAGCAAGAAAAATGTAGCTTAGTCCGCGTTCTTTGGAAGCACAAGTTTCCATTGGTCGTTGACTTTGTGAAAGTTATAGTAGACAACATCTGTATTGTCCTGAACTTGAACTGCTTTTACGAGGGATTTTGTTTCGTAGCGGATTTCGTCAACTGTGTGCCCGGCTCTTGCTGGAATAAAGACAAATTTGAAATAGTCTTCGATTGTATTCAGCCTTAGGCCTTTTTTAGGAAGCCTGTTCGCCGCTTTCTGAAGATTCTGCCTTTTTGACCAATAGTTCAGGCTGTCTGCGTCAAGGTATGAAATCCAGCCGCGGTAGTCCAGGTTTTTCATATAAGTATCAAGATCTTTGATTATACTGAGAATTCTTGACTTGTCTTCGTTGAAAACTTCCTTTGAAACTGAAACAGCTGTTGTTGATCTTGTGTATTCATCGTCTACTTTTTCAACAACTACAGGCTCTTCTTCAATTTCCTGAACTGGAGCTGGCTCTGGTTCTTCTATTACTACTGGTTTTGCTGGCTGCTCTTCTATCTGCGGAGCTTTTTCTACAGGTGCGGAGGCGCAGGATAAAAATGCAAATACTGAAATTAAGCTTAGTTTTGTAAAGAATTTTTCCATGGGAGCAATTTTAATATCTTTGTCTTGTTTGGTCAATTAAAAGTATTGTTAAAAAAAGGCGCTTGCATTGCTGCAGGCACCTTTTTGCGCAGGAAGTTAGAATTTCCAGCAGATTCCTACTGTAGGAACAAATTTAAAAGCTCCTTTGTAGTCATACTTTTCATCGCTGTCAAAAATTTTTGTTCCATTTTCTTTTAGCGTCTTTTCTGCTTGTATTTTTGCTGGGAACATATAGTTTGCGCATACTGATGCGAAAAGTGAAAAATGCTTTGCTGGAGTGTAAACGAATGTTGCGTTTGCTCCAAGAACAGAGGCTGTATGTGTCAAGCTGTATTCACTTTCAGTTTTAGAATAAGATGAATAACTTGTTTTGTCGCGGTAGAGCACAGTTACATCTGCTCCAAGAACACCGTAAACTCCGAGGAACATTTTGTCTGTGCAGATTGGCGCGTATCCAGCTCCAACAAGAAAAAGTCCGTTCAAGCCTTTCAGTTCGTCATCATCATCTCCAACTTTGAGGTTTGAATTTGAATAATTGATGTCAAGAATGGCGCGCATAGAAAATCCGCTTTCGTGTGTTCCTGCGTAGTCAAGTGAAAGTCCTGTCTGGTTCTTGAATTTGATGTCAAAGTCCATGCTGCTGTCGTCTGATTTTACAGTTGTCGAAGTTGGAATTCTCCAACCAAATCCTGCGTAGTTTGTCCAAGTTTTTGCTGAAACTGAAAAGCACAATGCGAGCGCGGCAAAAAGTGTTGTAATTTTTTTCATAAAAGAAATCTCCTAATAAATATAACAGTTTTTATTTATAAGATATGTTATGTATCATAAATGTAATTTTATTGCAAGCCACATTTGCGAAAAAAATTTCAGTATTTTATTGATTTTGTTTTCATTGTTAAAAATCATGAAATCTGCTAAAATATCTGCATGACTACAGCTGTTTTTCCGGGTTCCTTTGATCCTCCGACTTACGGACATTTGAATATAATAGAAAGAGCGAGCCGCCTTTTTGATAAGATTGATGTTTTGATTTCTGTAAATCCTGACAAAAAATGTCTTTTTTCTGACAAGGAACGCTACGACTTGCTTATAAAGCTTACTGAAAACTACAAAAATGTTACTGTTCATATATGGAATACACTTGTTGCCGACTACTGCAGAAAATCTGGCGCAAATGTGCTGATTAGGGGAGTGCGGAATGCCATGGACTTTTCGCATGAGTTTGATCTTTCCCTTATGAACAAGCACCTGAACAGCGATGTTGAAACTCTTTTGATTCCGACTGCGCAGAAATATTTTCTTGTGCGCTCAAGCAGCATAAAGGAAGTTGCCCGTTTTGGCGGCGACATAAGCACAATGGTTCCAAAACTTGTTGAAATCGAGATGAGAAAGAAGTTTTTTGAGCAGAATTCTGTTTCAAAATAACAAAAATCGTCAAAATGTCATAAAAAGATGATGAAATTCATTGACAAATGTTTCATAATGCAAGTATAATTCTTGACAAGAAATAGGAATCTGTAGTAATATCAAAAACCGTTATACAGACGACTAAAAATTATAGCGAGGATATATTATGGCAGTACCTAGATCGAAAACTTCAAAAGCTGTAACCAAGAGAAGACGTGGCGTTAATATGCATCTTGACACACCGAATCTTGTAGCATGCGGAAACTGCGGAAACTTGGTTCTTCCGCACCACGTATGCAAGAAATGCGGTTTCTACAAGGGCCGTCAGGTTCTTACTCCAGAAGTTAATGGCTAAATCAGGAGACTAAAATGGACGAATTGTTTGTAAAGATTCAGAAGCTTATCGCTGAAAAACTCGGAATTGATGAGTCAAAAGTTACAATGGATGCATCTTTCCGTGGCGACCTTGGAGCAGACAGCCTTGACACTTATGAGCTTGTTTATGCTATTGAAGAGGAAATGGGTGTTTCTATTCCTGATGACAAGGCTAATGAATTTGAAACTGTAAAAGATGCTTACGACTACATCAAGTCTCAGCAGCAGTAATTTCTGATTTTCAGTTTTAGCGAGGCACAGTCTGATGGCTGTGCTTTTTTTGTTTATTTGCTGTTTGCCAAAATGTAAAATCGGTGGATTCAAGCCTTTGAATTTGGTTTGTTTTGTTTCGGTGTTTTTTTTTAATTTTGTTCGGATTATAAAATGGGTTTTAAAGGTCTTTTTTATCCAGAAAAAAGTTTGACAAGAGAAAGAAAAAAGGAGCTTGATGAATTTTGCAGGCATTTAAAGCTTCATTTTAAAAATTATTCTTTGCTGGATTTGGCGTTTCATCACAGATCTTATTCAAACGAAAATACTTCCTATAAGAGATATAACAATGAGCGTCTTGAATTTCTTGGGGACAGCGTGCTTGGACTTGCGACTGCTGCATTTTTGTATAATGATATGTCGCAGAACAAAGAAGGCGATCTTGCAAAAATAAAAGCGAATGTTGTAAGCGAGCAGTCTCTTGCGCCGATTGCTGTTGAAAAAATGCACATTGACAAATATCTTGTGCTTGGAAAAGGCGAGGAGCTTTCTGGCGGAAGAACAAAAAAGGCTATTCTGGCAGATGCTGTTGAGGCTGTTATAGGTGCTTTGTATATTGATTCTGGATATGAAAGCGCGGAGAGGCTTGTTCTTGAACTGATTATTCCTGAAATAAGAAAAGTTCAAAGCGATCACGGAAGCAAGGATTATAAAACTTTGCTTCAGGAATTTTATCAGAAAAAAACAAACGCTTGTCCTTCTTATTCGCTTGTAAAGACAACAGGACCAGACCATGACAGAATTTTTTATGTTTCTGTAAAACTCGGAGATGCTGTTTATGGACCTGCTAGCGGAAAAAATAAAAAGTCGGCGGAGCAGGCTGCGGCTGGCGTTGCTTGCAAAGCTCTTGGAATTGAGTAAAATTCTAAGCAGAATATTTTTCGCTGAATAGTTTTTTTGCAAGGCTGATTAGCTTTTCTTTGTCGTTCATTTCTGGAGAGTCAGTTACAGTTTCAAAAAGCTCGTTTAGAATTTTTCCCATTATTTTTCCGCTTGGAATTCCTTCCGCCATTAAATCTTTTCCGTTCACTTTTAAATCTTTCAGGCTTAGCGCAGAATTTTCGTTCAAAAGTTTTTCAATCCGCTTTTTCAATTCAACAAGAAGATTCCAGGACGGACTGTTTTGCTGAAGCGGAACTCTGTGCATTCCGTAAATGTCCGCAAGCCGCAAAAGAAAAATGTCATCAAGATTTTCCGCGCCAACTCTTATTATAAATCTGCGCACTGCCGAATCTGTCCAGCTGCTTTCATAGTGAAACATGTGTTCTTTTACAAGGTGGCTTACTTTTTTTATTTCATCATTTGAAAATTTTAGGGAAGCCATTGACGCTTTTGCTTTTTCCGCTGAAATCTGCTCATGTCCGTGAAAATGAATTCTTTCTTTGCCGTTGACTGTTTCGATTGTTTTGGATTCAGGTTTTCCTATGTCGTGATAAAAAGCTGCAAGACGGACTGTAAGATTTTCTTTTGGGCAGCCATCGCAGGCGTATAAAATATGATCTGCAACATCAAATTCATGGAATCCTCGTTCGTCCTGCTGGAGACAATTTCTGCAAACAGAAAACTGCGGAATAAATATTTTTAGAATTCCTGTCTGTTCCAGTAGTTTAAGCCCAACGCTAGGTTTTTCTGTCTGAAGGATTTTGCAGAATTCGTCGCGGAATCTTTCTGTGGAAATGCCTTCAACTTTTTTTAGAATTTCTTTTTGCGAGATTGCGTCAAATGTTTTTTCTTCAATTTCAAATCCGAGCTGCCCAGAAAATCTTATTGCTCTTACAGGCCGAAGTCCGTCTTCTGAAAATCTCTCTAATGGATTTCCGACTGTCCTGATTATTTTGCCTTGAATGTCTTTTTGTCCGTTAAATGGATCTGTGATTTTTCCTGTTGAAAGCTCTGCGGCAATTGCATTCATTGTAAAGTCGCGCCGTGAAAGATCTTCTTCGATTGTGTCTGCGTATTTGACTTTGTCAGGATGCCGTCCGTCTGAATATTCTGTTTCTGTTCTGAAAGTTGTTGTTTCAAGTTCAAGTCCAAAAATGTGAATTGTTACAGTTCCATGCGCAATTCCAGTCGGTATTACATTTCTGAAAATTTTCATTACCTGCTCTGGAGTCGCATTTGTCGCAATGTCGTAGTCGTGGCAGGCTTTTCCCATCAGCATATCACGGACAGCTCCGCCAACAAGATATGACTTGAATCCGTTGTCTGAAAAAATTTTGCTGACTTTGATTAGTTTCTCTGGAATTTTTACACTTTTTGATGAAAACATGGTAACATACAATATCAAATTTTGAACGGAATTTCTATCTATGAACATTTTTATTTTTACCGGGGGAGAAGCTCCGTCTCCAGAAACCTCGCAGCCTTTTTTTGAAAGATGCAAGCCTGACTATGTTATTGCCGCTGATTCTGGACTTGAAACTTTTGATTTGTACGCGGAGTTTTTGGGTGAAGATTTTGCGCCGGATTTGATTCTTGGCGACATGGACAGCTTGAAAAATTTTTCTTTGCTTGAAAAATATAAAACTGCAACGCGGGAGCTTTTTCCAAGCGACAAGGATTTTACAGATACTGAGCTTGCGCTTTTTACTGCAAGGAAAATTTGCAAAACTGCAACGGTTGTTCTTGTTGGCGGAAACGGCGGCTGCCTGGATCATCTTATTTCAATTTATGATTCCTTTTCTGAAGATTTTCATGCTGACGTTTGGCTTTGTGTGAATCAGGCTGTTTATTTTCTTGCTGAAAAAAAATCTGCGGAAGTTTTTAATTTGCAGATTGAAGACAGAATTTCAGTTTCGCGCCTTACCAATAATTTTGACAATTCTTTTATTGAAGCAGAAGGATTTGAATGGAACTGCTTTAGAAAAAAAGGAATGGCAAGCGTTTCAAATAGAATTTCAAAAGAAAATTTTTTGCATAAAAATCCGGCGAAACTTTTTGCTTCAAAAGGCGCTTTTTTGATTTTTGCTCCGTATCATTGCGAAGTAAAAATTTAAATTCCTTTTGCCATGATTGAAATTGTTCTTGCAAGAAAAAAAATCCCCGCGGAAAAAACGCACGAAAGAATATATACAAAAAAATAAATCCAGTATGATTTTCTTTTGGATATGAAAAATAAAATAATGCTTTGAAGAATTCCGGCTGCGGAAAAAACAAAAAGGCCTAAAATAGTTGCTGAACATGAAGTCAAGATAAAATTCAGCGTGCTGTCAAGAAAATCTTGGTAAGAGCCGCTAACATAAAGAACTATAAGAAAAACGGAAAACAGAAATAAAAAAAGAGAAGTGCGTCCTGTGAGTTTAAAGAGAAAAGAGCGGTTGATTTTTTTTAATCTGTTTAAGGAATCCATTTTCTGTGAATTTGCTTTAAAATATTTATATAAAGCAGTATAATAGAAAAAGCATAATTTATCGAGTGGGGCAAAATGAAAGTAAAGAAGTTTTTTGCTAATTTTATAGTTTTGTTGATTTTTTCAGCGGTAGTTTTTTTTATTGGATGGATTCAATTTTATGTGCGCCCTGGAACTTGCGCTATAATGAAATCAAAAACAGGCGGATTGTATCATTCTGCTGTCGTTCCCGGAGTTTTCACTTGGAGATGGGAGCGGCTTCTTCCAACAAATGTTTCGCTGGAAATTTTTGACCTTGCAGTTTACAAAACAAATCAGTCTGTTTCTGGAGAACTTCCGAGCGCGGCATTTTATAGTTCACGTTTTTCTGATAAAAAAGTTGACTTTTCATACAATGTTGAAATTTCAGTTTCGATGAGCCTTTCTCCTGAAGGAATTTACAAGCTGGTTTCTGAAAATAAAATAACTTCAAATGAAGATTTAAAAGGATTTTACGATGCGAAGGCAAAACTTGCGGCTTCACTTGTTGCGGAATATCTTGTTTCATCTTCTTCCATGGTAAAACCTTCCGCATTAAGCCAAAAAGAAATTCAAGAGGTAATTGAAAAAAAGGCTTCTGAGTTTGATGGAATTTTAATTTCTTCAGTCGAGCTTCTTGATTCAAAAATTCCAGATGTTGAGCTTTACAATCTTGCGAAGGCGAACTATGCGTCTTATCTTGATCTTTTGAATTCTAAAATGGCGAAAAAGGCTGAATCGCAGGCGGAATTTTTTGTTGAGCAGGACAGAACTTTGGCGCAGCTTGAAAAACTTGGAGCGATGCTTCAGAAATTTCCGCAACTTGAGGAAATGTTTAAAACTGGAGATGCTGCCCAGATTATAAATGCTGTAAAATCAATGCGCTAAAAAAAATTTGAGGATAAAAATGGAAAAAAGAATTTTTGGAATTCGCGGAGCTGTCTGCGCAGAAAATACTCCGGAGTCAATAAAAGAAAATGTCGGTGAAATGTGCCGCTTGATTTTTAAAGAAAATAATTTGCAGCCTGATGATATTATTTCTGTTCATTTTACAATGACGCAGGATTTGCACTGCATGAATGCCGCCGCTGCTCTTAGAAAAAGCGAGGTTGGAATTGACACATCTTTGCTTGCGCTTTTTGTTTCTCAGGAAGCTTCTATAGATGGAATGTTGCCTCAAGTTGTAAGAGTTCTAGTTACAGCTTATCTTCCTGCTGAAAAAAAGCCTGTTCATGTTTACATTAATGGCGCAGAAAAACTTCGGCCTGATTTTTCAAAAGGAAAATAAATTGAACATTTGGCTTGTTTCAAGAGAATATGCAGGAATTGCGGAGGCGGGCGGTGTAAAAAATGTTGCCTGTTCTTTGGCTGAAAGCCTTTTGCATTTAGGACACAAAATTTGTGTTTTTATTCCGCTTTATGGCTGCACCGATTTGTCCCGTGTTGAAAATTTTTCTGAAACTTGGCGGGATTCTGTTTCTTTTGACATAAACGGAATTTCTACTGAAGTTTTTTTCTCGCGCGGAATTTTCAATGGCGTTGAAATAATTTTTATCCGGCACAATTCTTTCTCTGAAAAAAAAGCTGTTTACACTTACACTTTTGATGAGCAAAAGCAAAATCCTGAACATCGGCAGGGAGAAGGTCATGTTGATAAAGGTTTTCTGAATATGCTTTTTCAAAAGTCTGTTGTGTACTATTCAAAAAATTGCCTTAATGATGAAATTCCAAACATTGTGCATTGCCAAGATGCTCCTGCAGCAATGATTCCAGTTTTTGCGCGTTTTATGCCTAATGTAAGCGATTTTTTTTCAAAAACAAAATTTGTTGTGACAATTCATAATGCCGGTCCTGGGTATCATCATGAATTTAAAAATATTGAAGAAGCCGAGCGTTTTTCAGGACTTCCCCAAAAAATTCTTGAAAAAGGAAAAAATGGTTCGTGCATAGAGCCTTTTCTTTTGGCTTCGGAAAATGCCTGCCTTACTACGGTTTCTCCAGAGTATGCGGATGAAATTATTTCTGGCAAAACTGATACAGCTGGGCTTTCAGAAGGATTTAAGAAAAAAGAAATTGAGCTGATTGGAATTACAAACGGAATTGATTTTTCAAAGTATGAGCCTTCTGATAAAAAAAAGTCGCTTCTGCCTTTTGAGTTTGATCCTTTAAAAAATGACTTGGAAGGAAAATATAAATGTCGAGATTTCTTTTTGGAAAAATTCGCTTCAAAGAAAAGCCTTGATTCCAAAAATTTTGCGGATGGAACTTTGCAGTTTGGCTTTATTGATTCCGCTGAAAAAAAATCTGATTTTACTTACATTGCATATCACGGGAGGGTTGTTCATCAAAAGGGAATTGAAGTTATGCTTGATTCCGCCGAAAAAATGTTCAGTTCGGATTTACCTGTAAGATTTATTTTTGCAGGACAAGGTTCTGTTGAGCTTGAAAATTCTTTGATTCGTTTTACTGAAAAATGGCGCGGAAAATGTGTCTATATAAAAGGATACAACAAATCCATTGCCCGGCTTGCAGTTGCCGCTGTTGATTTTTCATTGCATCCAAGTTATTTTGAGCCGTGCGGACTTGAAGATTTCATTGCGCAGACGTTTGGAACTTTGCCTGTTGCCCATGCTACTGGCGGACTTTGTAAAATTGTGGATGATGAAACTGGCTGGCTTTATTTTCCCAATACTTCTGAATCCTTGCAAACTGAACTTGCGTCCTTGGTGAATATAATGCGTTATGCTGGGCGCGATATTTTTAAGGGCATGATTTCTTACGCTTCAAGATATATTCATGAAAAATATTCTTGGAACAAAGTTGCGCTGATTTATGAAGAGCTTTATAAAAAACTTCTTGCTAGCTGATTTTTTTTGAATAGATGTCTGACCAAAAAATGCAAATTTTCTGGCCAGCCTTTTTTATGAATTTTACTATTCTATAACTGACAAATCAGAAACTGAAAGAAGCACAGGAATATTATTTGAATTTGTAACAACAATTCCTTTTCCTGTAATTGTAATCGGAGTGCTTTCTGAAATGTTTACCGCGCTTTTCTGAATCAAGTTGAGGGATTTGTCATAGCGGCCAAGAACCCAGCCAGATTTATCCTGAATTACACAGTAAAAATTGCTTCCGTTGTTTACAAGAACTGAATGCTCAGAAACATTTTCTTCTGATTCCTTTTGAATCTCCATTTTGAATGCGTCAATCAGGCAAAGTTTTATAGCGCCTTTTCCTGAATTTTCACCGCAAATAGCCATGTAGAATGTTGAGTCTCCGGAAGTTTTCGGGAATGAGGCCCCTGTCGCAACTCCGACAACTGCATCCTGAACTGCGATTATTGTTCTTCCGCGGATAACTTTTACCGGCGATTCTTTTACGACTTTTCCAGTTTTTGAGTTTACTTTTACAAGTGTGCTTAAGTAATCCGCTTCTTTTACAACTTTCAAACCAATTACAGTGCCGTCTTCAAGCTGTTTAAGTTCTGATTCAAGAATTTCCTGCTGATCTTTTGCAATTTCCATTCTTTCGTTTTGAGCTTCATCAAGTTTTTTGTCGGCTTTCTGCTGCTGCTCTTCAGCTTTTTTTGCAGATTCATCGGCTTTCTGCTGTTGCTGCTGAGTTTTCTGCTGTTCCTGTTCAGCATTTGATTTTGCCTGGTCAGCTTCTTTTTGAGCGTTTTCAGCTTTTTGCTCAGCTTGTTTTGCTTCATCCTGCTTTGCTTTGTTCTGCGGATCTGCGGCTGCTTCTTTCTGGGCGTTTTCAGCATCTTTTTTTGCTTTGTCTGCTTCGTTTTGTTTTGCCTGCGCTGTTTTTTCAGCTTGAGCCTGATTTTTTTTCTGCTCGTCTAAAGCCTGCTTGTCTTGAGCCGCTTCTTTTGCAGCTTCCTGAGCTTTGGTTTCTGCGTTTTCAGCTTCGCGCTCTTTTATATCAACCATATTTTTGCGCTCGTCAACGCCTTTGTCATCGTCTTCCTTCATGGATTCTACGACTTTTTTGTCGCTGATAACAGAAGTGTCTACAGAAGAAAGTCCGCCTTCTGCATATTCTCCAAGCGGAATTACAATCTGCGAATTTCCTGGCCATTCGTTCCATTTTATTGAAAGTCCGCATTTTTGCGCTGTGAGATTGTTGATTACAATGTTTTTGTATTTTGATTTGAATGTGTCGAGCTGATTTCTATAAACTGCATTGTATACAGTAACAAATGTTGCGACCGTTGAAGCGTCCTGCTGCGAATATCCGTAAGCCGCGCTCAAATAAGATGCAATGATTCTTCGCAAGTTTCTGATGTGGTCAACTGTTGCATTCGGATTTATAAGGATAATATCTGCGTCAAGTTTTCCTTGTTCGGAAGGATCAACTGCATGAATAACTGTATATTTTCCATTTGCGCCGAATGTTCCGCTTGATTGAGTTCCTGCGTTTTTAAGCTGATTTCCAAGTCCTGCTCCAATTGAATTTATAGCGGCTGCTGTTTCAATTACAGAATGAGGACCTTCGTAGTTTTCAAAGACAATTGTGCTTGCGTCTCCTGCGCTTCTAAGTTCCCTTTCGTTTACATTTTGCGCCGAAACGAAAAATACTGAGCCTGCCGCAAAAATCAGCGAGGCTAAAAACTTTCTGTTCATATTTCCTCCAGACTAAAATATTTTATCATGGTTTCTTAAAAAATTCTACGAAAATACATTTAAAGTTAAAGCTGGGCTTCAATAATTTTATCGAGAGTTTTTAGAGCGTAATCTTTTGTTTCTTTGTCATACTGCGGATAAAGCATATATTTTAAAATTTCCTGGCCTTTTCTGAAAAATGAAGGCCGTCCCATAAAACGGCAGATTTCGTATGTTGAGTCAGCGATTTCCTGCAAAAGCTTCTTGTCGTTTTTGCTTGTTTTTGTTTTTAAAATAATTTCAATAGAAGAAAGAAGTTCTCCTTGCGGATCGAAAGAACTTTTTCCGGCGGCTCTTACAAGGCAAAGCAATAGTGAAGGGTCGCTTGTTTTCTTTAGAAGTGAAGAAATTTTTCCAAAGTAAATTCCGCTTTCGCTTTCCAGTTCTATGAGTTCTTGGCAGTAATCAATGTTTCGCTTGAAATAAGGCTTTTCGTTGTAAAAAAGATTTTCTGTTTTTGTCCAGTCTTCGTAAAGAGAATCAAGTTCGCTTTGAATTAAGGAATTCCAGTTTTCTTCTTCCGTCCCGAAATTTCCTTGTGAAAATTTTTCTTTCATTTGAAATGCAAGATTTTCATTTATTGCGCGCCCTGAAAAATCATTTGACTTTATTCCGGAATACTTATAGCTGTATGGTGAAACTTTTTTTTCTATAAATGAATCTTGCGATTTTGAAAAATTCAGCCTGGTTTGAAATGCTTCTAAAGCCCAGTTGCTCATGCAGAAAACAAGGTAGCCGGAATCTGAAGCAAAAACGAAATTCCATTTTTTCTGCGGACTGAATTTTGCTTTCCATGAAATTGTTCCATCTTCCTTGTAGCAAGCTCCGTTACGCGCGCCGCAAATTACAAGGCCTTGAGACGTGTGCTCATAATAGAAAAAATTTTGCACTTCATTTTTAAATTCTGAAATTTTTCCGCCATTTTTTTCATTTAAATAGTAAACTGAGTCTCTGTATATTGCCGCTATTTTTCCTGAAATTTCTGAAAGTTTTGCCGAACCAGAATCTTTTTTTAGAAAAGTCCATTTTGAGAAAGCTCCATTTTCGTTTACAGAGCAAAGTCCTATGCTTCCGTCTGAAAATGCGAGCGCAACGCCTTCTTTGCATGAAACTGCCTGCAAAACTTGGCCTGCAAAAATAATTTCTTCTTTTTCTATTCCGAATGGGGAAATCCTTTTTGCAATTGATTTTCCATCGTGAGTTCTTGAAAGAAATGCTAAAATTGTGCCGTCATTTAGCGCTACAAGCGGAATTGAAATATTTTGCTCTTCGGTTTCAATCTGCCACCTTTTTACGCCTTTTAATCCGTAGCAAGAAATTCCGTTTATTCCGCGGATAAAAATTCTTCCGTCTTTTCCGCACAAGGGTGCTTCTTCTATGCTGAAATCCGATTTTTGTGTCCACAAGACAAGTCCTGAAGAATTCATCATAAAAAGAGTGGAATCTGTTGTTGCTCCGTAAATTAAATCCGCCGGACCTTCTGTAACAAATGGCTTTAGTCTTCCAGGAGCTGCTCTTTGCCATAATAATTTTCCAAGTTTTGAAAAGCCCAAAATCTGTTTTCCGTCTCCTGCGGCAATGTAACCGTAGCTTGTTTTTATAGGTTGGCACAATATGTTTCCGCCAAGCACAGACACAAAAGAAGGATTTTCAGTTGTTAAATCAATTTCCTGCGATGTAAAAGAATTTTGCGCAGATAAGAACATTATTTTTGCTATAAAAAATATTATGATGTATATTCTTTTAGACAGTTTTCTCATTTTTCAAAATATCCAAGGCTTTCAATATGTCCAGTTTGCGGATAAAAATCCAAAAGAAACAGTTTTTCTAATCTGTACCCGGAATTTATAAGAGCTTTTGCATCCCTCGCGTGTGTTGAAGGATCGCACGAAAGGCTTCTTATCTGAGGAATTTTAGAATCTTGAAGCCATTTTTGCACGGATTTTTCCATTCCGCTTCTTGGAGGGTCTATTACAATTGCATCAAAATTTCCGCATTCCTTTATACAGGTTTCAGCATGATATTTTACCCAGACATCTCCGCTTACGCCAAAACTTTTGTGTTTTTTTTCTGCGAGATTTTGCTCGGCATAAACAACTGCGCTTTTATTGTGTTCTACCAAAACAATATTTTCAAAACTGTCTGCAAGAAAAACAGAAAATGTGCCAGCCCCGGAATACATATCAAGCACGTTTTTTCCAGAAATTCCACCCGTTATAAGAGGTATTGACTTTTCTAGCACTTCAAGGTTGGACTGAAAAAATCCCAGAGCATCAAAAGTTATGCTTTTGTCAAGAATTTTTACTGTGCAGGCGCTTCTTGATTCTGAAAATGTTCCTTCGTACCGTGCTTTTGCCTTTTTTTGTTTTTTTCCGTTATTTTTTATTGGAATTTGCTTTTTCTCTGATTGTTCTGCAACCACGATTTTGTCGAATCCGTCGGGAATTGAAGCTATGTTTTTGCTTCCGAAAATATGAATTCTTCCTTTTGGACGCTCTGTGAATGGAATTTCCTTTAAATATTTATTTACTTCTTCTGTGGCGCAAGGACACTGGTCAATTGGAATAATTTCATTGCTTCTTTTTCCCATTAATCCGCCGTCGTGCAGCTGAAACCTTGCTCTGTAACCTTTGTCTGTACCTGAGACAATCTGGATCTGCGGAACTTCAATTCCTTCGCGGAAAAAAGCGTCTTTTAAAGTTTGAACTCTTAGCTGCCTTTGAAATTCTGGCTCTATGTGCTGAAGGTTGCATCCTCCGCATTTTCCGTAGTAAGGACAAAAGGGGACAGTTCTGTATCTGGATTTTTCTATTATATTTAGATTTTTCGCAACACTGTAGTCTTTAAAGTCTTTTTCAATTTCAATTTCGACTTTTTCGCCGGGAATTGTATATGGGATAAAAATTTTCTTTTCGCTGTTTTCCGCTATGCAATCTCCGCCAAAGACCATTTTTCCTGCGATTACTTCCATTGACATTCCAAAATTATATCTCAAAAAAACATAGTTTACAATGGTTGCATTTTAGTTCTTTTGGGCAATGGTTTTTACAATAAATTCTCTTTTTAATTTATGAGGCGCGGAATTTTAAAATTTCAGTTTAAGTTCACTTAAATTTGAGCAAAGAAAATTTACTTTTTTTAGAAGCTCTTCATCTGGCTCTATTCTGTCTGGAACCATGATTGTAAAAAGTCCTGCTGATTTTGCGCTTTTTATTCCGTTTGGGCTGTCTTCTACTGCCGCGCATTTTTCAGGCGGAAGATTTAAGCTTTTGCAGGCAAGTCTGTATATTTCTGGATCCGGCTTTGAATGGGAAACTTGATCTCCTGTTGACAATGACTCAAAAAATGAAAGCAATCCTGCGTTTTCTAGCTGTCTTTTTACGACCAGGCCTCTTGTTGAAGATGCAAGCGCAAGTCTGTAACCTTTGTCTTTTAAATATTCTAGCGTTTGTTTTGCAAAAGGCATAAGCGCAATTCCTTCTGATTTTTCAATTTCCGAGAAAAAAACTGAAGTTTGCTCCATAAATTTTTGAGCCGCAAAATCATCACCAAGAGAAGATTTTAGAATATTGAATGTGTCGTTTTTGTTTGTTCCGATGCATTTTTTGAATAGTTCCATGGATTTTTTATCTTGAATTCCAAATTCTTTTCCTGCTTTTATCCAAGTTTTTTCACATATAGTTTCTGTGTCAAGAAGGATTCCGTCCATGTCAAATACAAATGCTTCTATTTCTTCCATGTCAGAATTATAGGAAAATTTTTATGAAAATTCAATTTGAATATTGACCATAATATGCTGTTTTTATATACTAGTTGAACAATAAAATTATCTTGTGGCGTTAATTTGTTGGATAACGGTAAGGGAATGATACAACACTACTTTTTTAAGTGTATGTAGTGCTGACCGGTCTTTCTTTAATGCCGGGCAAGAACAGGAGTTGTTATGAAAAAGGGAATTCACCCAGACTACAAACTTACAAAAATCACTTGTGTATGTGGCAATGTGATTGAAACTCGCTCAACAGTGTCAGATATTCATGTTGAAATTTGCTCTGCCTGCCATCCATTCTATACTGGAAAGCAGAAACTTGTTGATACAGCAGGACGCATTGACCGCTTTAACAAGCGCTACGGTGTAAAAGCTACAGAAACAAAATAAGTTTGTTCTTTTACATTTTAAAGCAGGCTGCAATAAGCCTGCTTTTTTTCTTTTTATCGGGCTCGTGAGCCCGTGAAAATATGAAGCGAAGCGGAATATTTTCAC
>NZ_CAMCEC010000009.1 GCF_945873775.1 uncultured Treponema sp. | reverse complement strand
TTGTGAAAATATTCCGCTTCGCTTCATATTTTCACGGGCTCACGAGCCCGATAAATGAATTCGACGCCCTGCTCCTCAGGAGCGCGGAAGACCCGTTCTGCGACACGCCGGACGCGGACTCCCTAAGCCTTGAGCGCACAGTATATCTTTCCTGGAATGAAGACTGCGCGGCGGACACATTCCGCCTGATGAGAAGCCCGGACCAGGAGCAGCTGTACTTCTCCTGCATATACGAGGGAAAGGAAACAAGCTACACGGACACAGACCTCGCGGAAGGCGGAAAGTACATCTACAGGCTGGACAAGACAAGGGGGCGGAAGCTGTTCGAGGGAAAGGAGGCAGCCTTCGGATGGTCGTCCGGATGCAGGAGCGACGGGTGCGAGCCGAACAACACGGAGGAGACCGCAACATTCCTTGAATACGACAGGATATGCAGCCTGCCGTGCGTAGGATTCATAACAGGCGGCGCAGAAATAATCGACGAGGACTGGTTCTATGCGGTCATTCCTCCAATGCGCCAGGCGGACATCGTGATAGGACAGCGCAACCTTGAGAATTCCGCCGCGGGAGCAGAGACAAACCTGAGGATACAGCTTCCGGGACTTGAAAGCCAGCCTGTAAAGCATCTAAATGCGTACTCCATAAAGAACCCGGGCTACAGGACAAGAAGGTTCTATTTCAAGATATTTCCGGAAAGGACATCGCTGGCAAAAGGGGGCAGCTTCCTCGCCACGATAGAATACACGGTCTCTTTAAACCAGATTATAAAGTACTAGCTATAAGGAGAGGAACATGATAACTGTAAAACTGCTGGCCTGCATTCCGGCTTTCGCCCTGCTCGCATCCTGCGGACTTGCGCCGCTTGAGGAGGCATCCGCCCCTGAAACCATGGAGCAGACAAGCGTGAAGGAAGAAAGCACGCTTTTCACGGCGGACGCGCAGAGCAGGATTTTCACATTCGAGACGAACGACAAAAAATACCTTGGAGAAAGAGGATTCACGCTCTGGACAGCCCAGGGCACAAACGAGAGCGGCAGCTTTGAGCCTATTGAAGCGCGACTCTGCAAGGAAAGCGGAAAGGCCGAGGCGGGGTTCGGACTTGTCTTCTGCGCCCAGGAAGCCGGCGGCAGGCCATTCATGCTCGCAGTCCTAATAAACGCCAACGGATACTACACAGCGGGCAAGGTGGCAGGCTACGAGAACGACTGTCTTGGCAGCGCAAGCGGAAACCACACAACAAAGCAGGCATACACTTATGACAGCCTGTACCAGCTGTTTGGGATCAAAATTTCACCGAAGATATGCAGTATTTTGTAATCAAGATTCCAGAAGAACCTGGACTTTATTGCTTTGGAATGTACACTGGCCGAGAAATTATGTACAACGCTCAAAATGGAAAAACAACCCAGATATTCGACCAAAACAATCTTACTGAAAAATGGGGAAAGAACTATAATCAGCTTATTGTTTCAGGATTACAGCAAGTCAGCAAGGCTTATAAAGGCACTGAATGGGAAGAAGCTTGTCTAAAAGATATTGAAAAATTTTCTAAAAAGTAACGAAAATTATTATTTCAGACTGATTGTTTCTAAACAGTAGAAAATTTTAAAAAGCCCCTGTCATGAAATTTGTATAAATGACAAGGGCTTTCTATTATCTAGCTATTCAATTTTTAGCGTTTAAGTCCGGCGGCAGTCTGAAGCATATTGTCGCTAGTCTGAATTGCCTTTGAGTTGAACTCATAAGCGCGCTGGGCAACAATCATCTGAACCATTTCATTTACAACAGAAACGTTGCTCATTTCAAGGAACTTATGCTTTGTAATTCCCATTCCGTCAATTCCAGGACGCCCTGCGATTGGCTCTCCAGAAGCGTTTGTAACTTTATAAAGATTGTCGCCTGTATTTTCAAGTCCGACTGCATTTGGAAATCTGTAAAGCTCAAGCTGGCCGACTTCAACAGGCTCAAGCTCGCCGTTTACTTTTACGTTTACCCTTCCGCCGTCAGAAATAGAAAGAGTTTCAAGCTGAAATCCTTCCGGCATGATTATTTCTGGCATTACGCGAAGTCCGTTTGCCGTTACAAGCTGACCGGTTGAATCAACTTTGAATGAACCGTCTCTTGTGTATGCCCAGCTTCCATCGTACTGCTGAACTCTAAAAAATCCGTCGCCTACAACTGCAACATCTGTATCAACTCCAGTAGCCTGCAAAGAGCCTTGTGTCATAATGCGCTGAGTTGCTCCAACTTTTACACCGCTTCCCATCTGATGTCCAACAGGAGTTACAGTATCTTCTGTAGCCGGAGTTCCTGCAAGCTTTACATTCTGATAAAGAAGGTCTTCAAATTCAGCACGGTGCTGTTTGAATCCGGTTGTATTTACGTTAGAAAGGTTGTTTGAGATTGTGTCTATATTCATCTGCTGGCCGTTCATTCCTGTAGCGGCGTTCCATAAACTTCTTACCATTTTCTATTCCCTCTTATTAGCGGTTTACAGTAACAACTTTAGACCAAAGCGTGTCCATCATGCTGTCTTCTGTCTGAACTGATTTCTGGTTCGCCTCGTAAGCCCGGTTTACTTCTATCATCTGAACCATTTCGTTTACAACATTCACATTGCTTGCTTCTGTATATCCTTGCAAAAGCCGCGGACGCTCATCTCCTTCCGCAATGTACGCATCTCCTGAAATTTCATTTGAATTCCAAAGCGAAGAGCCTTGTTTTTTTAAGAAACGCTCATTTTCAAAGCGTACAACTTTTATTCTGTCAACAAGTTCGTTGTCTTCATTTGTATAAATCATTCCGTCCTGATTCACAAAAAATTTGTCATTAGGAACATGAATCGCTCCGTTTTCTCCAAGAACAGGATAACCTTCCTTTGTCAAAAGAATTCCTTCTTTTCCAAGGTGAAAATTTCCGTTGCGTGTATAACGTTCGCCTGCCGGAGTCTGGACTGCAAAAAACCCTTCTCCGCCCAAAGCCATGTCTGTTTTAGTATCTGTTGATTTAAAAGAGCCTTGAGTAAAATCTGTGTAAAGCTCGTTTGTTTCAACGCCAAGCCCGATTGACCCGATTACAGGAGCCGCATCCGCAGAACCGAACGGAGTTTTGTACACGCCGTCTGCCGCAGTTCTTCTAAGCAAAAGCTCGCTGAATTCTTTGTTTACAGGAATTTCTTTTTTAAAGCCTGTCGTGTCTACATTCGCAAGATTGTTCGAAATTGTGTCCAGCCTGTTCTGCTGAGCGTTCATTCCGCTTGCTCCGATATACCAGCCTCTAATCATAACATAACCTCAATTAGTTTATCGGAATCCGAATAAAAAAGTTAAGGAAAATCAACTTGTCAAAAACATCATTCATTTTAAACAAAATTTTTCTTGTTTTTTGAAGAATTGCAGTTTATACTTTATTCATTCTACTTAAACTTTTTACGAGATTATAAAAATGTACAGTCCACGTTTTGCCGCAATGATTTTAATTTTTTTTGCTACGCTGATTTGCTTCGTAATAGCTCTTCTTCTGCTGATTCTGCATAAAAAAAGCTACATGATTGAACACGACAACATAACAGGGCTTCCCGCATACAGCCAGTTTGAATTCGATGCAAAAAAACTTCTTAAAAACGCGCTTCCAAATGAATATATGATTCTTTCGCTAAATGCAGACAACTTTAGAATCATAAACGACACTTACGGAATTCTCTGCGGAAATGAAATTTTAAAGCTTCTTGGAAAGCACTTTGCCTCACAATGCGGAAAAAACGAATTTGTGTGCAGATTTTATGCAGACAATTTTGTTTTCCTTATAAAAAACATGGAATTTTTCTGGGATATAGAAGAGCGTGTCTACAATATGACAAACGTAGACAATATCGTAAAAAAATATCTTCCTCCAAAATACCAGTTTACATTCAGCGCAAGCATTTACCGCATAGAAAATCCGCTGGACGACATAGAATCCATGATAGACAAGGCGAACCTGGCGCAAAAGCTCTACAAAAATCATTTTGCAACGCACAGAGTTATTGAATACACAAGCGAGCTTAAAGATTCCCACAACTGGAACAGAGAAATTACGCTTTCTATGGAAGAAGCTTTTGAAAACAAGGAATTTGAAGTCTTTTACCAGCCAAAGTTCAAGTTTGAGGATGAAACTGTAATCGGCGCTGAAGCTCTTATAAGATGGAACAATCCGCGCAAAGGTTTTCTTTCGCCTGCAAAATTCATCCCGCTTTTTGAAGACAATGGTTTTATAGAAAAAATCGACAAATTTGTGCTGAACAAAGTCTGCCTTTTCCTTGAAGAATGGAACAAAACTCCAGAAAGCAAAATGCAGCCGCTTACGATTTCATTCAATTTAAGCCGCTACAATCTTTACAACCCGAATTTAATAAGCGAGCTAAAGCAAATTTCCCGCGGCTACGACATTGGCGACAACAAAATAGAAGTCGAGCTCACAGAAAGGATTATGATAGACAATCCGAACCGCCTTATAAAAGTTATGAACGAAATAAAAAAAGCGGGCTTTTCTGTTTCCGTAGACGATTTTGGCGCAGGATATTCTTCGCTGAACCTTTTAAAGAATATGCCGGCTGACGTGATAAAGCTGGACAAGGAATTTCTTTCGTCCCAAGAAGAAAGCAAAAATCAAAAGGAAAGAATTATCATAACTTCTGTAATTGAAATGGCAAAAAAACTCAACATAACAACGGTTGCCGAAGGAGTTGAAACTAAAGACCAGTGCGAAATGCTAAAGACAAGCGGCTGCGACATTGCCCAGGGATTCTACTACGCCAAGCCAATGCAGGAAAAACTTTTCAAGGAATTTCTAGGGATGAAAGAAAAGCAAACTGTTTAGATTTTTTCAGAAAACAGCTAAAAAAATGATTTTTTTGGAAGTTTCGTATAATAAAACTAAGATATTTTGTTGCAAAATTCAGAAAGTGTTTTATAATATTGAAAGAATATTTCAAAAAATTTGGGTGCAAATCTCAAGTTTTACCAAGCGGAGGAATTTAATAATATGGCATCGAAAAACACAGAAGAACCAAGAGTTCTTGCAATCATCTTGGGCGGAGGAAAAGGAACAAGACTCTACCCTCTTACAAAAGAAAGATCAAAACCAGCAGTTCCTTTCGGCGGAAAATATAGAATTGTTGACATTCCTATTTCAAACTGCATCAACTCTGGCTACAAAAAGATTTACCTTTTGACACAGTTCAACTCTGCGTCTCTTCACCTTCACATAAACAATTCCTATAATTTCGACCGCTTTTCAGACGGATTTGTAGAAATTCTTGCTGCGGAACAGACTCTTGAGCATTCAGGCTGGTATGAAGGAACAGCAGATGCAGTACGCAAAAACTTCGGACACTTTAGAGTTCAGCGTCCAACACATTACATAATTCTTTCCGGCGACCAGCTTTACAAGATGAATCTCAAGGATTTTATGAACAAGCACATTGAAAGCGGCGCAGAAATTACAATCGCAGCAAAAGCCGTAAACCGCCGCGATGCTTCTGGATTCGGAATCATGCAGGTTGATGACACAAACCGCATTACAGCTTTCATGGAAAAACCTGCCGCGGACATGAACATTGACACTTGGAAAATTCCAGAAAAATCAAGAGGAGATCTTCCTGCAAGCCTTGAATATCTTGCTTCAATGGGAATTTATATTTTCAACGCTTCAACAATGGAAGAACTTTTAAGCAATGACAAGACAGACTTTGGAAAAGAAATTATTCCAATGGCAATAAAGTCAAAGCAGGTCAACAGCTACATTTTCAATGACTACTGGGAAGACATCGGAACAATCCGCTCATTCTATGAAGCCACATTGGATCTTACAAATCCTGTTCCAAACTTCAACCTTTACGAAGAAGACAAGCCTATTTACACACAGATGCGCAATCTTCCGCCAAGCAAAATCAACAACGCAAACATGACTGCGACACTTGCAAGCGAAGGATGTGTAATTGAATATTCACGCGTGCAAAAATCTGTAATAGGTATCCGCTCAATAATCAACGAAGGCTGCGACTTGAACGGCGTTGTAATGATGGGTGCTGACTTCTACGAAAGCGAAGAAGACAAAGCAGAAAATAAAAAGAAGAAAATTCCAGATCTTGGAATCGGAAAGAACTGCAAAATAAACAAAGCAATCATTGATAAGAACGCCCACATTGGAAACAACTGCTGCATAAACATCAATGGAAAAACTTATGAAGACGGAGATCACGGCTTGTTCTATAGTTCAGACGGAATCATCGTTATCAGAAAAGGCGCGGTTATTCCAGATGGAACAGTGATTTAAAAAAAGAGACTGTTCAACAAGCTAAAACTGTCATTATCGTACTTGATACTGCGATGTTTCTGAAATAAACTCGGTTAACAGTCTCTAAATACAGATATTTAGATTTTCGGGTCAAGCCCGAAAATGACAGAAAAAAACTTTTGGAACAGCCCAATTTTATATTGCACGGGATTTTATAAAGGAAGTGCCAAAATGCACATAAATATCTTTATAAAACCGTGCTTTTTTTATTCTTCAGACAAACCGCCAGGATTCATCGATGCAAGGAAAGCTTCGTTGTCCTTTGTCTTCCGCATTTTATCACGGATAAGCTCAAGCATATCGGCATCATCCATAGGATTAAGAACTTTGCGAAGAATCCACATACGCTGAAGTTCAGCTTCAGAAAGCAAAAGCTCCTCTTTTCTTGTGCCGGATTTTTTAATATTGATTGCCGGGAACAACCTGCGCTCTGCAAGTTTTCTGTCAAGATCAATTTCGCTGTTGCCCGTTCCCTTGAATTCTTCAAAAATAACTTCATCCATGCGGCTTCCTGTTTCAATAAGAGAAGTTGAAATTATTGTAAGAGAACCGCCCTCTTCTACATTTCTAGCCGCGCCAAAAAATCTCTTTGGCTTATGAAGGGCATTTGAATCAACACCGCCGGAAAGAACTTTTCCAGAAGTCGGAACTGTCTGGTTGTATGCGCGCGCAAGACGAGTTATAGAATCAAGGAAAATAACGACATCACGCTTATGCTCAACAAGACGCTTTGCTTTTTCCAAAACCATTTCCGCAACCTGAACATGGCGAGTCGCCTGCTCATCAAAAGTTGAAGAAATAACTTCCGCATGAATAGAACGCTCCATTTCTGTAACTTCTTCCGGACGCTCATCAATAAGAAGCACAATCAAGTAAACTTCCGGATTATTTACAGTTATAGCATTTGCAATTTTTTGCATCAATGTTGTTTTTCCTGCCTTTGGAGGAGCAACAATCAAAAGACGCTGGCCTTTTCCAATCGGAACAAAAAGATCTACAATGCGGGTGCTAAGTTCTGTTGAAACTGTTTCAAGCCGAAGTTTTTCATTAGGATAAAGCGGCGTAAGGTTTTCAAACGGAACACGAGTCTGCGCAACGTAAGGATCTTCAAAATTCACAGTTTCAATGCGCAAAAGTGCAAAGAATTTTTCGCCTTCCTTTGGACTTCTTGTCTGACCGTAAATCGTGTCGCCAGTTTTTAAGTTGAACAAGCGGATTTGACTTGGAGAAATATAAATATCATCAGGTCCAGGAAGATAAGAGTTCTGCGGACTTCTAAGAAAGCCATAGCCGTCAGGAAGAATTTCCAAAGCGCCGGAAGCAAAAATAATTCCGCCATGTTCCGTATGCGCGCGTAAAATTGAAAAAATCAAATCCTGTTTTTTCATAGGAGCCATTTCATCAGCAGAAATTCCGTACTGAACACCAAGCTCTCTAAGTTCCGGCATACTTTTTTTTGTAAGGTCATTAATTAAAAGCCGCGGTTTTGACTCGTATTCTTCTGGATTTTCAATTTTCTGGGCAGCCTGAACAGCCTCTAGCCTAGCCTGAAGATTTTTTTCATAGTTGGTGTTGTTGTAACGGTTATTGTTGTAGCGGCGGTTTCCATAACGGTTGTTGTTATTCCACCTTCTATTATTATCATAACGCTGACGAGGCACATAATGCTCTTCATGTGCTGAATCAGAATTTGCCTCTGAAGATTCATGGTGAGATTGCATTTGCTGAGGCTCAGAAGAAGATTCACAAGCCACAGAATCATTTTCCTGCGGTTCGGAAGAAGCCTGCTCTGTATTTTCAGTTTCTTCTTTTTCTGATTCAGCTGATTTTTTTACAATTCGCCGTCGTCTTACTTTAGGAGGATTTTTTGCCTCGTCTGATTCTGTAGATTCAGGATTTTCATTTCCTTCCAACTGGATTGCGGTTTCTTCTGTCTGAGTTTCCGCTGCATCATCTGAATTACGGCGTTTTATAATTGCCATAGATTACTCCAAAATAGGCATCCCAAAAGGCGGGGTATGCCGTTTTTATATGCAAGAACTGCAATAATTTTTATGATTTTTAATTTCAAAAAAGCCAGAAAAAAAACTCCAGCATATTCTATAAAAAACCCGGAACAAGGGCATTTTTGATAATTTTTCGGAAAAATAAAAGAAATAAAATTACTAATAAAACAGTTTTATTTTAATCTTACTACTGCATTTTTGTCAATAAAAATTAACTTTGACTTTGAAATTATCTAGCTTCATTTGACTGCATAATAAGAGAATTTTTATATTCTTCCGAAGCAACAGAAAAAATATCAGAAGCAGGAATTTCATCAATCATGGAAATTTTTCCTTCAAATTCCACTTCGTCAGAAATACGAAGCCTTGCCGCTTTTAAATCTCCATGGACTTTGCTTCCATCGCAAAGCTCTATACGGTCTTTTGCCTCTATATCTCCTGTTATTTTTCCTGAAACAACAATTGAATTCGCGCTCATTTTGTCAACATCGCAAACCGCAGTTTTTTCAATTTCAAGATTGCCAGAAGCGTTTATTGTTCCATGAAATTTGCCAGTAATAACAAGATTGTCAGAAAATTCCAGCACACCGTCAAATTCAGTTTCCTGTCCGAATACTGTTAAATTTCCAGCGGAAAATCCTGACATCAGCACACCTCTTGAATCTTAAAAATGGAAAAGATTTTAATTCTGCTCATTGGAAACTTCGCTAACGGGCAAATCCCATAAAGCCTTTTTTAATTCCTGACCAGAACGGAAAGCGACAACATAATGAGGAGCAACAGAAAGCTGCTGTCCTGTTTTTGGATTGCGGGCATTTTGCCTTCCTTTGCGAAGCCGCGCCTCAAATGTTCCAAAGCCACGCAATTCAATTGTGTTACCATCTTTTAGAACTTCTTTCATTTGATCAAAAAGATTTTCCATGATGGTCTGAACTGCAAGCTTTTCGTATTTTGTATTTTGATAAACAGCTTCCAGCAAATCGTTTTTTGTAACTTTTTTTGAAGACATTCCAATACCACAAACAAAAGGATGCTGTTTTTAACAACATCCTTTAAAGTTTATTTTGCAGCTGCAAAAGTTACATTGTAAAGAACAGCCATGCGGCTCTTTTTGCGTGCGCAAGCATTGAGCTTTATAACACCCTTGCGGTATGCATTGTCAAGCTCTGAATGAACAACCTTGAGTTTTTCCTGAGCAAGAGGCTGATCCTTTTTAAGGATAGCTTCCATGTATTTCTTCAAGCTTGTATGTACTCTAGACTTAACTGCCTTGTTGCGCATTCTGCGAACTTCGCTCTGTGCGTGTCTTTTTTCTGCAGATGTTTTCTTTACTGACACAGGATACCTCCGAATAAATTCCTATGAAAATACCGTTTACGGCTTTGATTTTTATTTAAAATCTTTAGGTCTGCGCTCAATGCGTTTGCATTTCTGGCATTCTGCAAGATTCTTGAGTTTTCCGTTCTCAAAAAAAGTCTTCATTACAATTTCACCGCCGCAATCTGGGCAAATAAATTTCTGTGTTGCAACAGTTGTACGAGAGTTCTTACTGGCTCCGGCCATCGTCTTCCTCCATAGTAGATTTGCAGCTTTCCATAAAAATCGAAAGCTTATTTTTATTTGAAAGAAACAGCGGCGATTCAGAATGGACGAACCTCAGAAGCAACCACAGATTTCTTTATATGTTCTAGAAATATACACAATTTAGCATTTGTATGTCAAGAACAGAACAGCAATTCTAAGCAAAATAAAACTACAAATATCCAAATTTTCAGCATAAAATCACTGAAAAAACTCAAAATTACACAACTGAAGATGCAACTGGAAGCTTTCTCCACTCTTCAAGCTGATTTTTTATAAGTTCCCGGGATTCTTCAAGAATCAGCTTTTCTTCTTCCTTTGTTTCAGGGAAAGGATAAACTTTTAAAACTTTTACGCGGTACGAGCCTTTATGAAGATTCCTAAAAAGAGAATTAAGCCTTGAAATCTGCCAGCCGCCGTCAAGAGCGCAAACAGCAACAGGAAGCTTTGTGCTTTCAACAAGCCGCCTGAATCCAGCCGCATAAAACTGCCCTACATTTCCGTCGCGGGTTCTTGTTCCTTCCGGGAAAATTACAGGAATTTGTTTTTTTTGCAGCACACGGGAAGCAAAGCTATCTATAGAAGACATTGCAACAGAAGGACTTCCGTGGCGCGGAATCATGCAGTGTCCCTGAGTTTTCAGCATTTTTCCAACCATAGGAACAGAACCAAGAGTGTCTTTTGCGACAAAGCGCGCTTTTTTTCCGCCGAAGTATTTTAAATAAACAACAATGTCAAAAAGGCTTTGGTGGTTGGAAATCACGACAAACTGCTCTGGAAGCAGCTTTAAATTTTCCTTGTCGCCAAGAAACTGAAATTTTCTATACAATTTTAAAATTGCAAAAACAACTCTTGCGCACCGGCAAGTTATGTAATCAGACCAAAAGAGGGCTGCTTTCCTGCTGAAAGGATAAACAAGGCAGAGCATGAATGTAGGAAAAACAACCTCTCCAAGGCAAATCAAAAGTGTAATAAATCCAAGCATGGTCTGATTATAGCAAGGCTTTTTTTATTATTCAACAAGGAGCAAGTTAACGTCGTCCATTACAAGCCAAGCTCCGTTTGCACCTGACGCAGCGTCAAATTCTGCTTTTATAAGCGCGCCGACAGTTATAGATTCGGTTGAATCGTCAAGTTCAATTACAGGAAGCTCTGCTTTGTAGAATTTTTTCCAAGTGTTTGGAATTGTAACATCGCAAGTGAATTCAGTTTTGCTTCCGTCTTTTTTCTGAACAACAGCCTTGAAAACTGTTCCGCTAGGATTTTTTATTCCAGTTCCTTCAAAATGCGCAAAGCACTTGTATTTTCCGGCAGAAAATTCTTTTACAGTCTGAGAAACTGTGAATTCAAAATTGTCTTTTTCCCATGCGGTAAAGTAGCAGACGCCTTCTTTTGCATTCTGGTTGTTCTTGTCAATTTTTGGAGTTCCTTTTCCAAGAGGATTTTCAACAGTCCAGCCAGTAAGATCGCCACTTTCAAAGCTTCCGTTTACAAGGAAATTGCTTGCCGTAACATTTACAGTGCATTCAGCCTTTCCACCTTTTTTGAGTTTTCCAGGAATTTTATATTCGCCAAAGTCAGGCTTTTCTGTTACAGCTTTTGAGGCAGCCGCGTCCCATTCGACAGGCTCGTCTTTTACAGAACCGTCATTGTAAACGACTTTTACAGTTTTTGGCAACGATTCCTGTTTTCCGTAGGCAAATTCAACACGAGGATTTTCCACGCGGATTACATTCAGCTTGCCTTTTGAGCCTGTACGCGCATATTTAAATACATTGATTGAATCAAGGCATTTTCCGTCAAAGTCAAAGAAAGCCTGATTGTCCCAAGTGCCGCCGTTTCTTGCAGAACGAACTTCCTTGTCATATTCAGCAGCATAAGAAGAAGCCCAGCCGCAGCCGTATTTTTCCCATGCCTGGAAATTTCCTTCAAGAACAGACTGAGCATCAGGAGCTTCAGGCTTATAGTGGCGGACAGGAATCCAAGCCGGCTCCCAATAGAACACGCCAACGCCCTTTTTTACAGAAGCGACAGCCGCAATTACGTCCCGAACCGCAACAGCCTGACCTTCAACAGAGAACGGATAGTCAAATTCCTGCTCCGAAGACATTCCAGACACAACGTTTCCGAATCCATCGCCGTCATCATTTGTAAACGGATATGAAGTTTCTGCGACCATGACTTTTTTATTGTAAATATTTGAAAGTTTTTTCAGTGTAACAGCAAGTTTTCCAGCTTCGCCGTGCCAGAAAGGATAATATGAAGTTGCAAAAATATCGTAGTCAACATTGAATTTTTCAAGCAGCCCTGCCCTTTTTTCCAAATATCCTTCAGAAAGCGGATCTGTGTAATGAACAACAATCTGAATGTTTTTGTCGAAATTTCTTACAGCCTTGCAGCCTTCTCCTACCAAAGCCAAAACTTTGTCATCGTACATTTCGCCGCACATTCCATTGTTTATTTCGTTTCCAACCTGAACCATTGTAACTTTTACGCCGGCAGATTTAAGTTTTTCAAGGCTTTCAGTTGTATATTTTGACAATGCAGCTTCTTTTTCATCGAATGTCATGTTTTTCCAGGCTTTTGGAACTGACTGCTTGTTCGGGTCGGCCCAGAAATCCGAGTAATGGAAATCAATTAAAACGCCAAGCCCTGCATCTGTGGCTCTTTTTCCGATTTTTGCAGCAGTTTCAATGTCATTGTTTCCGCCGCCGTAGCCGTTTCCGTTTGCGTCAAAAGGATTGTTCCACACACGGATTCTAACACAGTTTGCGCCGCCAATTTTTAGAAGCTCAAGCAAATCCGCTTTTTTTCCGTTCGCATCATAAAAAACGCCGCCAGCATCTTCCACGGAAATCATGGATGAAACATCAACTCCCATTACAAAATCATCAGCAAGATTTTCAACAGGAAGAACTGTTATATTCGCTGAACCACGGGCTTTTGTAGAAAGTCCGCACGCCGCAAACGAAAGAACTGAAACGCAAGCAACAGCCGTTCCAATGCATTTTCTAAAAAGTTTCATAAAACCTCCAATTTTTATACAAGTTATCAACACGAGTTGACTTTATTATATATCACCTTTTTATATAAAGCAAATTTTTTTTCATTTAAAACAAAAAAAAGCGGAAAATCCGCGAACGGGACTTCCGCCTTTATTTATTTGCAAAATAAATTATCTTTTTCTGACAAACGCGTCTTTGAATCCTGCATCCTTGAACTTTGCAAGAACCGCGCCGTATTCGTCCACAGAAAGAGGTCCGACAAGAACACGGTAATTTTTTCCAGCAGGAATAAGCAAAACTGGATATTTTGAATATTTAACAAGAAGATTCTCAATATTCTTAATGTTTCCCATCGTTGCAATCTGAATATAGTAGCAGTTGCTTGCAAGAGCGCTTTCAGAAGAAACCACGTGATCCTGAATATTTACAGGATATTCGGAGCGCAAAGGCTCTGACTCTGCTGTTTTTTCCTCTGGAACAGACTCAACTAGAACAATTTCAATCGGCTCATCTTCCGAAGAAGCAGGCTCAGAAGGCTCTGGAGATTCAGGCTCGGAAGGAACAAGAATAATCGGAGCATAATCGCTGCTTTCGCTTTCTTCGCTAGACTGAACTTCTGGTTCCGCTTGGGCTTCCGGCTCTACAGCAGGTTCTGCAACAACTTCCTCTGGCTCTGAAACTTCTTCCATCTGGTTTTCTTCAACAGCGGAATCTTCTTCAATCGGAGCAGGCTCTTCAACTGTTACAGCCTCTTCTTCTATTTCATCTTCAGCAGGACTTTCTGGCTCTTCTTCTGCTTGCGGTTCTTCCACAACAACTAGCTCAGCATTTTCTTCTGGCGCATCTTCTGTTTCCTCTTCGATTGGAGCAGGCTCTTCAACAGCTACAGCTTCCTCTTCGCTTTCTTCTGCAGGAGACGGCTGCTCAACTGCTTCTTTTGACTCAAGGAATCCGTCTTCCACGCTTTCGTAGTCTTCATAAGGCTCTTCTGGAATTTCATCAGCAGCAGCTTCATCCGTTTCTGGAACTTCGCATTCTTCAATTGGAGCCGGAGCTTCAACAACTACAGGCTCTGTTTCTTCTTCAACTGACTCAACAGAAGGCTCTTCATCCGCAGTAGCCTCTTCTTCAACTGGCTCAGCAGAAAGTTTTTCCTCATCTGAAAAATCAGCTTCATCTTCGGAAATATTTTCTTCTGCCGGAGTTTCAGATTCATCCGCAGGATTGTCTTCATCCGCTGGAACTTCATCTTCATTTTCTACAGCCGAAACTTGCGCATTTTCTTCTTCGCCGCTGTCATCCGTGTCCGCAATCAAAGGAACACCCGCAACCGCAACTGGAGCAGCAGTTTCCGCGGCAACAACAGCCACATTTTCGGCAGACTGAGGGGCGGATTCTGGCTCGGCTTGAACAGCAGGCTCGGACGGAGCTTCAACAGCAGGCTCTGCTTTTTCAGCTGGCAAAGTTTTTTCATCAAGAACCGCGCTTCCTGAAACTGTCTCGTCAAAATATCCTGAGCGAGGGGCAAGCTTTACCTTTACGCCTGAATTCCGCTCAATTCCAAGGCTTTTTGCAGACTCTTCCGAAATAAGAATGGCAATTCCGCCTGAAGCGTCCAAAGTGCCAAGGTTCAGAATCTGCAAAGTGATTCCAGTGTTCGGATTTGTAATTGAAACGCTGTCCCCAGGAAGATAGCCTGCAGCCTTTCCAAAATATCCGGCCGGAAGCTCATCCTTGCCAGCAACTTCAATCACGCCTTCAACCGAAGCGCTTGAGTCGGCAAAAATAAAAACGGAAATCAACAAAAATAAAATTCCAGATAAAAACTTTTTCATACGTCCCCTACCTACGGATGATTTTATATATATCGTCTGCTATTCCAAAAGCAAAATCGGAAAGTCCCTTGCGCTTGTCCTTGAACTGGCTTGAAGCAGGAGGAACTTTTTTTCCGCTCCCAAGAACCGCTCCAGAACCAACACTCAAAACTTTATACGAAAGGCTTGAAAGATTCGCAAGAAGGTCAGCGTCTGGATTTGTTGAAGATGAAGAGCTGAAATCTGCTGTAAGCTCCACAAAATAATCAACGCCGCCTTCCCAAGCCTCCTGTCTGGACTTTTCAAAAAAAGAAGCGTCATTTTCCACGCTGTCAGAAGCAATGGCGGGTGAATTTGAAATTATGATTCCCTTTCCAAAGAAAAAGTCGAACAAGCCTTCCTCAATAACGTAGGAAGAACTTCTAATTTCCGAATCCCCGTGCTGGACAATCTGAAAAGCAACAGAAACTGCATTGGCGCAGAAAACCGAGCAAGCCACGATGAACAGCAGAGCCAGCCTCTTAAATCTCATAGGAAAAACCTCTTTTTTCTAACTGAAAAGCCGCAAACGGCACTCTCAATTATTCATCGGCTTTTTTAGGCTTGAGTTTAGGTATTTTTAAGAAAGCAGCATCGCAGTTTTTTGCTAGTTGTCATTGACATGCTTTACTACCTATCATTGCCCGACTCGATTGGGCAATCTGTTGTATTTTTTTCACGGATTATTGGGTCAAGCCCGATAATGACACACTAAAATACCCAAGAATGAAAGGAAAAACGAAATTAAAAGGTGATTTTATGCAGAAAAAAAGAATTTTATGCAAGAAAATGAATAAAAACTCTGGAATATTGCATATTCGTCAAGAATATCTTTTATTCTTCAATTTTTATGCAAAAACTTCAAGAATATTGTATATTCCACAGAAAAATTCAATATTCCAGAAGAATATACAGTATTCCTCAATATTTATACATATTCCAGAAGAAAATGCATAAAATTGCAAGAATATCAAATATTCCTCAGGAATTTGCCGCATTTTTAGGGAAAATTGTCATTGCCGGGCGTATTCCGGCAATCCCATAGAAAAACTAACGCTCAAGCCGCTTTTTGCAGATAAAGTAGGCAGGAATAAGAAAACTGTCCGCAAGAATCCAGGCAGCAGGAGAAGCAAAGCAGGCGGCAGTGTATCCGAACACAGGCACAAAGACAAGCCCAAAAAGTCCGCGCCCTGCAAGCTCAAAAATCCCCGCGAAAACCGCAAGCTGGCTGAACCCCATTCCCTGAATCATAAAGCGCACAATATTCACAAGCGCAAGCGGAAAGTAAAATGCGCTGTTAATCACAAGGAATTTGTAGATGTTGCCAAGGATTTCCTCCTGCCCTGAATCAATAAACAGAAGTCCAAGAGTCCGTCCGAAAACAAGCATAATGCCCAAGGCAAAAAGCGCATAGACAAGCCCTAGGAACGAGCAGCTGAATATTCCGGGGTTAAGACGAGAAAATTTGTGCGCGCCGGTGTTCTGTCCGCCATAAGTCGCCATAGTTGTTCCCATGGCATCAAACGGACAGCAGAAGAACATTGCAATCTTGCTTGCCGCAGCAACAGAAGCGACCGCAACAGAGCCAAGGCTGTTTACGGCAGTCTGAAGAACAACGCTTCCAATCGCGGTGATAGAATACTGCAATCCCATAGGAAGCCCCATGGAAAGAAGAACATACACATGATGGCCGCTTATCTTCCAGTCTTCCTTGGAAAGATGAAGAATCGGGTAGTTTTTAAGAATATAAAACAAGCAGGCAACACTTGAAACCGCCTGGGAAATTACAGTCGCAAGCGCAGCTCCTTCCACTCCAGAATTCAGCGCAAGGATAAAAAACAAGTCCAAGGCGATATTCAGCACGGAAGAAACAACAAGGAAAATAAGAGGAGTCTTGCTGTCTCCAAGGGAACGGATTACAGCCGCAAGCAGATTGTAAGCGAGGGAAGCTGGAATTCCCGCAAGGATTATAACAAGATAGCCGTAAGAGCCGTCAAAGATGTCAGCAGGAGTTTTCATAAGAACAAGAAGAGGCTTGCAGAAAACAACTGTAACAGTCGTAACAAGAACGGCAATTGCAGCGGTCAGCTTGACTCCGCCTGCGATAAACTTGCGCATGGAATCATAGTCCTTTGCCCCGAATTTCTGCGAAACAGGAATAGCAAAGCCGTTGCAGATTCCCATGCAGCCCCCGATAATCAGAAAGCAGACCGCCCCCGTAGAGCCAACCGAAGCCAGCGCGGAAACTCCAAGGAATTTTCCTACAATCACTGTGTCCGCCAGATTGTAGAACTGCTGGAACAAATATCCAAAGAAAACTGGAACCGAAAATCCTAAAATCAGCCGCATAGGGCTTCCTGTTGTCAAATCCTTTGTCATTTGAAATAGATATATGAATTTTCAAAACTTTTGTCAAATGAAAAATGCATCATTCTGTGCAACTTGTTGAGCAAAAAAAAAGCTACCCAAATGCTTTTTCTTCTATAAATATTATAGTTTTTCTTTGCTGAAATAAAATTTTTCTTCAATTCTACAGAAATTTGAAAACTTCTATTGACACATTTTTTGTAGCGTGCTATAGTCTGCTTATTCGTGGTGGCATAGCCCAGTCGGTAGAGCAATGGACTCATATTCCATGTGTCATAGGTTCGATCCCTATTGCCACTATAGAATTAAGCACTTCAGTTTTCTGAGGTGCTTTTTTTATTTATGTTAAATATGTTGCACAAGGATAACTTGATTCAATGTATTTCAGCATAAAATAAAAAAAGATGTATAAATATACATAAAAACTGCACAATTTTGCATAAACAGTTGATTTTATACACAATTAATCTTATAATCGTAATCCACAACGGAGGAAGCAAGATGAAGGCAGAAGAATTCAAAAGCCCTTTCAAAGGAAGAAGCCTTTTAAACTGGATTGACTGGAAGCCTGAGGAAATCAGCCAGATTTTAGACTGGGCATTTCAAGTAAAAAAAGAGTCCCATGCAGGCGAACTTCACCAGAGATTTTTAGGAAAAACAATCGCGCTCATTTTTGAAAAGCGTTCCACACGCACAAGATCTTCTTTTGAAACTTCATTCGGCGAAGAAGGCGGGCATCCTGTCTTTATGTCAACTGACGATATTCAGCTCGGCGGAAAAGAAAGCGTTCAGGACACAGCAAGAGTTCTTGGAAGAATGTTCAGCGCAATAGAATTCCGCGGATTCAAGCAGTCCCATGTTGAAGACCTTGCAAAATATTCAGGAATTCCTGTTATAAACGGACTTACGGACGACTTCCACCCTACACAGGTTCTTGCGGACATTATGACACTCAAGGAAAATTTCGGGCATTTAAAAGGACTTTCGCTTTGCTTCTGCGGAGACGGAAGAAACAACATGGCACGTTCCCTTATGCTCATCTGTTCCAAGTTCGGAATCAATTTCAGCGTGTTTGCGCCAAAAGAGCTTTCGCCTGACAACGAAATAATGGAAATATGCGCGCCATTCGCAAAGGAATCCGGGGCAACCATAACTGTTTCCGATAAAATTTCAGTTGTCAAAAATGCAGATTGCCTTTATACTGATGTTTGGGTTTCCATGGGTGAAGAATCGCTTAAAGAAGAACGCGTAAAATTGCTTCAGCCATACCAAGTGAACAAGGCGCTTATGGAAGCAACTGGCAAGCCTGAAACTATATTCCTGCACTGCCTTCCTGCTGTAAAAGAACAGGAAGTTACAGAAGAAGTCTTCGAAAGCAGCGCAAGCAAAGTCTGGGATCAGGCGGAAAACAGAAAGCACACCATAAAAGCCATTATGCTCGCGCTTATATAATAATAGAATAAATTCGGAGGAATTCATGAAGAAATTTTTTGCCGTATCAGTTCTTGCACTTGCAATGATTTTGCCAGCAGTTTCACAGGAAAACAACGAGCAAGCAAAACAGCCTGTATGGAATCACGGAGACAATGTATCTACAATTTCTTACCAGAATGTAAGAATCTTCAAAATTTATGACCAGAAAGACGCTTATGTTGTGCTTTACGAAAAACAGGGCATAGACATCGGAACTGCGGTTCTTCCAAAAAAATGGTTCAAAAATGAGGACGGAGCTAGAAAACTTAACTTCAGAACTATGCCAAAAGGTCTTTCTCCATACATGACAGTAATAAGCCAGAACGGTGAATTCCTAAAAGTTTGGATTACAGCTCCTACAAACCGGTTCAATTCACTTTGGGCAATTGCTCCTAGCGGAATGCAGATTGACGGAACTGACGCAGACTCGCTTACTCTTGACTACTAGAAAAATTAATAAGTAGCAAAACACAATTTTTATTAAGGAGACTTGGTTCTGAAATTTTCAGGGTCAGGTCTTTTTTAATTTCAGGCAGGAAAATATGATTCTTATTTCAAAAGAGCAAATTTCAAAATTCAAAAGCTTTTTAGATTCACATGACAGTTTTATTATTGCAGGACACAAAGAGCCTGACGGAGACTGCATTTCAAGCTGCATAGGGCTTTCATTTATTCTGGATAAAATCAACAAACCTTACATAATGCTCAATGCAGGTCCTTTCAAAAGAAACGAAATAAAAAAATTCGCGCCAAAATTCAAAAATGCCCTGCCCTTCATGACTCAGGACGAAAGAAATTCATGCGGACTTATAATCGCGGACTGCTCGGAACTTTCAAGACTTGGCGATATTGACGGGGATTTAAAAGGATTCAGCACATTCATAATTGACCACCACAAAACAGCGGATGTAAAAAATTCAGATAATATAATAGATCCAACTTCCCCGGCGGCATCTTGTCTTGTCCAGCAGCTTTTTGAATCGCTTGTCGGAAAACCTTCAAAAGAACAGGCGGATATTTTCTTCTTTGGAATGGCAACCGACACAGGATTTTTCAAGTATCTTACAGAAGACAGTTCGGAAGTCTTCAAGGGAACTGCAAGGCTTGTGGAATCCGGCGCAAATCCAAGGAAAATTTATCAGGAAATGACAGGCGGAAAGCAGTGGAACACAAGAAAGCTTCTGGGAATTATGCTAGACCACGCGGAACGTCATTTCAACGGAAAACTTGTTGTAACTTTCGAAACAATGGACGACACAAGAAAATTCGGACAGGACGGACGAGACAGCGACGCTTTTTATGCTCTAATGCTTGAAGTTGAAAACGTTGAAGCTGTTTTATTCATTCGACAAGAAACAGAATTTTCATGCACACTTGGCTTGCGTTCAAAGGAAAAATGCGATGTTAGCGCAATCGCTTCTAAATTCGGCGGCGGCGGACACAAAAATGCTGCCGGAGCAAGCACAGAAGGCAAAATTGAAACATTGCTTCCTTTAATCTTAAAAGAATTCGCAAAAGTCCTTTAATCAATCTTCCACAAAATTATAAAGCACAAGAAAAAGCTTCCAGAAATGGAGGCTTTTTTGTTAGTTTTTCTGCAATCTTTTTTTATCAAATAACAGAAAATAACAAAAATCCTGTTATATTTTGAAAAAGCTTACAGCCGCCAGTTATTTTTTCAGCTATAAAATATCAAAAAAATCAAAGAAAACACACAAATTCCATGCAATTTCACTTGGCATAAGTCTTGCTGTTTTTATTTCACACAATCATTTTTTACAGGAGAGTGCAATAAAAACCTTGACTAAGATAGCGTCAAAGTTTTTATTCACAAGTTTGCGTCGCAAACTTCCTTATCTACTGCATATTCTCATTTCATTGCGGATATGCTTAAAAAGCCAAATCGGAAATTGAAATTTCCTCATTGACTTTTTACAGGAGAAATTATGAGTGAAAAAACTACGGCAGAAGCAAGAAAAATTTGGAAGGATTTCAGCGAGAAAAAGACAAGCGAAGAGGAAACAAAAAATTTGCTTTTGGAATTCATGTTCAGGCGAAAATTTGAGCTGGGACTTGCAAGCATGAGCGAAGATGATTTTTCGGATTTTCTTGTTTACATGGCGGAACATTTTGTCCACATATTAAAAAAGTATAATCCTGAAATAAGCGATTTTTCAACTTACATTTACGGAGTTTTGCAGGCGTCAGCTTTATGGCGGAAAAAGAAGCAGTTTTTGGCAAACGAAAGAAAATCCTGCTGCGAAACCTTAGTTGTTGAAGAATCAAGTTTAGTTCTTGAAAATGAAGAAATTTACTTTGAAAACGAAATGACAACAGAAGAACTTTTTAAAGTTGCAAAGAAAAATCTTGAATATTCGGCAGGCTCAAGACATTCCGAAAGAAAAGCAAAAATCAGCGAGAGTTTTACAAAAGAGCTTTGCCTTGTCCTCGCATTAAAATCTTGCTTCAGCATTACGGATCCGCTTGTTGAAAAAGTTTCCGCAGCAACAGGATGCAGCAAGGAAAAACTTAGAAAAATGATCATGAGCGCAAAGGAATCAATTGAAAAAAAGGAAATGCGGTTTCAGAATTTATTTAAAAAACGAAATTTTGCATACTTTTATAGAAAGAAATTTTCAATGCAAAAACAACGGGAAGCGCAAAAAGAGTCAGGCTGCACTGAACAGGAGCTGCAAAAATTCAATTCGCATGACCAAAGATGGCGCAAATCGATTGAAGAGCTTTCAAGGCAAATTCCTGTTCCCACAAACATAACGGTTGGCAAACTTCTTTCAATGAGCCCGCGCCACGTTGCTTCACTTGTTTCAAAGGCAAAGGAGATTTTTAGCGGCGATGAATAGAAATCCGTCATTCTCTCGACAACAAGCATTTAAAATGCTATTCTTTTGGAATGAAAATTTATCTTGCAACCGGAAATTTAAATAAAAAACGTGAAGTATCGGAGCTTTTTCCAGAGCATACAATTGTAATTCCAAAGGACGAGGGAATTGACTTTGATCCAGAAGAAACCGGCTCGACATTTTACGAGAACAGCCTTATAAAAGCAAAAGCATTGTGGGAAATTGTTCACTCCCCTGTTCTTGCCGATGATTCTGGAATTTGCGCAGATGCCCTGAACGGAGCTCCAGGAATTTATTCTTCGCGTTATGCAGGTCCGGATTTTATGTGCGGAAAACCTGACGGAAAAAAAATTCCGCAGGAAGAACAAAATAAATTTTTAATTCAGCAGATAACGGATTCAATTTCCTCTGGAAAATTTCAAAAGCGGACTGCGCATTACACTTGCTCAATGGTTCTTTACATGAGAAACGACAGGCTTTTTGTTGTGCAGGAAACAATGGAAGGCGAAATTGTCGGAAAAATTGAAGATGCAAGAGGAACAGGCGGATTCGGATATGACCCGATTTTCTATCTTCCTGAGCTCGGAAAAACTGCCGCGGAACTTACAGCTGAACAAAAAAATGCAATAAGCCACCGCGGAAAAGCTTCACGCCTAATAAAAAAAATAGCAGAAGAAATTCTTTGCGACGAGGGAAAAAATGCTTAACGCTCTTTTTAATATAATAATTGCTCCGATTATACAGATTCTTGAATTTTTTTTCACACTTTTCTTTGAAATAACAAATAATCACGGACTTGCAGTAATAGGACTTAGCATTGTTGTTACACTTTGCACGCTTCCGCTTTATATGGTTGCAGAGCAATGGCAGGAAAAAGAACGCGAAATTCAGGAAAAACTAAAGCCCGGCACAAAAAGAATCAAGAAATTTTTCAAAGGCGATGAGCAGTACATGATTCTTACAACTTTTTACAAGCAGAATCACTACCATCCGCTTATGGCGCTGCGCTCTTCATTCAGCCTTTTGATTCAGATTCCTTTTTTTATATCTGCTTACACATTTCTTTCTCATCTTGAAGCACTGAAAGGCGTTTCATTTTTATTTATAAAAGATTTTGGAAATCCAGACGCGACTTTTAAGATTGGTTCTTTCTATATAAATGTCCTGCCAATCGCAATGACATTAATAAATTGCATTTCCGGCGCGCTTTATTCAAAAGGCCATGGAATCAATGAAAAAATACAGATTTTTGGATGCGCGGCGGTTTTTCTTTTGCTGCTTTACAATTCTCCGGCGGGACTTGTTGTCTACTGGACAATGAATAATATTTTTTCACTCGTAAAAAATATTTTCTATAAACTTAAAAATCCTAAAAAAGTTCTTTATACAATATTGTGCATCACGGCATTTTTGCTTTTTATTTCAACTGCGACAATCTTAAGAAAAATCAAAGTTGAGTTCAGAATTCTTGTTGCTGTTTTTGCTCTTTGTCTTCCAGTTATTCCTTTTGTAGTAAAAAAAGCTTCTGACATTCTTGAAAGAAAATTTTCTATTCTTGACAAAAACAAAAAGCTAAGATTTTCACTTTTTATTTTATCAGCAATTTTGCTGGCGTTTCTTGCAGGACTTCAAATTCCTTCCACACTTATGGAAAGCGAGCCGGAACAATATTGCTATGTTGACAACTACAAATCGCCCTTTGTATTTTTGTTCAATACTTTTTTTCAGGCGGCGGGACTTTTCTTGTTTTGGCCGGCTTGTTTTTACGCGCTTTTTTCAGCAAAAATAAAAAAATCATTTGCTCTGATTTTTCCAATCATGGCATTCGTTGCACTTTTAAATACTTTTGCATTTTCAGGAAGCTACGGACCTATTCTGCCTGAATGTATTTTTATGCAGCCGCAGCTTTTTAAGCCGACTTTACTTTCGTTCCTGCTGAACATTGCGGCAATTGCAGGAATCATTGCGGCAATTTTTATAATTGTAAATAAGCAGGCTAAAATAATCAGCTATTGCGCCGCCATTGTAGTTGCTGCTCTTTTTATGAATTCATTTTCGAACTGCATAAAAATAAATAAAGAATTCAAAAAAATGCAGCCGCCGTCAATAAAAACTGAAATTGAGCCAGTCTATCATCTTTCGAAAACAGGAAAAAATGTCATTGTAATCATGCAGGACAGACTTTTCATGCCTTTCGTTGAGCCTTGTTTTGAAGAAAAGCCTATTTTCAGAGAAAAATTTGACGGATTCACTTTTTATAAAAATGCAGTTTCGTTTGGAAGATACACAATGATTGGAACTCCTGGAATTTTTGGAGGCTACAGTTTTACGCCTTACGAAATGAACCAGAGAACAAATGAATCTTTGCAGGAAAAGCACAACCAGGCGCTTTTGACGCTTCCTGTTGTTTTTCATGAAGCAGGCTTTAGCACAACAGTTTCTGGACTTCCGTACGAAAATTACCTTGAGTATCCGATTGAAAATATGTACAAGGGCTATGAATATGTAAAGCGCGCGGAAACAAGAGGCGCATACTCCGACCTTTGGTATCAGCAGCACGGAATTCAAAAAGTTCAGTTTCTTGCAAAAGACATAAAGCGGAATTTTATTTGGTTCAGCATTTTCAAAATGGTTTCGCCAGTTTTTAGACGGACTGTTTATCATAACAAATACTGGACATCTTTTGACTCTTACAACGACGGACTGCCTCGCTTTGTAGACAATTATTCAGAACTTGACTATCTTCCACAGCTTACAGACGCAACTTCAGATAAAAACAGCTTTATAATGATTGACAATGAAACTGTGCACGAATCAATTTTGCTAGACTATCCAGATTATGTTCCAACAGGAAATGAAGCCACAAAATTCGGTCCTGGAAAATATGCAAAACACGATCACTTTACAACAATGATGGCTGTTTTCAATACGTATGAAAAATTCTTTGACTATTTAAAATCCATTGGAGTTTATGACAACACAAGAATTATAATTGTTTCTGACCATGGAACAACAGCGCAAGTTCCAGAACTGCAAAATGAAAGCGGCTCAAAACTGAAGAAGCAGAACGTTGTTGCGACTTTGCTCGTAAAAGATTTTTATGCGCATGGTCCGGTAAAAGAAGACATGACTTTTATGACAAATGCCGACACGCCATATCTTGCAACAAAAGACATTGTGGGGGGGGCAAAAAATCCATTTACAGGCTTTCCGTTCCTTGTAGAAGACAAAGCTCCATTTGTAAAAATTCAAATTGCAAAGGCACAAAGCACACGCATAAGAAAACAGACTTCTTTCCCAGTTCCAAAAGACGAATGGTTCACAGTTCACGACAACATTTTTGTAAAAGAAAACTGGGCGCCATTGTTCAGCAGCGAACAGTAATTTTTGGGTGAAGCAAATGAAAATTGCAGTTGACTGCCGCATGAGCGGAAAAAGCGGAATAGGAACTTTTTTAGACGAAATTCTTCCATATTTAAAAAGCAGCGGAAATGAATTGTTTCTGTTCGGAAATCAAGAAGGAGAGCCTTGCAATGTAAAAACTTTTTCGCTGAAGGAAATGTTCTTTTTTCCGAAAGAGCTTTTAAAAAAAATAAATTCGTGCGATGTTTATTTTTCTCCATACTGCAATATTCCAGGCGGAATAAAAATTCCAGTTTTTTCAACAATCCATGACATTGTTTTTCTCGATGTAAAAGGACTCTGCGGAAAAGCCGGAATCATTGCAAGAAAATTTTTCTACAAACGCGCAATAAAAAAATCCAAAGAAATTTTTACAGTTTCAAATTTCAGCAAGGAAAGAATTGAAAAAGTTCTAAAATGCAAGAAAAAAATTGCGGTTGTCTATAACGGGCTTCCAAGTTATATGGAAAAAAAATGTCCGAACGTTCAAAAAGATAATTCTATAATTTTTATCGGAAACATAAAAAAGCACAAAGGACTTTCCGTTTTGCTTGAAGCTTTTGAAAAATTCTATCAGCTTGAAAACAATTCACAAAAGCCAAAACTTTTAATTGTAGGCTCGCAGGATAATTTCAGAACAAAAGACAATAGCATTTCAGAAAAAATAAGCGAGATAAACGCCAAATTTCCAAATTCAATTGAATTCACTGGATTTGTTGAAAATGAAAAACTGCTGCTGCTTTTAAGCCGGACAAAATTTTTGGTGCAGCCATCGCTTTATGAAGGATTTGGAATTCCGCCGTTGCAAGCCCTTTATTGCGGAACAAAAGCCGTTATTTCAGACATTCCAGTTTTCAAAGAAATTTACGAAGGATTTCCAGTTGTGTTTTTTCAAAGCGGAAACAGCAGCGATTTATGTGAAAAAATGCTAAAAACTTTTTGCGATGACAGTCCGCTTGGAGAAATACCTGAAAAATATTCCTATAAAAAAACAGCGTCTTTGATTTTAAGTGAAATAACTAGAAAATAATGCGTTTTTATGTGTAACAATAGACAATTTCGCTTTTTTCCTTTATATTGGATAGACTTATGATTTCTAGTATCAACGCAGAAGAATTAGAAAAATACTTAAAATCTCAATACAAGCATACAAGTTCATTTGTTTCCGGCATTTCACTTGCTTTTATAGATGAATTGCTATTTATGCTTTCAATTTGCATCGGATTTTTTATTGTAAATGCGGTTGATCCTGCCTGCATAAATTTCAGATCTTTTTTGAAATATTCAGTTTTTTTGCCAGCTGTTTTTATTGTTTTTTATTTGAATGGACTTTACCCTGGAATTCTTTTAGCTCCTGAAGATGAAGTAAGAAGATTTTCACTTTCATCGTTTTTCATTCTTATTGGAGAAGCGTTTGCGCTCACAACTATAAAATCCACCAAAGACCTTATTCCGATTGCAGTGGCGCTTGTGCTTTCATGGCCATTTGCGACAATTTTGCTTCCGCTTGGAAGAGAACTAAGCCGAAGATTTTTTGCAAAATTCTCATGGTGGGGAGTTCCTGCGGTTGTCTATAACAAAGATGACAGGGCAAACCTAATCGTAGATCGGCTTTTGAAAAAAAAATATCTTGGCTACAGACCGATTCTTATTGTAACGGATTCTGTCATTCATAAAGATGAATTCCTTGGAATAAAAATTGTCGAGCAGTCCGCTGAAATTTCAGCAATTTTAAAGAAAATCAACATAAAAGTTGGAATTCTATGCGGATTCAATAAAAATCTTGAAGAGCTTCAGACAAACTACAGATATTTAATCCGCGTGCCAAGAGAACAGCTGAACACGACAATGTCTTTGCACATGAAAGATTTCGGCGGAATTCTTGCGTTCTCTTCAACAAACTATCTTACAAAAAAGAGCTCGTTGTTTTTAAAAAGGGCAATCGATATTCTTGCCTGCATCTGCGTTGCGCCCATTTTGATTCCACTCACATTAATTATAGCAATTGCAATAAAAATAAGTTCGCCGGGACCAGTTTTCTATGGACACAAAAGAGTTGGAAAAAATCATTCTGTTTTAAAATGCTGGAAATTCCGATCAATGTGCATCGATGCAGACAAAAAGCTAAAAGAAATTCTTGAAAATGATCCGGTAAGAGCCGCTGAATGGGAAAAAGACAGAAAATTCACAGACGATCCGCGTGTAACAAAACTTGGAAAATTTCTTAGAAAAACCAGCCTTGATGAAATTCCGCAGCTTTGGAACATTTTCGTTGGTGAAATGTCCTTGGTCGGTCCGCGTCCAGTTACAGAGCCTGAGCTAGTAAAGTATGGAAAATATTCAGACTATGTGCTTTCTGTAAAGCCAGGATTAAGCGGAATGTGGCAGATTTCCGGACGAAGCGACACAGGCTATGAAGAAAGAATAAATTTAGACACTTATTATATTCAAAACTGGTCTGTGTGGCTTGATATTTGGATTTTGATAAAAACAGTTGGAGTTGTTATAAAAGGCAAAGGAGCCTATTGATCTATGCTGAAAAATTTAAAAAAAACACTTGTCTTAGTTGTGCTTTCTTGCGCAGCAGCAGTTTTTGCACAGGAAGAATTTTTTCAAGTTAAAAAAGTTGACTTTATTTCAAAAGGAAAAACAAAAGAGTCAGCATTAAAAAGAAACATTACAGATATAAACTATAAAAAAATTTTCACTTCGCAGGAAGAGCTTGAAAAATATCTTCATGACATATATCAGGATATAGAAAACACAAGGCTTCTTACAGACATCGAATATTCATACGAAATAACGGAAACTACAGAAGACGGAATAAATCTTGTTGAAGCGCAATACACTTTTAAAGATTCACATTCAATGCTGATTTTTCCAAAGCCATCTTTAGACACGAACTCAGGAATAGAAATCAAACTCAAGCTCAAAGACAACAATTTTCTAGGACTTATGAATGATTTAAATGTTGATTTGAATTTGAACTTTGGAGATGACGATGAGCCTGATAATTATTCAAAAGTAACAACAGGATTCGGTTTTAGCTACGACTACCCTTTTGACATCGGAATTACAGAAAATACTTGGAGCAATTCTTTTGATTTCAACTGGGTAATAGGCGAAGAAGCTCCAGAATACGACTTCACAACAGGAATTGCAGTTGTTGTTCCAATTGGCATGCATAAAATCAAATTTGAGTTTTCACAATCAATAATAAAAAATCTTGACTATGAAAAATACGATGATGACCTTTACTTTGTAGAAGACGCGACAATTTCTGTTCCTTTTTCAATTGGCTATATAGGGAACACAACAGAAGTTACTTACACGCCTTCTATAAACTTTACACACAACTGGGACAGAAACGGAATCAGCAAAAGCAACGATGATTTGTACCAAACTCCAATGATAAAGCCGGGACAGACAATAAGTTTCAGCAATATAAACTGGGTAGGCGTAAACAACTTTAGAACTGGATATTCATTTTCTGCGTCTCAATACATGGGCTGGGACATAACGGCAGATACAATCGATGAAAAGGTAGTTCCATCAGTTGAAGCAAATTTACAATTGTTTAAAAGCTTCAAATATATTGGTTTTGCAATCAACGCAAACGGATTTGCAGGATACAACACAAAATTTTCAATCGGCGAATATTTAAGAGGCGCACCAGATAAACAGGAATTCGATGACTACGAAGTTGATGCGGACAACTACGCGCTAAAAACTCCAGCTGCGATAGTTTTCAACTTTGATATGCCAATACACATTGTTACCGTCCGCTGGCTTGACTGGAGCTATGCATTGTTCGGAAGCTATGACACAAAGCCAAAAGTCGTAAAAGCAATTGCATTTTTGCCACATAAAATTTTCAAGTACCTGAACTTTGAGTTTCAGCTAAGTCCGTTCTTTGATGCGGCATTGATAAAAAACAGAGGCACTGGCTCGAACTTGAACTACAAAGAAGGAATTTACACAGGCGGGCTTGAAGCTCTTGTTTACCCTGAAAAATGGAAAAGCTTTGTCGTTCGCGCAAGCCTTGGTGTAGACCTTTCTAAAAAGATTCTCAACGGCCACATGGACTTTGACAGCTCATGGAGAAAGGGAAAAGCTTGGGAAGCATACTTTGGCTTAGGACTTCAATTCTAATTCAATTTTCAGTTTTTACAATTTTTTCTGAAGCATAAGACTTCCAGTATTCAACTGGCGTTGCTTCTGAAAGAGACACAAAAAGGGAACGTGAAAAAATTATTCTTCCAGAATTAGCGGCGGATTCAGCAAGGTCGCAGAACAGTTCCCACACGCCGTTTTTTATACCCCACTCCACAATGTCGCTGTAGCTGGAAGATTCCGCAAGAAGCGTCTTAAAGTTTGAATATTTAAAACCGTTTATTCTCTGCATTAAAACAGATTCAATTTTTGTTACAGCCAGAATTCCGGCAAACGCATTAAATTTCAACGCTTTATCATTTTCAGCTTCTGACATATAAAGTTTTCCAAGATTAACAAATGCTTTTAACCCACTTGCATCTTCCGCACGGTACAAAAGAAAAAATTTTTCAAGGCTGTCAGAAGAATCAGAATTAATAATATGAAGAAGCGCATCCATATAGCCGGAATTTGTAAAAACAGAATCATCGCTTGCAATTGCAAGAAGATATTTTTCATAGTCGTCTTTGTTTTCCAAGTCATAAGAAAGCTCGGCAAGTTCATAAAGCAAATCGTACTTTTCCATTGGAATGTCAAGATTCACAGAATAATCATAAGCTTCTTTCATATAATTCAAGGCAACAGAATACTCACCTTCAAGCTTATAAATTTTTCCAATAAGAAAATCAGCCTCTGGATAATGCGAATAGACTGAAAGAAACTCGATTAGCTTTGAATAGCTTCCGTTGAAAAAATCCGCGCCATGCTTTTCAATATGCATTGAAACAATTTTTAAAGCTTCTGTAAATTTCAACTCATTTAAAACCTGAGAAACACGTTCAAGAGAATCTCCTGCTCGACGAACTCTTGAGTTTTTCAGAGTTTCATCAAGAATATAAGTTTGCCATTGAGCATTTTGAGAACGGACAACTTTTGCCTGATCTGCAAATTTTACAGCAGTACCAAAATCATTTTTTTCAAAAGAATCTTTTGCCTTTTGCAAAGCCCTCCATTCTTCCTGCCCTTTTTGAGGTTTTCTAGGCGCGGCAAAAACATCAAAGCAAAAAAACAATATAAACGAAAAAACGGCAAAAAATTTTATAGCAAACTTTCTCATTGAATTAAAGATTCTCCAAGACCTTTTTAAATTCTATATCGGCATCTTTTTCATCAATTGTTTGCACTATTTTTCCTTTTTTGAAAATTATGCATTTTCCGCCGCCGCCAGCAATTCCCAAATCTGCGTGCTTGCCTTCACCGGGACCATTCACAATGCAGCCCATTACAGCAACTGTAATATTTTTATCAAGAGAAAGCAACTTGTTCTGCCAGCGTTCCATAAAGCCATGAACATCAAAACCCAGACGACCGCATCTAGGACAACTTATAAGGGTAACGCCGCCAGTTCTAAGTCCGCATTCATGCAGAATTTCCCTTCCTGCAATAACTTCATTTTCTGGGGAAGAAGAAAGGCTTACGCGGATTGTAGAGCCAATGCCTTCATTCAAAAGGCGGGAAAAAGCCAGCGTAGATTTTACAACGCCAGTAATTAAAGGCCCCGCTTCTGTTACGCCGATGTGCAAAGGAATATCTGACTGACGCGCAAAAGCCTCATTCGCCTCGATTGTTTCCTGAACGCTCGAAGCCTTCATGCTGACTGCAAAATTTTCAAATTTAAGCGAGTCAAAAACTTCAGTTTCTCTTAATGCAGTTTCAGCCAAAGCCTGCGCCCTTGTAATTTCGGAATTCTCAACTTTTTTTTCCAAATCTTTTGGCAAAGAACCAGTGTTTACGCCAATTCTTATAGCCGCGCCTTTTTCTTTGCAAGCCTCTACAACAGCTTTTGTTCTTTCAAAATTTCCTATATTTCCAGGATTGATTCTAATTACAGAAACATTGCCTTTCAAGCACTCCAATGCAAGCCTATAGTCAAAGTGAATATCAGCAACAAGCGGAACATCTGTGTTCTCGGCAATTTTGCACAAAGAATGCGCGCTTTCTATATCGGGAACAGCAAAACGAACAATGTCGCACCCAAGAGATTTCAAACTGTTAATACGCTCTATAATTGAATTAAGACGTGTGTTGTCAATTTCAGTTATCGACTCTTTCCACATTGTCTGGACTGTAACAGGATTTTTTCCGCCGATATATATTTTTTTGATTCCATTATTTCCACCGATTTGAATTACACGCGGAGTTTTAAATTTTTCTTTCATGGAATATATTATATCATATTGAAGAATTGTATAAAAGCATTTTATTTTTACAAAAAAAAACCCGGAAGCAAAAAAGCCCCGGGCATTTTAATTTTACAGAATGAAAAATTCTAGCAAACAATCATTCCGAATACCATAGAGAACAAAGCGATTGTTTCGCAAAGACCTACAACCATAATGTACTGCGCAAATCCTTTTCCAGTTTCCGCCAAAGCATCAGAACCAGCAGCACCGGCTTTTCCCTGAGCAACAGCAGACATACACATTGAAAGACCGCAAGCAATTCCAAGTCCAAGAAGAAACAACGGATCTGCAGCAGAAGTTCTCATTGTGTTCATAAGAAGGAAGCCGTAAATTGTCTGTGTAAGCGGAGCACCTGCAAAAACAACCAAAAGGAAAGGAGCAGGCTTGTTATTCAAGTAGCATCTTTTCCAAGCACCAATTGCTCCCTGACCTGCAATTCCAATACCGATTGCGCTTCCAATAGCAGCAATTCCCATTACAACACCAGCACCAATCATTCCCCAGTTCATAAATACTCCTTTACGCAAATTTGCGTTGTTAATCTAATTTTTTAGGCAGAAATTTCCGCCGTAATTCAAATTTTATTTTTCCTCACGGAACGGAGAATATTTTGTTCCGCTCCATGACATTCCAAGATGCTGACTGAATTCAAGTGTATTCAGACGCACACCATGAACAATAACAGACAAAAGGTTCAGCACAATATTCAGTCCATGTCCAAAGCACAAAAGAATAACGCCAAAACCAACCATAATCAGTTTGCCAAGCATAGGTCCAGCCATTGTATTTATTGTACTGCTTATAGCCGCGCCAGCAAGTGCAACAGCCCACAAGCGTATATAAGAAACAATGTCGCTGAAAACATTTACAATTCCTAAAAGCACGCTGATAATATTCTTTAGACTTTCAAAAATCGAATCTTTAATACTTCCGTCATAATTTGAAAATATAAAATTCAATGCAAATCCAAAGAAAAGCACACCAAGCGCAACATAAGGAATAGGAAGCCAGCCGATTCCAAAGAAGTACAAAGTCTCTTCTGTAATTCCAAGCGGATATTTTACAGCATCAACAACCATATCCATAACAACATAGTACATTCCCCAAAGCTCAAGTAAAGAGCCAAACTCGCCAAGACACTTCAAGGATTTCCTATAACGAAGAATTCCTTTTATATGGGCAATGCTAAGCTGAACAATAGCAAGGATAAAACAGAAAATCTGCTGGTTAGTGTTAGAAACATCAGCTCCAACTTTTGCAGGTGAAATCGGCGCAAAAGACAAATCCACCATCCATTTTGGAAGCCTTGCTGAATCTATTCCGAACCAAGTGCAAGTCAAAACTCCCCAGCACATTGTACTGAATCCGAGCAAAAAGACAAGCACATTTACGGAAGAAAACGCCTTTCCATTTTTTGCGCCTTTAGCCATAAGTCCAAGAGCCAGCACGCAGATTAATGCTCCATATCCTGCATCCCCAAAAATCATTGCAAAGAAAATGCATAAGAAAAGCAAGAACCAGCCTGAAATATCATACTCATGGTAGCCCGGCGTAACGTCAAGAAAGTTAGTAAGCGGATAAATAAGTTCCACAAGCTTATTGTTCTTTAACTTTGTCGGAACCGGATCATCATCCGCAGGATCTGAAGCCACAAATGCCCAGCCGTTTTCTGCGCATACAGCTTTGAAGCCTTTCATTGAGTCAACTGGAACATATCCTGTAAGCCAAGCAAGTTTCGTTTCCTCGCCATCAGAATTTTCATTTGAAGATTCTGATTCCATGCCGCTGTATAAATTTTCAAATTCAATATCAGAGGCAAGCTGCTTTTTATAATCAATCAAAGCAGTGCGGAATTTTTTCTCTGCAAAAATCTTCTTATCGATGGATTCAATTTCATGCTCGTCATCAACAATGTTTTTCTTCATCTGGCGAGTAGAATATTCAGGCAGAGGAACAGCATAAGCTTCAGCCGGAAGACCTGCAGGACGCCCTTCAAGTTCTGTTTCAGATTTTAGCAAAAACCTAGAAACTTTGTTCAATGAATTAACAAGAACAGTTTCGCAATCTTCGCCAATCAACTGGTACTTTTCAGAAGGAATTTCATACATATATAGGAAAATTCCTTTTTCTGCAAAAGCCTTAAATTCCTCAGGATCTATGTCGCCCCATTTTTCAAGCCGGGCAAGTTCATTTTTATTCTGGGAAATCAAATCAAAAAGCGTTTTTTTTCTGTCGCTTAAAGATATTATTTCCTTTGCTTTTTCCCGCGCTGAATCTTTGCCAAGTTTTTCCTGAATTAAAGCAGGAGCTTTTTTTGACTCTTTTATTTCATCAAGAATAGAAATAGCCTTGTCAGTTTCCGCGGCAGATTCCCTGTAAGCAGAAAGCGCCGGACTAGAGCCTTCCACAGCTTCCAAATGCAAAACTCCAGCTTTTCTGAGCTGCTTTAAAGAAGCCTTTCTTGTTGAATCAAGAATAACCAAAGAGACTTTTTTCATCTGCACAATAGCCATTATTCAGCCTCCTTAGCATCAGCCTGAAGTTTTTTCTTGGAAATTTTTGAGCGTACAACCGCATTAACCTGCTCGTCCCCAAGAAAAATTCCTATGCGTTTGATATTAGCTTTTGTTTCAGGAATTTTTACTTTTTCAAACAGATTTACGCGTTGAGTTGTTGTGCGAAGTTCTTTTGCAAGAAGTCTTACCTGCTCATCCAAAACTTCCGCTTCCAAATCAAGTTCAAGTGCTTTTTCCATTCTGTCCGCAGCCATATCAATCCAAAGAGGAGTCGAATAAAGGTTATAGTCGCCACGTCCGAAATCTGCGCCTTCATAAACAGGAATCTTTACACCGGCAATGTTGCCCCAGCCTTTTTTGATATTTTTTACAGTAACCATATCAGGCTTAAAGGCATCTTTTTCACCGAAAACCGAAATCCATTTTTCAAAATCCTCTTCCAAAGCCTTTTTTTCAGCCCGGACAGATTTTGCTTTTTCGTCTATGGCGCGGATTTCTGACTGCAGCTGCTGCTTTTTGAGCGTAAGAGTCGGAAGATAACGCTGATACATTTTAAGCGCATCTTTTTGAGTCTTTTGCTCGTTTTTAGTCAGTTTTAATTTTGCCATAAAATAAATCCTTAATATTCAGGCTTAGTTTTTTGGCCAGAACTGCTCTATCAATTCAGACTTTAAGCCAGTTTCAGCCTTGTCAAAACATTCCGCAAGAATTTTCCATCCATTGTCCAAGGCTTCTTCAAGAGGAATATTTACTGTAAGATCCATCATCTCTGATTCAAAAAGCTCTCCGTACTTTAAAAGCTTTTCGTCCCAAGAACTCATAATAAATCCCATTGATTTTTTTTCAAGAGTATCTTTGTACTGGGAATAAAGACGAATCATCGCATCCATAAGAGAACGGTGATCCTTACGTGTTTTGCTGTTAACCTGCTGCTTTAAGCGGGAAAGAGAACCAAAAGGCTCAATGTGTCCGCCCTTAAGATAATACTGACCTTCTGTAATATATCCAGTGTTATCAGGAACTGGATGAGTAACGTCATCGCCAGGCATCGTTGTAACAGCAAGAACTGTGATAGAGCCGGAATCAGCAAAGTCAACAGCTTTTTCATAGCGGCTGGCAAGCTGAGAATACAAATCTCCCGGATAACCGCGGTTAGAAGGAACTTGCTCCTGAGTAATTGCGATTTCCTTCATTGAATCAGCGAAGTTTGTCATGTCTGTAAGAAGAACAAGAACATCTTTTCCCTGAAGCGCAAACTGCTCGGCAACAGCAAGCGAAAGATCTGGAATTTTAATACATTCTACAGTCGGGTCAGCAGCGGTGTGAACAAACATTACAGTTTTGCTCAATGCGCCGCCTTCTTCCAATGTCTTTTTGAAGTAAAGATAGTCATCATACTTCAAGCCCATTCCGCCAAGAACAATAACATCTGCCTGAGCCTGCATAGCAATACGAGCCAAAAGCTGGTTGTAAGGCTCGCCGGAAATTGAGAAAATCGGAATCTTCTGGCTGACAACCAAAGTATTGAAAACATCAATCATCGGAATGTTCGTGCGCATCATTCTGTTTGGATTAATGCGTTTTGCAGGGTTTACAGAAGGACCGCCGATTGCAACAAGATTTTCAGTCAACGCAGGACCGTGGTCTCTTGGCTCTGCTGAACCGTTGAAAATACGTCCAAGCAAATTTTCGCTGAAGGAAACACGCATTTCGTGTCCCAAAAAGCGAATCTGATCATTTGTAGCAACACCGCGTCCGCCAGCAAAAACCTGCAACGAAACAGTTTCGCCGTCAATTTTGTTTACTTCAGCAAGGGACTTTCCAAATCTTGTGTTTATTTCAGCAAGCTCATTAAGTTTTACGCCTTTTGCTTTTACAGTAATAACGCTTCCGTTTATGCTTTCAATTTTGCTATATACTTTATTCATTATTCACCGTCCTTGAGAAGCTTCTTTGCCTCGTCAGATACCTGCGCATTTTTTGAAGCCAAAGTGCTTTCTATGACTTTTTCAGCCTTTGTAAAATCAGAGCTCTTGAATTCTTTATAGTTCATATCAATGAAATTTTGGCGCAAAGTGTTGAAGAAATTACGGGCATCATCTTTTTCTTCAAAGTCAAAATCCGAGCCAAGAATTTCAACAATCTTATTGAAAACATATTTCTGGCGTTCTACAGAAGACGCGCCTTCAATTTCATCAAAGCTATCCTGCTGCATATAAACGGCATCAAGGAATTCGCTCTTCAAGTAAATAACAAAGTCTGAAAGGCTTGTTCCTTCTTCACCGACAACTTTCATCATCTGATTGACTTCTGCGCCTCTTTTATAAACATTGCGCGCAAACTCAACAAGATTGTGTCCAATTGTAGACTTGTACTTTGACCAAGAATCAAGCGGATCAATAGAAGGATAACGGCGCGCATCAGAACGTTCGCGGCTAAGACCATGGAATGCGCCAACAACTTTCAAAGTTGCCTGAGTTACAGGCTCTTCAAAGTTTCCGCCGGCAGGAGAAACCGTTCCGCCGATTGTAACAGAACCAATGTTTCCATCGCGGAGCTTTACAATTCCTGCGCGTTCATAGAAAGAAGCAATTGTTGATTCCAAATATGCAGGGAACGCTTCTTCACCAGGAATTTCCTCCAAGCGGCCGGACATTTCACGCATAGCCTGCGCCCATCTTGAAGTAGAATCAGCAAGAAGAAGAACATTAAGTCCCATCTGACGGTAATATTCTGCAAGAGTAACGCCTGTGTAGCACGAAGCTTCGCGCGAAGCAACCGGCATAGAAGATGTATTGCAGATTATGATTGTGCGCTCCATAAGAGAACGGCCTGTGCGAGGGTCTTTAAGTTCTGGGAATTCTGTAAGAGTTTCTACAACTTCACCAGCGCGTTCTCCACAAGCTGCGATAATTACAATGTCAACATCGGCATTGCGGCTTGTTGTATGCTGAAGAACAGTTTTTCCAGCTCCAAACGGACCAGGAATACAATATGTTCCGCCTTTTGCAACAGGGAAAAATGTATCAATCAGGCGGACTTTAGTAACCATCGGCTCATCAGGGCTAAGACGCTCTGCATAGCAATTTACAGCGCGTTTTACAGGCCATTTAAAGCTCATGCTGATATTTACAGATTTTCCTTTTTCATCAGCGAGAGTTGCAATAGTATCGTGAATTTTATATTCGCCTGCTTTTGCAATTTTTTTGATTGTGTAAGTTCCAAGGAATCCAAAAGGAACAAGGATTTTGTGGGTAAAAGGTCCTTCTGGAACAGTTCCAATGCTGTCTCCTGAAAAAACCTTGTCGCCTTCTTTTGCAGTAGGAGTGAATTCCCACTTTTTATTTTCATCAAGAGCAGGAAGATAAACGCCGCGCTCAAGAAAGTATCCAGATTTTTCAGCAAGAAGAGGAAGCGGATTCTGCAATCCATCATAAACCTGACCTAAAAGACCAGGACCAACTTCAACGCTAAGCAAATCTCCAGTAAATTCTACAGAACAATCTGTTGAAATACCATTTGTCATTTCATAAATCTGCATCTGCGCTGTATTTCCGCGGATACGGATTACCTCTCCCTTCAGGCTCTTTCCGCCAACTTTAACGTAGCCTACTTCGTTGAGAGATACCTTTCCATCGAATTCAACAGAAACCATGTTTCCGTTGACAGCAACAACTTTGCCTTTTGTATCAGTCATTTCTTTTCTCCAAGAATTTCATCATAAATTTTGTGGTAAGAAGCCAAGCCTTCATCCTTGTTAAACTTCTTCATCCGCTCGGCAAGCATCAGCTTCAGTCCATAGCTATAAACCGCATCAGCTGAAAAATTGTCCATGGGCGCAATCCGATCCAAAATTCCAAGACGGTACTGATTAAGATACTGTTCCGCCGCCAAAGGGCTGTCCATTCCAGTAGCAGTCCGCGCAGCCTGAATAGATTCGCCATCAATTGCAGAAGGAAGATCCTTTACATCTTTCTTCATTTTTAAGGCTCTGATTTGAGCCAATGCAAGGCGAAGGCATCTCTCTTTTTCATACCATTCATCAAGGAAAACTGAACCAGTCGAAACAGGCTCAACAGGAGGTTCCAGCGTAAGTTTTTCAGCAAGCTTCGCAGATTTTTCAGACATAAAACGGCTGCACAAATCCTTGAAATATCCAACTGTAAGCGGAAGTTTTTGAGAACTGTCATCATTTACAGAAATTGCCGGAAGCTGGGCAACCAAATAATAGAGATGTTCCACTATTTTGTTTCCTTTGTAGTTTTTGCACGTGATTTTGCCGCTGGCTTTGCAGCAGTTTTCTTAGCTTTTGAAGCCGCCGATTTCTTTTCTTCTACAACAGCAGGCTTTGGCTCTTCCTCTGCAATTCCTGCAGCCGCCTTTTTCATAATTTCTGTTGTTTTTGGATTCAAATATGCGCTGAACAAAGCCGCAACTTCTTCCGCGCTGAAATCATAAAATGCAGAGCCATTTTTTGAGCCAATTCTAAAACCTGCAGAAAGGGAAGCATCGCTTTTTATCACAAGCCCTTTTGAAATTTTTGCTTTTAATGCGGTTTTCAAGCTTGTTTCAAGAGCTTTTAAATCCTTTGCAGGCAAAAGAACTGAAACATCATCAGCATCTGGATTGGCAGACCAAGCTTTTACAGTTTCAGGAATCAATTTCTTGAGCAAATCCTTGTCCATTGCTTTTTCTGTTTCGGAATTTACAATAGCAAAAAGCTCTTTATTTATTCCATCGCGGAATGAAATTATAAGATTTCGTCCAGCCTGTGCAATAGCATCTTCGCTGGCTTTTTCCATGCGCTCAGTTTCAGCTTTTGCAGTTTTTATTATGCTGTCAGCCTTAACTTCAGCATCGCTTACAATTGAAGCGGCTTTTTTTTCCGCATCGGCAATAATCTTGCGGGCGGCAGTTTCAGCACTGGAAACACCGTCTTTTTTGATTTTTTCGATTAATTCCTGTAATTGAATGTCCATCACAACCTCTTTATATTTTTCTTAATTGCTGAAAACTAAAAACCAAATTTATAAACCGTAGTTTCGTGGTACGGTTTTTCTGGAGTTACTATGCAGCTTGGGAAATTTTCATGGTTTGGAGAATCAGGATATGACTCTGTTTCCATGCAGACAGCATCATGGGCTTTTAGAGGATAGCCATTTTTTCCAAATCCATCAATGAAATTTGCTGTATAAATCTGGCATGCAGGCAATGTCGTTGAAACTGTCATTGTGCGTCCGCTAGCAGGATCCTTTAATACTGCAAATTCAACTAAGCTTCCATTATATGAATCTATGCAATAAGCGTGATCGTATCCAGAGCCAGTTTCTTTCATGTCTTTTCCGATGAGCTTTGGAACTCTAAAATCAAATGCTTTTTTTTCATCAACAGAGCAAAGGTTTCCAGATGGAATAAGATGCTCGTCAACTTCAACAAATTTAGAGCAATCCATCTTGAGTTCCAGATCTTCAATAGAACCGCCATCATAGCCTTTTAAATTGAAATAAGCATGATTTGTAAGATTTACTGGAGTCAGAGCATCAGTCTTGGCCGAATAATCCAAAGTAAGCTCGTTGTCTTCATTCAATGTGTAGGTGACTTTTATCTTCAGATTGCCTGGCATATTTTGCTCGCCAGCAGGACTTGTTCTTGAAAATTCAATTCCAAGACCTTTGTCAGTGCGGATTTTTTTTGCAGACCACAGTTTTTTTTCGTAGCGGTCGAATCCGCCATGAAGACAGTTTTCGCCATCGTTTTTATCAAGCTGGTAAGTTTTTCCATTAAGGGAAAAAGATGCGCCTCCAATTCTATTTGCAAAGCGCCCAACTACGGTTCCAAAACAACTTCCGCTAGAAGCATAGCCTTCCAAAGTTGAGCAGCCCAAAAGGACATCAACTTTTTTTCCGTCTTTTGCAGGTAAAAGGATGCTTGTAATTGTGCATCCATAATCTATTGCAGAAAAGCTCATAGAGCCATTTGAAACCGTGTACAAATGAACTTTTCTTCCATCATACAAAGTTCCAAATTTGACCTTTTTAAATTTCAAATTACTCATAAATAAAAATATACTCTGATTTTTTTCAAAGTTCAAGAAAAAAAAGCTGTTTTGGGAAAATATTTATTAAAACAAGTCCATAAAAAGTATAAAAAACTAAGAAAATTCAATTACAAGTTTTACTTCTTGAATGCTTCTGCCTGTTTTTCTCGCAATTTCTTCAGCGGGAATTCCAAGGGCGCGGAGTTCCAAAACTTGTGTTTTAAAGTCTTTTTTGGGAACAATAGGATTTTCCGCCATAAAGAGTTCTGGCTCAACTACAGGAATTTTTCTGACTTCAACTTCCGGCTTAGGCAGATTTTTTATTCCAAGCTCATTTTTCGCTTTTTCTGTAAAAAACAAGTCGCCTTGCATAAAGGAATTTTTAGAAGCAGAGTCCAGTTTTTTCTGAAATGACTTTGATTTTTCAGCAAGAGAAAGCTCTTTTTTTAGCATTCCGATTTTGCGTTCAGCTTCTGCGGAAATAGCTTTTAACTGCTTGATTTTGTCTTCTATTAAATCAATGTTTCTTCCAGCATTGAAATTTATGCTCTTGATAATTTCTTTTGCTTTTTCATTTGTTTCTTCAATAATTTTATCTGTGGAAAAAAAAGCATTGAACTTCTTAAAAAAGAAAACCCACATGAGTATATTGAAAAATATTATAAAAACAGCAATGGTCAACGCAAACGGCATTTTTTTTCAGCTTGTAACATCAATATGCTGTCCAAGATTCGGATCTTTTATTTCGTAGACAGTAGGCTTTTTTAGTTCCGGCTCTTGCTTTGCGGATTTTCCTTCTCCCTGCAAAAGTCCTTGTCCAGCTCCCCCGCCCTGGCTCACATCCGCCTTGATTTTTGAAGAATCCTCGCTTTGGGAAGTTTCTGTAACAGTCTGGGCTTTTTGAGTCTGCTGCTGGGCTGTTTTTTCCAGATGCTGCCTGTTTGCCATGCTTGCAGTCTGGACTTGCGAAGCATTGAACTGCCCAATCTTATCCATCTGAGAATAAATGGTAGAAAGATCTATAGGCTGAACAGCCATAAACACCTCGCTTTTTTATTGTAAGAAATTTCTAAAAAGCCAGCAAAAGCAATTTTTAGAAATACTCTATAGAAATAATATTATATATATTTCCGCAGAAAATCAACATAAACAGCTGCTTAATAGTCCATTTTTACCTGAATTGAACTTCCAAGCCGAACCATATAAATTTTATTTTCATAATTCGCATCAACTTGATGATAGCGCACTTCAATTCCTGTGTTCCATTCCGCATTCGGAAAAAGCCCGGATTTTATAAAGCCAAATTTTACAAGACCGCTTTTGTCGTCTTCGGTTTCGCTTTTTATAATATGCTGCCACTGCAAGCCAAGTTTCATATCTTTGTTTTTTCCAAGACGCTTCAAGCCCATATCAAGATAAATACGACAGCTATTTTTTTCAAGTTCTTTGTTGTAAGAATCCTGAAATTCAAAATTCAAGCCGAAATTCGGATCATGACCGTCCCACAAATGATAAAATCCGCCTGTAAAAACATACTTTGAAATATCATGGTGGTCGTCCGCAAGTTTTCCAATTCCCTGAACATAAATATCTGTTCCTAAAACAGTCCGTTTTGCTTCCGCGCCGACAGTTACTGGAGTTGAACCGGTTTCTGGCTTTGGATTTTTTCTTCCAAAAATATTAAAAGTTGTATGAAAAAACGTCATTTCAAGAGAACCTGCCACAGAAATATCCTCAAATTCAGGCTCTGTTGAAGTTCCATTGTACAAAACTATTCCAGACAAAGTTCCTGTCCAAAAAGGAATGCGCAAAAGTCCAGAAACTGTATCGGAACTGTCACTTAAAATATTCGTATAAAGATAACCTTGTTTTTCGATTGTCTGGCGGATTTGCTCTTTTTCTTCTTCAGTGAGTTTGTCGTAGTCGGTATCTGTATAAAGGCTGTATGCATTTTCACCGCTGAAAAGCCTTGTGTATCCCCAGGTAGTCGCCTTTTTTCCTGCCGTAATGTAAATTCTGTCCCAAATCAGATAGTCAAAATAAAGCTCGTCAAGTTTTATTGAATCTTTTTTAGGCGGAAACTTTACGCTTGTTGTTCCGCGCACGGAAAGCGTTTTGTCAAGGCGCGCCATAAAATAAATATAATTCGACAAGTCAAAATAAAGAGAATTTTTAAATTCATCATTTTCAGAATTCTGATTGTGCTTTGTTCCGTAATATCCAAAGTCAGATTCAAAATGGCCTGTAAATTTCAGCGGAATAAAATACTCGGAAGTTCCAATCTTCACTGACTGCTTGGAGGAAACATATTCTGACGCATCGGACTGCTCAACAACAATGTCTTCTGATTCTGAGAAAAGCAAGTCTTCATCAAACGAAATATCGTCTTCCACCTGAGAAAAAACAAGCGAAATGCAAAAGAAAAACGCCGCTATAAAAAAAATCCGCTTCATTTTACTTTTCGCTCATCATTTCGAGATAAGGCTTTGTATAAACTGAATTTTCCACACGGTCAAAAGTTATATTTGTAATTGTAATCTGAGTACGCTCAAACTGAGTTTTTTCACCAATTTTCTTTCCGCGAAAATTATCCGTAATAAGCATTTTTACAGGAATATAATAATTTTGACTTGAAGCTTGAACTATCTGATATGAAGGAATTGCTGTTGTTCTAAGTTTCTGCCCGGAAAGGCTGTAATCTTCCTTTTTACGCACAAGCCCGTCATTTTTTGTAACCCAAAGATGCAATTCAGGATAATCCACATTTTGAACTTTTGCCTTTAGCACAAACATTACACATTCAAGTTTTCCAAGCATTACTTCCGAAGAACTTTCTATTGAATAATCCCTGTAATAAAACTGCGGCGCAAAGTCTGAATTGTTCGCATTCGTATTTTGAAATTTGTCCCGCGCGCTTGTAAATGTGAATCTGTGGTCGGCAGGATCATAGAACCAGATATTGCTGTCATACTGAAGATAGCCTTTTCCCTTGTCTTTTGCAGGTCCTGTAACAAGAATTGTCCATTTTGCCTCGCTGTCTCTGCGGTACATAATGGCTTCTGTAACATTTTTTCCTTCGCCCGGCTTTTCTTGAACAACTGAATAAAATCCTTTAAAGTCCGTTCCGTAAAAAGCTGTGTTTTCCTGCGCCTGCTTTAAAAGCTCGTCATGGGAAGCCGCAAAAGCAGAAATTCCTGCGGAAACAAAAAAAACAAAGCTGACAATTTTCTTAAAATTTTTCATAGTCCATCCATTATATATCTTAACTTTTAAATTATTAACAAGCATAAATTCATTCTGTTACAGTCAATGCCTGAACTGGCGTAATTCTTATAGCGGCTCTAAGCGAAAATAAAACCGCAGTAATTGTAGTAAAAATTATAACTGCAAAAATCAGCATTGCGCCGCCAAAAGAGTTCATGGGAACAATATATCCGTTTGTCAAAAACATATCAAACGCCGGAATAAAAGAAAAATTGAACTGCTTTATAATGAATTCCAAAAGCAAGCAAAATCCCCAGCCGCACACACAGCCAGAAATTAAAAGCACAAATGCTTCGCTCAACAAAAGCAAAATCACAGAGCCGCGTTCCATTCCAATCGCCTTGTAAATTCCAATTTCATTTATGCGCTTCATTACAATAACTTTATAAGTGCTGCTGATTCCAACAACAATTATTATTACAAGAGCCGCAATTACAAGCGAAGTTATTATTTTCATTGCATCGATTATAACGCCCAAATCTTCCATGTTTGCATCCAAAGCTATAAACGCATAAATCGGCTCGCTGAATTGCCCAGCCAAAAGCGGATCATAAAAATCATACTTATCATTAACCAGCCTGAACATATTAAATTCTTTTTCAAGAAGAGCCTGATATTTCAAAGTGTCTTTTGCAGAAGGAACTGAATCAGGGAAAAATATTCCGATTCTGTTTGCATAAAATTCCGGCGAGCAATAAGCTTTCCGCAGAAAATCAATGTCAACATAAGAAGTGTAAGTTCCAAATACGCTTGAATCCTTGAAAATGCCTTTTACAACAAGCTGAACCGTATTTATGTATCCAGGTCCGGTTCTAAGCATAAAGGTTATAGAATCTCCAGTTGAAACTTCCAGCATGGATGCGATTTTTTCTGAAATCAAAACACCGTTTGTTCCTGCAATTCTGTCTGCGCTTCCCTGCACGTAATTGAATTTTGAAAACAGAATTTTTTCTTTTTCAAAGTCAACGCCTTTTATTACACGCTGACAGACTTCAACTCCTTCATAATAAAAAGAAGCGGAATCCGCATCAAAATCAAACCTTGGGGAAATAACAGTTCCAGCCGGAAAAACACCAGAAAGTTTTTCAACAAATTCCCGGCAATCGTAAAATTCCAAATTATTTCTTCCGCCTAAGAACTGATAGTTTCCGCCGTAATAAATTTCAGCCTTCGTAGAAAGAGAATACAACATTCCATTTATAAGAAAAAAAGAAAAAAGTGAAACTCCGGCACCAATAGCGCAAACAAAAAAAAGAGAAATGTACTGCCGCCACCTTAAAAGCAACGAGCGGACGGAAAGCTTAGCGTAGTTCATCAGACTGCCCCCTGCATAGCCTGAACAGGATTGACTTTTAAAGCGGTTCTAACAGGATAAATCCAGCCCAAAAGCCCAAGCAAGACAGAAAGAAGCATTGACTTGCACATAATTGAAAACGATGTTGCAACTTCAAGATGGTCAGTTCCAAAAAGCTGAATCAGAAAAACATTTTTAAATTCAATGTTCATGGCAGACAATGCAGACATGCATATAGCGCCAAAAATACAGCCTAAAACTCCAGCCGTTATTGTAAGCATAAAAGTTTCTGCCATGCACTGAAGCGAAACAAAATTTCTTGAAGCTCCCTGCGCCCTTAAAGTTCCAATTTCCTGAGTTCGGTTAAGAACATTTACAACAAGCGTATTGTTTATGATTATAAATCCCGCCACAAGGATAACAATTACACCCGCATTGAAAATAACTCGCATCCAGTAAAGATACAAAGCAGTGCTTCCAGCCGCAGTTCTCCAAGCAACAGCGCGCACAGGCCAGGAATTCTTTTTAAAAATCCGATTCAAATTTCTTATTGATTTCTTTGGATTTTCACCTTGAGCAAGAGAGCAGACAATATAATTCCAGGAAGAACTGTCAAAAATTTTTGGCTCTTCCAATTCAGGCTGAATTTCTTCAAATGGATTTTCAACAATAACTGCATCCACATCTTCTGCATCGTCAAAAAGAGACTCAATATCTAAATCGCTTTCAAGCAAATCTGTTTTTTCTTCTCCAATAAAGGAAGTGTCCGCAACAGATTCAGACATATCCATAAGCGAACGGACAGTAAAAGCGTCGGCAAGAACAATTCTGTCCAGCGTGGAATTTTCAACAGGATATTCATAAATGCAGGAAAGCTTTGCTGCGCGGATTCTAAAAGTTGGACCGTCAACAACAAGAAACTGAACTGTGTCTCCAATTGAAACATTCATTTCCTGCGCATATTTTTTTGAAAGCATCACGCCTCTTTCGGAATCTGCAAAAGGCAAGCCTTCAAGAATTTTTATAGAAGACATACAGTCAAAATATTTTTCAGCAGGAACTCCAAAAATCCAGACAGGCGTTCTTTTTCCATTAAATTCCAAAGCGACAGTTCCCGTTACTTGCGGAACACTTTTTTCTATTTCAGGAATCGAATTCAGGCAGTTTGAAATTTCATTGAAAGGAACAAGCGTATTTATTTTTGTAAGAGTTCCAGTTACAGGAGTTTCGTCCCCAAAAAGGCTCAGAGGAATATCACTTTTAGGAAAAACTGCAAGGTCGCCTGTAAAACTTTTGGAAAAAACTTTTTCAATTCCATTTTCCGTGCTGTCAAAAACTGAATTTATAACAGCCATGAGCATAACGGCAAACGCAATAAAAAGAACAATAACAAACGAGCTTTTTCTTGATACGATATTCTTAAAAGCCAAATAAAAAAGCATTTTCAGTCCCGGAAAAAAAATTACAGCCGCCCCAAAATAAGAGCGGCTGCATTATAACAGATTTTTCTATGCAATTCAATGAAGAAAAATTTTTGAGTCATGGCAAACGCATTATAAATGTATTCAGCATAAAACTGGCTCCCAGACACGGTTTTCTGGTTCAAAATCGCGCAATAATGCGCTACACGCTGATTGTTGCAAAGTAACTATAGAATTGCCCGCTCACGCGGTCGCAACAATCAGAGTGTTTTTGCCCCAGGAACCGTTCCTTCGCGCAAACTTTACTTAAATTATTTATAATGCGTTTGCCCTGCTTTTTGAGTTCTATAAAATCTATTTTATCTGGTTCAATGCGCTTACAACAGCGTCAACACCGGCGCGGCCAACGTTAGTCGATTTTCCAGCTCCCCAGTACTGGTTTCCGTCTTCGCACGTAATCTGTACATAGGCAACTGCGGAAGTATCGTTTCCTGTTCCAATACTATGCTCATGGAATGCCGTTATGCTGAACTTAGGCGCAGGAATTTCAGAAAGCGCGCCTGCAAATGCGTCAAGAGGTCCGTTTCCAGTTTTTCCAATTGAATAGCGTTTTCCTTTCCATTCAACAACAGCGCGGCAAGAAGTAGACTCTGAGTTTTCCTTACCTTCAAGATGAGTTTCCGCCAAATCAACAATTGAAAGATTTCCTTTTGCTTCAAGCCAGTGCTTAACAAAAAGATTGTATATTTCAGACTTGTCAAGCTCACGCTGGGATTCATCGGCAGCTTTCTTTATCAGCTCGCCAAGAGCAGGATGCATTGCCTTTGGAAGACAAATTCCGTATTCCTGCTCAAGAATATAAGCCGCTCCGCCTTTTCCAGACTGGCTGTTGATTCTGATGATTCCTTCGTACTGTCTTCCAATGTCGTGCGGATCAATGAGAATGTAAGGAACATCCCAAAGCGCGTTTTTAGGCATTTTTGTGCGCGCAGCCATTCCTTTTCTGATTGCGTCCTGATGGCTTCCGCTGAACGCAGTAAACACAAGCTCGCCAACATAAGGAGTGCGCGGATTTATTTCCATTTCCGTAAACTTTGTATAAAGCTCGCCCACATTCTGAATGTCATGGAAATCAAGCTGAGGATCTATTCCTTGGCTGTACATATTCAATGCGACATTTACAATGTCAAGATTTCCAGTCCGCTCTCCATTTCCAAAAAGGCAGCCTTCAACTCTGTCTGCTCCGGCAAGCAAAGCAAGCTCGCAAGAAGCAACACCACTTCCACGGTCGTTGTGGCAATGCGTGCTTATAATTATATTCTCGCGGTCTGAAATATGTTCTGAAAAATATTCAATCGCATCTGCATAAACATTCGGCGTATAGCATTCAACAGTTGTCGGAAGATTCATAATAATTTTGTTGTCCGCAGAACAGCCCCATTCATTTTTTACAGCCTCGCAGACTTCAACAGCATAGTCAATTTCAGTGTGCGAAAAACTTTCAGGAGAATATTCAAGGCGGATTCTTTTTCTGTCTTCATCTGAAAGGCAGGACTTTATGCACTTTACGCCGTCAACTGCAATCTGCTTGATTTCCTCTTTGGATTTATTAAAAGTATATTTTCTTTGCGCCGGGGAAGTCGAATTGTAAATGTGGAAAATCGCCTGCTTGCAGCCTTTGAGAGATTCCATTGTTTTCTTTACAAGAGCCTCGCGCGCCTGGCACAAAACCTGAATCGTAACATCATCAGGAATATGATTTTCTTCAATAAGACGGCGGATAAATTCGTATTCGGTGTCGCTTGAAGCAGGAAATCCAACTTCAATTTCTTTAAATCCAAGTTTTACAAGCAGGTCAAAAAACGCAAGCTTTGTATCAATTCCCATTGGATTCACAAGAGCCTGATTTCCATCTCTTAAATCAACAGAACACCAAACTGGAGCCTTTGTTATTTTGTTTGAAGGCCATTTTCTGTTCGGAAGCTCAATGTCGCCAACACGCGCATATTTTCCGTTCGGATTCATACTTGCATTCATAAATACCCCTTGTTTTATAAAAATACGTTTTAATATTAGCTTGAAATTTGAATTCTATAATTTAATGTCATTATCGGGGTTGACCCGATAATCCACTGAAAGTTTACAACGGATTCCCGTGTCCGTAGCACGGGAATGACACTTAATTATGGTTATTTTTTTACCAAAATCCAATATTCAAGTTATAAAAAAAGACCTGCCGCCAAACGACAGGTCTGTAATTTACAATATAAGCAACTTACTAGCAACCGTCAGTTCGGCAAACAAAAGAGAAATCTAGTGCTAGTAGAAGAAGTGCTTTTTTCATATAGATAAACTTTACAGCAAACCGCATAATGATGTCAAGAGAATGAAAATGTTTTCAAAGATTTTCAAAAATTCCCAAAACAAAATTCAATGCATAAGCACAAAAAGCTTGTTCAGAGAATTTATAAAGTCTTCAGTTGACTCCTTTAGTTTTTTCAGGAACTCATCATCGCTCAAAGTTCCAAGCACAGCGTTTTTTTCCTCTTCATTTCTGAATGTTATAGAACGGAAATAATCTGTGAAATCTTTTTCGCGTATAGAAATTGAAGACTCAAGCATATTCATTGCAACAAAAGCAACGTCCTGCAAAATATCTTCAAAGTCGGCCGCATTAAATTCTGTGATTTTCTTGGAATAAAGAAATTCAATTATGTAAACAGAATAGCGTACCTTATAGTCTGTATAGTTTTTCTGGCAGTCATCGTAATAAGTATGAACCTGCTGCCAGTTATTTATGCAATGCGATTTTATTTTTGCAAAAAGCTCTTCAACTTTTTCTTCCGGAATCAACTGCCCGCCAACATTGAACCATTTTTTATAAAGCGGAATTTTTTCAATCTCGGAAAAATCAGATTGGCAAAGACTTTCGCGGTTGTTTTTTAGAACATATTCCATCAAACTTTCAGCCGCAAAATATTTTAAAACACGGCGATATTCCTTGTATCCTTGCGCGGGCTTATAAATAATCGCTCCGAATTTTTTCTGGCAGCGGTCATCGATAAGAAGAAACTTTGAGTCTGGATTTTGATGAAGATAATCTTTTGCAATCTGAAGAAGCGACTCGGAATCTTTTGCAGACTTTGCCAGCTCCCGGAATTTTTCAAGAAGCTCAGGATTTGAATTTTCCTTTGTCATTTTCCGGCAATCATCAGACGGAAGCTTTAAATATCTTGAAGTAAGCTCAACAATCCTATTAATAGAAAAAATAATTTCCTGCACAGTATCCGGAGCAATCGGATTCGTTTCAATATGCTGAACTTTTATAAATCTTTTGTCGCGCGCCTGAAATTTATATTTATTGCGCACAATTGCAAACATGTTATGCAAAAACCAGTAAGCAGGAATAATGTGAACTGTGCAGTCTTCATAGCTTGGAGCAACCAAAGAAAATGGGTAAGTTATATTCAGCTCATTTACGTAGCTGCCTTTTGAAGCAAGAACAAATGAAGCGAATTTTGAATCAAACTTAAAATCAGAGCAAAGCCCCGGCCAGAATCCGCGTCCAGCAATCATCTCGCAGTCAGGACTTCTTGAATTGTGGTTAGATCCGATTGTCGCAGCCGAAGCTATATTGCTCTGCCCCATCACAGTTGAAGCAATTAAGAACGAAGAATTGTGATGCTGCTCATGAAATGGAAAGATCAAGTTATTTAAAAGCTCGCAGCATGAAACCGTAGAATTATCTCCAAGCACAGAGTTTAAAAGACGCGCGCCATATTTCAAGTGGCAGTTTCTTCCAATGACAAAGCGGACTGCAATGGCCTGATAAAAAACATGGCTTCCAAAGCCCATTATTCCATTGACCATTTCAACGCCTTCTCCAATCTGGCTAGGCTCATCTTCCGAAGAAAGAATTGTAATATTTTTAAGCTTGAGAGCGCCTTTTATGTAAGCGCATGAACAGACTTTCACATCTTTTAAAAGCGTTGAATTTTTTATGACAACATCATCTTCTACAATTCCATAAGTTTCAAGCTCTTTTGATTTTCCAAATTCAGTAAGCTCAACAAAACGCTGCATAAGCTCTTTGTCTTCACGGAATCTTGACCACAAAAAAGCATCAGCCGGAATCATATCAGCAAAAGGAAGAACTGCGCGGCGGTTATTTTCGTTTCCAACGCCAATCCAAATTCTATTTGACTCTGGCTCGCCTTTCTTTAAAAGTCCCTCTCCAAACTTTGAATGTTCCGTGCAAGACATTTCCATTATATTGAAAAGAATTACACGTGAGCCTATTTTGTAATTCTCAAGATACCTTACATTTTGAATAGCGCAATTATCGCCGATGCAAACATTCTTTAAATTTGAACTGTAAATTCCTGTCCGCAACTTTAAATCATGGAAGGAAATTTCAGAATCGAAAAGTTCTCCAATAATAACAATTCCAGAAAAATCGCTCTGCCGGATTTGCGACGGATTGAATTTTCCTTCTTCAGAACTTACAAAAAAATTTTTCCATTCAGGGTCGGACGAAGAGTTTCCATTTTTTTCAAGAATTGCAATTTCTTCAGAAGTGGGATTTCGCTTTCCTTTTATAAAATCAGGATTTATTTTTTTTAAATTATTTATTTTAGAAGCCGGAGTTATTTTTAGCATAATTTCCATTATATACGACAACTTGAGAAAAGCCAAGAAATATTTCAATTGGAAAAAGCAAGCATGAATGTTATAATGAAACCATGGCAAAAAAGTTTTTTTTATGCACAGCATTTTCTTTCTGCATTGCATTCGGATTTTCTCAAGCTGAATCAGCACAAGAAAACAAGCTGGAACTCAGCATTTCAACACTTCAAAACGGACTAACAGTTTTTATACTTCCAGACGAAACAAACGCGCTTTTAAATGTTGAGCTTGTTGTAAAAGCAGGTTTTTCAAGCCAAACTTCTTCCACCGCAGGATTCTTTCCATTATATACAAGACTTTTTTCAAAATCAGGAGAAGCAAAAGAAATCTTAAAAGCATTTTCAATACACTCAGAATGCAACGCAGATTCTTCTATTTTCAAAGCAAAAGTTCCGCCTGAAAATTTAAAGCTTTATCTTGAACAAATTGCACAATGCGAATCCTCACCAAACTTCAGCGACAAAGATATTGAAGACGAACTGGCGCAAATGAAAACAGAAAGCCTTGCATATTCAAAAAGCACAACTGGATTTATAAACAGCGCAATTGATTCCCGCATTTTTTATAAAGAACCGTGGAAACATGATTCTGGAATTTACCCGGCAATTTTTTCTGGCTACAATACAAAACAAGCAAGGGCAGTTTTATACAATTTTGTTTCAAAAGAATTTTACACACCATACAACAGCGCACTTTTTATCACGGGAAATATTGCAGAAAAAAAAGCGCTGGAAATTTCTCAGGAAGCATTTAAAGACTGGAATTCAAAAACTACAGATTCTTCTTTTAAAAAATTCAAAACTGAAAATTTGCAGCAAAGCAAAGGCAAAAAATTTGTTCTTGCCGCAAAAGAATTCTCGCCCGAACTCACACAGATTGTTGTTCAATACACTTCTCTTTCTCAAAGCCAGACGGATATTTTATCATGCGTATTCAATAATGAAAAATCAAAATACAAAACAACACTTCCACAAATTCCAGAACTGAATATAAGAAGCGCAGATTTTATAACCGCAGCATCTGCAATAAAAAATGGAAACACAAGATTTATTTTGCAGGCATTAATTGAAGAGCCTCCAAAAGGAAAAAGCATTGCAGATCAAGCGCAGACTTTTTTAGCCGCAGCAACAGAATGCACAAATCTTAATGAAGATGAAATAAAATTTGCGCAAAATGAAATAGAAAAAAAATATAGAGAGCTTACAGGAAACCCAAGCAATTTAAGTTCCAAACTCGCAGAATTCTGGGCAATGAACAAATTTGAAACACCGGAAATTTTTTATAAGGAATTTGAAAAATCTATTTCTCAAGTAGAAAATGAAACATCAGAAAATATTTCAAAAGCAATTTTAAATGAAGAGCCTTATATTTTTTTGCTTGTAAACAATTCAATTTATAAGAAAAATAAAAAATCTTTTGATGAATATGGATATGAACTTATAACACAAGAAAACGCTTCTTGGTACACAAATGAGCTTCTTGCAAAAAGCGCAAAGCAAGAAATGCAAGCAGCACTTGAAAAGCCCAAACAGAGCAAAAACCCAACGATAGAAATAAGACCAGCAGATTACTTTTACTTTAACAGCATGGAATCCATAAAATATCAAGAATTGAAAAATGGAATTCCTGTTTCAGTAAAAGAAAATCCAAATTCAAAAACTGTTGCAGTCTGTATTTCAATTTCAGGAGGAAAATTTGCTTCTCCTGAATCAGAGACAAATTTAAGATCCGTTTTAATTTCAGCAGTTGCAAAAAATTCTAAAATAGAAAACATAACAAATAAAACTGATGAAACAGTTTCGTACATTTCATTTGAAGTCTTCAAAGAAGAACTGGAAAATGCGCTTAAAAAAATTTCAGACGCATTAATCTATGGAACAGTTTCTCCAGTGCAGGCAGACTTGCTTTTTAGAGAAGAAGGATATGAACAGAGGATGAAAAATGCAGACTTGGGATTTCAAATGAAATCGAGCGCACTTGCATATCTTTACCGTTCAAGTCCACTTAGTAAAATTTTTAAAGCTGAAGAAAAAGAACGCAACTCATCGTCATATCAAGCATTGCTTTTAGAATACACAAAACTTTTGGATGCTTCATTATATTCAATTGCGATTTGCGGCGACATTGAATTTGACAAAGCAATAAAATATTGCCAAGACACATTTGAAGTTTTAAAGGAGCAGTCCGCACGAAAAGAACTTGAGTTTCCAAAACCATCATTCAAAAACAAAGAAAGAAAAGTTCAGCTAAAACACATTTACACAACAAACCTTCCTGCAAAACTTGCACCCAAAGATTCGCCAAGACTTGTTCCAACAAAAAATTTTTACGACCCGGCGCAGATTTATTTTAGAGCACCAGACAGCACAGATGAAGACTTGGAAATTTTCAACTCGCTGCTTTATATTTTATGCACAGAAATTCAATCAATTCTTGGAAACGAAATTTCATGCAAGACAGAAGAAGCTTCAGTAAAAATTCCAGTTGGAATAATTCAGGCAAACGAATTAAAAAGAACTGGAATATTTTTTGATGCTTACAAAATTGCAAGAGAAAAACTTATTAAAGAACTTTTGGAAGAAGAAACCAAAAACTGGACTTGCGAAAAAATAAAAATTCAGTGGAAACAAAGAAATCTTTTTGAAACACAAAGCAACAGCGGAACAGCAAAACTCATGGCTTCATTTCAGAAAAAAGAACAGTATTTGACAAATTATCTTTACATTGAAAACTCTACACCGCAAGATTTTTTAAATGCAATAGAAAAATATTTTCCAACAGAACCATTGATGAAAGTTTATTCAGCAGACTCAAAGAAATAGTATTTTTTATCTGAAAAAACTGAATCCATAAAAATATCATTTTCATCAACAGGAATATTTTCCTTAATCTGAAAATCAAAACAAAGTCCTGCTAAAAAAAGACTGCAATTATTTTGAGCGCATTTCTTTTTCAAATCTGAAAGATAAATATCGTAAAATCCCATTCCGTGTCCAAGCCTCTGTCCTTTTCTTCCAAAAGCCACGCCAGGAACAACAACGCATATTTTCTTTTGCATGAAATTTTCAGCGTTAAACAAATTTTCTTTTTTAGCGACTGGCTCGTTAATTCCAAACGAACCGGTTTTTACCTGTTCAGAAATTTCTATTGAATTATCAAGAATATAAAAGTTCATATTTTGAGTTTTAGGCACAACTTTTGGAACTGCAACAATTTTATTTTGCATCATAAGCGCGCGATTCATTTCCAGCGGAGAAATTTCATTTTTCAAATCTATATAAGAAAGCACAATGTCAAAATCATTCTTCATGACAAATTCAAAAAACAAACTGCATGCTTTTTTTGATGCATCAACTTTTTCATCTGCGCTTACTGCGGACAATTCAGACTTTAACAATTTTCTAAGTTCATTTTTTGTCATGCGAAAATATTAAACTATTTAAATAGAAAAAGTCCAGTTTTCTTGTAAAAATCCAAAATAAAATATAAACTTTTTTTATGAAAGATTCTTTTGCTTCTGTAAAAACCGATGAAAAAAATCCAAAGTGGCAACAGTGCATTAAACGCGAAAACACTCTTTACAACCGCGGAAACGACATAAGGTCAGAATTTGAGCGCGACTACACAAGGCTTCTTCACTGCGAAGCATACCGCCGCCTAAAGCACAAGACTCAAGTTTTTTACGCTCCGCAAAACGACCACATCTGCACAAGAATTGAGCACGTAAATCACGTTGCCAGTGTAAGCGCAACAATCGCAAAATATTTAGGACTGAATCAAGAACTGACAGAAGCAATTGCAATTGGCCACGACATTGGACATGCTCCGTTTGGGCACACAGGAGAAGACATTTTAAATTCACTCATTAAAAATCAGAAGGAAGGAAAAAACGCTCCAAAGAAATTCTGGCATGAACGCAACAGCCTTTTCTTTGCAGACTTTATAGAAACACTTCAAGACCCGGACGGAATTTCAAAGAACCTTGACTTGACTTATGCAGTTCGCGACGGACTGATTTGCCACTGCGGAGAAATTGACCAGCAAGGACTCAAGCCTCGTGAAGAAGCAATTGACTTGTATTCAATAAAGCGGCCGGGAATTGTCCAGCCATTCACTTGGGAAGGATGCATTGTAAAAACAAGCGATAAAATTGCATTCCTTGGCAGAGATATAGAAGACGCAAGATCCTATCACATTTTGGACATGGCGGCATACAGACAACTGCGCGAAATTGTAGGCGCAACTCTCGGACTTGGACCAAACAAAAAATATTCCCTGCACACAACAAACGGAGCATTTAGATCCGGCAGAGCAGTAAACACAACAGTATTAATAAACGATATGATTGTAGACTTGTGCGCGCAAAGCTCTCCAGAAAAAGGAATCTGCTTCAGCGAGCCGTATTTTAAATTCATACACGAACTAAAAAGATTCAGCCTTGCAAACATTTACAACAACTGGCGGCTTTTGGAATTTCAACGTTATGCGGAAAACGTTCTTTCATGCATTTACAGAACGCTTATGAAAATTCAAGTTTACGCCCAAAACGGACGAGTTGAAAATGTCCTGCGTTATTCTCCAGAGCTTCAAAAAACTTTTTCAGACTGGCTTGTAAAATACACAAACTACAATCCGCAGAAAAAAGAAATCATGCGATATAAGACAAAAGAAGTTTTCGATGTGAACGACAACGAAAGCTGGGAAAAGTGCATTGTTGAATACATAAGCGGAATGACCGACCAGTACGCAATTAAAGTTTACGAAGAAATAATTTCATTTTAAAATTCAAAGGCAAAATGGCATACACTAAAAACTTAAAATTTAAATGCGCGCAATGCAAAAACTGCTGCTGTCTTGAAGGCGGAGTTGTCCTATTAAGCAAAACAGATCTTAAAAAACTTTGCGAATGGGCTGAACTCACAGAAGAGCAATTCACAAAAGTCTACTGCCGCAAGCTCGAAAATGCCGATGGAAAAATATATTTGTGCCTAAAAGACAAAAACCAAACCGAATGTATTTTCTGGAACAAAGAAAAAGGATGTGAAGCATACAATGCGCGTCCAGTCCAATGCAGAACCTACCCTTTTTGGACAAAAATACTAGAATCAAAATCTTCTTGGGAAACTGAAAAAACATTCTGCCCGGGAATAAATGAAGAAAATGAAATTCCACAAGAAGAAGCATGCGCCCAGTTAAAACTATACGAAGAAAATAAAAAGCAGCTGATTACAATTTAAGCAACAAGTTCTAGCCCATTTTACTGTCATTGCCGTACTTGCCCAACAATCTATAAAAAATTTGCAAAAAGCGTGAAAATTTTTCTTGACATCACAAAAAAGTGGATTTACAATTTTTTACATCAACACGTGTAAACAAACCGTGCGTAATAATTCAATCTAGCTGTTCATAGCGCACTCCACAAACTTAACTTCATTTTTTTATAGGAGGAAAAAATGAAAAAAACACTAACTGCCATTCTGACGCTCTTTTTTGCAGCGGGGCTTTCTTTTGGCCAGAATCTTTTAAACGACAGTTCCTTTGAAAGCGGAAACCTAAGCTCTTGGAACTTAACTGGAGACAGCGCAGACTGCTATGCTGAAAAAAACAAAGGCAATGCGCATTCAGGAGAATGGAGCTACCACTACTGGAAAAAAACTGCATTCACGGCTTCACTCGACAAAAAAATCACAGGACTTTCCAACGGAACTTACAAACTTTCTGTATGGTCAATGGGCGGAGGCGGCGAAAACGCAATCAAGCTTTTTGCCAAAGGATTCGACAATTCTGGAAAAGAAATTTCAGCGCAGATAAAAAACACCGGCTGGAAAAAGTGGAAGCAGTATTCAATAGAAATTCCAGTTCAAAACGGAGAAGTTGAAATTGGAATTTTCGTTGACGCAAACAAAGAAAACTGGGGAAATCTTGACGACATAGAGCTTGTAAAGCTTAACTAATTTTTTTTTAATAAGGAAACAGACTATGAAATTTATAAAGAAAAACATTTTAACTGCGGTATTCTTTTCAGCCTTTGCAATTCTTCTGGGGGGGGGCACTCATTTCTTGCAGCAACGGAAGCTCAAGCAGCGATGACGATGATGACGACTACGGAACAAAAATATACAGCGACAGCGTAACATTCTCAGAAACACCAGAACAAATAGTTTCAGCGGAAACACTTGCAGACCTGAGCATAAAATCGCTTACAATAAAAGTAATAAATGTAAACTATTCAGGAAGCGATGACTGGTGGTTCACAGCTTGTTCTGACAGCTCATGGAGCAATGAGGTAAAACTTGAATGGCAGTCAGGCGAAGGAACAAGCTCGCTTTACCTTGCAACAATCACAGATGCAACAGCAATCGCCGCATACAAAGCAAACGGAATCTACATCGCAGGTACAGATAGCGCAACAGCCAGCGTTTCAGTATTCTATATTGAAGGCGAAGCAGAAGAATCAGGTGATACTGGTGAAGAAGCCTTGATTAAATCATTCACTTCAAATACAGGAAGCGCAAGTTTTACAATTTCTAGCCAATATCAACTTTTAGTGAAATATGAAACTGTAAATTCTGCTAGTAAAGTAACAATTACAATCTCAGATGTTCAAACAGGAACTTCAAATGGAGATTGGTGGTTCGCCATAGGTACAGATTCTTCTACATGGAAAGCAAATATTGAATATGATGACACCAGCAGTGGTTATAAATTAGAAATTTCTGACATTTCTGAATATTCCAAAGGAATTTATCTGGGTGGCCTTGAAGGCTTAACAGGAACAGTAACAGTTTCCTACGAGTAAAGCCCGATAATGGCATAAAATTGTAAAACTAAAATTTCTGTCATTCCCCGGCTTGACCGGGGAATCGGAATCTATTTAAGCAACTTCAATTTGAATCTATAATCACAAATACTTTAGAGGTAAAAGAATGAAGTTCAAAAGCATTTTTTCAGTTTTCTTAGTACTGCTTTTGTTTTTATCATCAGCCTGCGCTTCCCCTTCAGAAAGTTCAGATGAAGAACTAAATTTTGGCTCAGACTTCATGCGCGGATTCGATGCGTCAATGGTTTCGCAGCTCGAAGAATACGGAAGCAGTTTCTATAATGAAAACGGAACAAAAGAGGACATATTTAAAATTCTAAAAGCACACGGAGTAAACTGGATTCGCCTTAGAATTTGGAATGCGCCACAAGCTTCAACTCCGGGTCAAAACAACTACGAGCGCACACTTGCAATGGCAAAGCGCATAAAACAAAACGGCTTAAACTTTCTCCTTGACTTTCATTATTCAGACAGCTGGGCAGATCCTGCAAAACAAAGCATCCCTGCTGAATGGGACAATGTTTCTAGCATAGAAGAACTTTGCGGCAAAGTCAGTGAATATACAAAGAAAATTCTTGTAGACTTAAAAAGTGAAGGATGCGCTCCAGACATAGTTCAGCTCGGAAACGAAATTAATTCTGGAATGTTTCTTACAAAATCAGACGGAACAACTCCTGCCAGCATTGACTGCTACTCTTGGACAGGGCATACAGGAGGAAACAAAAATCTCCTAAAAGTTTTACAGTCCGCATCTAGCGCAGTTTCTGAAATTGACTCCAGCATAAAGAAAATGATTCACCTTGCAAGCAGCAAAGGCGACAATTTTGACTGGTGGTTCAGAAATCTTCAAAATCTAAAAGGCGTAGATTACGACTACATCGGTTTAAGCTACTACCATTTTGAAGAACACGGAACATTAAAGCAGCTGCGCGAAAACATAGCATACCTAAAAAAGACTTACAAAAAGCAAGTTCTAGTTGCAGAAACTTCCTGGGCATGGTCAATGGATGCATACGGAGACAACACAAACAACATAGTTTGGTACACTCCAGCCGGAACACAAGCCGCAAAGAATCTTGTAGACAACAAAAGTACACAGCTCAAAAATTTAAAGACACAGACTTATAAAGGAAGTAAATGTGTTCAGGCTTCAGTACAAAACCAAGCAACAGTTATAAAAGCAATAATGGAAGCTACATCCAATGCAGGAGGCTGCGGAATCTTCTATTGGGGCGGAGACTGGATTCCAAATTCAAAAATTGAAGATACCTGGGAAAACCAGACACTCTTCGATCTTGAAGGAAAAGCCCTCGAAAGCCTGAATGTATTTTTGACAGAATAAATCACTTGTTATTGCCGGACTGAAATCCGGCATTTTTTTTACATCGCTACTCTGATAGTTTTTCTGCAATAGGGAAATCCTGCCTGCGCAGCTCTTTCTGTGGAACCTGCTCATATCCCCATTTTTCATAGCTTAGTTCAGGCACTTGATTTTCTACATAGCTTGAAAGTTCTGTCAAAGATACAAAGCCATCATCATTTGAATCCGCCTTTCCCGCAAGTCCGTCCAAAAGTACATAAGTAAAAATACCATGACCGTTGTAGCCTTCCATTGCAGACTGACTGTCCGAAGCCGCCGCAAGAACTGCATGACCTGTTGCCCTTGAAAGACGCTCGAATATTCCCTTATCACCCATTACACGCTTATTTGAATCCGCAAAGAACGCGCCAGAATTGCAAGTGTCAAGCATCATCAAAGTTTTTCCAGCTTTTATAAGCGAAAGGTTTTTCGTCAAATCGCTTTTTGAAATTGCCTTAAGCGGAATATCAGTCTTATTCGTGTAGCGGAAATTCACAGGAATAAAATAATAGTCGCCGTCATCGTAAGCCGTTCCATGTCCTGAAACAAAGAAAACAAAAACATCATCAGCAGTTACTATTGAAGAAAGCTCCTTAAACTTTTGCTCCAAGCCATCTTTTGTGACCTCGGAATCTTTTAGCGAATAAACGCAAACATTCTCGTAAAGTCCGTTCTGCTGTTTTTTGAATGATTCTTCAATTGAAACTGCATCCGGCACGCAATAATTAAGCCACAAATCTTTGTCGCGATACTTGTTCACGGCAACTGTAAGAACATACAGATTCGGCTTGGAAGTTTTTCCTTGCCAGTTTACATCTGCACTAGCCCTACGGCTCTCTATCATTCCAGCGGAATTCATTGCAAATGCTTCAATTTTATTCTGTCCGTTTTGCAAGGTAACTGTATGCCTGAATATTTTCTACTCGCCCTTGCTCGACGCAACGCCTTCTGAAAGCCGGATTGTTTTTCCGTTCAAGACAATGCTGACATTCCCTATTCCGCCGCCAGTATTCTGCACACACACATCAAAAGTAACATCTCGGCTGTCAGACAGTTCCGGCAGATTTTTTATAGCAACAGTAGGCGCATTTCCACTGCGCACAATCGAAGCAAGATTCACTTTCTTTGCATATTCTGAAATATCCTCGCCGCGCATTTTAGCCGCAACCAAATCCGGACGATACAACTTGTCATAAACCTGATCAATGCCAATTACATCCATGCTGTCAACAATATGCACAAGATTCTTCATAGCCCATTCCGTGCCAGTAAAGAAACCTTCGGGCGTGTATGTGAGGTAGTCGCCGTTGGAGAAAAAATTAAAATGATATAGCTCTGAAAAGAAATAAAAACTATCAGCTGGATATTTTGTATCATATTTAAAAGGATTGCGAACAGAACAACCTTGTGCAGATATAAAAATAAATTCTTGAAAATATTCAGAATTAAAATATTCCTCATAGCTAGATATAACCTTTTCCAATTTTCCAGATGCAGAAATAATTTTCAACTTTTCATCTTCAAAACGATATATTTTATTTTTATTTACCGTATATTTAACATACTTACCGTTACCTTTATATGAATAAATTTTAGCTAGATTCTCTATATTATATAGTTCAAAACTACCATTTTCTGTAAATAAAAAAATATAGTCTTCAATAATAACTTTACAGCTCTCTTTCTCTAAATTAATTACTATAGAATTTCTTCCATCAGAAAAACATTTTTCAACATAAGCAATATAGTAACTATCTTTATCCTCATCTTTATAACAAAGTAAAAAAAATATAGAATTATCAGTTTCATTAAAAATAATAACTCCATAATATTCACCTATAGATTTTTCTTTGAAACATTTTTTTAAAGTTTTATCTAAATCAAAATTCAATCGAAATTCAAATTCAATATTTATATTATCAAGATTAAAAGCTATTATTTTTTCTTGTTTATTTAAATCATCATAAGCCGAGTAGAATAATATATTCTCATATCGATTATCTTCGTATTCATCATTATAACATAAAAGCAAACGATCATCACCATCTATGTCAGATAAATACATATCGTCATAGTTCCATACGTTCTTTTCAACATCAAAGCTATACTTACAAATAATAAAACGACTATTATAAACAAAAATAACTTTATTACTTAAATCTAAATAAAATTTATACTCACAACAAAATGGAAAATCATCTGGCAATATAAAACTTTCTATTAATTTACTTGAAAAAATATCGTATACACGAAGTTGATTAGTGTAAAAAACTATCAAGTAATTGTCATCTTGATAAAAATCTTCAATATAACATTCACTACTATTTTTATACACATTCAGTTGTCTTCCTTTTAGATTAAAACGGGTTAATTCATTATTTTTTGTAGTAACAATTATAGAGTCAGGGTTTCTCATATTTTCTTTATCTTTTTTATTATTATAAATATATGCTTGTCTATAATTTGAAAAAAACTTAGTATTAAATACTAATTGTTTTTTATTTGTCAAATCAGCTCCATACAATTTTTCTTCACCAATGCCTAAATACACTTTGCTATTGCCCTTTTCTTTTATGCTATACCAGTCACTAATCCAATCTTCAATACCTAACTGCTTTTCAATACTTTTTTCATCATCATACGAAACATCTTCTATTTCCAAGAAATCATCAATAGTTATATCAGTTTTTTTCTTTGATTTTAAATCATAAACAATACAATCCTCATTTGAATAAAAAATACATAGATATTTTTCATCTTTAGAAATCTTAGCTGTTTTTTTTCCAATGCAAAAGTATTCCCCAGTTTGAAAATTGGCAATATAAAAAATTTTCCTATCAATAAGAGATTTTAAAACTACACAAGAAAAATCACTTGTAAAAGCTACTGGCTCGCAATTAATACCCAATATATTTTCAACCCAAATTTCAGGTTCATCAAAATTCTTAAAGCTCAAAGACTTTTCCGCAACAATTCCTCTCGCTGTATTTTGGGCAGAACAAACGCTTACTATTGATATAAAGGAAAACAACGACAGCAATACTTTAGAAATCTTTCTCTTCATTTTTCTACTCCAATTTGAATTCCAAACTTAGTTCTGCAAAAAAAACAACCAAGGTAGACTTACTTCATAAAAAAAAATCTAAAACTAAAGAAAACGGAAAATATTATACTGAACACCAACATTTACAGCATTTGATTTTAAACAATAATCTCCATAGAGTAAAAATTTATTATTTATTCGTAATTCCAAATTCAACGGAAAATACATTGAGCTATAATCTGTACCTGCACCAACAGAAAAAGCAATACGTTTATTATTAAACAAGTAAATTCCCAATTCCAAGAAAGGAAATTCAAACGAACTCTCTGCATTATCATTTATATAATAATTAAACATTAATTTCATTTTACCAAAATTAAACAATTCAAAATTAATACCTGCATTGAAACCTACATTATCATTATCAAGAACAGTTCTATATCCACCGAATAGTCCAAATCCTATAGAGGCGTTTGCCCAAGAATAAGAATCTACATTGAAGAATGAATCATTTTTATAATTATTTAACTTAACAGAATATGACTTTTCGCTTATATATGAATTGCTCCAGTTTCTTGTTTTTCCAGACACAACTTCTATATCATACGTTCCCTCAAAAAGAGGAGAATCAACATTAAAAGTTCTATTTTTAGTTACATAGCCATAGTAAATACCATCGATATAAAGTCTTCCATCAATAAGACTTTCAACAGCAAGTTTTGTAGTCTTAAAATTTATTTCAAATGAACTTTTACTAGCAGTAGAAATTTTCTCTTCTTTAGGTTTTTGTTTTCCAATGGCAAAGGAAAATTTATATTCACCATTAGGCAAAAGAAGAACTTTATCCTTTTTTATTTCTCCAAAATCCTTGCCATTTATAGTCAGTTTTCCAAGACTGTTTACCTGGCACATAACTTTTGTTGCCTGAATCTGTACAGAAGTTTTCTCCCCAGTTTTTACCTCTACGTTTTTTGTAAAGATAAATCCATCTGCCGATTTTATCTCTATCTTATAAATTCCACTGCCAAGTTTTAAAATTTCCAGTTCCTTTTCTGCCTCTACGTATCCAAAACGTTTTCCGTTCAAGTAAACTTCACCAGAAACATTGCTTGAAAGATTAATTCCACCCGACTTTACAAAAACATCCAAAGTCTTGTTAGCTTCAACTAAAATATTTTCAAAAAACTTTTTTTCACCAGAGCGGATTTCAAGATAATATTTTCCAGACTGCAAATCTTCTATTTTTTGAGGACCATTTTCCCTTATATGGCATTTAAAATCGCTGTCAAGGTACAAATCCCCTTCTATGTCGCTAGTAACAATTATGCTGCCTGTCTGTTTCACTAAAGAACTTGAACGCCCTGCAAGATAAACATCGCTTACAAGCTGACGGTATTCTCCGGGAAGCTGCTGACCTGCAGTAGTCCGAAGAACATCATTTCTGACTTCCTTTAAAACTTCTTCAATAGACTTGCCTTTTTCCGTAATTCTTTTTGTGAGCGCGGGAGTATAAACTCCGTCCTGTGCGGTTTCACCGGCTTCCGCGGAATAAACGATAATCGAATTTTTAGGTTTGAGGCTTACAGCTGCAAGTCCACGGGTATCTCCGCCGCGATGCTTACCATTCGGAAATGGATCATTACGGCATGAATCCAGAACAACCACATTGGCTTCCCCTGTCATACTGTCCATAACCTCGTCAAGTTCAACACATCTGTAGCGAATTTGCCCTTCATCATCGATTTTTGAATTTACAGGAATAAGATAGTTTTTTCCGTCAATCTGAACTGCATGACCGCCATAATGAAAGAACGCAATTCCACCTGCATTTTTTGTCTTGTTTTTAAATTCCAAAAGGGAATCAAACATTTCATCGCGATTTGCATTTTTCACAAACATTACGGAAAAACCGATGCTTTCAAGGGCGGATTTTAGCTCCTCGCCTTCCGGCACAGGCTGGCTCAAGGATTTTATCTCACTGTAATCACCATTTGCAATTAGCAAGGCATTTTTGGCTTCCTGAGAGAAAGCAGATGAAAGAACACCTGCAATAACAAATATGCTAAAAAGTTTTTTGATTCTTAACATGATTTTACTCCATCACAGTATACGTAATCTTAAAAACACTGGTTTCGTAGTTTTCAACGGAACTTTGTTTTACAGCCATAATTCCGCGTGTGATTTTCTGAATGTCGTTTCTTGCATATTTCCCGGTAGAAGTCTGCTCTGGAATACCTTTCTCCGAAGTTGAAGCGTAAATCAAAATCTGCTCCGCTCCGTAAACACCGTCAACAACTTTAAAAACTGTGTTTTTCAAATCAGGAAAAGTGCGGACTTCGCCTGCACGGATGAAATTGTTCTCAATAGGAAGCCAGTTCTTGTCGCCGTTAGCGTCAATACACAGAATCGCAATGTAAGAATCCTTCTCCACAGAAATCATGAACTTCACAATGTCATTCGGATAAAGCATATTCACAAGATTATCCTCGCTGTCGAGCATAGCCGCTGTAATAAGGTAATCGGGTTTGGGAATATTTAGTTTTTCAAATGAGTTCTTTTTTAAGGAAGAAACACTTACTTTTATTTCACTTGCAGAAGCAATTTTTGCCTCTTCGAAATCCTTAAGAATTTGATTTGCCTGCATGGAATTCTTTGGGAATAAAGTCAAATTCAAGGATTTTATTTCCGCCATTGGAACAAGAATCTTTTCAGAAGCAATAAGCTCACCTGTAGAATCCTTCAAATCCAAAAACAGTTCAACATTTTCTGCATTTGGAAAATAAGTTCCCGATATAATATATTTTTTCTGCTCTGAAGTCTTTTTCAACTGCCCAAAAGAAACACCGCGAGTTGCAACAATCTGCCCTTCAGAAGAAAGCGAAGATGTATCTACAATCTTTATACGCATTGTTCTTGCAGCCGCTCGTTTTATTTCATTTTTAATCCATGGAACAAAAGAGCCACAGGTTTCAGAATCAGAATAATAGATAAAACCGATTGCAGTTTCTGCACGCTGAATTTGTTTTTCAAAAAGCACATTGTCAAACCGGCGTATTCCGTCAGAAATAGAATTCTGCGCAAAAGTTGAAACTGCCAAAACCGCAACCAAAATAAGGCTAAAATATTTTTTCATAAAATCCTCCAATTATTTTTTTAGAACACTTCCGTTTAATGTCATTCTTTTTAAGGCAGACGGAGGTTTAATAACTCCATTCTCATCCGTATAACAGAAAATTCCTGCAAAGCCATATTCAGGTACTAAAGAAAAATTTGTAAGAAGCATATCTTGCTTTTTTTCATATTCAGTAAACCAAAGCTGCTCAGTAGAATTAGAATCCATACCAGCGAAAAATGAATTTCCATTATGTCCGTAAAAATCCGATGCATTTTGAACACCTGAAAATGCAATAAAATCTTCATTTTCAGAAAGGCAAACTGATGTTATAAACGATGGCAGATTTTCATTACTGTAAAAGTAAGTCCAATTTCCATTAGCCAGAACCTTTATTACAACAGCAGATGGTTTTTCAGTTCCGAAAGTTTCTGCTCCTGCAAAAATTTCTCCACTACTATTCTGAACCATGCATGACACAGACTTTATACTTCCTGCAAAATCTTCTTTTGCAACAAGCTTTCCATCATAAGAAAATTGACATAGTATAGAAGAAAGAAGTTCCCCATTTTCATTTTGTCTGTTACAGAATAAAAAGAATTTATCAGATTCAGTGCTATACAAACATAACGCATGATACACAAGATTTGATTCTGCTATAGGAAGTTCTAATGACACTAAAGAAAAAATCGGATTTTCAGTTTCAAAAGAAATCTTCAGAACAGCAAGACTACCACCACGGTCAAATCCAGCTGCTAGAATATTTGCTCCGAATGAACTTACAGAAAAAAGTCCTGAAAGTTCGGGAATCTTAAACGAATCAATATGACCATTTTTAGAATCTACAGCAAGCACAAGACCAGAATTCGATTTTTCATTCATGCTCTGCCCCACGCAGATTATCTTGTTTTCAAGCAAAATTCCGTCATAAATTCTGTTATCAGTATTTTTTTCAGAAAAACTAGACTCCCATTTTTTTGTTCCAGTATTTTCAAAGCCACAAAGATATGCGCTCCAAAACTTATTTCTATTTTTATCCTCTTCTATTTTGTTTCCAATGCAAAATATAGTATCTTCATTTTTTGAGCCAAAGGCCTTTAAAAGCGCCATATCAGAATAATCTTTATTCCACAGAGGCTCACTTATTTTTACAATCGGACGAGCGTCTTCAAAAACAATTTTATCTCCGTTAAAACTATAAGTGTAAACAAAACTCGAATCAGGTTTATAAAATGGAACGTCAAAATATTTTCCATTTTGCTCTACAAGCATTGAAATATTTTTGTTTAAATACAATTCTCTATTTAATGATGAATAAACTCCACTCTCACCAGATACTATAGACTTTGTATTTTTCTCTGTTATATATGGAGTTCTTGAACTTGAGTTCATTACGGAAATTTCTTTATTTGAATTATTCTTCGTAACAACATAATATGGAAGATTTTTAAAACTACTATCCATCAATGAAATTTCTATTCTTTGATTGAGTCCATTTTTTGTTTCTATTCTGAATCCATTGTATTGAGTTATTGGAATAACAATGTTTTCAATTGGTATCAAGAATCTTGGATAAATAAAATAGGTAATCTCGTCCAATACAAAAAGTTTTTTCTCAATAACATGCAATTCATTTTTATCTACTTTTGCTACTGAATAAATGGAATCTGGATTATTCTCAACAATTTCAACAGAGAAATCACTTTTATTAAAAATTTCTATGCGAATAGTTTTTGAAATTTCTTCTTTTCCAAATTGAAAATTTGATGATTTACATGAGATAAAAAATATGAATAAACTTATAAAAAGAATAAAATTTCTTTTCATTTTTCAATAACTCAAAAATAGGCAAAACTGGATGTTGAAAATAACATCCAGTTTTCAAAAAACTACTCAAGTTCAAGTTGAGAATTCAAGTTATACTCGACTACACGTTCAGATGAATTATCAATTATCGCTTTTACAAGACCATTTTGATTGAATACGGAAATTTCATATTCGACACCAGCTTTCAAAACGGTTGGCTCACCTTCAAAAAATTTCACATAACGTTTAGAAACATCTCCGACACGGAAATCTGCATTTATAGCACGGAAAACACGTCCTTCTTCTTTTGAATCAACTTCAAATGTAAGCGTTTCTCCAGAATTAATCATAGTATTTCCGGTTTGAGAGAAAATTTCTGTATTATCATTTCTCATTATAAAAGCACGTCCACTTTCATTTCTGACTGTAAGATATGCAACTCTTGACCCATACATTTTGCTGTTCGGCATAGGAACTATTACAGTCTGTGGAGTTTCATTTTCTCTTGCTGGTCTTGAAACTAAGCCATCTTCTTCTTTTGCAGAAATACTGCTCATTTTTCCGCTGCTTTTGTCATACATAAGATATGTAGGAAAGTAAACATATCCTCTTGAATTATAATCTACATAAACATATTTTTCTTTTGCATTAGGTGGCAGAGTTGTAAGCACAGCTCCATCAGTTCCATTAAGACGAAGTTCTACAGGATAAGGCGATGCGTTTTCAAAAAGCAACTTTGACATTCCTCCAACTTCACCTGTTATCCTAAAAGACGACTTTATATTATCGCCATAAGTAACAAGTTTTGCAAAAATTACATCTTCCTCCGATACATATCCACCTTTTGCTGCATAAACATCAGCTTTCACAGCTCTACACAAAAATGCACCAATCTTTGAAGAGACAAAAGGACTAAAATCGAAAAATCTAGTACTTCCAACTCCATCTTTGCGTATTCCTCCCAAAATATTGTTACGATGTATTGAACCTGCAAAAATAACAAGATCATAAGGTGTTTGATTTATTAACTCCAAATCGCCATTAGACTGATTCTCATATGAAAGATTTTTCATATCTTTCGTTGCTAACTTTTGTTGTGAACTCGCACATCCGACAACCATCAATCCAAGCATAGCGGCAAGTGCCACGCATCCAAGTTTTTTCATTTCTTCCTCCAACAATTGGGAAATTTCCCAATATAAAATTATATCAAAAATAATATACTACTATATCAAATTAATCAATTAAAATTATATATAAATATATCTATCTTGATATAAAATGGATTTAGAAAAGACAGTAATCGACAACATAAAAAGAATTCGCAAGGAAAAACATATCACGCAGGAACAGCTGGCAGAAGCGTGCAACACAGCGACAAGCTACATCGGGCTTATGGAAACCTACAAGAATGTGCCCAAGCTTTCCACAATTGAAAAAATCGCCGCCGCATTGAACGTTGAACCTGAAATCCTTTTCAAAAAATCAGAAGTCGAAAAAAAAGATGAGCAGAAAATCCGCATAATCACAGACAAAGTTATAGAAAGCATGAGAAAAGAGCTTTACAAGGCTATCAGGGAAAACTGGCGTGCGGAATAAAGACAAATTTTAATGTAGACTTATCGACATATTATCTTCATTGCCAATAGAGTATATGCTCCATAGCTTATAGGCATATCTTTTTCTCAACTTATAATACACACACTTATACAGCTTACCAGCATAACTCTCAACTAAGTTGTATGCAATACAGTTCATCACTCTATTCTCATAGCTCTTTGTCAGAGTATTCATGAAAAGCATTACAGCGTATTAATAAGAATGGATATAGCTTATATTCATCCTCATAGATAAGTTATCCAACAATTTATATACAGCAAGCGATAAACACTGTGGATAGACTAGCAATAAAAACGACCATAACCTAAAGCAAACTTGCTCAATAGCTTATGAATTATTTCATCTGCAAATTAGAAAAAATGGAAAATAAAAACTTATATATTTTATCTAAAAAACTGACAATTTTTTTTAATTTAAGGCAATAAAATAGTTATAGAAAAAAAATAAACACGCAGATAATATTTTCAAATTTTTATTGAAAATGTAAAAAAAGGAGGAAAAGAAAATGAAAATAAAAAACTAGACTTTTTAGCTAACATTATGCAGTAAAAAAGTCTAAAAATCAGGTTGCGGAAAACACGCTAAAAGAATTATAGGCAAAGCAAAGAACTTCCGCAGATTTTTCAAACCACAAAAAGAAAAAAGACATTGTCTAAAACTTTAGTGGTAAAAAACAATACAAAGGAGTCACTATTATGATAAATATCGACACAAAGCGAAAACCAAATTTCGCTGTAACATTAACACCTTGCTATTTAAAAGAGCACACATACATTGCACGTGTTCCAAGAAAGACAATAACAACAGATCAAATTTTGGATTTAGTAGCTACTCATAATCAGGGAATCGACCGTTATCAAGTAGGCCATGCTATGGAACTTCTAAAAAAGGAAATTCTTGAGCAGGCAGAACTTGGCTTCGCAGTAGATATTATGGAAATCTGCAAACTTTACATTGCCCCTTGCAATGGAATAAAAACACTTACACCAGAAGCAGAAATCATAACAGGCTTTGAAGCGAGGTTTTGTGCAAATGAGCAGTTAAATGAAAAACTAAAAACCATAAGTGCATCGGTAACATCTGTAACAACTCCAGTTCCTCAAATTTCGCAAATTGAAAATCCTGTAGACGGAACAAAAGACAAGACACTAAAAGCCACATTCAGTGCTCGTATTATTGGCAAAAAGCTAAAGGTCGGCGGAGCAGAAAGCGGAATATGGTTTATTCCAGAAACAGAGAATTGCGAGCCAAGCATAGATGAAAATGAATGGATAAAAGTTCCAGAAGATTTTATAACAAAGAATACATCTAAAATGCTTGAATTTCATCTTCCTCGTTTGCTTACAGCTGGAAAGAAATATTTTATCAAAATCTGTACATCAGAAAGAAATGGATATGAGCTAAAGACTCCACTAACAGGAATAAGTAAAATTCCTATTACAATAGAAGAATAAAATAAAAACTCCCGAAGCATAGCGCGGTACTGCCGCAGTATGCTCCGGGAGTTTCGTTTAACAGTTTAACCCAATAAAAAATTAGCTTTCCAAAACTTTTGCCAAGTCAGCAGAAGTAAACTTTAGATCTTCCGCTACTTTTGCAGCAGGACCAGACTCACCAAAGCGGTCAATTGTAAACAAGTCCTTTTTGCTTGAAACATATTTTTCCCAGCCAAAACTTACACCGGCTTCTGCAACAACAACACGCTTTGCATTTCCAATTATTTCTTTCTGGAAGGATTCATCCTGTTTTTCAAACAAAGTCTTGTCCATAACAGAAACAACACGGATATTTTTGCCAGAAACAAGTTTTGCAGCATTCAAAGACATTTCAACTTCAGAGCCTGTAGCAAGAATTGTAATATCAGGATTTTTTGTTCCTTCTTGAACTATATATGCGCCTTTTCTTACAGTATTCTTCCAATCTTTATCAGCTTTTTCATATACAGTGATTGCCTGTCTTGTAAATGCCATGCAAACCGGATGATCTGTGCTTTCAAGCGCCATTTCCCATGCAACAGCAGATTCTTCTGCATCACCCGGACGCAAGAACTGCACATTAGGAATACAGCGCAACGCCGCATTTGTTTCAACGGGCTGATGTGTTGGGCCATCTTCTCCTACATAAATTGAATCATGTGTAAAGATATAGATATTTGGAAGCTTGCTCAAAGCAGCGACACGCAAAGATGGACGCAGATAATCGCTGAATACAAGGAATGTAGCCCCGAAAGCTCTAAGACCTCCATGCAAATTGATTCCGCTCATAACCTGGCTCATCGCGAACTCACGGATTCCATATTCAATTGTGCGGCCTTTTCTGTTTGACTTGCTATAAACACCGTCATCGTCTGCAACTTTTGTCTTATTAGGTCCCTGCAAGTCAGCAGAACCTCCAACAAGCCATTCATAGCGTTTAGCCATGCAGTTAAGGCTTTTTCCACTGGCATCACGAGTAGCAAGCTTGTCTCCAGCCTTATAAGAAGGAGATTCACAGTCGCCTGTTGCCTTATGATTCCAGTAAGCGTCCCATTTCTTTGCAAGCTCTGGATTTTCTTTTGCCCATTCAGCAAATGTCTTATTCCAGTTTTCTTCCGCTTTTGCCCATTCAATTCTTTTTTCTTCAAAGTATTTATATGCTTCAGGAGCAACCCAGAACTGCTCATCAGTTGGAATTCCAAGAGCAGACTTTGCAGCCTTGCAGCCTTCCTCTCCAAGAGGAGCACCATGAACATCAGCAGTACCCTGCTTTGGAGCGCCTTTTCCAATTACAGATTTAAGGATAATCAAAGAAGGTTTTGAAGTATCACGTTTTGCAATCTCAACAAGATCTGCAATTTCACCAACGTTATACATAGAGCCGCGCAAAACCTGCCAGCCATAAGAAAGATAGCGTTTTTCAATGTCGTCTGTGAATGTTATATCTGTGTTTCCATCAATTGAGATTTTATTTTCATCATAGAATACAATGAGTTTTCCAAGACCAAGATTTCCAGCAAGAGAACTGGCTTCTGATGAAACACCTTCTTCAAGACAGCCTTCACCAACGAGAGTATAAGTATAATGGTCAACAATTGTGTGCTTTGGAGTGTTAAAGCGAGCAGCAAGCATATTTTCTGCAATTGCCATTCCAACTGCGGCTGCAATTCCCTGTCCAAGAGGTCCAGAGGTGCATTCAACGCCATCTGTTTCACCGTATTCAGGATGTCCCGGGCATTTTGAGCCAATCTGACGGAATGACTTTATATCGTCAAGTGAAACTTTATATCCTGAAAGGTGAAGAATTGAATAAAGCAGCATCGAGCCATGTCCGGCGGAAAGAACAAAACGGTCTCTGTCCGCCCATTTTGAATCAGCTGGATTGTGTTTTAAAAGCTCACCGTAAAGAACAGCAGCGACTTCCGCAGCGCCAAGAGGAAGTCCCGGATGACCTGAATTTGCCTTCTGGATTGCATCCATAGAAAGGCTTCTGATTGACAAAGCGACAGCTTCGATAGCTTTTGTGTCCATAGTTGTTACACTCCACTAAAATTAAGGAAAATTTTAGTGGTATTCTACAACTAAGCGCCTGTTTTTTCAATCATCTAAAAGCTTAAAAATAAAGGCTTCTTCTATAAGAGTTCTGGACGTGAAATTCTTCGCAGCAAATCCAAAAGCTCGCCTTTTGAAGGACAAGTTTGTATTCCCTTGCGGAATTTTTCATTCTTAAACAAAGTCGCCAAGGCAGAAAGAACTTTTATATGGAACTGTGCAGAATCAGAAAGAATAATAAACATTACGTAAACTTTCTTTACATCAGGAGCCTGCATATCAAGAGGCTCACGTAAATACGCAACAACAATTTTGCTTTCAGCACTGTTTTTCACAAGGGGATAACGTGGATGAGGAATTGCAATTCCATTTCCAACAGCTGTGCTAAGAACTTTTTCCCGCTCAACAAGCTCTTTTTGAAGCTGGTGCGCAGTAAGGCCAGAAGGAACAACGATTCTGTCGCATATATACTCAAAGATTTTTGCACAGGAATTTCCAGGCACATTCTCTAAAACTTCTCCACGCTCAAAAAGAAGACCAATATCAAAATCTTCCATAATAGAACACTCCTCGTAACCCGCTTTTACTTTTTCTTGAAAGAACTGATTCTGCCAGCGACGCATGAACCGCCCTTTATAACCTTAAACTGGCTTTGCTTTTCCTTTGCAAGAGAAGACTCAAGAGTTCCCTTTATATCCTCAAAGTTCCATTCCATTCCGTCCAATGAAAGAAGCAGCGCATCCGCAGTTTCTTCCGCAGTTGGATCAGAAGCTATGGTTTCAATCATACGAAGGATATGACCATGAAGCTGGGCAAGAACCACAACTTCCTGGCTAGGCAGATTCAGAATCAATTCACCAAGAAAATCGATTTTCCTTACTAGGGAAGAAACATTTCCATAAAGTTCCAGTGTTTTTTTTCTGACTGTTCCAAGGGTCTGATCCGCAAACCAGTTGTAATCTTTTTGAAGAATAGCATATCTTTCTTTAAGCGACAAGATAATTTTTTGAAGCTGAATATCATCAAGAGAAAAATCATCACGGCAGATAAAATCCAGCGCAAATTTTATATAATCTGTTTTCTTCTGGTAAAGAGCGTCTAGTATAATCTGGTCATACACAAACTCTGGAATAGAATTAAGGGTGTACTCCGCAAATGTAATGTTCTTTTTTAGCTCGTTGTTTAACACCGCAAGCGTAGAATTCCATTTTCCAAATGCTGGAACCTCCTCTCCTTTCCGCCATAGCCTTGTTTCCACTCCGTAATGTTCAAAGCTAATCTTGTTTGTATGCTTAAATAAAAGTTCTTCTGTTGAGCCGCAATAAGGAACACACAGTGTTCTTCTGTTTTCAAAAAAAACTGTAACAAGCTGCTCTTCTATAGAAGTCATCGGTCCGCGCTTTTCAAAGCAGTCAAGAAGCCTTTTTTCAAGCTCCGCAAACCACTCAATGCGCTTCTCTCCAACTTCACCCTTGTCGAATCTAGTTTCATCGCTATGCAGAATCATCATATTAAGCTTGCCGGCATTCCAGTCAGTAACACAGCACAGGATTCTATCGCCTTTTTTATATCCGTATTTTTCTGAAAGATAGTCCAAGTCAAGCCCCGTAAGCTTAACAGTGTTTGACAGCTCAAAGTCCCGTGAAACCAGATCTAAATCTTTGTTCGCAGGATCTGCCGCTATATACTGAGGAGCATATTCTTCACCATAAAGCATAAACATATCTATGGCATCATCGCTGTCAAAAACACCAACCTTTGACGGAACTTTTTTTCCCTTTACATAAAAACGAAGCGTTGAAGAAATTCTATCTGTTTCCACAAAAGGCATACACCTATCGCCAGGAACAAAAACGCCCTGCTCTGCTTCTTTGGCTGTAGGAACTATGCTGAAAATCTCACCAGTAAAAGCTCCAGCATGTGTAACAAACCTGCCGTCTTCAAGCTCAAGAACATTAGGGCTTGAACAAAGAAAATCCTCCGCATCTTCCAGCGAGGCAGAAAAGCCAAGGGTGTTCAAGACTTTTTTCATATCCTTTGCAGTAAAAGGCTTTACATAAGTCCTCAAAAATTTTTCAGCCAATTCTTCTCTTGAAAATCCCATGCTACAATACTAATACTTTTTCGCATAAATAAAAAGATTTTAGAAAAAAAATTGAAAATAATAAGCAATAAGTTTAATATATTTTATAATAGAATAGGAGGAAAAATGGATTTCATTGAGCTTTCAAAAAAAAAGGTATTCAGTAAGAAAATTTTCAAGCCAGAAGGTTGAAGATGAAAAACTTGCAAAAATTCTTGAGGCAGGACGACTAGCTCCAACAGCAAAAAACAGCCAGTCTCACAAAATATTCATCATAAAAAGCAAGAATGCGCTAGAAAAGATTTACGGAGCAACTCCAATGTCTTACCATGCGCCTGTTGTGCTTATGGTTTGCTATGACAAAAAAATAAGCTACAAAAACACTGCGGACACTCATTATCCAGATTATGACGGAGGAGAAGCTGACGCAGCCATTGTAACAACAGCAATGATGATGGAAGCTACAGAGCTTGGATTAGGAACTTTATGGGCAAGAGGATACGACAGCCAGAAAATCTATGACGCTTTTCCGCAGATAAAAGACCTTGAGCTTATATGTTTGCTAGATATTGGCTACCCAGCGGAAGACTCTTCCCCAAGCGAAAGGCACTTTATGAGAAAAGAACTTTCAGAAACGACAGCAGAACTTTAATGTGTTCTGCTCACGCAAAATATCAATTTTACATTCCTAATGCAACAAGCGCACAGCAAGGTGAACTTAGTGCATGGGGAATGTTTTAGTTTTTTAGTTCCTGATTGCATCAATATTAGCGCTTCCTGCCTTTACAAACGGAAGAACATTTTCATCTCTTTCTATCTTAAGGCGCACAAACCTAGGACCTTCTGAAAATGCTTTTTCTGCCCAGGAAGGTTCTGTATTTGCGTCAATAGATTCAATCCCAAATCCTTCTGCAATTTTCAATAAATTAGGATTCTTTATAAACTCACTTGCGCTGTAGTTTTTTTCAAAAAGATATTCTTGCTGCTGATGAACCATTCCAAGCACGCCGTTTTCAAGAACAATAACTGTAACGTTTAAATTAAGCTCGCTCAAAGTCGCAAGTTCCTGAAGGTTCATAAGAATGCTTCCGTCTCCAGATATGCACACAACCTTTTTTGAGGGATTTGCAATGGCTGCTCCAATTGCGGCAGGCAAACCAAAGCCCATGGTTCCCAAAGAGCCGCTAGTTAAGAACTGACGAGGATACTCCACAGGATAATACTGCGCCGCCCACATCTGATGCTGTCCAACATCTGTTGTAACAATTATATCTTTTGAAGAAAGGCCCGCTTTTTTTGCATTCAAAGGAATTTCATTTATAAATTTACGCGGATTTACTGAATCTGATTTCTTTCCACGACCAAGCTCAAAACTTTCTGTCTGCTCAAAAACAGAACAAAGAGATTCCAGCCAAGCCTTTCTTTGAGCGGCAAATTTCTTATCACCAGATTCTTTTATTTTTGAAACAAGAAGCGGAAGAGCTGCTTCCACATCGCAGACTAAAGAGCAACTTGAAGGAAGTATTTTGTTTATTTCAGCAGCGTCAATATCTATATGGAGAATTTTTGCTTCCGGACAGAATTTTGCAATCGCACCAGTCGCCCTGTCATCAAAGCGGACTCCCATTGCAAGAACCACATCAGCATCATGCATTGCCTTGTTCGCCGCATAAGAGCCATGCATTCCAACCATGCCAAGATTGTTTTTTAAGTTCTTCGGCAATGAGCCTATGCCCATAAGACTTGTTACAGCCACAGCGTCAAAAGACTCAAGAAGGCTTTTTATAGCAGATGAAGCCACAGGAGAATTGCAGCCGCCTCCAATATAAAGCACCGGGCGTTCACTAGACAAAAGAAACTGCGACATTTTGTCAACAACACAAGGAATTTTATCTTCCGGAGTAGAAAACTTTCTTGCAAAAACAGATTTCTTTACTTCTTCAGCGGAACGGATTTTAGGCCATTCTTCAAATTCTGCAAATCCAGTCTGAACATCGCGAGGAACATCAACAAGAACCGGTCCCGGACGGCCGCTAGAGGCAATCTCAAACGCAAGAGGAATTGCAGTCAGAAGCTCAGAAACTGACTTTACCATCATGCTGTGTTTTGTAATAGGAAAAGAAAGTCCGAATGTATCGGCTTCCTGAAAAGCATCTGTTCCAATCAAAGATGTGTTAACCTGCCCCGTAATCGCAACAATCGGAATTGAATCGCACCTTGCATCTGCAATGGCAGTAAGCAGATTCATTGCGCCAGGTCCAGAAGTCGCCATGCAAACAGCAGGAATTCCTGTTGAACGCGACATTCCCTGAGCAATAAAGCCGGCCGCCTGCTCATGGCGCACTAAAATATGCTTTATAGAAGATTTATTCAATTCATCATATAAAGGAAGAATCTGACCGCCTGGAATTCCAGCGACATACTTAACACCTTCCATTTCAAGAAGCTTTAAAATAATCTGTGAACCTGTAGCTTTTATCATTCCGTCATTCTATAAAAAAAGACATCTGTTTTCAACAACAAACTTTTATTGCCATTATCCAATGGATGAACATTGGAATCTACATTGACAAAAGTTTTTTTTTTAGCGATTATTAGCAAGTTATGAAATTTGCATCCCGACAGCAGCTAGAGGCAATGTCAACATCACAGCTTATAGCCTTTGCTGATAAATATGGAATAGATATTCCAGGCGATCTTGACCGCCGTTTTATAATTGGAGAGCTTTTAGAGGCGGAAGAAGAGTTTGAATCGGCAGAAAAAAAGCCGGAAGTTCAAATTTCAGACGATGACGAGCCAGTTCCAGACTCACTTCCCAAAACATACAACAACACTTGCATAGACGCTGTTATTAGAAACCCAGCATGGCTTTTTGTGTTCTGGGATATAAAGGAATCTGATATTTCTACGCTGTCGCAGGATTTTTCATTTGAAAGCGCATTTCTTCATATTTCATTTTTTGACTCTGCAGAATCAGAAAAATCAGATGATTCATTTGATGTAAAAATTCCGCTTGAGCCTAACGAGCAGTATATTATGATTCCTGGCGGAAAAAAATTCGCAAGAATAGACTTGGCGGCCTCTTTCAATGGAAAAAGCGCGGAAATTCTTGCGTCAACCAGAATGATTGAAATTCCAGAGGAAAGCAAAAAAATTCTTGAAATGCAGCCAGGAAAAAAACTTGAGTTTTCACCGCTAGTACAGCTTTCTGGAATAAAGAAAATTCTGCATGATAATTTCCTGAACCATAGACAGTCATTTTCAAACTAAAGGAATCAACAATGTCTGAAAAAAAACTTGTTTTAATAATAGAAGCAAACCAAGGCTACATTCCGCAGACCGAAGGCAAAGAAGGCTTTCAAGTTCAAAACAGCATTCTTTTTTCCGCTATGACAGAAACTTACATTCCGCTTTTGAATATGTTCTGCCAGCTTGAAAAAGAGAATATTCCGTTCAAGCTTGGACTTGTAATTTCACCATCAATTTGCGCGCTTCTTTCAGATTCCAGCATTCAAGACAAATATATAGAATACCTTGATGAACTGATTAAACTTGGAAATGCAGAAATTTCAAGATGCAAAAACTCAAACTGCCTTGAACAAGCAAAAAGCTGCCTTGAATCAATAGAAAGAACAAAAGCGGACTTTATAGAAACTTACGGAAAGAATCTTCTTGGAAAAATAAGATACTTTGAAAAGCTCGGCATTCTTGAACTTATTCCAACCGCCGCAACTTTTTCGTATATTCCGCACTACAGCGACTATCCAGAAGCCATTAACGCTCAAATTGAAACAGGGCTTTATTCACAGAGAAATTTTTTTGGCGACAATGGAGACGGATTCTGGCTTCCATATATGGGATGGGACAAAAACCTTGAAAAGCCGCTGCGCTCTTACGGAATAAACTATACAGTTCTTGACGCAAGGTCAATCTTGTTTTCTGAGCAATGCCCGCAAGAAGGAATATTTTCACCTGTCAGAACAAAAAGTTCACTCGTAATTTTCGGAAGCGACCCGGACACTCCGCAGGACATAGCAGGAGAAGACGGATTTTTCACAAACGAAGCCTACCGCTCTCAAATCCGAGACATAGGATTCGACCTTGAACAGGAAAGACTTGGTGATTTCTTTGGAAAAAAAACCGATGCAAGAATTCCAACTGGCTTCAAATATTGGAGCAACGAAAGCGAAGATGACGATCTTGTTCCTTATAATTCCGCAGAAGCAAAAAAGCAAATTATAAAGGATGCGCTTAACTTCTATACTTCCAAGGCTGAAAAACTTGAGCAAGCGGCAAACATAATGCAAGAAAAAGACGCAGTTTTAGTCTGTACAATTCCAGCTGAATTTCTTGGGCAGAAATGGCATGAAGGCGTTGAATGGCTTGAAAATGTAATCAGATGCAGAGCAAGCAGAAGAGGCTTTGAGTTCGAAGTTTGCAAGAATCTTTTAGACAAGCAGTTTTCTTTACCTAAAATTGAACTTTATCAATGCTCGGCAAATGGTCTTGGCTACGGGGAAGACCTTTTGGACAACTCAAACAGCTGGATGATACGCTACACAAGAAAAGCGACCCAGCGCATAATAGATCTTGCAGAAAGATTTCCTTCTGAAACTTCATTGAAAGAACGTCTTTTGAACATGGCAGCGAAACAAGTGCTTTTAGCTCAAAGCGGAGACTGGCCGGCAATGATTCACGATGGAAAAACACCAGACTATATAGAAGAGCTTTTCAAAGATGAAATTCTTTCATTCACACGTGTGTTTGACTCATTAGCAAGCAACACTGTAAGCACAGAATGGCTTACTTCATGCGAAAGAAAAAACAAAATATTTCCATGGCTAAACTACAGAATTTTCAGCAAAAAGAAATAAAGGAATTCAGGCTGCAAAAAGTAAAATTTTAGTTGCTTTATGTTATTAATTGATACATTTAGTTTTATATGGTAAAATAAAAAGGCTATGGGCACATTTTTTTTCACGGTTGTAATTTATCCACTGACCCAGATTATAGAACTGGCATTTACATTTAGCAACAAGCTCCTGAAAAATACGGGATTTTCCCTAGTAGGTGTAAGCCTTGCGGTAAGCCTTCTTACACTTCCGCTTTATGCTGTTGCAGAACACTGGCAGGAAATAGAACGCAATATTCAGACAAAAATGAAGCCTCAAGTTGACAGAATCAAAAAAGTATTCAAGGGCGACGAGCAATACATGATTCTTTCAACCTATTATAGACAGAATCACTACCACCCGATTATGTCGCTTCGTTCCGCATTCGGAATCCTTATACAAATTCCATTTTTTACAGCAGCATATACTTGCCTTTCCCACATGCCTGCGCTTCAAAACCATCATCTTTTTTTTATTGCTGATCTTGGGAAGCCAGATGCGCTTTTTTCTATAGGCTCATTTTCTGTAAATATTCTTCCTATTTTGATGACAGCGATAAACTGCATTTCAGGAGCAATATATACAAAAGGACTTCCTTTAAAAGACAAATTGCAAGTTTACCTTCTTGCGCTTTTGTTCGTTGTGCTTTTATACAACAGTCCGTCTGGGCTAGTTATATACTGGACAATGAACAACATTTTTTCACTTGTAAAGAACATATTTTATAAGCTTAAGAATCCTATAAAGTCTTTCTACATTGTCTGCGCAATAGGTTCTGCAACAGCAATAATATTCACGCTGATTACAAAAAGATTCAATCTTGAGCAAAAAGGATTTTTTATTTTTCTATGCGTGCTTATTTTGTGTTCACCTGTTATTGTAAAGGCTTTAAATCTTGCTGTTGACAAGCTTTTTGTTTCATTAAGAGACAACAAAAAACAAAGGACATTTCTATTTTTAGTAACAGCGGCAAGTCTCACAGCTCTAGTTGGTCTTGTAATACCTACACTTTTAATCGCATCTTCACCTGTAGAGTTTTCAGGAATAGACAACTACCCTAATCCAATGTTCTTTATAAGAAACACATTCTGGCAAAGCATAGGTCTGTGCCTTTTGTGGCCTTCACTGATTTTCTTCTTATTCAAAGAGCGAATCCAGACACTTCTTTCCGTGGGATTTTTATTCTTGTTTTCTGCGGCAATTGTAAACGCATTTTTGTTTCAGGAAAAATATGGATACCTTTCAAGAATGCTGCTTTTTACAGAAGTTCCAATCGTGCAGTCATCGGCAATCCACATACTTATAAACTTATCAGTTCTTGCTGCTATAGCACTCGCCTGTATTGCAGTTATAAAATTAAGGCTTGCAAGACCAGTCTGCGTAATAGGAACATTTTCACTTGTTTCCCTATTGCTTCTTTCTTTTATTCAGATTGGAAAAGTAAAAGCAGGATATAAAGAATATCTTAGAGTTTCTGCGGAAGGCGGAATTTCTGGAAGTGTAAAGCCGATTTTTCATCTTTCAAAAACTGGAAAAAATGTAATTCTGATTTTCCTTGACAGAGCGCAAAATAATTTTGTAGAGCCGATGCTTGAAGAGTCTCCAAAGCTAAAGGAACAGTTTTCCGGCTTCACTCTTTACAAAAATACAGTTTCGTTTAACTCGCATACATTGATTGGCGCGCCTCCAGTGCACGGCGGCTATGAATATACTCCTGCTGAAATAAACAAAAGAGCAGACAAGCCTCTAGTTGAAAAACACAATGAAGCAATCTTAATGCTTCCGCGGATTTTTACAGAACAAGGAGAAAATTTTTCCGCGGCCTCAAGCGATGCTTCCTGGGCAAACTACAGCTGGATTCCTGATATTTCTATTTTCAAGCCTTATCCAAAAATTGAATCATTCGTAACAGAAAATGCGTATCTTGCGCAATGGTACAAAGATCATCAGGGAGTCGGAAACTTTACAATCACAAGCGACACTCTTAAAAGAAATACGCTTTGGTACAGTTTCTTTAGAACTTCTCCGTTAATTTTGCGCCATGTTATATATGAAGGCGGAAGATACTGGTCAACAAACACGCAGAATGAAGACTTGAACAAATATCTTGGAAACTATGCTGCAATGGATTACCTGAAAGATCTTACAGACTTTTCTTCAAAGACAGAAAATTATTTTTTAAGTTTCACAAACAATGCCTGCCATACTTCATTTGCGTTGCAAGCTCCAGACTATGTTCCTTCCGCAAAAATCACAGACAGGGGAACTTCGGAATATGCAGGCGACAATTCTTACTCTTCAATGGCAGGTGTAATGCACAGGCTTGGAGAATGGCTTGAATATTTAAAGCAAAATGAAGTCTATGACAACTCAAGGATTTTGATAGTCTCTGACCACAGCTGCTCATCAAAAGAAAAGCCATATAAATGGGACGAAAAATTCAGCAAGATTTCACCAGGAAAATATCATCCTATATTTATGTTCAAGGATTTCAATGAATCTGGAGAATTAAAAACAAATAATGATTTTATGACAAACGCAGATTCTCCATCAATTCTTTTGTCTGGAATTATTGAAAATGCAGTGAATCCTTTTACAGGAAATCCTGTAAATTCCAAATTAAAGGAAGACGGCGCGCTTGTAACAATAAGCAATCTATATATGCCGCATCATTTTTCAAGCAAAAATATTTTCACTGTAAAACCTGATGATTGGTATAGAGTCAGCGATAACATATTTGAATCAAAAAACTGGAAGCAGGAAACAATGGAGGAATCTAAAAAATGACAAGCAGTTTATTGTACATAGATCCTGGCACAGGAAGCATGTTGTTTTCCATTCTCATAGGAGCAACTGCAACATTATACTTTCTGGCAAGAGCAGCAGTACTAAAGCTAAAATTTCTTTTTACTGGAAAAAAAGGGACTGTAGATGCTTCTGCGCATAAATATGTAATATATAATGAAGACAAAAGATATTGGAACGTATTTAAACCAGTTCTTGATGCATTTGAAAAACATCAGACAGAAGTAACTTATTTTACGTCCAATAAAAATGATGAAGTTTTTTCATCTGATTATAAATTTGTAAAAGCCGAATATATCGGAGAAGGAAACACAGCCTTTGCAAAGCTGAATCTTCTTTCCGCAGACATTGTTCTTATGACAACTCCTGGACTTGATGTTTACCAGATGAAACGCAGTAAAAATGTAAAGCATTATGCGCATTTGGAGCATTCAACTGGAGATGCCACAATGTACCGTCTTTTTGGAATTGATTACTTTGATTCTGTTCTTGTTACAGGAATGTACAAAGAAAAGGACGTGCGCTGGCTTGAAGAACATAGAGGCATAAAGCATAAGGAAATTGTAAGCGTAGGCTGTACATACCTTGATGTCTATAAAGAAAAAATGGAAAAAATTCCAGCTGAAGAAAACCACAAATTTACTGTTCTTCTTTCACCTTCATGGGGACCGAGCGCAATATTAAGCCGCTATGGAGAAAAACTCTTGGATCCGCTTTTGCAGACCGGCTGGAATGTCATAATCCGTCCTCATCCTCAGTCAAAGATTTCTGAAAAAGAAATGCTTGATAAACTCACAGAAAAATACAAAGATAATAAAAATCTGATTTGGGATTATAACAGCGAAAATATCTACTCAATGAAAAAAGCTGATATTATGATTTCAGACTTTTCAGGAATTATTTACGACTACACTTTCCTTTGCGACAAGCCCGTTATGTATGTAAATTCAGATATGGATTTAGGCCCTTATGACGCATACGATGTTCCGGGAAGAAGTCCGTGGCAGGTAAATGCAGTCCACAGTTTTGGAATTGAACTTAAGGAAGAGCAGTTCAAAAACATAGCCCAAGTAATCCAGAATGCAAGCGATTCCGAGGAACTGAAAAAACTCCGCGCAGAAGCAAAGGCGAAAGCTTGGGAACATCAGGGAAACGCAGGCGAAGAAGTCTACGATTTTATGGTAAAAAAAGACAAAGAACTCGAAGCGGAAAAACTCTAATATTTACAGATATTCAACAGGAGAAAAAAAATGACAGAAAAAGAATTTGACTTGCTTTATGCAGCACATAAAGGAAAAGAATTAGGACAATTTTCAAAAGACACAGTTTTTATGTGTGAAAAAAATGGATGGCTTAAATCTGGAAAAGTAACAGACTCTGGATACGAAGTGCTCTCCCCTTACAAAGTTGACAATGCAATTATAATGGCAGCCGGAAGAAGCCGCCGTTGTATGCCTCTTTCAAACTATCTTCCAAAAGGACTTTTTGAAATAAAAGGCGACACAATGGTTGAACGCCAGATAAAACAGCTGCACGATGCAGGAATAAAGCAGATTATCCTTGTTGTAGGCTATCTAAAAGAGAAATACTATGAGATGGCAAAAAAGTACAAGGATCTCATTGTTATAGACAACACTGAATGGGAAGAGAAAAACAACATTTCATCTCTTTATGCGGCAAAAGATTACTTAAAGAATTCCTATATTTGCTGCAGCGACAACTGGTTTGCGCACAACGTTTACTGCGACTATGTTTACGATTCATACTACGCCTGCAAATACACAGATGAATTCCTTGATGAATATTGTGTAAAATCCACAGACAAAGAAGGATACATGACTTCTGTAAAAAAAGGCGGAGAAAAATGCTGGTACACAATCGGAGAAGCCTTCTTCAACAAGGATTTTTCTGCAAAGTTTGTTGACTACATGGTAAAGGAATATTACGACCCGGAAGTAAAATATATGCTTTGGGACGATTTCCAGATCCGCCACATCGATGACCTTAAGCTCAAGGTAAAAGGCTATAGCGATGATGAATGCAAGGAGTTTGACACAACAGAAGATATTCTTCAGTTCTACCCGAATTTTAAAGACTTTATAGAACAGTTTTTTGCGGAAGAAGAACTTGTAAATTCCTCAACAAGACTTAACTACCTTTCAAACTACGCTGACACAAAAACATATTCAGTTGTCGCTACAGAACAGCTTACAGGCCGTCTTCATGTAAATGAAAATCTTTTCAAGCCAAGCCCAAAGGTAATGGAAGTTCTTCACAATGCGACTTATGAAGATGTATATCTTTATGACCTTACACGCGAAGATGAGCTTGCCGTTGAAATCAGCAAACGCGAGGAAATTTCAACTGACCATATTTTGATTCATTCTGGTTCTTCTGATGTTATAAAAACTGTAATGTCGCTTGTTCTTAATAAAGGCGACACAGTTCTTATTTCCGCTCCGTCTTGGAATTACTACAAATCCATTGTTGAGCTAAAAATGGCAAAGGCTGAATACTACGATGTTGTGCCTGGAAAAACTTCCTATGAATTCGATGTTTCAGGGTTGATGTCAAAAGCCCGCACTGTTTCGCCAAGAATCATCATCATTACAACTCCGCACAATCCGACTGGAGCGGTAATTTCAGCTTCTGACCTTGAAACTATAATAAAGGAAAACCCTTCTTCGCTTGTTATTGTTGATGAAGCCTATCTTGGTTTTTCTGAGCAGAAGTTTGATGTAAGACATCTTCTGGCGGCTTATTCAAATGTCGTATTCAGCAGAACTTTCAGCAAATTGTATGGACTTGCAGGAATCCGTGTTGGCTACGGACTTTGCGCACCAATGGCGAAACAGGTTTTCAGGCTTGATGTGAATCCATTTAGGGTAAACAACATAAGCCGCAAAATGGCGGTAGCAGCCTTAAGAGACGAAAAATATTATAAAGGGCTTCTAAAAGACATTACAGAAAGCCGCAATTTCTTTATAAATGAAATGAACAGCATTTCTGGTGTAAAAGCTTTTGATTCCGCCGCGAACTTTGTATTTATACATTTCTCCGAAAACACAGATGTTCAGGCATTGAAAGACTATCTTGCCCAGAAAGGCTATCTTGTAAGACTTTGGACAGAAGGAAGCAGACTCGCAATGAGAGTAACTTTGGACAGAAAGGAAACAATGGAAAAAGTTGTCGCTCTTATGAAAGAGTTTTTAGAAAAATAATTTTGAGTAAGAAGTTTAATTTTCAATAGACTGCCGTGTTTAATGGCAGTCTATTTTTTTATTCCATAAAAATCCTGTCAAGCCATTCAAATCTTTTTTCGCACCAGTCCACGAGAAAGTCAACTTCACTCTTGTAGTTTTTTCTTGAACGGTAGCCCGGCGCACGTGGCCAGTTTGCGCTTCCAATTATGTGCCAGACAGAATCGTTGAGCTTTGCAGAATCATCCAAAGTCCTGCCCTGGTTGCGAATCCATTCAATAGATTTCTTTAACGGCTCTCTTGTTTCCGCCCAGCGTTTTTTTACAAGGGTAACAAATTCATCATCACCAAACATTCTGTTGTACCAGCTGCTTTGGTTGATTAAAAATCCTTCATAGTCTTTTGCCGCAGATGAATTCTTCACTGGATCAAAAAAGTTGAACATCTGAATCCAAGCATTGTTGCTTAAGAGCGAACCATAGCTTCCTGGAGTAGTCGAACTTTTTGAAGTGTTCCCAAATCCGATGTCGTGATCCCATGCAGGTCCCATGTAAAGCTTCTCCGTCGAATAGTCATAGTTCATAAAGACAGAGTTGTAGAAATTCGCATCGTAGTTTTTGGAGAATTCCGCAAGCAAATACCAGTCAACGAACGAGTCCATGTCAAAATATTTCTTGTAGCCGTCCGCGCCATTCCATTCATCAGAATAAAGAAGTTTTTCAATCGACTCTATTTTTTCCGCCCATTTCTTGTAGTTTTCTAAAGTTGACTTTGGCGAGCGGATATTAAAGCGTAGCCTTGAATCCGTAGAAAAACTGTACGGTCGTCCATCGTGGCTGTCGATTTCAGCAAGGAAGCCTTCGCCTGCAAACTCAATGCGATTTTCCGCAACCTCAACCTTTTCTGTTATTCCATAAAGCCCACGGTATTTTCCGTTTATAAAAAGCGTTACATAGCGAGACTCAGGATTCCACCTCATTCTGTTCCAAACATTGTGTGTAAGATATTCGGCGTAGTAATTTCGGAGCATTGAGCGGTCACAGGCGTTTGCCATCAAAATCCATTTACGCGCGCCTTTCATTCCAAGAAGACTTGCGGGACTTTCAAGTTTTAAAAGGTAAGGCTTTTTCTGTGTAAAAGTTGTTTTCCAAGTGGAATTTCCGTGTCCACGGATTTTGCAACCGCCTGAAATCTTTTCATACTCAGAGGAATTTCCAAGCGTGAATGAAGCTTTTACATATTTTTCCTTGCTTTTTATTTCCTTAAGTTTGTCCGTAGAAATTTCAAGAATCGGAAGACCTAGCTTTTTGCATTCAGCAACTGTAATTTTTCTGTCAGAAGAAATAAGAAATGCAAAAAGAGCTCCAAATGCAAGCAAGAAGAGCGAAAGACCAAAAACATACGAATATCTTCTTATTCCGTGAATAATTTTCATTTCCCGCTCTTCCTTGTCAAAATGCGCAATAAAAACACAAAAGTGAATTTAGTATGTAACTTCGCCGTCGTGCGCGAGGATTGTCGAAGAGACGACATTTTCCGTGTTCGCAACTTTCTGCAAGAGCGCGGAATCGTCTTTCGAGCGGATTTCAACAACGAGATTCACTTTTCCGTTTGAAAGCGCGCGGCTTTTCACTGTGTAATACTTACAGAATTCTTTTACAATCGCCATGATTTTCTCTTCAAGCTCGTATCCGCTTCCGCTCACCATAAGGATTTTCGGAGCTTTCGCCACAGGAATCCGGTCAAACACAAAAAGAGCGACAGTCAGGATAAACGCCAGAACACAAGAAATCTGGGCAAGCCCCGCTCCGCAGATAATTCCGGTTGAAATCGCCCAGAAAAGAAAAACCAAGTCCATCGGGTCTTTAATCGCAGTCCTGAAACGCACGATAGAAAGCGCGCCGACCATACCAAGCGAAATCACAACGCTCGACTGAATCGTAAGAATAACGCCCGCCGTAATCATAACCAAAGCCGGAAGCGCAATGTTGAACGACTTTGAGTAAAAAGTCCTTCTCGTCAAAAGCCTGTAAGCAAAGAAAATGTAAAGCGCGAAAAATCCCGCAATCAAAAACACAACGATAATGTTCTCAGGCGTCGCGTCGTATCTCGTGAATCCCTGAATAAACGACTTCTTGAAAATATCCTTGAATCCCATAAAAACCTCACTTTTTGCTTTCTATAAAATAACCAAATAAATTGCTGAATCTTATGCTCTAAATCCGCAGCGAACTCCCTGAATATCAAACTTCCTGCACAGATAATATTTCGAGAACGAAGTCCACTGCAGCGCGCTTGTCTGGAGCGTCTCGTTTATAAAGTCCGGCAGAAGCTCGTCGTACTTCACCTCAATCATATTTGTCCCGAACGGAAAAATTGAGCGGAAAGCCGCATCCTCGTTGAAAAAGTCCCCGATATTGCTTGAAGAGCGCAGATTCCTGTCAAAAGTGATTCTCACGTTTCCGTCGTCATAAGTGAAAGGAACACGCTCGTAGGCGACAATCTCAACCGGGCGAAGCGCGCGGAACTGCATCTGGCAAATCAGCTTTTTCAGAAGATAAGGAGTCTCGCTCGTAAAATCCGGGATTTTCCCTGCCATAATCTCCTCGAGCGTCTCAAGCTTAACCGGGCAGGAAGTCTTTAGGCACATCCCTCTTTCCTTCCTTTTTAACTCAAGGGAAATTCTCTCTTTCGAACAGTTGTAGATTCTGATTCTGAATTTCTCGCGCGGGTCAGTGCCGTTCTCGTTTTCAAGATAGCACGTGTTGAAGATGTCGTCGAAATAGATGCTTCTGATTGCGTACTCACCTTTCTCGCCGGTGTTCCTGTCGCGCAAAAGAATCGCATCCATACGCTGCTCAATCGCAGAAAGCGTGATTTCAGGAGAAAGATATTTGAACTCGTGGCGATATTTTCCTTTCATAAAACTCCTTGTAAAACCTTTAGTTACCGAATAAACGGTAACTAAATCTGATATTACAACTATTATACTTCATTGTCAAGAGTACGGGGGGGTAAAAACCGCAAAAAAGTTGAAGAAAAATGCAAATAATGCTATAAAAAAGTATGCAATTAAAAACAAACTCTTTTTTGCACTTGGCAATTCTAGCAATTCTTTCTTTATTTTTGATTATGATGTTTTCAAATTCATCAAAAAATCAGATCTCGCCTGAAAAATGCGAAGAAATAGGACTTTCTGTCATGCACATTGACACAATGGCAGGCAAAAAAATAAATTCAAAAACAAACTATGTAACGGCAATGTACGAAGCCGAAGAGTTTTCAGGTTCATGCAAAATCCGCGGACACGGAAACACAACATGGCAGACAAGGGAACTTTACAAAAGACCGTACCTTCTAAAACTAAACAAGTCCGCTCCGCTTTTTGGAATGAAACAGTCAAAAAAATGGATTTTAATGGCGAATACTGCGGACAAAACTTCGCTCAGAAATGAATACGCTTATTTTCTTGCAAAAAATGTCTGGAACAGAATGAAATGGACTCCAGATGCAAGATTCGCCGCAGTTTTTATAAATGGAAAATTCAACGGACTTTATCAAGTTACAGAAAAAGTTGAACACGAAAAACTTTCGCTCCCGGAAGGCTCATTTCTCGCAACCGTAAATTCAAGGCTAAACAAGGAATGGAATTTCCGCACACAACGTGGAACAAAAATCAGCATACGAATGGAACAAAAATCCGAGGCAGAATACAAGAAAATGGAGCAGATAATTCAAAATGCCGAAGATGTGATTTTTTCACCTGATTTCAAATCCGCGGAAAAAGGCTGGCAAAGTGTAATTGACGAAGATTCATTTGTTGACTGGTACCTTATAAACGAATTTACCAAAAACCACGATGCAAAATTTCAAGCTTCCTGCTATTTTTATTATGACTCACAGGCAAAGAAAATTTTCATGGGACCGCTCTGGGACATGGATATTTCATGCGGAAACATAAACTACGACGGCTGTCAAGACCCAGAAGGATTTTGGGTAAACAAAGACCAATGGTACAAACGGCTTTTTGAAGATGAATATTTTGCAGAAAAAGTCGCAGAACGATGGAATGAAACAAAACAAAAGCTTATTTCCTCTTTCGACTGGCTTGAAAACGAGTCAAAAAATGTAAAGCCGTTTGTAATGCTAAATGATTCAGTATGGCACAATCTTGGAAGACGGCAATGGCCTCATGCTCCCGGATGGAAAAACCGCAAAACTTACGAAAGTGAGGTTGACTATATGACTGACTTCCTAAAAAAACGCGCGCAATGGATGAGCAATGAATATTCCGGCAATTGAATTTCCGTTTTCAAAGTGATATAATTTCCGCCAAGATTCCGGCAGGCTTACATTTTTAGCCGGATTAATATTTCTACATATCTCGAGGTAAACGGTATGAAGTACACTGCAGAAGTGGAGCACATGTGCCCGTTGGCAAAAGGTGCTTATCACGGACCTGCTCCCATCCCTGAGGAAGGCGCATGGGTTCAGGCAAAGACTCAGGAAGATATTTCCGGTTTCACACACGGAATCGGCTGGTGCGCACCTCAGCAGGGCGCCTGCAAGCTGACTCTCAACGTCAAGAACGGAGTCATCGAGGAAGCTCTTGTCGAGACAATCGGATGCTCAGGAATGACACACTCGGCAGCTATGGCTTCTGAAATTCTCATCGGAAAGACAATCATCGAAGCCCTCAACACAGACCTTGTATGCGACGCTATCAACACCGCGATGCGCGAGCTTTTCCTTCAGATTGTGTACGGACGCACACAGTCCGCATATTCAAAGGACGGTCTTAAAGTCGGAGCATCTCTTGAGGATCTCGGAAAGAACCTCCGCTCACAGGTCGGAACAATGTTCGCGACACGCAAGACAGGTCCGCGCTATCTTGAGATGACAGAAGGCTACGTCGAGAGCTGCGCGGTTGACAAGGACAACCAGATTATCGGCTACAACTGCATCAACTTCGGAAAACTCATGGACGCTCTCAAAGCCGGAACAGATCCTAAAGAAGCGATTGAAAAGGCACGCACACACTACGGACGCGTTACAGAAGATCAGGGCATGGTCAAGCTCATCGACCCTAGAAAGGAATAAGGAGGAATACAATGGCAACATTATTTGAAGATTTTGAAGGTCGCATTCCTCAGGTAAACAAGGCTCTCAAGGAATACGGATTCGCTGAAGGCGAGACCGGACTTCAGGCTGCGCGCGATCTGTGCAAGTCAAAGGGCTTTGATCCTTATGAAATCTGCCAGTCAACACAGCAGATCTGCTTTGAAGATGCAAAATGGGCTTATGTTCTCGGCTCTGCAATCGCCCTCAAGAAGGGAGAGAAGGCAGGCGGAATGACAGGAAGCGAAGCCGCCGCCGCAATCGGTGAGGGACTTCAGGCATTCTGTCTTCCGGGCTCAGTAGCTGATGACCGCAAGGTTGGTCTCGGACACGGAAACCTCGGCGCACGTCTTCTTTCCGAGGAGACACAGTGCTTCGCATTCCTCGCAGGACACGAGTCTTTCGCGGCAGCTGAAGGCGCAATCAAGATCGCCGCGAACGCGAACAAAGTCCGCAAGAACAAGCTCCGCGTTATCCTGAACGGTCTTGGAAAGGACGCTGCTCAGATTATCAGCCGCATCAACGGATTCACTTACGTTCAGACAAAATTCGACTACTTCAACGGAAACGGAACTGACAAGGCTCTTACAGTCGTAAAGGAAGTTCCTTACGGAAACAATCCTGACCGTCTCATCGTAAAATGCTACGGCGCTGACGATGTACGCGAGGGCGTCGCAATCATGTGGCACGAGAATGTCGATGTCTCAATCACAGGAAACTCAACGAACCCGACAAGATTCCAGCACCCTGTCGCAGGAACATACAAAAAGGAACGCCTCCTTGCAGGAAAGAACTACTTCTCCGTAGCTTCAGGCGGCGGAACAGGACGCACACTGCACCCAGACAACATGGCAGCAGGTCCGGCTTCCTACGGATTTACAGACACATTGGGCCGCATGCACTCAGACGCTCAGTTCGCAGGATCCTCATCAGTTCCGGCACACGTCGAGATGATGGGCTTCATGGGAATGGGCAACAACCCGATGGTCGGCTGCACAGTAGCCTGCGCCGTTGCAGTTGCTGAGGCTTTCAAGAAATAAACTGAAAGCAGTTCCGTAGAGGCAGCTGATGGCAGCCGTGCGAGTTTTTATGTTTTTTGCACAGCAAAAATGCGAGCATTGCGAGCAAATAAAAACTCGAGTTTCATCCGGAGGAAACGACGGATGAATACTTGTACAGTAGCATGTGCCGTTGCTGTAGCTGAAGCTTTCAAGAAATAACCTGAAAGTACTTTTTTTAGTGTAAAAACACAAAAGCCGTTTGGAACATTCCAAACGGCTTTTCTTATATTTCTGAACCTTATTGTTTCAATCTAAAAAAGATGTTGCAAAAGAACAAAATGCTTTTACCCGCGAAATAAAGGCAACTTCAATTCTGTGTGTCAAAAATTTTATTTTGGGAGCTTTTGCCGCTCCAATTCCATAAATAATCCAATATTCATCATGCTTAAAAGCAACCACAATCGACCTAAGATTATTTTCTTTTACACGCACAAAAGAAATGCAAGCCATGTCATTTAAATTTTTTGATTTGTAAAGCAGAAAATTTTCATAATCTGTTTTTATAGAAATATCCGCAGTGTAAACTTCAAAAGGAGGCATTTCCATATCAACAGTAAAATTGCGCATTTCATCAGCCTGCGAATCAGAAAGAATTTTGCAGTATGAATAAAGCGGAGTTGTCGTCTTGTGGCGTTCCGAATAATAAGGAATTTTTGTATAAGACTCAACATTTGAAAGAAGCTCAGAAAGTTTTTTTATAACTCCATCGCCATCACTTGCTTTTCTAATCTGAAGAACTTCCACAAAATAACGCGGATTCAGTTCTCTCAATTCATCAAGGCAGGAATTTACTTCCGCATTTTCCACGTCAAGGCAAATATTTTTGTACGAGCTGATATTTCGAATAAGAATTTCACCATTTAAAGCAGAATCAAGCTCCTGCTCCGAAAGTTTCGAATTAAACGGAAATGCAAAAGAAGCAGAAACAAGTACAAAAAATCCGGCAAAAAAAGTAAAAGCAAATTTCATACGCTAAAAGACAATATCAATCACTTCCTGAACATTTGACACTGGAATAAATTTTATTCCGCTTTTTACGTGCTCTGGAATTTCGTCAAGGTCACGGACATTTGCCTTTGGAATTATAATCGTCTTTATCTTGTTGCGTTTTGCAGCGACAGTTTTTTCTCTAAGACCACCAATTGGGAGCACCTGCCCTGTAAGGCTAAGTTCTCCAGTCATTGCAAGGTTCGGCTTTATTTTTTTTCCCTTTAAAAGCGAAGTAAAAGTTACCGCCATTGTAATTCCCGCGCTAGGTCCGTCTTTTGGAGTTGCGCCTTCCGGAATATGAAGATGAACTGTGTTTTCTTCAAACCATTTGCTGTCCTTGATTTTATTTTCTATTGCAAACTGACGGCTCCAGTTCATGGCAATCTGCGCGCTTTCCTTCATAACATCGCCCATTTGTCCTGTAAGCTGAAGTCCGCCTTTTGAAGACTTTATCGCAATTGATTCCAAAAGCAAAGTGTCGCCGCCCATGCTCGTCCAAGCAAGGCCAATCGCAGTTCCGGGCACAGAAGCTGTCTTTATCTGGCTTTCATCAAAAACTGCCTTGCCAAGATATTTTCTGACTTCTGGAATATCAATGCTGAAATTTTTCTTTGCAACAGCTTCGCCAATCTTTGCAGAATCAGTCGCTCCATTTTTTTCAAGCTGGCTTACTTCCGCAGCGACAAGTTTTCTGTTTATTTTATCAATGCACTTTTCAAAATTGCGGACTCCGGCTTCCCTTGCATATTCTGTCGCAATTAAAGATAGAGCCTGCTTTGAATATTTCACCTGATTTTTCTTGAATCCGTTTTTAACAAGATTTTTCGGAAGCAAATATTTCCGCGCAATTTCAATTTTTTCCTGATCTATGTAGCCTGAAAGCTCAATTATTTCAGCGCGGTCAAGCAAAGGCCGAGGAATTGTGTCCAAAGTGTTCGCAGTAAGAATGAAGAAAACCTTGCTCAAATCAAACGGCAAATTCAAATAGCTGTCGCGGAAAGTTGAATTCTGTTCAGGATCAAGAACTTCAAGCAATGCAGCTGAAGGATCTCCCTGCGCGCTTGCATTCATCTTGTCAACTTCATCAATCATAAAAACAGGAGCTTTTGACTTTGTAATTTTCAAGCCCTCAATAATTTGTCCTGGCATAGAGCCAATGTAAGTCCGCCTAAAACCTTTTATCTTAGACTCGTCATGCTCGCCGCCCACACTGAATCTAAAAAATTTTTTGTTCATCGCATTTGCAATTGAACGTCCAACGCTTGTTTTTCCAACTCCCGGAGGTCCAACTAAAATCAGCACAGAACCTTTTCCGTCGTTTTTAAGCATACGCACAGCAAGATATTCAATGATGCGTTTTTTTACATCTTCAAGACCGTAATGGTCATTTTCAAGAATTTTTGAGGCTTTTTCAATATTGTAGTTTTCAAGCGGCTCGTCATTCCACGGAAGAGAACAAACAGTCTCAAGATAATTGCGGCTCATGTTGTAGTCCGGGTCGTGCGGATCAAGCAAATGAAATTTTTCAAGCTCGCTGTCCAACGCTTCTTTCACTTCGCCTTTAAAATTAAATGATTCGATTTTCGATTTGAACTTTTGGTAGTCGCTTGTCTTTGAGTCTCCAGCAATTCCAAGTTCTTCCTGAATGCTTTTCATTTCCTCGCGCAAGAAATATTCACGCTGATTTTTTTCGACTTTTTCATTCAGCTCAGTCTGAATCTTTTTCTGAACACGGAAAATTTCCTGCTCTTTTTTTATAAAGACAAGAACTTGCTCCATTCTTTTGTGAACATTTGTCATTTCAAGAACTTTCTGCTGCTCTTCCTTGTCGATATTTAAAATCGAAACAATGAAGTCCGCGATTTTTCCAGGATGATCAATGTTCACCATGTTAAGACGCATTTCCTCGCTGAACATCGGATTGTTTTCGCTGATTTCCTTCATTTCACTTATAAGAGCGCGCGTAAGAGCCTTTACTTCAAAAGTGTTGTCCTCTTCATCCTCAATATATTCAACAGCCGCGGCAATAGGATTTGAACTATTCAAGACCTTGCGGATTTTAAAACGCTGCAAAGTCGAAACAAAAACATTAACGCCGCCATCCGGCAAATTTATTTTTTTTATAATGCGGGCAACAGTTCCAACTTTATGAAGATCAACAACAGTAGGATTTTCCTTGTCTTCTTTTAACATGACAATTCCAATAAAACCGTCGCCTGCCAAAGAATCTTCAATAACTTTTATGTCCTCGGAATTATTTATCATAAGCGGCGTAAAAATTCCCGGAAAAATCGGGCGGCCGCCAATAGGAAGAATATTAAGTTTTAAAGGAAGCTGAGTTTCAGCTGGAAGTCCTAAAATTTCTTTTTCGTTTGGTTGTTTTTTCATAGACTATAATATAATCAAAAATTTAGAAAAATACAAATGACAAAAAAAATATCAGTCAGCTTCAATCGGCGTGAATTTGAATTCATTGACATCAAAAAGTCCGCGCGGAGTAAGTTTTATTTCAGGAATCACAGGCAGGCTTAAAAATGAAAGTGTCATAAAAGGCTCAATTTCGCGGCTGATTCCAAGCTCATTCCAAGCAAGCTCCAAAAGATTTTTCAGAGTTTTGCTTACTTCCGCAAAATTCTTATCAGACATCAAGCCCGCAATCGGAAGAGACAAAGAGCCAATGACAGTTCCGCGCTTTACAAGAATAATCCCGCCGCCCATTTTGTTAAGTTCATTTACCGCAATAAAAATATCGCTGTCGTTGTCTCCTGCGGCAATAATATTGTGGGAATCATGGGCAATTGTAGTGGCAATCGCTCCGCCGTGAATTCCATAGTTTTCTATAAGGCCTTTTCCGATTTTTCCACTTTTCTTGTGCCGCTCCATTACAATAAGTTTTTGAATCTGCGGATTTTTTTTGCAGTCAAAAATTCCGTTTGTCAAATTCACTTTCCGAATTTCGCATTTTGTTACAAGCTCATGATTTTTTAAACTTATGACTTTTGCGTTTTCAGAATTCAATTTTATTTCTAAATCTTCTATTATAAATGGCTTTATATGAACAGAATGAGTTACAGCCTTGTCTACCCTATTGCGGATTTCAAAAACAGCCTTTCCATTTTCCGCAGCGAGTTTTCCGTCTATAAAAACTTTTTCAGCCTCAAAATCCTCAAGATTATTAAAAAGAACAATGTCCGCAGAATATCCTGGCGCAATCAGCCCGACATCATTCAAGCCGTAGCATTCCGCAGCGTTCACGGTCGCCATTGCAATTGCAGTAAAACAGTCAAGCCCGTTTTTTACAGCAAGCTTAAGGTTTGCGTTTATATGCCCGAATTCAATTATATCCTGAGGATGCTTGTCGTCAGTGCACATTGCGCATCTTCTGGAATTTTCTCTTGTTACAGAAGGAAGAATTTCCGCAAGATTTTGGGCAGCAGAACCTTGGCGCAAAAGAACATACATTCCGTTTTCAAGTCGCTCCAAAACTTCCTGTGGAGAACTGCATTCATGGTCAGTTTTTATTCCTGCCGCGGAATAAGCATTCAAAGAAAAACCATTCAAGCCAGGCGCATGTCCGTCTATAATTTTCTGAGCATTTTTTGCCGCACAAATTTTTTCCAGAACTTCAGAATCGCAGGACGAAACACCGGGAGCGTTCATCAATTCTCCAAGTCCCAAAATTTCAGGCTTTTTCAAAAGCTCTTCAACAGCCTCTGAATCAAGGGCAGCCCCGGAATCTTCAAAGCCAGTGGCAGGAACGCAAGACGGAATCATAAAATGAACTTTTAACGGAACCCGACGTGCGGAATTAATCATAAAGTGAATTCCTTCAGAACCGCTGACATTCGCAATTTCGTGAGGATCGGCAATTACTGTTGTTGTGCCTTTTGGAACTACAAGCTGAGCAAAAGATTCCGGCGTGCACATTGAAGATTCAATATGAACATGAGCGTCAATAAGCCCCGCAACCGCAAAAAGCCCATGCGCATCAATTTCAGTTTTTCCGTGGTACGAGCCAACGCCGGCAATCAATCCCTGCTCCACAGCAATGTCTGCATTTTTTACAGTCCGCGTTATTGGATTTACAACACGGCAATTTTTTATCACAAGCTCCGCCTCGCATTTTCCAGAAGCAGCGTTTATAAGGAGCGAAAGTTTCTTTGCATTCATGCTGAAATTGTAAAACCCGGCAAAAAAAATAGCAAGAAGTTTTTTAATTTTGCATTTTAACAGAAAACTAACAGATTTTTAATCGTGCCTTAAAAAAGAAAATTTAAATAACAGCCATGACAATAAAAAAACATATTTTTCTTTCCAACATTCTTATGATTATAATTCCATTTTTGGCAGGAACAGCCGCAACAGTTTTGGCAGGACTTTTATTCTGGAACATTTTTTTCAGGCAGTACATGGACGAATCTGTTGAAGACTCAAGGCTCAAACTTGCTTACGTAATGATGATTCACCAGATGAAATCCTACATAAAAAACGGAAAAACCGACAGCGAAAGTTTTCTTTCCATGCTTGATTATGCGGACACCCACGGAATTTTTCTTGAAGCAATTTCTGAAGACGGAAAAACAGCGCGTTCAGTCGGAAGCCAGACTCCAGAAGCTCAAAAATTAAAAGAATTTCTTTACGAGCTCGGCGGAAAAGGAAGCATAAATTCAGAAGGCGCGAGCATATACGGCACAAAAATAAAAATCAGCGGAAAAAATTATCAAGTCATAGTTTCTGGAAAATTCAACTGGCGGGAAAATCAAACCAACGAAAGATTCTTTTTTGCAATAGTAGCATTTATCGCAATAATCGCACTTTTGTCAATTTTTATCACAGACAAAATCTTAACAGAACTTTTACTCAAAAAAATTTCAGAAATTACAAAAGATAAATAATTGATGATTTGCAGGAAAACACATAAAGACATACTAAGTTCAATTTAGAGTTCTGATAAAAACCGCCATAAATTTACAACAGATTATCGGGTCAAGCCTGATAATGACAGTTAATCAGTTAATTTTATAAAAACTCCCAATTTAGGCATTATAGTAAATTTTGATTTTTTTATACTTACCCAAGTTTATTATAATACAATTCAACTATAAAAAAAGGACTGCAATTTAGCAGTCCTTAAGTGCGGAGAACCTGACTTGAACAGGCACAGCTTGCGCCACCAGCACCTCAAGCTGGCGTGTCTACCAATTCCACCATCCCCGCATTGCTTTTTGCAAAGTGTGATAATACTATATCAATTTGAATAAATTATGTCAATAGAAAAACTTCACTTTTTTCAATTTATAAAAGAAATTTGCAGTTGATTCTATCATGTCAAAAAAGTTATAATCTACGTATGAAAAAAATCAACTTTATAATGCCAATTGCGCTTTCTATCTTTTCAGCAGTATTTGCTCAGGAAGCCTTAAAATCAACAGAAGAAGAATACTACGACTTTTTAAGCCTTACTGGAGCGGCAGAACGCCCGACACTAAACTATCGCACGTTAAGCGACAGCGAATGGCAGATTACAGATGAAGACCACATTTGGAAAGGTAACAATCTTGGAACAAAACGCATCTTATATGAATTAGACGCAACAGAAACAAACTGGTTCACATCCGAAATCGACCGCAGTGTAAAACTCAAACTCTATGGTCCTGAATGGTTCAACAGCTACAACACAAAAGCCCCTTACGGACAAAACGACGGCGCGCTCTGGCAAGGAAAAGGCTACAACACAAGTCTGACCGCCGGCGCAAGACTAGAAGCCTACGGACTCGAACTGACATTCAAGCCGCAAATAAGCTGGAGCCAGAACAAGGAATTTGAACTTTTTGACAACAGCGCATATTATACAAACAAATACGCATATATTTGGGGATATGGAAATGACACAGGAGCAGATGCTCCGCAGCGTTTTGGAGATTCGTCTTTCTGGACATTTGACTGGGGAGACACAGAAGCAAGATACTCCTGGAAAAACCTTACAGCCGGATTTGGAACACAGGCAATTTGGCTAGGACCTGCATTCTTAAATCCAATGCTTCATTCTAATAATGCCGCTACATATCCAAAATTTGATATAGGTTTAAGAAAAACAGAAATTCACATACCTCATACAGGATGGAATATTGGCCACATCGAAGGAAGAATTTGGACAGGATATTTAACAGAATCAAAATATTTTGACAATGACTCTGGCAACGACCATAACTTAATCCATGGATTTACATTCAGTTACGCTCCATCATTTTTGCCTGGACTTACTATTGGCCTAAACAGAACTTGCCTTGTAAAATCCTCAAAGGAAAATCTAAAATATATAATACCTGTTGGCAACAATACCCATGTAGGAGAAAAAGGAGCCGGAGAAGATCAGAAATTTTCTTTTACAGCAGATTACTTGTTTCCTTCTGTAGGTTTTGAAATCTACGGAGAAATCGGAACTGACGATTATGCTCCGGGAGGCGGATTCAAAGGCTACCAGCGTTATCTTACGCATACAATGACATACACTGTGGGCGCAAAAAAATCAATTACAATTTCAGAAGAAAAAAAGATATACAGCGAACTTATATTTGAATGGAACAATACAGAAATGTCGCAGAACTACCAGCTTGTCGGTGGTTACAGTTTTGGATTTCATTATCAAATCACACAGGGATACACAAACAGAGGTCAGTGGCTAGGCTCAGGAATTGGATATGGAGGAAATTCCCAGCACCTCGAATATAGGATCTATTATCCAAAAGGTTCTACATTTTTGTGTATAGGCAGAAATAATCCAGACAATAACTATATCTATGCAAAGGCAATAAATTCAAATACAAATGAAACAGAGATAAAATATAGTCATGCATTCAAAGCAAATTACTATTTTGGAGCAACAACCACATATTTCATTACCAAAAACTTTTCTGCAACAGCTGGAGCTGCATTCGACTTAATAATAAATCCACTTTACAACATAAGAAATGAAGACAAAGAAACTGTAGGAAATGATCAGATTAACAACTGGCATTTTGAGCTTGCTTTAAAATACAGGCTATAGGAATTATTTAATTGTCAGAACAAGAAATATTAAAACCCAAAATAAAACTCTCTCGTACAAAAAATGCTGTTAGAAACATATACAGCGGAATGTTCAACAAAATTTTTACTATATTTTTTCCATTTTTAATACGAACCGTTCTTATTAAGAAAATCGGAATTGAGTATGCTGGTCTGAACAGCCTTTTTTCATCGATTCTGCAAGTGTTGAATCTTACAGAATTAGGTTTCGCAAGTGCTGTTGTCTACTCCATGTACAAACCTATTGCAGAAGATGACAAAGACACAATCTGCGCGCTTCTTAATTTTTACAAACGAGTTTATTTTATAATCGGGCTTGTCATTCTTGCACTGGGAACAGCGGTAATGCCATTCCTGCCGCATCTTATAAAGGGAAATATTCCACAGGATATAAACATATATGTACTTTACAGTATTTATTTAGTAAACACATCTTTGAGCTATCTTTTATTTGGCTATAAAAATTCACTGTTAAATGCACACCAAAGACGGGATGTAATAAGCAACATACTTACAATAACCCAGGGACTGATGAATATCTGCCAGCTGCTTATTCTCGTTACAATAAAAAATTATTATTTATATGTCTTAATGATGCCGATTTTTACAGTTCTTAACAATGTTATGGTTGGAATTGAGACAAAAAGAATGTTCCCTGAATATTCATGCAAAGGAAAACTCGATATATCAGTAAAAAAAGACATAAGAAAAAAAGTTGCAGGATTGATGATAAGTAAACTTGCACAAACTTCAAGAAACAGTTTTGACAGCATTTTTATAAGCGCTTTTCTTGGTCTTGCAATGACAACAATTTATTCAAACTATCTTCTTGTTATTTCTGCAATTACAGGAATTTTAAATATAGTTATTAATTCCCTGCAAGCAGGAGTTGGTAACACTCTTCAAACAGAAACAAAAGAAAAAAATTATGAAAATCTAAAAAAATTCAATCTGTTTTATACCTTATTTTCCGGCTGGTGTACAACATGTATGTTATGTATGTACCAGCCATTTATGCGACTTTGGTTAGGAGAAGAATTTCTTCTGCCATTTGGAGCAGTTATTCTAATATGTTCATATTTCTATATAATGAAATCTGGAGACATGAATTCTCTTTATTTTAACGCATCAGGTATGTGGTGGGATGGAAAATACAGGGCTATTGCAGAATCTTTGTTGAATATAATTGGAAATTTTATACTTGTAAAACTGATGGGAATATACGGAGTCATACTTGCCACCGTAATATCAATAACTGTTGGTCATTTTTGGAACGGGCAATTTTTATTTAAGCTTTACTATAAAAATAATAAGACTGTTAAATATTTTTTATTCGAAGGAATAATTGCAGCTACAAGCATTTTTATTTGTATAATAACATTTATAACAACAAAATTCATTCCAAAGTCTGATGCAACAAAAACTTTTATTCTCACACTAATAATAACTGGAGTTATTGCAACAACTTTGTTCAGTTTTGCATATATTTATATGTCTAAAGCGTTAAACCTTAAATTACCAATAAAAAAACAATATTCACAAAAAGGACAGTAAAAAATGAAAAATATTCTTTTTGACCTTACCAGCACACAACCTATCAGAGGCTCTAAATTTCACGGGGGGGGGGATTACGCAGAAGTTGTATTTAACAAAATTATTTATAGTTATAATAAAGATGATATAAACTTATATGCTGCATACGATTCTTCAAGATATATAAATATAGATTTAATTGAAAAAGCAAAAAGTCTTGGAGTTATACTTATTGATATAAAAGAAGTAAAACCTACTGAAATTTTACAAAAATATAAAATAGACCGTTTCTATTCACCATTAATACAGCAAAGTCTTGGATGGAAATTAGACTTTTGTGAAACAATAGTAACAATTCATGGACTAAGACAAATAGAAATGCCTGCAAATTCTATAGAACTGAAATATTGTTCAACAAATAAACAGAAATTCAACATAATAAAAAAGATTGTAAAACAATTTCTTTTCAAAGAAAAAGAAATAAAAAGAATCGTATCAAACAGCAGCATTAATAATTTAATCCGACCAAATATAAAAATTATCACAGTTTCAAATCATTCAAAATTTTCAATTCTTTCTTTTTATCCACAAATCAAGGAAGAAAATATAAAAATTTGCTATTCACCATCTTTCAATCAACTAGAAAATAATTCAATAAAATCAATTGAATTTTCAAAAATAAAAGAAAAAATCAATATTGAAGCAAAAAAGTACTTTTTACTTACAAATGCTGAACGCTGGATAAAAAATGCAATAAGGGCAATTCAAGCTTTCGACCTAATACTTGATGATAAAAAATTTTGTGATTATAAATTAGTGCTTACAGGTGTCATAAACAAGAAGATATTTAAAAAGGAAATAAAACATAAAGAAAATTTTGTATTATTAGATTATATAGAACGAGATGAATTAGAATGTCTTTTTGAGAATTCCTATGCTTTTATATATCCATCATTAAATGAAGGCTTTGGTTATCCACCACTATCTGCAATGAAGTATGGAGTTCCTGTCATAACTTCCGGGTCATCTTCCATTCCAGAAGTTTGTGGAAATGCGGCAATTTATTTCGACCCATATTCTATTTATGAAATCAAGAATAGAATACTGCAGCTTTCTGACAAAGAAATTTATAATGAATGTTCAAAAAATGGGCTAGAAAGATTTGCCTATATAAGTGAATTTCAGAAAAAAGATTTGCAAAGACTTTCACAAATAATATTGCAATAAAAATAATATTCTATTTGTCTTTTTTATACAAATATTCTCTCAAAAATGACAGCAGTTTGTCCGCGGAGTATTGATAGCTATCATAATTCCAATGCAAAGGAGTATTTGTTTTATTTAAAAATTCTATATTAAAATCATTTTCTGATGTGAAAGTTGACAGCATTTTTTTATCATAAAACGGAGCATTTATTAAATCCTGATTATTTGAGATAAGTTTTTTATTCAAAGAAATAGCTTCCAAAACTCGTGTTGTATAACCAGTATTGGAAGTTGACTGCATAACTTCAAGCAAGCAATCTGCATTTGAACATCTTCTTAAATATTCTTTATATGTAATAAAATCTATATATTGAAAATTTTCATCAAAAAATGTCCGCTCGCTTTCTTTTGCTCCTGCAATTTCGAATAAGACTTTTATTCCATTCTGTTTTAATTTTTTATATATTTCAACAAGCAAATTCAATCGTTTTTTTGCTCTTCCCATAAAATATATACTATACTTTTGCCCCCCCCGGACATTCTGAATTTCTATATTGGCAGGAAACGGCACTATATGAGGATAATAAACCAGTCCGTATTTTTGCGAATCTTCTTTATCAAATGAGAACAGCGCATCAAATTTATTTTTTGCAATATTTATGTCAAAACCTTTTTTATAAGAATCAACAATATCCGCAAACAAGAAGCATATTTTTATATTAGGATTTATTTTTTTCAGCCATTTTTCATAAGAATGACGATAAAACAAGAAAAAGGAATGCCTAAAAACCAAAACGATGCATTTTTCATCAGTTTTTATAAAGTCCTTTATTTTTTTTGTTTTATAATTCTGAATCCAAATATCTTTGAACGGAATATTGATAATTTTATTAAGTTTTTTAGATATATGAATTCCGTAAAGAAAACCAATGAGCCCTTTTTTATTCAAAGAGGTATTTACCCACAAAACATCTTTATTTTTTAATAAATCAGAATAATAAAATGTATAATTGTCATCTTTTGGAGATAAAAATAAATATTTCATATAAACCTATCTTTAGTGTTTTTATTAACCTTACTTACTATTATAATTTTATAAAACATTGTACAATTATACAACATTATGAAAATCGGAACTAATAAAAAAGAGTATAATTTTGTAGATGTATTAAAATTCTTTTTCATGCTATGTGTTATTGCTATACATTGTAATATAGAGTCTATATTTGGAAGAACTGGCTGGTATATTTTGCACTGCATATTTCGACTTGCAGTTCCTTTCTTTTTTGTTGCAAGCGGTTTTTTCTTTATGTCAAAGCTTGAAAAATCCGGGGGGGGTGGAATTGAACAGACAATAAAATCATATATACGAAGAATATTAGTTCCACTTTTATTTTATGTTACACTGAATATATTGCTTGATGTGTTTCTAAAAATCATCAACAATTATCAGTTTTCAATAAAATGGTTTGTAAGAACCATTCAGAGGATTTTATTTGATCCGCCTGGAGCAATGTGGTTTCTTTCTGCCTGCATATTTGGAATTATATTTTTATATCCATTTCTAAAAAGAAATAAAATAAATCTAGCAATTTCTATTGGAATCTTTTTATATTCGTTCGCCTTGATTTGCAACACTTACTATTACATTATCAAAGACATTCCGTTTTTTTCCAGCATGATAGAACTATATGCCAAATTTTTCAAAATTGCCCGGAATGGTCTCTTTGTGGGATTTTTTGATCTTGCAATAGGAATAAAATGCTATGAAATAAACAAAAAATGGAACAAACAATACAACAAGATAGTTTGTTGTATCTCTCCAATTTTATTTTTGTTATTATGTGCAGAGATTTACTTTGCAGAGCAAAATAAACAGTTCCTGATGGATGACCATTCATTATTTATATTTTTACCTTATTTTATCGCCTGCATTTTTCTTATAGCCTTGCATATTCCATTTCCAAAAAGACAAATGTCAATATTACGAAATTTAAGCTCAGGAATGTATTTTATGCATAGATTTATACTTGAAATAATATCAATAGGGCTAATTCATTTATATCCTGTTTTTGCAAATTCTCCAATCACAAAATTCTTGCTCACAACCTTTTTAAGTTTTTTTGTTTGTATGATAGGTTATAAAATCAACAACAAAAAAATAAACTTATTGATTAAATAGAAAAAAAATGTTTTCTTCATTGACGGCAAAATCAGCAGGAAAAATTTTTGGAGCTTGGTAGAATTCAAATACCCGACACATCAAATAAGCTTCAATACGGAAGAAGCCTTGAAATGCTTAAAATTCATAGATTCATACGAGGTTACCGATGAAGAATGATAACGCGCTGTTTTATACTTGCAGCTTAATCGAATTTATTGGCCGCAGACAAAAACAAAAGAGAGCATATATTGTAAATACATTGGGCAAGAGTGTTGTGAAAAGAATATATACCCATTCAGATGTTCTGCATTTCGAGGTGATAGACAGCGTTGCGGAAGAATTTATAAATATGTGCTCCATAAAAACAGGCGATTTTGACAATGTTGTAAAATGCAAATATGAAGTTCCTGATTACTGGACAATAGGTGAAGTGTATGAGCGCCTTATTGAGGATGTCCAGCCGAATGAAAATGTTGACATCATAATTGAAAGCCTGTTCAAAGTTTACAATTCCTGGGTCAGCGACAGCATAAGCAGATTCAACACAGACTTTTACTATCAAAACCGAGAATATATAAAGGAATGTTTTTGACCAATAAGCAGATTGCCTAGAAAATAAAAACTTATTCATCTAAGAGCCATATTATTGCATATTTTAAGCACTAAGCAATGTTGTTGCATATTTATTGAAAATACTTTTTCATTGAAAAAACATTTATTTAATAATATACTATAAAAATGAATATTGCATATATTTTAATAAGCACACCGAACGACACATTTTATGAACAGACAGCAATAAGCATTATGACATTAAGAAAAGTAATGCCAGATGCAAATGTATATATTTTAGTTGATAAAGATACAAAATCTACATTCAAAGACAAAAGAACAATTCTTGAAAAATACAGTGTAAATATTATTACAGTTGATGTTCCAGAAAAATTTAATAACAGAGACCGTTCAAGATTTATAAAAACATCAATGAATAAATATTTGCCAAGAGATTTCGTTTATATAGATTGCGACACAATTATTTATGAATCACTTGAAGACTTGCCTAAAGAACCTGCTGTTGGCATGGTTTTAAACCGCCACATGAAAATTTCGGAAAGTCCAGTAAAAGACTTCTTTGAAAAAAATGCAAAGGAATTTGGCTGGCATGACGGCTATGATGACAAGCATTTTAACGGAGGTTTTATGAGTGTTAATGGCTCAGAAAAATCCGATGCCCTTTTTACTCTTTGGCATGAACTTTGGAATGAAAGCCGGGAAAAATCAAACGGAACTGTTTTTGACCAGACTTCTTTAAACGAAGCAAATTACAGGCTTAACGGAGCAATCACAGAAATTGACGGTATCTGGAACTGTCAGATAAATAGAAACTGCCGATGTATGCCTTATATTCATGATGCAAAAGTTCTTCATCTTTTCACAAACCCAAAAATGCATATTCATGACATGGCAAAAAACGAAATAATAAAATCCATTCTTGAGCCTGAACATCCAGAACTTGATAAGATTCTTGCAAATCCAAAAGCTGCGTTCCATGATGTCTATGACTTAAACACAGATTTTTATTCAGTTGAAATGTCAAAAACTCCAGCATATATTTTTCTCCGCAGAATTTACGAGAAAAATAAAAAATTCTTTAATCTTTGCAATTCTATTGCAAAACTGTTTATGAAATTTTCAAAGTAGAATGAAAGCATAAAAACTGAAAAATCTTTAGTAAGCATTTTATTTTTTCTCTTCTTTCCAAGTTGCAAAATGACACTATTCATTTCTATATTCTACTGTCCCCCAATTGAAAAAAACGCAATTATATAGTAAAGTTTAGAGTATTTTTGTTGATTTTTTGGAGGTTTCTATGAAGAAAATTGTAAAACTTGGCGCGCTGTTGATTTGCGCGGGGCTGCTTCTTTCGGGCTGCTCAAATGCTAAAAAAGACTACATTCTTGCGACCGGCGGAACTGGCGGAACATACTATCCGTTTGGCGGAGCAATTGCAAATATTTGGAATACAAAAATTGAAAATATGAACGTTACAGCTCAGGCAACTGGAGCTTCCGCAGAGAATCTTCGTCTTATAAACAAGGGCGAAGCTGAATACGCAATTGTGCAGAACGATGTAATGGACTACGCTTACAACGGAACAGATCTTTTTGAAGGCGAAAAGCTTGAAAATATTATGACAATCGGAACTCTTTATCCTGAAGTTGTCCAGATCGCAGTTTCAAAAGACAGCGGAATAAAATCTGTTGCTGATTTCAAAGGAAAGCGCATTTCTGTAGGAGACGCAGGTTCTGGAGTTGAATTCAATGCAAAGCAAATTATGGAAGGCTACGGACTCACATTCGACGACATCAAGAAGAGCAACCTTTCATTCAAGGAATCCGCAGAAGGAATTCAGAACGGAACTTTGGACGGATGCTTTATCACGGCTGGTGTTCCAAACGCTGCATTGCAGGAACTTGCATTCACAGCAGGACTTACTCTTGTTCCAGTTGAAGGAGAAGCTGCAAAGAAAATCTGCGAAAAGTACGGATACTACACGCTTACAACAATTCCAGGCGGAACATACAAAGGAACAGATTCTGACACACAGGCTCTTGCAATCAAAGCGACACTTGCAGTAAATGCAAAGCTTGATGAAGAAATCGTATACGAAATGACAAAGGCTTTGTTTGAAAATCTTTCAGACCTTGCAACTGCCCACGCAAAAGGAAAAGAAGTTTCCGCGCAGTCAGCTGTAACAGGCGTTTCTGTTCCGCTTCATCCGGGCGCAAAAAAATATTTCAGCGAGCTTGGCTTAAACTAATCCGGCGGAAATATTTGTCTAAAAGACTTTTTTCAGTTCTTGTTTTAATTTTTTTGGCAGGGGGAATTTTTATTTTCCCTGCGCTTCCCGTTCTTTCAGTCAGCAATAGAAAAAAAACGTCGCAAAGATTTTATTCTATGAATGGCTTTAGGAACGGCTTTGCAATTTCCTATACACATTCGGTTAACAAAGGGCGCGTAAAAGATTTCTACAAATCAAAAGGACGCAAGCTTGTGTGCGGCAGAACAGTTTTTGTTTCTTACGGAGCCGGAATTCCAGAACCGCAGGAAATGCCAGGCGCAGTTTTTAAGTCAACTGACGAAGGCTACGAAATTTCAAATATAAACAGAACTGTTGACAAACTTGTAATGGCTGTAGGAATTGTGGCAAACCACGCTTTTTCCATTCAAGACAAAAATGGAAAAAGCACAGACTATTTTCTTGCTGATTTTTTTGAGCCGCAGACAAGCATAGTCTTTCAGATAAAAAATGTTTCAATTGCAGATTATATTTTTCACCATATAAAATAAATTACAGGAGGTTTGAATGGCAAACAACAAAAACAAAAGCTCTAATGACTACATCGAACAGCTTCTTCCTACTTCAAACGAAGAAGAAATGAAGAGGATGATGAAAGAGCTGGACCGCGAGCAGTCTTACCGTGAACACAAATGCTGGCGTCAGTATATTACAGTTTTTATTTCTGTTATTTTTGTGCTTTTTCAGTTGTATGCAACTTTGTCTGGAGCAATCACAGCGCAGGTTCTTCGCGCAACACATTTAGCTTTTGTGCAGCTTCTGGCATTTCTTCTTTTTCCTCCAACAAAACACAGTCCCCGGAACACGCTTCCTTGGTACGACATTGTGCTTGGACTGATTGGAGCAGCCTGCTGGCTTTACATTGTCGTGAACTTTGATTCGCTTGTAAGACGCTCTGGAAACAACACGCCGCTAGATGTTGCAATAGGAATTGTCGGAATTCTTGTTCTTTTTGAAAGCTGCCGGAGAATCGTAGGGCTTCCGATTATGATTATAGCAGGCTCTTTTATCGTGTTTGCGTTCGCGGGAAAATATCTTCCGGGATTTTTGCATCACAGAGGATATTCGCTTCAGCGTGTCGTATGCCATCTTTTTTACAACACAGAAGGAATCATGGGAACTCCAATCGGCGCATGCTCTACATTTATTTTTCTTTTTATTCTGTTTGGCGCGCTTCTTGAAAAAACAGGAATCGGGCACTTTTTTATTGACGTGTGCAATGCGCTTGCAGGAGGAGCGAGCGGCGGTCCTGCGAAGGTTGCCGTTTTGTCTTCCGCGCTTTTGGGAACTGTTTCAGGCTCGTCTGTTTCAAACACTGTAGGTTCTGGCTCGTTCACAATTCCAATGATGAAAAAGCTAGGCTACAAAGGCGAATTTGCAGGCGCAGTTGAGGCAGCAGCTTCCACAGGAGGACAGATAATGCCGCCAATCATGGGAGCCGCAGCGTTTCTTATGGCAGAAAGCCTCGGGCTTCCGTACATAACGATTGTAAAGGCAGCGATTGTTCCGGCGATTCTTTACTTTACAGGAATTTTTATAACCGTTCATCTTGAAGCAAAAAAGCTCGGACTTAAAGGACTTCCAAAGGAACAGCTTCCGCGCTTTATGCCTCTTCTTCTAAAAAAAGGCTATATGATTCTTCCGCTTGTTGTGATTATTTATTTTCTTTGCGCAGGAAAGACTGCGGTTTTTGCGGCGTTAATGGGAATCATTGCCTGTGTTCTGGTCGGATTCGGAGTTTCTGTCTCTGATTTGGCGCATGGACGCAAGCCTTCTTTCGGCGGAAAAGATATTGTTGAAATCATGTGCACTGCCGCAAGAAACATAATCAGCGTAGCGATTGCCTGTGGAATGGCGGGAATCATAATCGGAATTGTAACGCTGACAGGTTTGGGACTAAGGCTTGGAAACGGACTTGTTATGCTGGCGCACGGAAAACTCTTATTAACTTTGGTCTTTACAATGGTTGCTTCCATAATCCTCGGAATGGGCGCGCCTACAACTGCAAACTACCTTATCACTTCCACAATTACAGCAGGAGCAATCATAAGCCTTGGAATAGAACCGCTTGCAGCCCATATGTTTGCATTCTACTTTGGAATCATTGCCGATGTTACGCCTCCAGTCGCACTTGCCGCAATTGCCGGTGCCGCAATAGCAAAAGCCAAGCCAATGAAAACCGCCCTGAATGCGACAAAACTTGCCATAGGCGCATTTATAATTCCTTATATGTTTGTCTACAACAGCAAAATGCTTATGATAAATGCATCCGCTCTTTCTGTCGTTATGATAATTGTAACCGCAATTCTCGGAATGTTCGGAATCAGCGTTGCTCTTGAAGGCTACGGATTCAACAACACTGGATTTTTCTACAATTCAGGAAAACGCAAGACAACAATAATTGCATTTGACACAGCTGAAAGAATTCTCTTTGCCGTTGCCGGACTTCTCTGTGTAATTCCAGAGGCAAAAACCGACATCATAGGAGTAAGCCTGCTTGCAATCCTCATTGCATACCAGCTGATTCTAAAAAAAATACACAGCACAAAAGCAATAGCATAAAGCCATTGAAAGTTATCCGCCTCCCAGGTTTGTAAAAAAACGTGGGAGGTATTTTTTTGCTTAAATAGTCAGAATATCGAATTTTATAATTTAATGTCATTATCGGGATTGACCCGATAATCTCTAAAAAATCTCTTTAGTAAATGTGATTTTTTATTGTATAATAATTAATAGGAATGAACCTTACACCACCAGAACAATATAAATTATGCGCGAATTCAGCTTGCAAAAAGTCCGGGAATTGCCTAAGGCAAATTTGCTACAGGCAATTAACAAAAAATGATATTGGCATTTATGTTTTGAATCCGCTTCTTTTTCCAAAGAAAAATGAGGACTGTCCTTATTTTAGGACAGACAAGAAAATAAAGCTTGCCTGGGGAACAAAAAATATTCTTGACGATATTCCTAACAAAAAAGCCGCGGAAATAAAAAAGGAACTCCTTATAAAATACGGAAGAACAAAATACTATCAGTTTTACAGATGCGAGAAACCGCTTTTTCCATCCGACCAGCAGATATTCACAAAAATCTTCCAGAAACACGGAATAGAAGCAGAAGTCAAATACGAAAAATTCACAGAAGACTATGACTGGTATTAGAGTTCGCCTGAATTAACCACAGATAGTTCACCAAGAAAAACCAAATAT